>NZ_CALSFR010000008.1:0-372392 GCF_943737035.1 Pseudomonas sp. Marseille-Q5299
AGAATTTCTTGACGACCATAGAGCATTGGAACCACCTGATCCCATCCCGAACTCAGTAGTGAAACGATGCATCGCCGATGGTAGTGTGGGGTTTCCCCATGTGAGAGTAGGTCATCGTCAAGATTCAAATCCAAAGCCCCTGTCTGCACTGCAGACAGGGGCTTTGTCTTTTCCGGGTTATGGCATTGGCTGGGCTGCTTGCTTGTCCAGGTAATTCCTGATAACCCGCGCACCATTGTTCAGATGCTGCTCCAGCACCCTCACTGCCTCGTCGACCAGCTTGTCACTGGCTGCATCCGCCAGTGCGTTGTGATCGTCCTGGGTCAGCTTGCCCAAGCCCATCGACGATAGATGAAAGCGCAGGAAGCGCTCTTCCTCGTTGAGCTCGTCCTCGATCAGGCGCAGTAGCTTCTGGTTCTGAGCCTTGCCGTACAGGGCCATGTGGAACAGCCGATTGAGGCGGCCGATTTCGGCGTGGCGCGTCTCGTTTTCCAATTGCCGGATGTAACCACGTGCCCGGGCGATATCTTCGGCATCGAGCAGGGGAATGGATTGGCGCAGGGCCTCGGATTCGAGCAAAACCCGCAACGCATAAGTGTCGACCGCATCTTCACCAATCAAGGGCGCCACAACTGCGCCCTTGTGCATCTCCACCTTGAGCAGCGATTGCGCTTCCAGCTGGCGCAGCGCCTCACGCACAGGCATGCGGCTGACGCCATACAAGGTCGCCAGCTCTTGTTGGCGCACGGCGGTACCGGGCGGCAGGCGGCCATCGAGTATGGCGCTGCGCAAGCGTTCTTCGATCACGCCACGGGCCAGGTTCGCCGGTAGCTGTTCGCTCGCCAGCACATTGCTCAGTTTGATTTTCTCGGCCACGCGGAGTCTGCCTCGACGACTAAAGTTGGATCCAATGACACTAGTAACAGGCAAGGGGGCTTGTCAAACCAGCTCCCCGCAATGGGGGCGGGCGAAACACGGCCTAGAGATATGGTGGATGAAGACGACTGGCAAAGGAAGCGGCACATACAAAGCATTAACTGGAAAGTCTTGGCTCCCCGACCACCGGCGGCATGAGTGCAGGATGCCATTGTTTTTTATGCTGACAGACCTCACCATCGCTGCTTTCGACTGGTCTAAACAGGTCTTCGCAGTGGCGATACCTTGGGTAATCAAAACCGCCGCGCGATGTGTCGGCCTTGCCATTTTGCTGGGCAGCTTGCTGCTGGGCGGTTTGCATGCGGATTGGGATTTTTCCCAGATCAGTCGCAAGTCACAGACCCTGTATGGCCCACTGGGTGCCGGCAAGGGCCGCATCGATGCCTGGCAAGCCATGATGGCCACGCAAAACCAAGGCTCCGAGCTACAACGCTTGCAGGCAGCCAATCTGTTTTTCAACCAGCAATTGCGCTATGTCGAAGACATCGACTTGTGGCGTGAAGTCGACTATTGGGCCACGCCCATCCAGGCCTTGATCAAGGGCGCCGGCGATTGCGAGGACTACGCCATCGCCAAGTATTTCAGCCTGCGCCGCATGGGTATCCCAAGTGAAAAGCTGCGCATCACCTACGTCAAGGCCTTGCGCCAGAATCGCGCGCACATGGTGCTGACCTATTATTCAAGCCCACAAGCCCAGCCGCTGGTACTCGATAGCCTGATGGACGCGATCAAGCCGGCCAGCCAGCGTACTGACCTCTTGCCGGTCTACGCCTTCAATGGTGAAGGCCTCTGGTTGACCGGTGCTGCGGGTAACAAGAAAGTCGGTGACACCAAGCGTTTGTCACGCTGGCAGGACTTGTTAAAGAAAATGCAGGCCGAAGGGTTCCCGGCCGAACCGGTTTACTGAAGGAGCACAGATGTCACTGTTCAAACAATTGCTGTTGGCCATTTGCCTGTTCCTGGTGGTCGCGTTCAGCGGCAGCTTCATGGTCAGCCTGGAGAGTTCACGCAGCCAGTACGTCAACCAGCTGCGCTCACATGCCCAGGACGCTGCCACGGCGCTGGCGCTCTCGTTGACGCCGAACATCGATGACCCGGCCATGGTAGAGCTCATGGTCAGTTCGATCTTTGACAGTGGCTATTATTCGAGCATCAAGGTCGTCGACCTGGCCTCGAATGCGGTGCTGGTGGAGCGTCACGCGCAGCCAGATCCTGGTGGTGTTCCTGCCTGGTTCATCCACCTGATAGGCCTCGAAGCTGCCGGCGGTGATGCCCTCGTCAGCCGAGGTTGGCAACAAGCCGCGCGGGTCGAAGTCATTAGCCACCCGATGTTCGCCATCTCCAAACTCTGGCAGAGCGCCTTGGGCAGCCTGGGCTGGCTGCTGCTCTGCGGTGCAGCGAGCGCGGTACTCGGAGCCTTGCTGTTACGTCGTCAATTGCGGCCGCTGGACTACATGGTCGAGCAGTCCCACGCCATCGCCCGCCGCGAGTTCCTCAGCCTGCCTGAGCTGCCGCGCACGCCCGAGTTGCGTCGTGTGGTGCAAGCCATGAACCAGATGGTGGAGAAGCTCAAGGCCCTGTTCTACGAGCAGGCCGAGCGCAGCGAGCGGCTACGTACCGAATCGTATCAGGACAGCCTGACCGGGTTGTCCAACCGCCGTTACTTTGAAATGCAGCTCAATACCCGAGTCAGCAACCTTGAAGAAGCGAGGGCGGGTTACCTACTGTTGCTGCGTGTTCAGGACCTCACAGGGCTTAACGCCCGCTTGGGCGGCCAACGCACCGACCAGCTGTTGCAGGCGGTCGGTGTACAGCTGCAGCGTACCTGTGCCAAGTTCCCGGAGACCAAAGACCTGATTTCCCGCAGCCGTGGCGGTGAGTTCGCCGTGCTCGCCCCAGGTATGGTGCACGAAGAGGCGGTGCAGCTCGCCCAGGCCTTGGAGGCTACGCTGCAGAGTCTGCACGAGACCGGCGCCACCGATGTCGACCCGGTAGCCTGTATCGGCCTTGCACCGTTCAGCCCCGGCGACGCGCCGCAAGCGCTATTGAAACTTGCCGATGAGGCCCTGGCCCGCGCTGAAAATCAGCCGACACCCGGCTGGGTTTGCCTTGAGCAGGGTGCCGCGGCTGTTGCCGGCGATAGCCATCACGCCTGGCACACGCGGCTTGAGCAAGCCTTCATCAAAGGTCAGTTCGAACTGTTCTTCCAACCGGTTGTGGATTGCAAGGACAAGCAGCGCTTGCTGCACTACAAAGTCATTTCACGGCTGCACGATGATGAAGGCGAGGCAGTGCCGGCCGGCCGCTTTCTGCCGTGGCTCGAGCGCTTTGGCTGGATGCCGCGGCTGGATGTGCTGGTGCTCGAAAAAGTGCTGGCGCACTTGCGTAGCCATGATCAGGTGCTTGCGCTCAACCTGTCGGCTGCGACCCTGGCCGACCCCAACGCTCTGCAGCGGGTATACGATTTGCTTGGGCAATACACCGCACTGGGGCCACGCTTGGTCTTGGAAATCGGCGAAGAGCAATTGCCTGCGCAAGCCGCGCTCGAGCAGTTGACTCGACGCTTGCACGGGCTTGGTTTCGGGCTGGCGCTGCAGCGTTTTGGTGGCCGCTTCAGCATGATCGGTAACCTGGCGCATTTGGGCCTGGCGTACCTGAAGATCGACGGGAGCTACATCCGCAATATTGACCAAGAGCAACACAAGCGTTTGTTCATCGAAGCAATTCAGCGGGCAGCGCACAGTATTGATCTGCCGTTGATTGCCGAGCGGGTCGAGACCGAAGGAGAGCGACAGGTGCTACTGGAAATGGAGGTTCAAGGTATTCAGGGGCAGTTGGTGGGCGAGCCTGCCCCTTGGCGCTGACTTCGGCCTGACAGAGCAGGTGCAGCGCCCTTCCTCAGGGTGGTTGCACCTGTGACAGTCAGCGTTCGCGCAGGGCTTCAGCACGGGCCTTCATGATGGGTTTTAGCAGGTAGCTCATGATGGTCTTCTTGCCCGTCATGATATCCACCGTTGCTACCATTCCTGGGATGATCAGCAACGGTTTCTCGTCAGTGCCCAAGTGGCTTTTTTCCGTGCGCAGCTTGATCAGGTAGTACGTGGTCTTCTTGTCTTCATCGGTGATGGTGTCGGCACCGATCTGCTCCAGCGTGGCCTTCAAACCGCCGTATATGGTGTAGTCGTAGGCCGTGAACTTGACCGTCGCTTCCTGGCCCGGGTGCAGGAATGCGATGTCCTTGGGCAGGATCTTCGCCTCGACTACAAGGCTATCATCCAGCGGCACGATCTCTACGATATCACTGCCCGGCTGGATCACGCCGCCGACAGTGTTGACCAGCAACTGCTTGACGATGCCACGTACCGGCGAGCTGACCATTGTGCGGTTGACCCGGTCATCCAGCGCCCTGCCCGTGGCGGTGGCCTTGTTCAACTCGGTACGTGCCTCGTTGAGCTGAGTCAGCGCCTCGCTGCGGAACTTGCCGCGGGTTTCTTCAATCTTGCTCTGCACTTCCTTGATAGCCGCTTCGGCGCGGGGGATGGCCAGTGCGGTGGAGTCCATCTGCCCTCGGTTCTCTACTTCTGCGCGGCGCAAGCGTAGCACTTCCACCTGGGAAATAGCGCCTTGGGCCACCAGTGGCTCGGACATGGCGATTTCCTGACGCAGCAACTGCAGGCTGTTGGCGTACTGTGACCGCTTGGAGGTGAACTCGCGCAGTTCCTGCTGTTTTTGCACAAGTTGCTGTTCCAAGCCGCTGATCTCATCATGCAGTTGCTGGCGCCGGCTCTGATAGAGCGACTGCTCGCTGGCGGCCTGGCTCGGTGCGGCCTTGCGCAGCTCTTCGTCGATCTGCAGCGGCTTGTCGTCCACTTCGGCGCTCAGGCGCTGCACTCGCAGCGCCATCGCCAGACGATCGGCTTCGGTTTCGCCAACGTTGGATGCGAAGCGTGTTTCGTCCAGCCGCAGCAATGGCTCACCGACTTCGACGATCTGCCCTTCCTTGGCATAGATCTGCGCGACGATGCCACCTTCCAGGTTCTGAATTTTCTGCACTTTGGAGGATGGAATGGCCTTGCCTTCACCGCGGGTAACTTCATCGATGGGGGCCACGCTGGCCCAGATGATCATGACCAGGAAGAACGCGATGATGCCCCAGATAGTCAGGCGCACGATGCGTGGCGCGTCTTCGATCAGCGCTTTGTTGACCTCCGGCAGCGGTTGCCCGGCAAGGGACTCCGAGCCCTTGAAGTAACGGCGCAGGCTGTCCTTGAAACGCCCCATATCCAGCTTATGCAACACTGATCTGCCCCTTTTTAAGCGCATCCATGACGGCGGCTTTCGGGCCATCCGCAACAATCTGTCCTCGATCGATGACGATCAATCGGTCCACCAGCGACAGCAAGGACGCCCGGTGGGTCACCAGCAAAACGGTCTTGCCCTCGATGACCGCAGCCAGGCGCTGTTTGAGGCGTTCTTCCCCCGTGTTGTCCATGGCACTGGTGGGTTCGTCCAACAGCAGGATCTGCGGGTTGAGCAGCAGCGCCCGAGCCAGGGCGACGTTCTGCCGCTGCCCTCCGGAAAGGTTCTGGCCGCGTTCGCCGACCTGCAGTTCGTAACCGTCGGGATGCAGGCGAGCGAATTCATGCACGCCGGCCAGCTCGGCGGCTTGCAGGATCAATTCGTCTTCAATGTAGCGGGCACCGCTGACAAGATTGTCGCGCAAAGTGCCTGCCAGCAACTGAATGTCTTGCGGGACATAGCCGATGTTATGGCGCAACTCACTGACGTCGATCTGGCGGATATCCACGCCATCGACCAGCAAGGAGCCATTGTCAGCCTCGTACAGGCCGACGATGAGCTTGGCCAGCGAGCTTTTGCCCGAGCCGCTGCGGCCGATGATGCCGACCTTCTCGCCCGGGCGGATATTCAGGTTGATGCCTTTGAGCGCCAGGTTCTGCTGATTGGGATAGGTGAAATCTACACCCCGGAATTCGACCGCGCCCTGCAGCACCTGACGGCTCAGAGGACGTTCTTCGAAATTGCGCTCCTGCGGTAGCTCCATCATCTGGTCGGTGGCCACCATGGTCACCTTGGCCTGCTGGTAGCGGGCCAGCAAACCGTTGAGCGAGCTCAACGGGCCTAGCGCTCGACCGCTGAGCATGTAGCAGGCGACCAGGCCGCCCATGCTCAGGTTGCCGTCGATGATCAGGTAAACGCCAACGCAGATCATCGCCACCCCCGCCAACTGCTGGATGAGCAAGGTGATGTTCATGGCCAGGCTCGACAGCACTTTGACGCGCAGCTCGAGGCGGCTGAGGGTGCCAAGGGTCTGCTCCCACATGTACTGGCGTTCGCTCTCGGCGTTGTTGACCTTGACTGCGTCCAGACCGGCCAGCGTTTCGATCAGGCTGGACTGGCGCTCCGATGCCAGCGCCATGGTGCGCTCCATGGTCGCCATCAACGGCTTCTGCAGCGCATAGCCGATGCCCAAAGCCAGCGGGAACGCAAGGACCGGGATCCATACCAGATGCCCGCCGATGATGGCGATGACAAGCAGGATCAGCAGGGTGAACGGCAGATCGATCAGGGTGGTCAGCGTTAGCGAAGCGAGGAAGTCGCGCAGGCCCTGGAATTCGTGAATGTTCTGGGCAAAGCTGCCGACCCGGGCAGGGCGATACTTCATCGACATGCCGACGATCCGCTCGAACAGCGTGGCTGAAATGATCAGGTCGGTCTTCTTGCCCGCAAGGTCCAGGCAGAGGCCGCGCAGGCCTTTGAGAATGAGGTCGAATATGTAGGCGAAGCCGATGCCTGCCGCCAGCACCCATAACGTCGACGTGGCCTGGTTGGGAACCACGCGGTCGTACACATTCATCACGAACAAAGGCGCAGCCAGTGCAATCAGGTTGATCACCAAGCTGGCAGCAATGGCGTCGATGTACAGCCATTTGCTGCGCATCAACGTGTCGCGGAACCAGGAGCGGGCGCGCGGGATGAGGTTGCCGTGGTTCACATCGAACTTGTGCTGCGGCTGGGCGAAGAACACTTTGCCGCTGTAGTCGCCCTGCAGCGCCTCGCGGCTCACCAGCACCTCACCGCCGTCGCTTTCACTGAGCAGCAGGCGGGCGGTGTCTTCGTTTTCCCAGCCCACCAGCACTGCACTGCGGCCCTCATTGAGCAGCAGCATGGCCGGCATGGCGATGCTCGGGATCTGCTCCAGCTTGCGCTGAAGTACGCGCCCTTGCAGCCCGGCACGGGCAGCCGCACGAGGCAGCAGATCAGGGGTCAGGCGCTGGGCCGGCAAGGGCAGGCCGGTAGTCAGCATGGCCCTGCTTGCGGGCTTCTGGTGCAGAACACACAGGGTCAGCAGACTATCCAGCAACGGGTCATCGTGCTGGCTGCGTGGATCGTGGCTGAGTTGCACTCGACTGACTTCGGATTCCACGCGGCGCTCTCTTCATCCTTGCGGGTAGATGGTGCGGGTGCGCCTCAGTTCATGCCTGGCAGGTTCACTCGCGGTTTCACATCATTCTGCACAACGGTGGCCATCGGTGCTACGACACCCTGGCTCTTGAGCAGTTGGCCAATGGTCGCCTTGATTCGGTATTGAGTAAACAATTGTATGTTCTTCACCTCAACCAGACGACGCTGAGCAGTGAAGGTTTCATTTTCACTGTCGAGCAAGTCGAGCAGTGTGCGTTCGCCTAGGCTGAACTGCTGCTGGTAAGCGCTGCGTACCCGGTTGCTGTGATCGACGTATTGCTGGGCGATAGGCAACTGGGCGTTGGCGTTCTCTTGCGCATTCCATGCCAGGCCCAGTTCTTCGTTGAGCTGGCGCAGGGCGTTATTGCGAATATCCAGCGCCTGGTTGGCCAAGTATGACTTGGACTCCAGGTCAGCCTTGTTGCTGCCGCCGGCGTACAGGTTGAAGTTCATGCGCAGCATGGCCTGCCACTCATTGTTGTGGCCGACAGTGCCGTCGATGTTGTTATCGGCCGTTCTTCCGAGTTCTGCATCGAACCGCGGATAGAAGCTCGACTTCGCTGCGTCGTACTGTTTCTCAGCCGCGGCGATGTCCGACTCTGCCGAGCGCAGTACTGGGCTGCTCTCTACCATCTGCGCGCGCGCCTCATCCAGAGTTGCCGGCAGCAGGTCGATGAAAGGCGCCGGGGCGCTCAGTTCATCCGGCATCTGGCCTACCACGCTTAGGAAGTTGGTGTTGGCATCGGCGAGGTTGGTCTGCTCGGTTATCAAATTATTGCGCGCTTGAGCCAGACGGGCTTCGGCCTGATCAAGGTCAGCCAGGCGGCCAACACCACGGCTGGTACGCAGTTTGATCTGGTCGAGGATACGTTCGTGGTTGCGCAGGTTTTCCTCGGCAAGGCGAACCATTTCGCGGCGCGACAGCACGTCCAGGTAAACCTGGGCCACGTCAAGCGCGGTGCGCTCCGAGGTGTCCATCAGCGAGTAGGCGCGGGCATTAACGGTGGCTTGTTGACGGCCTACTTCGTTAGAAGTGGCAAAACCGTCAAAAACCATTTGGCGAAGACGGATTGCTGACTCACCGCGATTGAGGGTTTCCCAGCGGTTGCCGGTGCTCGGGCTGTCAGTCCCCTCTCGTCCATAACCAGCGGTCACATCTACCCGCGGCAAATAGCCGCCCTTGGCCGCACGCAGCTGGTAATCGGCCGCCACTCGGGCGTTGACACCCGCCTGGATCTCCGGGTGCACCTCAAGGGCTTTCTGCATGGCTTCGGGCAAGGTTTGTGCTTGCAGGAAAGTGGCGGCAAAGGCGAATGGAAGAGCGGTAAACAGTGACGCACGCATTTTTACTGATCCCCGAGGGCGCTGTTGTCCTGAATCACGGCCGAAGCGGTTCAGGTCTGGAAAATGACAACCTGATTTGACCGATGAGCAGCTTCCGACGGGGCACTGGTATTAGTACTAAAGGAAGGGATAGCAACCGTTCAAATATCAATGTGACATTACATTGCCGATTGTTTAGGATGGCGACCATAAGGTCAATAGTTTGGCATAAAGTTAATAGCTGGCAGTTATAGACGATAATTTGACGTCAAGCATGCCGGAAACAGTATCGACACACTTCCGTCTGCAGTGGCTCGTGAACGCTGCTCGGAGCATGGAAGTAGATCACATCGGGTAACCCGGAGAGTCCAATGAGCAGCGTTGTAGCCATCGTCAAAAGTATTGTTGGCCAAGTCATCGCAGTATCCCCAGAAGGCATCCGGCGTGTACTCATTGAAGGTGATCGCCTGTTGGCCGGTGAAGAAGTTCTCACCGGCCCGGGCGGCGCCGTCACCCTCGAACTGGCCGATGGTCGCTTGCTCGATTTGGGCCGTGATACCCAATGGAGCGCTGATGCACCCGACAGCAGTACCGACTTGGGTCAGGCTACCGCGCAGGCCGCGCCGTCGGTGGAAGAGCTGCAGCAAGCGATCGCCGCGGGCGTGGACCCTACCACCGAACTGGAAGCGCCGGCAGCAGGGCCTGCAGCGGCAGGTGGTGGCACGGTTGGCGGTGGCCACAGTTTTGTCCTGTTGGAAGAAACAGCAGGCTCGGTGGACCCGACCATCGGCTTCCCGACTGACCCTCTGAGCTTCGCCGCCGGACTCAATGGCGAGGAGGTCGGCGGGCTTGATACCGATGCCAACAACACTACAGCCGATACTCCGACACCGGTCGCCACCGGGCTGACCCTCAGCGCCACCCCTTCCATCTCCGAAGCGGGTGGCGTTATCGTCTATACCGCGACGGTCGGCCAGGCACCTACGTCCAACCTGACCGTAACACTGTCGAATGGGGCAGTAATCGTCATTCAGGCTGGCCAGACCAGCGGCACCGTCAATGTCACGATTCCGCCTAACGATACCCCATACGTCGATGGCAGCCAGATCTCCACCACCGTGACGGGGGCCAGTGGCGGTACTGGTATCACCGTGGCCTTGCCGCAGACGCCTGCGGTGACTCTGGTTACCGATACAGTAGACAACACCACTGCGACCCTTACCGCTTCGCCAAGCGTGACCGAAGGTGGCGTCATCACTTACACCGTAACCCTGAGCAACCCCGCCCAGAGCCCGGTGACCGTGACACTGTCGAACGGCCAGACTATTACCGTTGGCGCGGGCAATACCACGGGCAGTGTGGCCTTCCAGACGCCGGCCAATGATGTTTTCAACAATGGCTCGACAGTCACCGCCACCATCACCGGCGCCACCGGGGGCAATTTTGAGCAGCTGTCGATCAACCCCCAGAGCGCTGTAACTACTATCAGCGACAGCATTGACACGTCGACGGTCACCTTGACTGCCACCCCAAGCGTGGTCGAGGGCGGTACTGTGGTGTACACCGCCTCGGTGTCGGCGCCTGTTACTGGTTCGCCGCTGGTCGTGACCCTGGCCAATGGTCAGAGCATCACCATCGGTGTCGGCGAGTCGTCCGGCTCGGTCAACTTTGTTGCGCCGAACAACGTCTACAACACCAATGCACCGCTGACCAACAGCATTACCAAGGTCGAGGGCGGTAACTACGAACAGCTCGACACCGCCGGCACTCCGACCACCACGGTCACCGACAGTCCCGCTACTCAGGCCACCACCAACCTGGTGCTGAGCGCAACTAGCGATGTGGCTGAAGGCGGTCAGATCGTTTACACCGCAACGCTTAGCAACCCAGCTGGCACGGCGATGACCGTGACCCTGAGCAACGGCGCGACCATCAACATCGCGGCCGGTCAGACCTCCGGCACGGTCTCTGTTGCAGCCCCGGCCGATGACGTCTACAAAGACGCCGGCCAGGTCAAAGCCACCATCACCGGTACCACCGGTGGTGACTTCGAGCAGTTGGCTGTTAATCCGGCTGAAGCCGTGACCAACGTCAGCGATACCCTCGACACGTCGACCGTGACCCTGACTGCGAATGCCTCGGTCGTTGAAGGTGGGGTGGTTACCTACACGGCCTCCGTCAGCGCTCCGGTCACCGGCAGCCCATTGGTGGTCACCTTGGCCAACGGCCAGAGCATCACAATCGGCGTCGGCGAGTCGTCCGGCTCGGTCGACTTCGTTGCGCCGAACAACGTCTACAACACCAATACCGCGCTGACCAACAGCATCACAAAGGTCGACGGCGGCAATTACGAACAGCTCGACACCGCGGGGGCTTCGACCACGACGGTTACCGACAGCCCGGACACTCAAGCGACCACCAACCTGGTACTTAGCGCGACTGGGGACGTGGCCGAAGGCGGCCAGATCGTCTACACCGCGACCTTGAGCAACCCAGCCGGCACGGCGATGACCGTGACCCTGAGCAACGGCGCGACCATCAATATCGCGGCAGGTCAGACCTCCGGCACGGTCTCTGTACCAGCCCCAGCGGATGACGTTTACAAAGACGCAGGCCAGGTCAAAGTCACCGTCACCGGCACCACCGGCGGTGACTTCGAGAGCCTCGCAGTGAATCCGGCTGAAGCCGTGACTAATGTCAGCGACACCCTCGACACGTCGACTGTCACGTTGACCGCTACCCCAAGCGCGGTCGAGGGCGGTACCGTGGTGTACACCGCGTCCGTGTCGGCGCCGGTTACCGGTAGCCCATTGATCGTCACCCTGGCCAACGGCCAGAGCATCACCATCGGCGTCGGCGAGTCCTCCGGTTCGGTCAATTTCGTTGCGCCCAATAACGTCTACAACACCAATACCCCGCTGACCAACAGCATCACCAAGGTTGAAGGCGGTAACTACGAACAGCTCGACACCGCCGGGACTCCGACCACTACGGTTACCGACAGCCCGGCTACCCAGGCGACCACCAATCTGGTGCTGAGCGCCACTGGCGATGTCGCCGAAGGCGGTCAGATCGTCTATACCGCCACGCTGAGCAATCCCGCCGGCACGGCGATGACCGTGACGCTGAGCAATGGCGCGACCATCAATATCGCTGCCGGCCAGACCACTGGCCAAGTGACCGTCGCTGCACCGGCGGATGACGTTTACAAAGACGCCAGCCAGGTCAAAGTCTCAGTCACTGGTACCACCGGTGGTGACTTCGAAAACCTCGCAGTCAATCCGGCGGAGGCCGTGACTAACGTCAGCGACACGCTCGATACCAGCACGGTGACCCTGACCGCCACTCCAAGCGTGGTCGAGGGCGGTACCGTGGTGTACACCGCTTCCGTGTCGGCCCCAGTCACCGGCAGCCCACTGGTGGTCACCCTGGCCAACGGTCAAAGCATCACCATCGGTGTTGGCGAGTCGTCCGGCTCGGTCGGCTTCGTTGCGCCAAACAACGTCTACAACACCAACACCCCGCTGACCAACAGCATTACCAAGGTCGACGGCGGTAATTACGAGAAGCTGGATACCGCCGGCACTCCAACCACCACGGTCACCGATAGCCCAGCTACTCAGGCCACGACCAACCTGGTGCTGAGCTCCACTGGCGATGTCGCCGAAGGCGGTCAGATCGTCTATACCGCCACGCTGAGCAATCCCGCCGGCACGGCGATGACCGTGACCCTGAGCAACGGCGCGACCATCAACATCGCGGCCGGCCAAACCTCTGGCCAAGTAACCGTCGCCGCCCCGGCTGATGACGTTTACAAAGACGCCGGCCAGGTCAAAGCGACCGTCACCGGTACCACCGGTGGTGACTTCGAGAACCTCGCAGTCAACCCGGCTGAGGCCGTGACCAACGTCAGCGACACCCTCGATACCAGCACGGTGACCTTGACCGCCACTCCAAGCGTGGTCGAGGGCGGCACCGTGGTGTACACCGCCTCGGTGTCGGCGCCTGTTACTGGCTCGCCGCTGGTTGTGACATTGGCCAACGGTCAAAGCATCACCATCGGCGTCGGTGAATCGTCCGGCTCGGTCAACTTCACCGCACCAAACAACGTCTACAACACCAATGCACCGCTGACCAACAGCATCACCAAGGTCGACGGCGGTAATTACGAGAAGCTGGATACCGCAGGTACTCCAACCACCACGGTCACCGATAGCCCAGCTACTCAGGCCACGACCAACCTGGTGCTGAGCTCCACTGGCGATGTCGCCGAAGGCGGTCAGATCGTCTATACCGCCACGCTGAGCAATCCCGCCGGCACGGCGATGACCGTGACCCTGAGCAACGGCGCAACTATCAACATTGCGGCCGGCCAGACCACTGGCCAAGTGACCGTCGCTGCCCCGGCTGATGACGTTTACAAAGACGCCGGCCAGGTCAAAGCGACCGTCACCGGCACCACCGGTGGTGACTTCGAGAACCTCGCGATCAATCCGGCTGAGGCCGTGACCAATGTCAGCGACACCCTTGATACCAGCACGGTGACCCTGACCGCTAATGCTTCGGTAATTGAAGGTGGCGTGGTGACCTACACCGCCTCGGTTAGCGCACCTGTTACTGGTTCGCCGCTGGTCGTGACCCTAGCTAACGGCCAAACCATCACCATCGGCGTCGGCGAGTCGTCCGGCTCGGTCGACTTCACCGCGCCAAACAACGTCTACAACACCAACACCCCGCTGACCAACAGCATCACCAAGGTCGACGGCGGTAATTACGAGAAGCTGGATACCGCGGGTACTCCAACTACGACGGTTACCGACAGTCCCGCTACCCAGGCGACTACCAACCTGGTGCTGAGCGCCACGGGTGATGTCGCTGAGGGCGGTCAGATTGTCTACACCGCGACCTTGAGCAACCCAGCGGGTACGGCGATGACCGTGACGCTGAGCAATGGCGCGACCATCAATATCGCTGCCGGCCAGACCACTGGCCAAGTGACCGTCGCTGCACCGGCCGATGACGTCTACAAAGACGCCGGTCAGGTCAAAGCCACCATCACTGGTACCACCGGTGGTGACTTCGAAAATCTTGCGGTCAATCCAGCGGAGGCCGTGACTAACGTCAGCGACACGCTCGATACCAGCACGGTGACCCTGACCGCCACACCAAGCGTGGTCGAAGGCGGGGTGGTCACCTACACGGCGTCGGTTAGCGCTCCGGTCACCGGCAGCCCACTGGTGGTCACCCTGGCCAACGGTCAAAGCATCACCATCGGCGTCGGCGAATCGTCCGGCTCGGTCAACTTCACCGCGCCGAACAACGTCTACAACACCAATGCACCGCTGACCAACAGCATCACCAAGGTCGACGGCGGTAATTACGAACAGCTCGACACCGCCGGTACTCCAACTACGACGGTCACCGACAGCCCGGCTACCCAGGCGACCACCAACCTGGTGCTGAGCGCGACTGGCGATGTGGCGGAAGGCGGTCAGATCGTTTACACCGCGACCCTGAGCAACCCAGCTGGTACGGCGATGACCGTGACCTTGAGCAACGGCGCGACCATCAATATCGCAGCAGGTCAGACCTCCGGTACGGTCGCTGTCCCAGCCCCGGCCGATGATGTCTACAAGGACGCTGGCCAGGTCAAAGCCACCATCACCGGCACAACCGGTGGTGACTTCGAGAACCTCGCAGTCAACCCGGCTGAGGCCGTGACCAACGTCAGCGATACCGTCGATATCTCGACTGTCACCCTGACTGCGAATGCTTCGGTAATCGAAGGTGGCGTGGTCACCTACACCGCTTCGCTGTCGGCTCCGGTCACCGGTTCGCCGCTGGTCGTGACCCTGGCCAACGGCCAGAGCATCACCATCGGCGTTGGCGAGTCGTCCGGTTCGGTCGACTTCGTTGCGCCGAACAACGTCTACAACACCAACACCCCGCTGACCAACAGCATCACTAAGGTCGAGGGCGGTAACTACGAACAGCTCGACACCGCTGGTACTCCGGCCACCACGGTCACCGACAGCCCGGCTACCCAGGCGACCACCAACCTGGTGTTGAGCGCGACCGGCGATGTCGCTGAGGGCGGCCAGATCGTTTACACCGCGACGCTGAGCAACCCTGCGGGAACGGCGATGACCGTCACCCTGAGCAACGGCGCGACCATCAACATCGCGGCAGGCCAGACCACCGGCCAAGTGAACGTCGCTGCGCCGGCCGATGACGTCTACAAAGATGCGGGTCAGGTCAAAGCCACCATCACCGGTACCACCGGTGGTGACTTCGAGCAGTTGGCTGTTACTCCGACCGAAGCCGTGACCAACGTCAGCGATACCCTCGATACGTCGACCGTGACCCTGACTGCGAATGCTTCGGTGATCGAAGGTGGCGTGGTTACCTATACCGCCTCGGTCTCGGCTCCTGTTACTGGTTCGCCACTGGTCGTAACCCTGGCCAACGGCCAAAGCATCACCATCGGCGTCGGCGAGTCGTCCGGCTCGGTCGACTTCGTTGCGCCGAACAACGTGTACAACACCAATACCGCACTCACCAACAGCATCACTAAGGTCGAGGGCGGTAATTACGAACAGCTCGACACCGCTGGTACTCCGACCACCACGGTTACCGACAATCCCGCTACCCAGGCCACTACCAACCTGGTGCTGAGCGCAACTGACGATGTGGCTGAAGGCGGTCAGATCGTTTATACCGCGACCCTGAGCAATCCAGCCGGCACGGCGATGACCGTGACCCTGAGCAATGGCGCGGTCATCAATATCGCAGCAGGTCAGACGTCCGGTACGGTCTCTGTTCCAGCTCCGGCTGATGATGTCTACAAAGACGCCGACCAGGTCAAAGCCACCATCACCGGTACCACCGGTGGTGACTTTGAGCAGTTGGCTGTTACTCCGACCGAAGCCGTGACCAACGTCAGCGATACCCTCGACGCGTCGACCGTGACCCTGACGGCGAATGCTTCAGTAGTCGAAGGTGGCGTGGTTACCTATACCGCCTCGGTTAGCGCTCCGGTTACCGGCAGCCCATTGGTCGTCACCCTGGCCAACGGTCAGAGCATCACCATCGGCGTCGGCGAATCGTCCGGCTCAGTCGACTTCGTTGCGCCGAATAACGTCTACAACACCAATACCGCACTGACCAATAGCATCACCAAGGTCGAGGGTGGTAACTACGAACAGCTCGACACCGCCGGTACTCCGACCACCACGGTTACCGACAGCCCGGCTACCCAGGCGACCACCAACCTGGTGCTGAGCGCGACTGGCGATGTCGCTGAAGGCGGCCAGATCGTTTACACCGCGACCTTGAGCAATCCAGCCGGCACGGCGATGACCGTGACCTTGAGCAATGGCGCGGTCATCAATATCGCAGCAGGTCAGACGTCCGGTACGGTCTCTGTTCCAGCTCCGGCTGATGATGTCTACAAAGACGCCGGCCAGGTCAAAGCCACTATTACCGGTACCACCGGTGGTGATTTCGAGCAGCTCGCGGTTAGTCCGGCTGAAGCCGTGACTAACGTCAGCGACACCCTCGACACGTCGACCGTGACTTTGACCGCCACTCCAAGCGTGGTCGAGGGCGGCACCATGGTGTACACCGCCTCGGTCAGTGCTCCGGTCACCGGCAGCCCGCTGGTCGTCACTCTGGCCAATGGCCAAAGCATCACCATCGGTGTCGGTGAGTCTTCCGGTTCGGTCAACTTCACCGCGCCGAACAACGTCTACAACACCAATACCGCGCTGACCAACAGCATCACTAAGGTTGAGGGCGGTAACTACGAACAGCTCGATACGGCGGGCACTCCGACTACTACAGTCACCGACAGCCCGGCTACCCAGGCGACCACCAACCTGGCGCTGAGCGCGACTGGCGATGTCGCTGAGGGCGGCCAGATCGTTTACACCGCGACCTTGAGCAACCCCGCCGGTACGGCGATGACCGTCACCCTGAGCAATGGTGCGGTCATCAATATCGCAGCGGGCCAGAGCTCCGGCGCTGTCTCTGTTCCAGCTCCGGCCGATGATGTCTACAAAGACGCCGGCCAGGTCAAAGCCACTATCACCGGTACCACCGGTGGTGATTTCGAGCAGCTCGCGGTTAGTCCGGCTGAAGCCGTGACCAACGTCAGCGATACCCTCGACGCGTCGACCGTGACCCTGACTGCAAATGCCTCAGTCGTGGAGGGCGGTGTGGTCACCTACACTGCTTCCGTTAGCGCCCCTGTCACCGGCAGCCCACTGGTCGTAACCCTGGCCAACGGCCAGAGCATCACCATCGGCGTCGGCGAGTCGTCCGGCTCGGTCGACTTCGTTGCGCCGAACAACGTCTACAACACCAATACCGCACTGACCAACAGCATCACCAAGGTCGACGGCGGTAATTACGAACAGCTCGACACCGCCGGCACTCCGACCACGACTGTCACCGACAGCCCGGCTACCCAGGCGACCACCAACCTGGTGCTGAGCGCGACCGGCGATGTCGCTGAAGGCGGCCAGATCGTTTACACCGCGACCTTGAGCAATCCAGCCGGCACGGCGATGACCGTGACCCTGAGCAATGGCGCGGTCATCAATATCGCAGCAGGTCAGACCTCCGGTACGGTCGCTGTTGCAGCCCCGGCCGATGACGTCTACAAGGACGCTGGCCAGGTCAAAGCCACCATCACCGACACCACCGGTGGTGACTTCGAGAACCTCGCAGTCAACCCGGCTGAAGTCGTGACCAACGTCAGCGACACCCTCGACACGTCGACCGTCACGTTGACCGCCACCCCAAGCGTGGTCGAGGGCGGTACCGTGGTGTACACCGCGTCGGTCAGTGCCCCAGTCACCGGCAGCCCGTTGGTCGTCACCCTGGCCAACGGTCAGAGCATCATCATCGGCGTCGGCGAATCGTCCGGCTCAGTCGACTTCGTTGCGCCGAATAACGTCTACAACACCAATACCGCACTGACCAACAGCATCACCAAGGTCGAAGGCGGTAATTACGAACAGCTCGACACCGCCGGCGCTCCGACCACCACGGTTACCGACAGCCCGGCTACTCAGGCGACCACCAACCTGGTGCTGAGCGCGACTGGCGATGTCGCTGAAGGCGGCCAGATCGTTTACACCGCGACGCTGAGCAACCCAGCGGGGACGGCGATGACCGTCACGCTGAGCAATGGCGCGACCATCAACATCGCGGCAGGCCAGACCACTGGCCAAGTGACCGTCGCTGCGCCGGCCGACGACGTTTACAAGGACGCCGGCCAGGTCAAAGCCACCATCACCGGCACCACCGGTGGCGACTTCGAGCAGTTGGCGGTCAATCCGGCTGAAGCCGTGACCAACGTCAGCGATACCCTCGACGCGTCGACCGTGACCCTGACGGCGAATGCTTCAGTAGTCGAAGGTGGCGTGGTTACCTATACCGCCTCGGTTAGCGCTCCGGTTACCGGCAGCCCATTGGTCGTCACCCTGGCCAACGGTCAGAGCATCACCATCGGCGTCGGCGAATCGTCCGGCTCAGTCGACTTCGTTGCGCCGAATAACGTCTACAACACCAATACCGCACTGACCAATAGCATCACCAAGGTCGAGGGTGGTAACTACGAACAGCTCGACACCGCCGGTACTCCGACCACCACGGTTACCGACAGCCCGGCTACCCAGGCGACCACCAACCTGGTGCTGAGCGCGACTGGCGATGTCGCTGAAGGCGGCCAGATCGTTTACACCGCGACCTTGAGCAATCCAGCCGGCACGGCGATGACCGTGACCTTGAGCAATGGCGCGGTCATCAATATCGCAGCAGGTCAGACGTCCGGTACGGTCTCTGTTCCAGCTCCGGCTGATGATGTCTACAAAGACGCCGGCCAGGTCAAAGCCACCATCACTGGTACCACCGGTGGTGACTTCGAGCAGCTGGCGGTCAGCCCGACCGAAGCAGTGACTAACGTTAGCGACACGATCGACGCTAGCACGGTGACCCTGACCGCCAATGCTTCGGTAGTCGAAGGTGGCGTAGTCACCTACACCGCCTCGGTATCGGCCCCAGTCACCGGCAGCCCACTGGTCGTCACCCTGGCCAACGGCCAGAGCATCACCATCGGCGTTGGCGAGTCGTCCGGTTCGGTCAACTTCAGCGCGCCGAACAACGTCTACAACACCAATGCACCGCTGACCAACAGTATTACCAAGGTCGAAGGCGGTAATTACGAACAGCTCGACACCGCCGGCACTCCGTCCACCACGGTCACCGACAGCCCGGATACCCAGGCCACTACCAACCTGGTGCTGAGCGCGACCGGGGATGTGGCGGAAGGCGGTCAGATCGTTTACACCGCGACGCTGAGCAACCCAGCGGGGACGGCGATGACCGTCACGCTGAGCAACGGCGCTACCATCAACATCGCGGCAGGCCAGACCACTGGCCAGGTGATCGTCGCTGCCCCGGCTGATGACGTCTACAAAGACGCCGGCCAGGTCAAAGCCACCATCACCGGTACCACCGGTGGTGACTTCGAGCAGTTGGCTGTTAATCCGGCTGAAGCCGTGACCAACGTCAGCGACACCCTCGACACGTCGACCGTCACGTTGACCGCCACACCAAGCGTGGTCGAGGGCGGTACTGTGGTGTACACCGCCTCGGTATCGGCCCCAGTTACCGGCAGCCCACTGGTCGTGACCCTGGCCAACGGTCAGAGCATCACCATCGGCGTCGGTGAGTCGTCCGGCTCGGTCGACTTCGTTGCGCCAAACAACGTCTACAACACCAATACTGCACTGACCAACAGCATCACCAAGGTCGAGGGCGGTAACTACGAACAGCTCGATACTGCCGGCACTCCGGCCACCACGGTCACCGACAGTCCGGCTACCCAGGCGACCACCAACCTGGTGTTGAGCGCGACCGGCGATGTCGCTGAGGGCGGCCAGATCGTTTACACCGCGACGCTGAGCAACCCTGCGGGCACGGCGATGACCGTCACGCTGAGCAATGGCGCGGTCATCAATATCGCAGCAGGCCAAAGCTCCGGCACGGTCTCTGTTCCAGCCCCGGCCGATGACGTCTACAAGGACGCTGGCCAGGTCAAAGCCACCATCACCGGCACCACCGGTGGCGACTTCGAGCAGTTGGCGGTCAATCCGGCTGAAGCCGTGACCAACGTCAGCGATACCCTCGATACGTCGACCGTCACGTTGACCGCCACTCCAGGCGTGGTCGAGGGCGGCACCGTGGTGTACACCGCCTCGGTATCGGCCCCAGTTACCGGCAGCCCACTGGTCGTGACCCTGGCCAACGGTCAGAGCATCACCATCGGCGTCGGTGAGTCGTCCGGCTCGGTCGACTTCGTTGCGCCAAACAACGTCTACAACACCAATACTGCACTGACCAACAGCATCACCAAGGTCGAAGGCGGTAATTACGAACAGCTCGACACTGCCGGCACTCCGACCACCACGGTTACCGACAGCCCGGCTACTCAGGCCACTACCAACCTGGTGCTGAGCGCAACTGGCGATGTCGCTGAAGGCGGTCAGATCGTTTACACCGCGACCTTGAGCAATCCAGCCGGCACGGCGATGACCGTGACCTTGAGCAACGGCGCGACCATCAACATCGCGGCAGGCCAGACCACTGGCCAAGTGACCGTTGCTGCCCCGGCTGATGACGTCTACAAGGACGCTGGTCAGGTCAAAGCCACCATCACTGGCACAACCGGTGGTGATTTCGAGAACCTCGCGGTGAATCCGGCTGAAGCCGTGACCAATGTCAGCGATACCCTCGATACCAGCACGGTGACCCTGACCGCCAATGCTTCGGTAGTCGAAGGTGGCGTGGTTACGTACACCGCCTCCGTGTCGGCTCCTGTTACTGGTTCGCCGCTGGTCGTCACCCTGGCCAACGGCCAAAGCATCACCATCGGCGTCGGCGAGTCGTCCGGTTCAGTCGACTTCGTTGCGCCAAACAACGTCTACAACACCAATACTGCACTGACCAACAGTATTACCAAGGTCGAGGGCGGTAACTACGAACAACTCGATACCGCCGGCACTCCGACCACGACGGTCACCGATAGTCCTGCTACTCAGGCCACTACCAACCTGGTGCTGAGCGCAACTGGCGATGTCGCTGAAGGCGGTCAGATCGTTTATACCGCGACCCTGAGCAATCCAGCCGGCACGGCGATGACCGTGACCTTGAGCAACGGCGCGACCATCAACATCGCGGCAGGCCAGACCACTGGCCAAGTGACCGTTGCTGCCCCGGCTGATGACGTCTACAAAGACGCCGGCCAGGTCAAAGCCACCATCACCGGCACAACCGGTGGTGACTTCGAGAACCTCGCAGTCAACCCGGCTGAGGCCGTGACTAACGTCAGCGACACCCTCGACACGTCGACCGTGACACTGACTGCAAATGCCTCGGTGATCGAAGGTGGCGTGGTTACCTATACCGCCTCGGTCTCGGCTCCTGTTACTGGTTCGCCACTGGTCGTCACCCTGGCCAACGGCCAGAGCATCACCATCGGAGTGGGCGAATCGTCCGGCTCGGTTGACTTCGTTGCGCCGAACAACGTCTACAACACCAATACTGCACTGACCAACAGCATCACCAAGGTCGAAGGCGGTAATTACGAACAGCTCGACACTGCCGGCACTCCGACCACCACGGTTACCGACAGTCCCGCTACTCAGGCGACCACCAACCTGGTGCTGAGCGCGACTGGGGACGTGGCCGAAGGCGGTCAGATCGTTTACACCGCGACCTTGAGCAATCCAGCCGGCACGGCGATGACCGTGACCCTGAGCAATGGCGCGGTCATCAATATCGCAGCAGGTCAGACCTCCGGTACGGTCGCTGTTGCAGCCCCGGCCGATGACGTCTACAAGGACGCTGGCCAGGTCAAAGCCACCATCACCGGCACAACCGGTGGTGATTTCGAGAACCTCGCGGTGAATCCGGCTGAAGCCGTGACCAATGTCAGCGATACCCTCGATACCAGCACGGTGACCCTGACCGCCAATGCTTCAGTAATCGAAGGTGGCGTAGTCACCTACACCGCCTCGGTATCGGCCCCTGTCACCGGCAGCCCACTGGTCGTAACCCTGGCCAACGGCCAGAGCATCACCATCGGAGTGGGCGAGTCGTCCGGTTCGGTCGACTTCGTTGCGCCGAATAACGTCTACAACACCAATACCGCACTGACCAACAGCATCACCAAGGTCGAAGGCGGTAATTACGAACAGCTCGACACCGCCGGCACTCCGACCACCACGGTTACCGACAGCCCGTCTACCCAGGCCACTACCAGCCTGGTGCTGAGCGCGACCGGCGATGTGGCGGAAGGTGGCCAGATCGTTTACACCGCGACCTTGAGCAACCCCGCCGGCACGGCGATGACCGTGACCTTGAGCAATGGCGCGGTCATCAACATTGCGGCCGGTCAGACGTCCGGTACGGTCTCTGTTCCAGCCTCGGCTGATGATGTCTACAAAGATGCCGGCCAGGTCAAAGCCACCATCACTGGTACCACCGGTGGTGACTTCGAGCAGCTGGCGGTCAGCCCGACCGAAGCAGTGACTAACGTTAGCGACACGATCGACGCTAGCACGGTGACCCTGACCGCAAATGCTTCGGTAGTCGAAGGTGGCGTAGTCACCTACACCGCCTCGGTATCGGCCCCAGTCACCGGCAGCCCACTGGTCGTCACCCTGGCCAACGGCCAAAGCATCACCATCGGTGTAGGCGAGTCGTCCGGCTCGGTCGACTTCGTTGCGCCAAACAACGTCTACAACACCAATACCGCACTGACCAACAGCATCACCAAGGTCGACGGCGGTAATTACGAACAGCTCGACACCGCCGGCACTCCGACCACCACGGTTACCGACAGCCCGTCTACCCAGGCCACTACCAGCCTGGTGCTGAGCGCGACCGGCGATGTGGCGGAAGGTGGCCAGATCGTTTACACCGCGACTTTGAGCAACCCAGCTGGCACGGCGATGACCGTGACCCTGAGCAACGGCGCGACCATCAACATCGCGGCCGGTCAGACCTCCGGCACGGTCTCTGTTGCAGCCCCGGCCGATGACGTCTACAAAGATGCGGGTCAGGTCAAAGCCACCATCACCGGTACCACCGGTGGTGACTTTGAGCAGTTGGCTGTTACTCCGACCGAAGCCGTGACCAACGTCAGCGATACCCTCGATACGTCGACCGTGACCCTGACTGCGAATGCTTCGGTAGTCGAAGGTGGCGTAGTCACCTACACCGCCTCGGTATCGGCCCCAGTCACCGGCAGCCCACTGGTCGTCACCCTGGCCAACGGCCAGAGCATCACCATCGGCGTCGGCGAGTCGTCCGGCTCGGTCGACTTCGTTGCGCCGAACAACGTCTACAACACCAATACCGCACTGACCAACAGCATCACCAAGGTCGACGGCGGTAATTACGAACAGCTCGACACCGCCGGCACTCCGACCACGACTGTCACCGACAGCCCGGCTACCCAGGCGACCACCAACCTGGTGCTGAGCGCGACCGGCGATGTCGCTGAAGGCGGCCAGATCGTTTACACCGCGACCTTGAGCAATCCAGCCGGCACGGCGATGACCGTGACCCTGAGCAATGGCGCGGTCATCAATATCGCAGCAGGTCAGACCTCCGGTACGGTCGCTGTTGCAGCCCCGGCCGATGACGTCTACAAGGACGCTGGCCAGGTCAAAGCCACCATCACCGGCACAACCGGTGGTGATTTCGAGAACCTCGCGGTGAATCCGGCTGAAGCCGTGACCAATGTCAGCGATACCCTCGATACCAGCACGGTGACCCTGACCGCCAATGCTTCAGTAATCGAAGGTGGCGTAGTCACCTACACCGCCTCGGTATCGGCCCCTGTCACCGGCAACCCACTGGTCGTGACCCTGGCCAACGGCCAAAGCATCACCATCGGCGTCGGCGAGTCGTCCGGTTCAGTCGACTTCGTTGCGCCAAACAACGTCTACAACACCAATACCGCGTTGACCAACAGCATCACCAAGGTCGAAGGCGGTAACTACGAACAGCTCGACACCGTCGGCACTCCGACCACCACGGTTACCGACAGCCCGGCTACTCAGGCGACCACCAACCTGGTGCTGAGCGCCACTGGCGATGTGGCTGAAGGCGGTCAGATCGTCTATACCGCCACGCTGAGCAATCCAGCCGGCACGGCGATGACCGTAACCCTGAGCAACGGCGCGACCATCAATATCGCGGCAGGCCAGACCACCGGCACGGTCTCTGTTCCGGCCCCGGCGGATGACGTCTACAAGGATGCCGGTCAGGTCAAAGCCACCATCACCGGCACCACCGGTGGTGACTTCGAACAGCTGGCTGTTAACCCGGCTGAAGCCGTGACCAACGTCAGCGACACCCTCGACACGTCGACCGTGACCCTGACTGCGAATGCTTCAGTAGTCGAAGGTGGCGTGGTGACCTACACCGCCTCGGTTAGCGCCCCGGTCACGGGTTCGCCGCTGGTCGTCACCTTGGCCAACGGTCAAAGCATCACCATCGGTGTTGGCGAATCGTCCGGCTCGGTCGACTTCACCGCGCCGAACAACGTCTACAACACCAATACCCCGGTGACCAACAGCATCACTAAGGTCGACGGCGGTAACTACGAGAAGCTGGATACCGCCGGCACTCCAACCACCACGGTCACCGATAGCCCAGCTACCCAGGCGACCACCAACCTGGTGCTGAGCGCGACTGGCGACGTCGCTGAGGGCGGCCAGATCGTCTACACCGCGACCTTGAGCAATCCCGCCGGCACGGCGATGACCGTGACCCTGAGCAACGGCGCAACTATCAATATCGCGGCAGGCCAGACCTCCGGCACGGTCTCTGTTCCGGCCCCGGCGGATGACGTCTACAAAGACGCCGGCCAGGTCAAAGCGACCGTCACTGGTACCACCGGTGGTGACTTCGAGAACCTCGCAGTCAACCCGGCTGAGGCCGTGACCAACGTCAGCGACACCCTCGACACGTCGACCGTGACCCTGACTGCGAATGCCTCGGTCGTTGAAGGTGGGGTGGTCACTTACACCGCCTCCGTTAGCGCTCCAGTCACCGGTTCGCCACTGGTCGTCACCCTGGCCAACGGCCAGAGCATCACCATCGGCGTCGGCGAGTCGTCCGGCTCGGTCAACTTCACCGCGCCGAACAACGTGTACAACACCAACACCGCGCTGACCAACACCATCACCAAGGTCGACGGCGGCAATTACGAGAAGTTGGTCACCGCTGGTACCCCGTCAACGACGGTAACGGATGTGGCGGGTACCAAGGACACGACGAGCCTTGTCCTGAGCGCGACGCCAACGGTCGCCGAAGGCGGCAAGATCACCTATACCGCAACCTTGTCCAACAAGGCCGGTTCTGACATGACCATCAAATTGAGCAATGGCGAGACCATCTCCATTGCCAAAGGTCAGACCGAAGGCAGCATCACCCTCAACGCGCCCGGCGATGATCCCTACATCGATGCCGGCTCGGTACAGGTCAAGATCGACGGAAGCACCGGCGGCGACTTCGAATTGCTGGCAGTCGACGGCGCTTTCGCGGTGACCAAGGTCACCGACACCATCGACAATACCAGCCTGACCCTCAGCGCCACGCCGACGGTCGCCGAAGGTGGCCAGATCACATACACCGCCACGTTGAGCACCCCGGCAGGCACCGCGATGACGGTCACCCTGAGCAATGGCCAGACCATCAACATTGCAGCAGGCAAAACGTCAGGTTCGGTAATTGTCGCTGCGCCCGGTGAGGATGTGTACATCGATGCAGGTGACGTGTCGGCGAAAATTACCGGCACTTCCGGTGGCAACTTCGAGAACCTCGTCGTCAGTAACACGGCAGCGGTAACGGCCGTGACCGACACCCTCCAGACCACCACCCTGAGCATCAGTGGTACAACCGCTGTTGCCGAAGGCGGCAACGCAACTTACACGCTGAACCTCAGCAACAATGCGCAAACCGATGTGACGGTGAAGCTTTCGTATACCGGCCCTGCCGCCGATGGTACCGACTACACCGGTGTGGCCATCGTAACGATCAAAGCCGGTAGCAACTCAGCCACCTTCACCATCCCGACAATCAAGGACAACGTCACCGAAGGTACCGAGCAGTTCACCGTCAAGATCGACTCGGCCACCGGCGGCAACTTCGAAAACCTGGCGGTCAGCGGTAGCGCTGGTAGCGTCACCACCCAGATCTTCGAGCCGGCGCCTGCTCTGGACCTAGACGCCAACGATTCGAGCGGCAAGACCGGCGCCGACTACCAGACCACGTTCACCGAGAACCAGCCAGGCAGCGGTGTTTCGATCGGCGATATCGACGTGTCGATCACCGACTTCGACAGCTCGATGCTGACTGGCGCGACGGTGACCCTGACCAATCGCCAGCCAGGCGATGCCCTGAACTTGGGCAACAGCGTCAATGGCATCTCGATCAATGCCAACAGCACCGACGGCAAGGTGGTCCTGACCCTGAGCGGAACCGCTTCGCTGGCTGACTACATCCAGGCGATCAAGAACATCACCTTCATCAACACCGGTGAAGACCCGAGCACCGCCCCTCGGATCATCACTGTCACGGTGACCGACGGTGTGAACACCTCGAACACGGCGACCACCACGGTCAATGTCGTGGCGGTCAACGACGTGCCCACCACCACTGGCGGAGCGGTCACCGGAACCGAGGACACCGACCTGGTGCTGGGTTGGAGCGACTTCAACATCAGCGATGTCGATTCCTCGCTCGCCAGCCTGGGGGTGACCATCACCCAGTTGCCAGGGGCCGGTACCTTGAAGCTGTACAACGGCACCAGCTGGGTCGATGTGAAGGCAGGCCAGACCATCAGCCAGGCCGACATCGCCGCCGGCAAGCTCAAGTTCGTTCCTGTGGCTAACCAGTCGGGTGTCGACGGCTACGGTGGTAGCGGTGTGGGCAACAAGCAGGTGGACTACGCGCAGATCAAGTACGCGCCTACCGATGGCAAGGGCACGGGCAGCGAAGCCACGCTGAAGGTCGATATCACACCGATGGCCGACAAGCCGGACCTGAGCATTGGCAACAACAACGTCAACTCGCTGGGCCTGACCAAGGAAACCTGGACCAGCCTCACTGGCCTGGGCACCAACGGCAATGGCATCACGGGCGACGCGCTGAAGAACGTCTTCGCCAACTCCGGCAACGCCGGCAAGAGCGAGCAGGTGACCACTGTCGACACCACGGCCACCGTCACCCCGGGGTCGGGCTCGAAGACCTCAGGCCTGATCTATCTGGAGGCCGGCAAGACCTACACCTTCAGCGGCACCGCCGACGACAGCCTGCAGATCGTCATCGGCGGCAAGAACGTCGCCGGTGGTACCTGGGGCTCGGCCAGCGGCAGCATTTCCGGCAGCTACACCCCAACCACCAGCGGCTATTACACCCTGGAGGTCTACAACGCCAACCAGGCTGGGCCAGGTAGCCTCGACGTCAACATCAAGGTGGGTAACGGTGCGGTAACTGACCTTAGCAGCGCCAACATCCCGATGTACCCCAACCTCGCCGCGCTGGCCAACGCCGGGGTTACGGTATCCGACCTGCATGGCAGTAACGGCGTGGGTTACTACGACGGCTACAAGCTCAACGAAGGCGGCGAGAACGGCGCGCCGGTCAAGCTGGTAAGCATCAGTACCGCCCTGACGGACACAGACGGCTCCGAGAGCCTGAGCGTCAAGCTCAGCGGCATCCCGGCAGGCTCGGTGGTTGCCGACAATGCCGGCCATACGTTCACCGTTGGCACCAATGCGGTTGATGTCACGGGTTGGAATCTGGGCACTTTGACCATCAAGCCACCGGCCTACTACTCCGGCCAATTCGACGTGAAAGTCACCTCGACGTCCACCGAGAGCGTTGGCGGCAGCACCGCGACCAGCGAAGGCAGCATCAAGGTCACGGTCTACCCGCAGTCGTACACCACCAGCAACCTGTCATCCGATAGCGATAACGTCGCCAGCACCGATGGCAATGACATCGTGGTCGCGGATGTCAGCGGCCTGCACGTGGTACCGGGCCAGGACTACAACATCGCCTTCATCGTCGACACCTCGGGCAGCATGGGCTCTTCGGGCGTCGATGCTGCGAAGAAATCGTTGGAGTCGGTATTCAAGACCTTGGCTGCAAGCGTCAAGGGCTCACAGTCCGGGACGGTGAACATTCTGTTGGTCGACTTTGCAAGCCAGGTCAAGAGCAGCGTATCGGTGACCCTCAACGATGCGGGCCTCAAGACCCTGCTGAGTGCGCTGGGTACGTTGAACTCCAATGGCGGCACCAACTATGAGGATGCCTTCAAAACAACCGCCAACTGGTTTGCGAACCTCAAGGCTGCAGGTAGCACCGGTAGTAACCAGACATTCTTCATCACTGACGGTGAGCCGACCTATTACCAGACGAGTGAACAGACCAACCCGAACCTGGGCAACACCAACGTCAAGCTCGACACGTTCCTGTCGTCGATCAACTACAAGATGGGCGATACCGTTACCAACTATCAGTTGGATACCAGCAATCGTCTCTCGATCGACAGCAGCGGCAAGTTGACCATGCAGGTTCGCGAGTTGGACTGGAGTTGGAACACGGGCTACTACTACAAATGGTCCACGCAGAGCACAGCCACTATCCATGCCGAGGGTAACGGTGGATACGAGCTGTCGACCCGAGACGGCACGGGCAACTCGACAGACCGGGCAACCACCAACAACTCGACTGACAGCTTCAAGATCCTTTCTGGCTTGTCCGATGTGGAGGCAATAGGCCTGAACAGTGGCGTGAACAAGGACGACCTGAAGCCCTATGACTCCGATGGCAAGCCACAGGCCAACATCGACCCAAGCAAACTGGCAGACGCCATCCTCGGCCACACCGAAGTTACCCAGCCGGGCAACGACACGGTCAACGGTGGTGACGGCAACGACATTATCTTTGGCGACTTGCTGACCTTCTCTACGGTCGCCGGCACTGGTGTAGAGGCAGTCCAGGGTTATGTGGCCAACAAACTCGGTGTCGATGCGGGTGATGTCGATGCGCGGGCAATGCACAAGTACATCAACGAGCATTACACCGAGTTCGATGTTGCGGGCAGCAATGATGGCGCCGACACCCTGATGGGGGGCGCAGGCAATGACATCCTCTTCGGCCAAGGGGGTAATGACACCCTCGATGGCGGCAAAGGTAATGACATGCTGCTGGGCGGCACTGGCAACGACACCCTGATCGGCGGCCAAGGCAACGACATGCTGATCGGTGGCAGCGGTGCCGACACCTTCGTGTGGAAGTCCGGTGACATTGGCAGTGACGTGATCAAGGACTTCAAAGTCAGCGAGGGTGACCGTCTCGATCTGCGCGACCTGCTGCAGGGTGAGAAGGCCAGCACTATCGACAACTTCCTGAAGATCACCACCGTCGATGGTTCCTCGACCTTGCAGGTCAGCACCGAAGGCAAGCTCAACGCAGCGGGTGGCCTGGCCAATGCCGATGTGTCTATCAAACTGGAAGGGGTCAACTGGTCCAATACCACGGTCAACTCGTTGATCAGCGGTGCAGACCCCACCATCAAGATCGATAACTCCTGATCCCGTCTGCGCGGTGGCCACCCGGGCCACCGCGCAGAGCGGTCTTTTCTGGCATCTTCGTGCAGCGCATACTTCTGCGCCGGGCTGTCATGCCCGATGAACTTTGCCTATGCTGCTGACTACCAACAAGGAACCATCGTGACGAGGGACGACGCCATGTTCTACGTGCAACGCGACGCCGAGGGCCAGTTGCTGCGGGTAGAAGCTGCACCCTATGCCGAACATACGGAGATCCTCCCGGCAGATCATGCCGAGATACAGGAGTGGTTTGCTGACGATGTCGTCGAAAACAGCCTGAAGCAGCTGAAGCAGAGCGACTTGGACATGATCCGGGTGCTTGAAGACTTGATCGAGGTGCTGACTGCCAAAGGCGTGTTCAGCATCACCGACCTGCCGCCTGGCGCCCAGGCCAAGCTGCTCAGTCGCTCGACTGCGCGCAAGGCGCTCGGCAGCTTGAACAATCTGATCGAGGACGAGGAGGAGGGCGGGTTGATTTAATCCGCTGTACTTGCCTGCTTACCCGGCAGACAGCTGCCACCCTCATATCGTTATTCATTAACGGTATTTAAAATATTTTTCTTATTACCTTATAGTCACTCCACTGCGTACCCGTCGACCAATCGATGCGCCGCACGACTTGAACCCACACGGCTAAACCCCGTGCGTTTCTGATCGTTGCGCGTCATCGAAGTCGCGCACTGCGTGGGAGTGAAAAATGTCCGTCGCCTCGAACGCCTTGTCGTCCAACCACAGCGCTCAGCCGCAAACCTTTGAAATCCGCCCGTTCTCGGGTGCCGTTGGCGCCGAGATCATCGGCCTGGACCTGGCAAAACCGGTCAACGCCGAGGACTTCAGCCTTATTCATCACGCCCACCTCGAGCACCATGTACTGGTGCTGCGCGACCAGCGCATCAGCCCTGAACAGCAGATTGCCTTCAGCCGCCGCTTCGGCCAACTGCAGATCCATGTGCTAAAGCAGTTTCTGCTCAAAGGCCACCCCGAGATCCTGATCGTCTCCAACATCATCGAGAACGGCCACAACATCGGCCTGGGCGATGCCGGCAAGTTCTGGCATTCGGACCTGTCATACAAGGAACTCCCAAGCCTGGGCTCCATGCTGCACGCCCAGGAGTTGCCCAGCGAAGGTGGCGACACCCTGTTCGCCGACATGCACAAGGCCTGGGACGCGGTACCCCAAGCGCTGCGCAAGCAGGTCGAGGGCCGCAGTGCCGCGCACTCCTACACCGCCCGTTATGCCGAGACCAAGTTCGAAGGCAACTGGCGCCCGACCCTTAGCGCCGAGCAGCTTGCACAGGTGCAGGAAGTGGTCCATCCGGTGGTACGAACCCATCCGGAAAACGGCCGCAAGGCACTGTTCGTCAGCGAAGGGTTCACTACCCGCATCGTCGGTCTGCCGGATGATGAAAGCCGCGACGTGCTGCAGCAGCTTTATGCCCTGAGCGTGCTCGAACAGAACATCTACCGCCACCAATGGCAGGCACACGATCTGGTGTTCTGGGACAACCGCTCGCTGACCCACCTCGCCACAGGCTGCCCGGCGCACCTGCGACGCAAACTTTTCCGTACCACCATCCAGGGCGATGCCCCGTTCTGACGACTGAGGAAACCATCATGCGCAAATCCATCAGCCGCCTGGCGGCAAGTATCTCCCTGGGTGCAAGCTTGGTCGTGGGCAGCCTTGCGGCCCCCACGGTGGCCCATGCCGAAGGCCAGATCCGCATTGCCGAGCAGTTCGGCATTGTCTATCTGCTGCTCAATGTGGTGCGTGATCAGCAACTGATTGAAAAGCACGGCAAGGAGCAGGGTATCGACATCGACGTCGACTGGGCCCAGCTATCCGGGGGTGCTGCGATCAACGACGCGCTGTTGTCCGGCGCGGTGGACATCGCCGGTGCCGGCGTTGGGCCGTTGCTGACGGTATGGGACCGCACCAAAGGCCGGCAGAACGTCAAGGCGGTGGCCTCGCTGGGCAACTTTCCGTACTACCTGGTCAGCAGCAACCCGAACGTGAAGACCATCGCCGACATTTCCGGCAAGGACCGCATTGCCGTGCCGGCCGTGGGCGTCTCGGTGCAATCGCGCTTCCTGCAGTACGCCGCTGCCCAGCAGTGGGGCGAGAAGGAATACAACCGCCTCGACAAGTACACCCTTGCCGTACCGCACCCAGATGCCACCGCTGCGTTGCTGGCTGGCGGCACCGAGCTCAACGGGCACTTCTCCAACCCGCCGTTCCAGGACCAGGCACTGGCCAACAAAGACGTGCACGTGGTGCTCAACAGCTATGACCTGCTCGGCCCCAACTCGCCGACCGTGCTGTTTGCCACCGAGAAATTCCGCAACGACAACCCCAAGACCTACAAGGCGTTCGTCGATGCCCTGGCCGAGGCTGCGGACTTTGCCCAGAAGGACAAGGCGGCGGCTGCCGATACCTATATCCGCGTCACCAAGGCCAAGATTGACCGCGATGTGCTGATCAAGCTGATCGACAACCCCCAGTACGAGTTCACCGTAACGCCGAAGAACACCTACAAGCTGGCCGAATTCCTCTACCGGGTAGGCGCCATCAAGCACAAGCCTGAGTCGTGGAAGGATTACTTCTTCCAGGATGAACGCCCACTGCAGGGGAGCTGACCGACCATGACCGCCCCATTGCCAGGCCACACGGCCAGCAACCTTAGCCGTGTGGCTACACCGCCGTTGCTCAAGGTGGATAACCTGAGCCTCGAATACCGTACCGCGCAGCGCGTGGTGCGGGCCACCCATCAGGTCAGCTTCGAAGTCGACCGTGCCGACCGTTTTGTCTTGCTGGGCCCCTCGGGGTGTGGCAAGTCCACGCTGCTCAAGGCCGTAGCCGGGTTCATCAGCCCACAGCAAGGGCAGATCCTGCTGCAGGGCCAGCCGGTCACCGGCCCTGGCCCCGATCGCATCGTGGTGTTCCAGGAGTTCGACCAGCTGCCGCCGTGGAAGACGGTGAAGCAGAACGTCATGTTCCCGCTGCTCGTTTCTGGCCAGCTCAAGCGCGCCGAGGCCGAAGACCGAGCGTTGCATTACCTGGACAAGGTTGGCCTGGCGGCTTTTGCCGACGCTTATCCGCATACCCTGTCGGGCGGCATGAAAGCGCGCGTGGCAATTGCTCGTGCACTGGCCACGCAACCGAAGATCCTGTTGATGGATGAGCCGTTCGCCGCACTCGATGCGCTTACCCGGCGCAAGATGCAGGAAGAGTTGCTGTTGCTGTGGGAGGAGGTGCGCTTCACCTTGTTGTTCGTCACCCATTCCATCGAGGAGGCGCTGGTGGTGGGTAACCGCATCCTGTTGCTGTCACCCCATCCGGGGCGGGTACGGGCCGAGGTGCACAGCCATCAGTACGACCTTGGCAGCCTCGGCGCCAGTGACTTCCAGGCCAGCGCCCGGCGCATCCATCGGCTGTTGTTCGACGAGGTCGATGCCCCGAGCAGGCCGAATACCTGGGCTTCAACGACATCCGCATTGCCTACTGACAGGAGCTTGAGCCATGACCACTACACCTGTACGTCAGGAATACGAGGTGCAGCTGGAGCCGCTGCTCAGTGTGCCTCTGGAACGCAACCTGCCGCTGGCCCAGCGCCTGTGGCAGCAAGGCTGGTTACGCAAGGCGGTGATCCTTGTGGTGATCGCAACACTGTGGGAAGCCATTGCCCGCTACCAGGGCAATGACCTGCTGCTACCGAGCTTTTTGCAGACTGCCGCGGCGCTGTGGGACGGCCTGCGCAGCGGCGAGCTGCCGGCCAAGGTCGGCGTGTCGCTGGTAATCCTGCTCAAGGGCTACCTGATGGGCATCGTCCTGGCATTCGGCCTTACCAGCCTTGCGGTATCGACCCAGCTTGGGCGCGATCTGCTGGGCACGCTGACCTCGATGTTCAACCCACTGCCGGCGATTGCCCTGCTGCCGCTGGCCCTGCTGTGGTTCGGGCTGGGTGATAACAGCCTGATCTTCGTGCTGGTGCACTCGGTGCTTTGGGCGCTGGCGCTGAATACCTACGCGGGTTTTCTTGGCGTTTCTGAAACCTTGCGCATGGCTGGGCGCAACTATGGCCTCAAAGGGCTGCGGCTGGTGCTGCACATCCTGGTGCCCGCGGCACTGCCGTCAATCCTGTCGGGGCTGAAGATCGGCTGGGCATTTGCCTGGCGCACGCTGATCGCCGCCGAGCTGGTGTTCGGCGCGAGCAGCGGCAAGGGCGGGCTGGGTTGGTACATCTTCCAGAACCGCAACGAGCTGTATACCGACAAGGTTTTTGCCGGGTTGGCGGTGGTGATCCTGATCGGGCTGCTGGTCGAGGGGTTGGTGTTCAATACCCTGGAACGGGTGACCGTGCGGCGCTGGGGGATGCAGCGCTGATCTGTAGCGGCCTAATTTTGGTACTGCGCAGCCGCATTGCTCAGGGTCTTGGCAATCTCACTGCGCAGTTCATCCGGCTGCTCCACCTTCACCCCGTCCCCCTGGCTCAACACCCACCAGCGTAACGCCCAGCCATCTTCCATCGTGGCCTGCAGCCGATGCCCGTGCTCCAGGGCAGTCAGCTGCATGTCTGCACTCAACGGCTGATCACGTAACTGTCGTGCCACCCTGTCGTTGACCCAGGCTTGCAGCGCCAGCCCACCACCTTGCGCCGGCTGGAGCGCCTCACCGCGCAAGTAGCCCTGCAGGTCGAAATTCCCACGCAGCTCACCCAAGGCATTCGCCGACCAGTGCCAGCCGAACGGAATGCTCTTGTCGTTGCGCTCCAGCGGGAAGATCAACGACAGCTCATTGAGGTCGCGTTCCACCGTGCGTTTGCTGACGGTGAAACCCACATCGCGCAGGCGCCACACCAGTTCTGCGCTGGTAATGCCCGGGGAACGGCTGGGTAGCTGGCGCAGCAGCGCCCACTGACGGCTGAGGGTGGCGCGGGTGGTGGCGAACGGCAAAAGGTAACGTCCTTGTCTAGGCTTGCCGCATCAGGATGGCGGCATTAGTGGGTCATGGCAATTAGCCACGATCCGTTCAGATCAAGGAACCGCCAATTGGTTGCCTGGCGCCGAATCGTTCGCGACAGGTTTTGACGTGACGTCGCGCAGAATCACGCCTCATCACAGCCGCAGTAAGGCCTGTGGGTCGTTCAATGAGGATGAACATGTCAGCTGTCAGCAATATCCACTCGCTGCTCGCCCGTCTTCTGCCTGAGCAGGTCATTCCCGCGCCGACCCCCGCTGGCAGGCGGCAGCGGCTGTTCGCCGGGGTGGGGTTGCCCAGCCAGCGGGCGCTGCTGGTCAACCGCCTGGACGAAGCGGCGGACCTGCAAGCGGTGTATGCCGACCTGCGCCATCAAGCGCTGGCCGGCCATGTGGCGGCGCTCAATGACCTGGGCTGGGTCTGGCTCAATGGCAAGTACTGGCGTGCCGACACCGTGCTGGCCGGGCACCTGCTGCGCATGGCGGCCATGCAGGGCAATGCCGCAGCCTGGTTCAACCTGGGGCAGCAGCACTACTTCGGCAAGGGTGTGGAGGTTTCCTACGTCCAGGCCGCAGAGTGCTATCGCCATGCCTTTGACCGGGGCATGCTCGATGCAGCCGCCGCACTCGGCGATTTGTACGAGGAAGAAGTGTGCGATGCGCAACTGGGCTGGCAGGTCGATCTGGCTCAGGCTTACCAGTGGTTTCTTCGTGGGGCCGAACGGGGCGAGGTGCGTTGCCGCTTCGAGGTGGGCTACCGTTTGTTGCATGGCCTGAGTGTGGACGCTGATATCAAGGCCGGGCTGTACTGGCTGGAGCTGGCGGCAGCGACCGGGGTCATGCAGGCGGCCGAGGAGCTGGCAGTGCATTTCAGCCGTTGCGATGCGGCGCGCTATCTGGATTGGCGGGATCGGGCAGTGCAGATGGGCAGTACATTGGCGCTGGCGATGAAGTTGGAGGACCAGGTTCAGCCTCAATGAACAACAATTCATGTATTCCCCCCGTCGCCCCCGGTTGACGACAGGGGGAGGGCCAGGCGTATATTGATAGTTAGCAAACTATGAATATCCTTGGTTCTTTACATGACGCTTGACTCACTGCGCCTGCAAGTCAGCACCGGCATGGTCGTTGCCGCCCGCCATTGGCGGCGCATTTGCCATACGGCCCTGACCAGCTACGGCATTTCCGAAGCCTGCGCCGCACCTTTGCTGATGATCGTGCGCCTGGGCGATGGCGTGCACCAGGTAGCCGTGGCTCAGGCCGCTGGCCTGGAAAGCCCGTCGCTTGTGCGCCTGCTTGACCAGCTGTGCAAGGCTGGCCTGGTATGCCGCAGCGAGGATCCGCTGGACCGCCGTGCCAAGGCCCTGAGCCTGACAGCCGAGGGCCGTGCCTTGGCCGAAGCCATCGAAGCCGAACTGGTGCGCGTACGCCACGAAGTGCTGCAGGGTATCGATGAGGCCGACCTGCATGCCGCCTTGCGCGTGCTCCGCGCCTTCGAGGCAGCAGGCCTTGGAAGCACTGGCGGGGTGGCATGAACGGTTTTTTCAGTTCGGTACCGCCGGCCCGCGACTGGTTCTATGGTGTGCGTACCTTTGCCGCGTCGATGATCGCGCTGTACATCGCACTGCTCATGCAGCTGCCGCGCCCCTACTGGGCGATGGCAACCGTCTACATCGTTTCCAGCCCATTCGTTGGGCCTACCAGCTCCAAGGCCCTGTATCGGGCCCTTGGCACGCTGCTCGGCGCTGGCGGGGCAATCTTCCTGGTGCCGCCGCTGGTGCAGTCGCCGTTGTTGCTGACCGTCGCGATCGCCCTGTGGACTGGCACATTGCTGTACCTCTCGCTGAACCTGCGCACCGCGAACAACTACGTGCTGATGCTGGCCGGCTATACGCTGCCAATGATCGCCCTGGCGGTGGTCGACAACCCGCTGGCAGTGTTCGACGTTGCTTCTTCACGTGCCCAGGAAATCTGCCTGGGGATTGTCTGCGCAGCCGTGGTCGGCGCGATTTTCTGGCCACGACGCCTGGCGCCCGTGGTGGTTGGCGCGACCGGAAGCTGGTTCAGCGAAGCGATCCGCTACAGCGATACCTACCTCGCCCGTGATGTTGCTGCGGACAAAGTGGGCGGCATGCGTGGTGCCATGGTTGCCACCTTCAACTCGCTGGAGTTGATGATTGGCCAGCTCGGCCACGAGGGTGCAGGCCCGCATACCTTGAAGAACGCCCGCGAGCTGCGCGGGCGCATGATCCATCTGCTGCCGGTGATCGACGCCCTTGACGACGCCCTGGTGGCGCTCGAAGGCCGCGCCCCGGCGCAGTTCGCCCAGCTGCAACCAGTGCTCGCCGCCGCCCGCGAATGGCTCGAGGGCACAGCACAAAGCGCCTCGGTAGCACGCTGGACTGCCCTGCACGAACAGATCGACCGCCTGCAGCCCGGCGCCGCCGCGCTCGACCAGCGCGCCGAATTGTTGCTGTCCAATGCGCTTTACCGGCTGACCGAATGGGCCGACCTGTGGCAGGACTGCTGTACCTTGCAGCACGCCTTGCGCACGGATGACGCCAAGCCCTGGCGCGCGGTCTACCGCCACTGGCGCCTGGGCCGCCTGACACCGTTCTTCGACCGTGGCCTGATGCTTTATTCGGTGGTTTCCACCGTGCTGGCAATCATCGTCGCCTGCGGCCTGTGGATCGGCCTGGGCTGGAACGACGGCGCCAGCGCGGTGATCCTCGCCGCCGTGTCGTGCAGCTTCTTCGCCGCCATGGACGACCCGGCACCGCAGATCTACCGGTTCTTTTTCTGGACGTTGATGTCGGTCATCTTCTCCAGCCTGTACCTGTTCCTGGTGCTGCCCAACCTGCACGATTTCCCGATGCTGGTGCTGGCCTTCGCGGTGCCGTTCATCTGCGTCGGCACCCTGACCGTGCAGCCACGCTTCTACCTGGGCACCTTGCTGACCATCGTCAACACCTCGACCTTCATCAGTATCCAGGGCGCCTACGACGCCGATTTCTTCACCTTCCTCAACTCCAACCTGGCAGGCCCTGCAGGGCTTCTGTTCGCATTCATCTGGACCCTGGTGATGCGCCCGTTCGGTGTGGAACTGGCCGCCAAACGCATGACTCGCTTCGCCTGGCGGGACATCGTCGAGATGACTGCCCCGGCGACCCTGGCCGAACGTCGCCAGCTCGGCGTGCAGATGCTCGACCGCCTGATGCAGCACCTGCCGCGCCTGTCGCAGACCGGCCAGGACAGTGGCGCAGCCCTGCGCGACCTGCGCGTGGGCCTGAACCTGCTCGACCTGCTGGCCTACCTGCCGCGTGCAGGCACCCAGGCCCGCGAGCGCCTGCAAACGGTGATCGAGGAAGTGGGCGGCCACTACGCTGCGTGCCTGCGTGCCGGTCAGCGCCTGCATGCCCCTGCACCGCTGCTGCGCAACATGGAGCGGGCACGCCTGGCGCTGAACCTGGATGAACTGTACGAACGTGGCGATGCCCGCACGCACCTGCTGCATGCCCTGAGCGGCCTGCGCCTGGCATTGCTGCCGGGTGTCGAGGTGATGCTCGAGCCTGCCGAACAACCGCAACTGCCCCCCGGGCTCGACGGAGCGCCCCTGTGATCGGTGAACTGGATATCAGCGGGGTGTTCCTGCCCACGCTGCTGGTGATGATGGTCTGCACCTACCTGCTGTTTCTCGGGGTGCACGCGGTGCTGGTGCGCCTGCACTTCTACCACCTGGTCTGGCACCGGGCGTTGTTCAACGTTGCTTTGTATGCCGTGCTGCTTGGCGCGGTGGACCATTTTTGCCGAAGCCTGATGCTGCCATGAAAAAACCTTTGCTGACCCTGGGCCGTGTGGTCCTGACCTTGCTGGTAGTGACCTTCGCCGCCGTGCTCGTGTGGCAGATGGTGGTGTACTACATGTTCGCCCCCTGGACCCGCGACGGCCACATCCGCGCCGACGTGATCCAGATCGCCCCGGATGTTTCCGGGTTGATCCAGAAAGTCGAAGTGCGTGACAACCAGACCGTCAAGCGCGGCGACGTGCTGTTCACCATCGACCAGGACCGCTTCACCCTGGCGCTGCGCCAGGCCAAGGCGACCCTTGGCGAACGCCAGGAAACCCTGGCCCAGGCCTCTCGCGAAGCGCAGCGCAACCGCAAGCTGGGCAACCTGGTGGCGGCCGAGCAACTGGAAGAAAGCCAGTCCCGCGAGGCCCGTGCCCGTTCGGCGGTGAGCGAGGCCCAAGTGGCGGTCGACACCGCCCAGCTCAACCTGGACCGTTCGGTGGTGCGCAGCCCGGTGGACGGTTACCTCAACGACCGCGCGCCGCGAAACCACGAATTCGTCACGGCCGGCCGCCCCGTGCTTTCGGTCGTCGACAGTGCTTCGTATCACGTCGATGGCTATTTCGAAGAGACCAAATTGGGCGGCATCCACATTGGCGATGCCGTGGACATCCGCGTAATGGGCGACAACACTCGCCTGCGTGGCCACGTGCAGAGCTTTGCCGCCGGTATCGAGGACCGCGATCGCAGCAGCGGCAGCAACCTGCTGCCCAACGTCAACCCGGCGTTCAGCTGGGTGCGCCTGGCCCAGCGGATCCCGGTGCGCATCGCCTTCGATGAAGTGCCGCAAGACTTCCGCATGATCGCCGGGCGTACCGCCACGGTGTCGATCATCGAGGGCCCGCGCCCATGAAACAGCTGATCCTGGCTGGCTTTTGCCTGTCTCTTGGTGCCTGCATGATGGTAGGCCCGGACTATGAAGTGCCCAAGGACGCGGCAGTGCAGCGCAGCGACCTCAGTGGGCCGCTGCGCCAGGATGCTGCCAGCGTCGTGTCGGCGCCGGTACCCGAGGACTGGTGGCAGCTGTATCAGGATCAACGCCTCAATGAGCTGGTGCGCCAGGCGTTGAGTGCCAACACCGAACTGCGCGTGGCTGCGGCCAACATTGCCAAGGCCCGTGCGCAGGTCGAGGTAGCCCAGTCCCAGGGTGGATTCAACGGTGGCATCAAAGCCGGAGCCCAGCGGTTGCAGGAGTCTGGCGAGGCATTTTTGCTGACCGAGAAGGTGCCAGTGGCCAACATCGGTGATGCGATCATCAGCGCTTCCTACCAGTTTGACCTCTGGGGTACCTTCAAGCGTGGCACCGAAGCGGCCAAAGCCAATGCCGACGCTGTGCAGGCCGCTGCCGATACCGCCCGCATCACGTTGGTGGCCGATGTGGTCAAGGCCTACACCCAGGTGTGTTCGGCCAACGAGGAATACCACATCGCCCGCGAGTCGCTCGGCTTGCAGCAGCAGAGCGTGCAGCTCAACCAGCGCCTGCGTGATGCTGGCCGGGGTGACGAAACCCAGGTCACTCGCTCGCAGACCCAGTTCAAATCGCTGCGCGCAGAGTTGCCGCGCTTCAAGGCCGAGCGTGAAACCGGCCTGTATACCTTGGCCGCGCTGCTGGCCAAGCCTGTGGAGCAACTGCCTGCCGGCACTGCCGAGTGTGCCGAGCTGCCACACCTGAACCAGCTGTTGCCGGTCGGTGATGGCGCCGCGCTGCTCAAGCGCCGCCCCGACGTGCGCCAGGCCGAACGCCAGCTGGCGGCATCTACAGCGAATATCGGCGTGGCCACGGGCGCCCTGTATCCCGACATCAGCATCGGCGCCCAGGTTGGTACCATCGGTATTCTCGAGAACCTGGGTGAGCCTGCGACCAACCGCTGGGGCTTCGGCCCGCAGATCAGCTGGAACATCCCCACCAACGGCACCCGTGCCCGCATTCGCATGGCTGAGGCTTCGACCCAGGCGGCGCTGGCGCATTTCGACGGCGTGGTGCTCAACGCCATTCGCGAAACCCAGACCCGCCTGGCCCAGTACAGCGCCTTGCTCGACCGGCGTGATGCGCTGGCCGAGGCGGAGAAGTCGGCAAAAGAAGCGGCGGACCAGACGCACCGCTATTACCAGGCGGGGCGTGAGTCATTCCTGGCGGACTTGCAGGCGACACGGACCTACACGGACATGCGCGCGCAGCTGGCGGCGGCCAATAGCCAGGTGGCGATGGGGCAGATCGGTGTGTTCCTGGCGTTGGGCGGTGGGTGGAAGGGCGCTGCGGTGAAGCAGTGAGGGCGGAACAGGGTCGTGGCGATACCTGTCACTTTTGCCAGTAGCGAGCTGCCACGAACTGCATCAGCATGGTCTGGGCCCGATACGAGGTCAAACCACCATGAGCCAGAACACGCAGGGTCGAGAACTGTCCTGTACCCAGTTTTTTTACGCGCAAGACCGGCTTGTGACACAGGTGGAGGGCCAGTCAACGCGAACGGTGTTGCGGGCGAGGGGCTTACTGTTAGCGCAGTTGCGTTGTGACGACAACGCACTGCAAACCGTAGTGCTTACGATGGACGCCAAAGACTCTGTGCTCATGGCTTCGGTAAGCGGCGAAGCACAAAGTTTTGCCTACCCACCTTACGGCTCCAAGCAGGAAAGCGCCGATCTCCCAGGGTTGCCCGGTTTCAATGGAGAAACACGGGACGCTGTGACAGGGCACTATTTTCTAGGTTTGGGCTATCGTCTGTACAACCCTGTGCTGATGCGCTTTCAAAGTACTGACAGCTTGAGCCCATTTGGCGAGGGTGGGTTGAATGGCTATGCGTATGTCTCCGGTGATCCTGTCAATTTCAGTGACCCGACCGGGCATATGCCTACTAAGGGAGTATTGCCGGCACACATGAAAAGGCCTCACTCATTGATTGTGTCTCCCAATTCGCAGAAGACCCGCGCTTCGAGGAAGCCTGCGATGAACCGATCTATTTCGACTGCCTCCAGCTCGTCATTATTATCCTCCCCCTCCCCCTTGTCAGGAGGGAGCCCTCCATTGGGTGAACGGTACAGCTCACCAAGCTCTGTATTTTCAAACGCATTCTCAGAAGAAAACCAAGGCTGGAAACTAAACAAGGCGGACGTGAGAAAAAATTTGAAAGTACTGACTAAAGTTGAGCAGCAGAAATTCGATGAATTTCAAAATTCGATTCACAATAAGGGGCTGCCGCCTTGGGAAGCTGTATTGCCTTTAGGTGATGTAGACTACAAACTTTATAGGAAAGATTTAGGGATTTATCAGTTCCGCCTCAATGGCGGTACCCGTGTTCACTTTGAGGTGGAGGGTAAAACCGTGATTATTCGCCAGGTGGGAGGGCATGCGTAGCGTACGCGGCATATTGCCAACCCTGCAGTCGTAAGAAATTTCCGAATATAAAACCAAATGCTTCAGTCGAATTATCCTACGGCGTCTGTCGGAAGGTGTCGTTTTGGCTGGAAAGTGTTCCCGGAATACTGTGCTCAGGTCACCTTGCAAGGCGATCGGGCGTGAGACACTCGGTTTAAACGTGAGTAGCCGACAGCCTTCATTGCGGAAATCCTCACTTCGGCATCATCAGGCAAATGTTTCTCACGCTACAAGGAAAATTATGATTTTTAGGGTTTGCTCGACTATATCGGTGCCGACTATCCGCCGACCGTGCGTGACGGCCAGTTGGGCGCGCGCCTGGCCGTGGCCTACGAAGTCCGTCAGGCGCCGGTGATTACCCCGGACCCCGCCCGTGGTGCTTCGTTGTATGCACACAACTGCTCGATCTGCCACGGTGACACGGGGCAGGCGATGTGGCCATGGCAGTCAAACCCAGATCGCGTCCCAATGCGGATAATCCCCCACCCGCTCAACCAGACCTGCGCGCTTAGGGTTCAAGACGATGTACCGCGCCACAGCCTGCACGTCTTCTTCTCGCCGCAACGCCCGGTCATGAAACCCCTTCTGCCAAAGCCTCCCATATCGCCCGAGATGGCGGTTGATGGCACAGGTGCTGTGCGACTTCACCCGGCGCATCAACGTTTTCAGGCTCACCGGCCCCAGCTCGATCAACCAGTGGAAATGATCAGGCATTACCACCCAGGCTAAAGACCGCGCCGCACCTTCTGCCTCGGCCTGGCGTAGCTGGCTGACCAACAAGCGGGCCGAGTGAAACCCACCCAGTACAGGGGCCCTGTGCAATGTGGTGCTGGTGAGAAGGTACAACCGATGCCTTTCTGAGAACCGGCCAAGCCTTAGCTGATTTGAATGGGGACGATCCATGTTCCCTGCCTCCTATGGTTTGCCTGTGAGGCTAGTAGCGACGGTTTTATCAGGTTGGACGCAATTGGTACCTGCTGTTTCCGCGGGGTAGCCAATCGCCGGCAAGCCGGCCACAGGGAACGCGCAGTTCTTGAGGTCTGCACTGTACTTGTGGGAGCCGGCTTGCCGGCGATCGAGGGCGAAGCCCTCGCAGCAGTCGCAAGCCGTAAGACATTTCTGAACCTGAAACCAAATGCTTCTGTTCTTTCACTCTGGCGACTTATCCTACGACGCCTATCGGAAGGTGCCGTCTTGGCTGGCAAGCGCTCCGGGAATAATGTCCTCGGGTCGCCTCGCAAGGCGATCGGGCGTGAGACACCCGGTTCACATTCGGTAGCGCCGCTCCATGGCGGTCGTGCGCGGGCAGGCTTCGGTCTGGCCGGGGTTACCGTATGTCCCGGGTCTCACCCCGTGCACGACTGCCACCCAAATCCGTGAGACGAGGAGGAAGGCAGGTCAGCCCAACATACGGAGATCCGCCATGAAAAAGCTCGTCCCAGACCCACCTCCATCCGCCCTGCTTCTGCTCGACCCTCCCGCCATCTCGCTCCCGGAACCGCCCAACACCCAAGAGTGCAACGCACTCATCTGCGCTTTGACCCTGACCATCAAACAGACCTCCAGCGTGCTGCTCGACAGCCCGCAAGGCCCTGTGCGTGACGCCATGGGCATGAACATCCGCCTGCTGTGCCGGATGATCAATGCGCTGAACGAGCACGCCGGTGCGCAAGGAGCATCACAATGAGCGAGGGCCTCAACCAAGCATCAACGGCAGGCGTAGAAACCTTCGACCTGTTCAGCCTCAGGCCTGATGTTCCGTTCGATCATGCGTTCTCGCAGCTTTCCGTACTGCTCGGCTGCATCCGCCACCTCACCACAGAAGCAGAAATGGAAAACGACCGCATCGCTGGCAGCGCGGCGCGGATTCTCAGCGAGATGGCCAAGGCATTGATCGATGATCTGGAGCGGGGGATGAACGAGGCTCACTGAGGGCTGCGCAGGCTCCATTTGTTGCGATTGCTGCTTCTGCAACTGCACAGGGCCATTGAAATAGATGTGCCATTGCGTGTTTCTTTCGCCGGGACGAGTAACATGGCCGTTTCGGGGCCGCAAAGCGGCCCCAAATCGCTCAACTGAACGGCATCGGGCAAAGCCCTTCCTGCTTCAAGAGGAAAAATGCAATGCGCATATGGATCGACGCCGACGCCTGCCCCAAGGCAGCCAAGGACCTGATCGTCAAATTCGCCCTCAAGCGCAAGCTCGAGGTGGTCATGGTGGCCGGGCAGGCCGTGGCCAAACCGGCCTTCGCCGTTGTGCGGCTGATCGTGGTACCCAGCGGCATGGATGCCGCCGATGATTACCTGGTCGAGCACGCCGTGCCAGGTGAGCTGGTCATCTGCAGCGACGTGCCGCTGGCCGACCGCCTGATCAAGAAGGGGGTAGCGGCGCTGGACCCACGCGGCCGTGAATTCGACGAGCGCAACATGGGCGACCGGCTGGCAGTGCGCAACCTGTTTACCGAGTTGCGCGAGCAGGGCCAGGCCGGCGGAGGGCAGGGGCCTTATGGCGAACGCGAAAAGCAGGCGTTCGCCAATGCGCTGGACCGTATTCTGGCCCGCTTGGCCAAGGGCTGATCAGTCAGCCTCGTGGGTCATTTCCAGCACGCGATCCACCAGCTTGTAAATGCCGCCAGCCGCCTCGCTGATCGACTTGGCCACCATGTACGCCGGCGTGGTCACCAGCTTGCGCTGGGTGTCCTCAACGATGTCATGCACATCGCACTCTTCATGGGTGCCACCCATCTTGGTCACCGCAGCAGCAGTATCGGCATCGTTCCCGATGGTGCAGACCACGCCAGGGCCGTAGATCTTGGCCGCCAGTGCCGGTGAAATGCACATCAGGCCAACCGGCTTGCAAGCTTCGGCAAAGGCCTCGGCCAAGGCCAGTACCTGCGGGTTGACCGTGCAATCGCTACCTTCGACGGCAAAGTCGGACAGGTTCTTCGCCGCCCCGAAACCACCCGGCACGATCAGCGCGTCGAAGTCCTCGGCCCTGGCCTCGCTGATGTCCTTGACCTCGCCGCGGGCGATGCGCGCCGATTCCACCAGTACATTGCGCGACTCAGGCATCTGCTCACCGGTGAGGTGGTTGATCACATGCATCTGCGCGATGTTCGGCGCGAAGCACTGCACCTGTGCGCCGCGCTGGTCGAGGCGCAGCAGGGTGATCACGCTTTCATGGATTTCGGCGCCATCGTAGACGCCACAGCCGGAAAGAATCACCGCTACTTTTTTCGTCATGCTCATTACTCCAGTGTCGAGGCGCTAAATGTCCTCTAGTTTGGCAGATGTGGCCATAGGGGTTGCCTTGGGTGCATCCTAATCTGTGTGGATACCCTTCGAGGCAGCTGTCCATGGACCTGATTCTGCTGGCCGTACCGTTCTTTTTCGTGCTGATCGCGGTTGAACTGGTCGCCGACCATGTGCGCGGCCAGCGCAATTTCACGCTGGCCGATTCGATCAACAGCCTGAGCACCGGCGTGCTGTCCACCAGTACCGGGCTGCTGACCAAGGGGGCAGGGCTGGTGACCTATGCACTGGCGTGGGAGCATCTGGCGCTGCTGCACCTGCCGGACCACGCCGTCTGGGTCTGGTTGGTGGCGTTCGTGCTGTACGACTTCTGCTATTACTGGCTGCACCGCTTGGGGCATGAGCGCAATGTGCTGTGGGCAGCCCATTCGGTGCATCACCAGAGCGAGGAGTACAACCTCACCACCGCGTTGCGCCAGACCAGTAGCGGCTTCCTTTTTTCGTGGATCTTCTACCTGCCGCTGGCGCTGATCGGCGTGTCGCCAGGGGTGTTCATTACAGTGGCGTCGCTCAACCTGCTGTACCAGTTCTGGGTGCACACCCGGCACATTCCCAAGTTGGGCTGGCTCGAATGGATACTGATCACACCGTCCAACCATCGCGTCCACCATGCGCAAAATACTGTTTACTTGGATCGCAACTACGGCGGTGTGTTCATTCTTTGGGACCGTCTGTTTGGCACCTTCAAGGAAGAAGACCCGGCCGAGCCGGTGGTGTTTGGCGTGACCACGCCGTTGGCCAGCTGGAACCCGTTGTGGGCCAACCTGCAGTTCTATGCCCAGCTCTGGGACGATGCCCGGCGTACCGATAGCCTGTGGGACAAACTGCGTATCTGGTTCATGCCCACTGGCTGGCGGCCGGCGGATGTGGCCGCGCGTTATCCACAGGCCAAGCAGAACCTGGCGCTGTTCCGTAAGTTCGAGGTTGCCCTGGGGCGGGCGCAGCAGGTTTATGTGGTGCTGCAGTTCGCCGTTTACGTGGCATTGGGCAGCTACCTGATGGGTGTTGCAGAGCAGGTGCCGACGGCGGCCCTGGTGCTTGGCTGGTCGGTGATGGCGCTGGGGTTGTTCGCCCTGGGCGCGGCCCTGGAAAACCGGCCGTGGGCAGGGCGCCTGGAGCTGGCGCGCCTGTTGTTGAATGTGCCTGCGCTGTATCTGGCTGGCGCTTTGGGCTTAGGGGTTGTTACGCCCTTGGTCTGGGCCCTGCTCGCGCTTTACAGCCTGCTCAGCCTCGGCGGCCTGGGCCTGTGCCGCGGCCTTGCGCTCGGCGCGCAAGGTGCGAAAACGCCGCCGCAGCCACAGCAGGGCGCCGAGCAGCAGCAGGCCACCGAGCACCCATAGCTCGTACTTCTTCACGTTGCCCAGCATGCCTTCAAGAATGGCGCCGAAGTGGTACGCGGCTGCGCCCAGGGCCAAGGCCCAGACGGCTGCGCCGATGCCGTTGAGCAGCAGATAACGGCGGGGTGGGTAGCCGGACAGGCCGATAGCCACAGGCATGACCGTGCGCAGGCCATAGACGAAGCGGAAGCTCAGTACCCAGATGTCGGGGTGGCGGCGGATATGTTCCAGCGCCCGGTCGCCCATGGCCTGCCAGCGCGGCTTGCGCGCGAGGATCTTGCGCCCGTGGCGGCGGCCCATGAAGTACCACAGCTGGTCGCCGGCATAGCTGCCGAAGAATGCCACGATCACCACCAGGCTGATGTCCATGTACCCGCGGAACGCAAGGAATCCTGCAAGCACCAGGATGGTCTCGCCTTCAAAGAAGGTGCCTAGAAAAAGGGCAAAATAGCCGAAATCCTGCAGGAATTGTTGAAGCATTTTCTGAGGTGCTGGCGAAATGAACGCGCAGCCTACCCCTTCACGCGCGTTCGTGAAAGTGTCCAGATGCGTCTCGACGTGAACAATTCGTACAAGGACAATGGCTTCAGCCACAAGTCGCGGGCTTGCCTATAGATGTAACACAGACGTCATAATGGCCGCTTATCGTCCCGCTCAATTGATGATAGGGCGTTAACGTCCTCCAGGAACGCCAGATGAATAATGAAGTGCTAACCCCTGTCGCGATCAAGGACGCTCAGGCAGTCCCCGAAGAGATGGTGCAGACCCCGCCGGATCTGCCAGAGGCCCCGGAGCCTGCAGTAGAGGCCGCAGCCCCCGCGCCCGTGCATACTGCCCCCGCGCCGGCCATCGCCATCCCGAGCCTGGACGACAGCAGCCTGTACATTCATCGCGAGCTGTCGCAGCTGCAGTTCAACATCCGCGTGCTGGAGCAGGCGCTGGATGAGTCCTACCCATTGCTCGAGCGCCTAAAGTTCCTGCTGATCTTCTCCAGCAACCTCGATGAATTCTTCGAGATCCGCGTGGCGGGCCTGAAGAAGCAGATCAACTTTGCTCGTGAACAGGCCGGTGCCGACGGCCTGCAGCCGCATCAGGCGCTGGCGCGCATCAGCGAGCTGGTGCACACCGAAGTGGAGCGCCAGTACGCCATCCTCAATGACGTGCTGCTGCCGGAACTGGAAAAGCACGCGATCCGCTTCATCCGCCGCCGTTACTGGACGCCCAAGCTCAAGACCTGGGTGCGCCGCTACTTCCGTGACGAGATTGCGCCGATCATCACCCCGATCGGCCTCGACCCGACGCACCCGTTCCCGTTGCTGGTGAACAAGAGCCTTAACTTCATCGTCGAACTCGAAGGGGTCGATGCCTTCGGTCGTGATTCGGGCCTGGCGATCATCCCGGCACCGCGCCTGCTGCCGCGGGTCATCCGTGTGCCGGAAGAGGTCGGTGGCCCTGGGGACAACTACGTGTTCCTGTCCTCGATGATCCACGCCCATGCCGACGACCTGTTCCAGGGCATGAAGGTCAAGGGTTGCTACCAGTTCCGCCTGACCCGTAACGCCGACCTGGCGCTGGATTCGGAAGAAGTCGACGACCTGGCGCGCGCCCTGCGCGGTGAGCTGTTCTCGCGCCGATACGGCGATGCCGTGCGCCTGGAAGTGGCCGACACCTGCCCCAAGCACCTGTCCGACTACCTGCTCAAGCAGTTCAGCCTGAGCGAGAGCGAGTTGTACCAGGTCAACGGCCCGGTCAACCTGACCCGCCTGTTCAGCATCACCGGCCTGGACAGCCACCCGGAGCTGCAGTACACGCCGTTCACCCCGGCGATCCCCAAGCTGCTGGTCAACGCCGACAACATCTTCAGTGTCATCAGCAAGCAGGACATCCTGCTGATGCACCCGTTCGAGTCATTCACCCCCGTGGTCGACCTGCTGCGCCAGGCCGCCAAGGACCCGCACGTGCTCGCCGTTCGTCAGACGCTGTACCGCTCCGGCGCCAACTCGGAAATTGTCGACGCACTGGTGGATGCAGCACGAAACGGCAAGGAGGTCACCGCGGTGATCGAGTTGCGCGCGCGCTTTGACGAAGAGTCCAACCTGCAGATGGCCAGCCGCCTGCAGGCCGCCGGCGCCGTGGTGATCTATGGCGTGGTGGGCTTCAAGACCCATGCCAAGATGATGCTGATCCTGCGCCGCGAGCAGGGCGAGATCGTCCGCTACGCCCACCTGGGCACCGGTAACTACCACGCCGGTAATGCTCGCCTGTACACCGACTACAGCCTGCTGACCTCCGACGATGCCCTCACCGAGGACGTCGGCAAGCTGTTCAGCCAGTTGATCGGCATGGGCAAGACTTTGCGCATGAAAAAACTGCTGCACGCGCCGTTCACCCTGAAAAAGGGCATGCTCGACATGATTGCCCGGGAAACCCAGTTCGCCCTGGAAGGCAAGCCCGCGCACATCATCGCCAAGTTCAACTCGCTGACCGATGCCAAGGTCATCAAGGCCCTGTACAAGGCCAGCCAGTCGGGCGTGAAGATCGACCTGGTGGTGCGTGGCATGTGCTGCTTGCGCCCAGGCATCCCGGGGGTTTCGCACAATATCCAGGTGCGCTCGATCATCGGCCGCTTCCTGGAGCATACCCGGGTGTTCTACTTCCTCAACGGCGGCGAAGAGCAGATCTACCTGTCCAGCGCCGACTGGATGGAGCGCAACCTCGACAAGCGTGTCGAGACCTGCTTCCCGGTGGAGGGCAAGAAGCTGTTGCTGCGGGTGAAGAAGGAGCTGGAAGGCTACCTGACCGACAACACCCATGCCTGGACGCTGCAGCCCGACGGGCGCTATGTGCGCAGCAGCCCGACCGGCAACCAGAACCCGCGCAGTGCCCAGGCGACCCTGCTGGAGCGCCTGAGCAACCCGGTACTTAACGTACGCTGAGGACGAAGTTGACCCGGGCCAGCCACTCCGCCTCGTTGGCGAAGTCGGCCTGGGTCAGCTGGTTCTGCTCCAGCCAGCCGGCCGGGAAGGCCACGTCGAGGCTATTGTCTGCGGCCTGCAGTTGCACCTTGGGCATCTGTTGGGTGCCACGGATGTGGTGGAACAGAATGGCGAAGCGCAGCAGTACGCACAGGCGCAGCAGTTTCACGCCTTCATCGTCGAGTTCGGCGAACTTGTCCTTGGGGATGTTGCGGCGGTGGCCACGTACCAGCAGCGCCATCATCTGCTGGTCTTCACGCGAGAAGCCCGACAGGTCGGAGTGCTCGATCAGGTAGGCACCATGCTTGTGGTAGTGGTAATGGGCAATGTCCAGGCCAATTTCGTGAATTTTGGCTGCCCAGCCCAGTAGATCGCGCCAGTTACCCTCTCCAAGGCCCCATGCCTTGGCCACTTGGTCAAAGGCGTGCAGCGCCTTGCGCTCGACGCGCGCAGCCTGGCCCTGATCGACGTGGTAGCGCTCCATCAACGAGTTCAGGGTGCGTTCGCGCACGTCTTCGTGGTGGTGGCGGCCAAGCAGGTCGAACAGCACACCTTCACGCAGCGCGCCATCGCAATGGTCCATGCGTTGCAGTTCCAGCGCGTCGAAAATCGCCTCGAGAATCGCCATGCCGGCCGGGAAGATGGCGCGGCGGTCGGGTTTGACCCCGTCGAAGTCGATCTTGTCGGTCTCGCCCAGCTTGAACAGCTTACGTTTGACCCAGGCCAGACCGTCGGCGTTGACCTCGCCATTGCCCAGGCCAGCGGCCTTGATTGCGGCGCCGATGGCACGGATGGTCCCGGAGGAGCCTATCGCTTCATCCCAGGTCAGGCGGTGCAGGGCATTCTCGATGCTCATCAGCTCCAGGCGCGCGGCAGTGTAGGCCTGGGCGTAGCGGGCCGGGGTGATCTTGCCATCGCGGAAATAGCGCTGGGTGAAGCTGACGCAGCCCATCTGCAGGCTTTCACGCAGCAGCGGCTCAAAGCGCTGGCCGATGATGAACTCGGTGCTGCCACCGCCGATATCGGCGACCAGGCGTTTACCAGGGGTGTCGGCCAGGGTGTGGGACACGCCCAGGTAGATCAGGCGCGCTTCTTCGCGGCCGGAGATCACTTCCACGGGGTGGCCGAGGATCACTTCGGCACGCTGGATGAATTCGTTGCGGTTGCGCGCCTCGCGCAGGGCGTTGGTGCCAACGATGCGCACGGCCCCCGCAGGCATGCCGTTGATCAGCTGGGCAAAGCGCTTCAGGCATTCCAGGCCCCGGACCATGGCTTCTTCGCTGAGCATGCGTGCTTCGTCGATGCCAGCGGCGAGCTGAACCTTTTCCCCGAGCCGCTCCAGGATGCGGATCTCGGTATGGTGAGCCTTGGCCACGACCATGTGGAAACTGTTGGAGCCCAGGTCGATGGCGGCAATCAGGGACAGGTTCTTCGCTAAGGTATGCGGCATGATCTGAGTAGTCTCGGTCGGTAACCCGGCAATCGTGCCACGTTAGCAGGCTGTCGCCAACGCGCGACTCGCCAGGGCTTGATGCAAGGCAATGTGCCAGTCGATGCTATGACACTTCTGTGACAGTTTCGATTCGTGGCGTCTTGCACAACTATAGTGACACTCAATCGTCCGCGACTTCCTGTAGCGCGTGGGTGCGGCTATGATGGGCCACGTTTTTTGCTTACGACCCTGGAGATATCCATGAGCAGCGATCTTATCAAACACGTCACCGACGCCACCTTTGAGGCCGAAGTCCTGCAAGCCCAAGGCCCGGTGCTGGTCGACTACTGGGCTGAATGGTGCGGCCCATGCAAGATGATCGCTCCGGTGCTGGACGACATCGCCACCACCTACGAGGGTAAACTGACCGTCGCCAAGCTGAACATCGACGACAACCAGGAAACCCCGGCCAAGCACGGCGTGCGTGGCATCCCGACGCTGATGCTGTTCAAGAACGGCAACGTCGAGGCCACCAAGGTCGGCGCCTTGTCCAAATCCCAGCTGGCCGCGTTCCTCGACGCCCACCTGTGATGTGAAAAGCCCCGGAAATTCCGGGGCTTTTCTTTTCCAACCCACTAGACGTCGAAAAAAGCAAGTGTTACATTCGGCCTCGCACTGTTTCTCCAGTGCCCCCTGCACGCCGTCGCCGACGCACTCCTAATTAGAATCTGTGCGCGATCCTATCGCCTTCTAGCGGCGCGGCTTCATTAAGCCAGAAGCTTAATCCTCCCTTCATACATGATTACGTCATTCCCCTTATGAACCTGACTGAACTCAAGCAAAAGCCGATTACCGATCTGCTGGAAATGGCCGAACAGATGGGCATCGAAAACATGGCCCGTTCGCGCAAACAGGACGTGATTTTCGCCCTGCTGAAAAAGCACGCGAAAAGCGGCGAAGAGATCTCAGGTGACGGCGTGCTGGAGATTCTCCAGGATGGTTTCGGTTTCCTGCGTTCGGCTGATGCGTCCTATCTGGCCGGCCCTGACGACATCTACGTCTCGCCCAGCCAGATCCGCCGCTTCAACCTGCGTACCGGCGATACCATCGTCGGCAAGATCCGCCCGCCGAAGGAAGGGGAGCGTTACTTCGCGCTGCTCAAGGTCGACACGATCAACTTCGATCGCCCGGAAAACGCGAAGAACAAGATCCTCTTCGAAAACCTGACGCCGCTGTTCCCGAACAAGCGCCTGAAGATGGAAGCCGGCAACGGTTCCACCGAAGACCTGACCGGCCGCGTCATCGACCTGTGCGCGCCGATCGGCAAGGGCCAGCGTGGCCTGATCGTCGCCCCGCCGAAAGCGGGTAAAACGATCATGCTGCAGAACATCGCGGCCAACATCACCCGTAACAACCCCGAGTGCCACCTGATCGTTCTGCTGATCGACGAGCGCCCGGAAGAAGTGACCGAAATGCAGCGCACCGTGCGCGGTGAAGTGGTTGCCTCGACCTTCGATGAGCCGCCAACCCGCCACGTGCAGGTTGCCGAAATGGTCATCGAGAAGGCCAAGCGCCTGGTCGAGCACAAGAAGGATGTGGTCATCCTGCTGGACTCCATCACCCGTCTGGCGCGTGCCTACAACACCGTGATCCCGAGCTCCGGCAAGGTGCTGACCGGTGGTGTCGATGCCCACGCCCTGGAGAAGCCGAAGCGTTTCTTCGGCGCTGCGCGTAACATCGAGGAAGGCGGTTCGCTGACCATCATCGCCACCGCGCTGGTAGAAACCGGCTCGAAGATGGACGAAGTGATCTACGAAGAGTTCAAGGGTACCGGCAACATGGAACTGCCCTTGGACCGTCGCATCGCCGAGAAGCGTGTGTTCCCGGCCATCAACATCAACCGCTCGGGCACCCGCCGTGAAGAGCTGCTGACTGCTGATGACGAACTGCAGCGCATGTGGATCCTGCGCAAGCTGCTGCACCCGATGGACGAGATCGCCGCCATCGAGTTTTTGGTCGACAAGCTCAAGCAGACCAAGACCAACGACGAGTTCTTCCTGTCGATGAAGCGTAAGTAAGCGTTTCAGGCTGGCAGTGATTGGGGCTGCTTCGCAGCCCATCGCCGGCAAGCCGGCTCTTACAGGTCCTCTGCGATCCTTGTGGGAGCCGTCTTGCCGGCGATGGGGCGCGGAGCGGCCCCAAGTCATTTTTGGCCATTGAGCGCTGAACGGCGCTACACTCTGCACCCCGACCGATACGGCCAACACGAGGCTCATGCATGCAGTATCGCGACTTGCGCGACTTCATTCGTGGCCTGGAACAGCGCGGTGAACTCAAGCGCATCCAGGTCCCGATCTCCCCCGTCCTGGAAATGACCGAGGTGTGTGACCGCACCCTGCGTGCAAAGGGCCCGGCGTTGTTGTTCGAAAAGCCCACAGGCTTCGACATTCCGGTGCTCGGCAACCTGTTCGGCACCCCGCAGCGGGTGGCCATGGGCATGGGCGCCGAGTCGGTCGAGGAGCTGCGCGAGATCGGCAAGCTGCTGGCCTTCCTCAAGGAGCCGGAGCCGCCGAAAGGCCTCAAGGATGCCTGGTCGAAACTGCCGATCTTCAAGAAGGTCGTGTCCATGGCGCCGAAGGTGGTCAAGGATGCTGTTTGCCAGGAGGTGGTGGTCGAGGGTGATGATGTCGACCTTGGCCAGCTGCCGATCCAGCACTGCTGGCCGGGCGACGTGGCGCCGCTGATCACCTGGGGCCTTACCGTGACCCGCGGCCCGAACAAGGACCGCCAGAACCTGGGCATTTATCGCCAGCAGGTCATCGGCCGCAACAAAGTCATCATGCGCTGGTTGAGCCACCGCGGCGGTGCCCTGGATTATCGCGAATGGTGTGAGAAGAACCCCGGCCAACCGTTCCCTGTCGCCGTTGCCCTGGGTGCCGACCCGGCAACCATCCTCGGCGCCGTCACGCCGGTGCCCGATACCCTGTCCGAATATGCCTTCGCCGGCCTTTTGCGTGGCAACCGCACCGAGTTGGTCAAATGCCGAGGCAGCAACCTGCAGGTGCCGGCTACCGCCGAGATCATCCTTGAAGGTGTGATCCACCCGGGGGAGATGGCTCCGGAAGGCCCCTATGGTGACCACACCGGCTACTACAACGAAGTGGACAGCTTCCCGGTGTTCACCGTCGAGCGCATCACCCACCGGCAAAAACCGATCTACCACAGCACCTATACCGGCCGGCCGCCAGATGAGCCGGCCATCCTCGGCGTGGCGCTCAATGAAGTGTTCGTGCCGATCCTGCAAAAGCAGTTCCCGGAGATCGTCGACTTCTACCTGCCGCCGGAAGGGTGCTCGTACCGGATGGCGGTGGTGACGATGAAGAAGCAGTACCCGGGCCACGCCAAGCGCGTGATGCTGGGTGTGTGGTCGTTCCTGAGACAGTTCATGTACACCAAGTTCGTTATCGTAACCGACGACGACATCAACGCCCGTGACTGGAATGACGTGATCTGGGCCATCACCACGCGCATGGACCCCAAGCGTGATACGGTGATGATCGACAACACGCCGATCGATTACCTGGACTTTGCGTCGCCGGTATCGGGCCTGGGGTCGAAGATGGGCCTGGATGCCACCCACAAGTGGCCGGGCGAGACTACACGCGAATGGGGCCGGGTCATCGTCAAGGACGAGGCCGTCACCCGCCGCATCGATGAGTTGTGGGACCAGTTGGGAATAGATTGATGCAGGTAACGTTGCAGCCGTCCGGGGCGGTGCTGGCGCTCGAACCCGGGGAACGGATCCTGGATGGAGCGCGGCGGCTGGGCTATGACTGCCCGAACAGCTGTCGCAATGGCAATTGCCATGTGTGCGCCGCATTGTTGGTCGAAGGTCGCGTTCGCCAGAACGGTGAGGTGCGCGACCATGGTGAGCTGTTCACGTGCATCGCCGAACCGCTGGAGGACTGCGTGCTGCTCTGGGATGGTGTGCTGGCCCTGGGCGAGCTGCCAGTGCGCAAGCTGGCATGCAGCGTCATTGAATGCGTAGAGGTGGGTGGCGATGTCTGGCGCGTGCGCTTGCGCGCGCCGGCTGGCAAGCCACTGCGCTATCACGCCGGGCAGTATCTGATGATCGAGCGCGAGGGCGGCAAGCCGGCGGCCTTCTCCCTGGCGTCTGCCCCCCACAGTGGGCGCGACCTTGAGCTTCACGTGCTGGTCCGCGAAGACAGCGCCCGTCAGCTTTTGGCGCAACTGCAGCGTGACCCTATCGCCCGCATCGAAATGCCATTCGGTGACACCCACCTGGCCGAGCTGCCCGATGGACCACTGGTGCTCATCGCTGCGGGAACCGGCATGGGGCAGATGCACAGCCTGGTCGAGCATTGCCGCGCTCAGGGCTTCAAGCACCCGGTGCACCTCTACTGGGGCGTGCGACGCCCTGAAGACTTCTACGCCATCGAGCACTGGGACGAATGGGAGCGTCTGCCCAACCTGTTCCTGCACAAGGTGGTGAGCGACCTGTGTGGCTGGGAAGGCCGTTGCGGCATGTTGCACGAGGCTGTGTGCGAGGACGTGCAAGACCTCAATACAGTTCATGTTTATGCCAGTGGTTCACCAAACATGGTTTATGCCACGCTCGATGCCCTGGTCGAGGCCGGTATGGATGCGCACCGCATGCGTGCGGATGTGTTTGCCTACGCACCGCGTGGTTAATAACCGAAGTTTCAGGTAGTGGGTATAAGGCGGTAATTCTTACCGCCTTGACTAATAACTTTCACTATACTTGGAACAATGCTCTCCAACCGTCGGAAGTTCGCGTGAAACTTAGGCTTCAGGGCTTGAGTGTTGGCGCGGTTCTATCCTAAGGTGGTTGCAGGCTCCCAAGGCGCTGGCGCAAGCCCCGCCCTGCAGGGCCTTTCGCTATATCAGTAGTTCACAGGGAATAATGGCGGCAGCTTATGTCGGCACTTGAAAGTTTATCCTGGAAAAGCGCTTATCCTCCGGCACTCGACTTCGGCCAGCAACTGACCCGCGAGCAATTGATCAACTCGATGCATACGACCATGTCGCGCCATGACGGTGGCCCGGTCTGGTTGTTCGCCTATGGTTCGTTGATATGGCGCCCGGAGTGCAGTTCGGTAGAGCGCCAGCGTGCACGCGTGCATGGCTATCACCGTGGCCTTTACCTGTGGTCGCACGAGCATCGTGGTACGCCGGAAACGCCAGGCCTGGTATTCGGCCTCGACCGCGGCGGTTCGTGCAGCGGTTTTGCCTACCGCCTCGATGAAAGCAACCTCGACGACTCGCTGATGGCCTTGTGGCAAAGAGAGATGCCGTACCCGGCGTACCGGCCGCACTGGCTCAGCTGCCGGCTGGGTGATGGCAGCAAGGTGCAGGCCTTGGGCTTTGTACTTGAGCGGCACCTGCCGTGCTACGCCGGCAATCTGCCTGATACGCTGCTTAGCCAGATTCTTGCCAGTGCCAAAGGGCGCTACGGCACGACGCGTGAGTATGTCGAGCAGACGCTGAACGCATTGCGCAGCCACCAGATGCCTGACCGCAACCTCGAAGCGCGGTTCAGGCGCTGCCACAACCTGCGGGAGGTCTGATTGGGCTGTGCAGGGCTCTTCGCGCGTTTATCGGCGAAGAGCTCTGCAGGGTCAGCGTATCTTTCAATGATTAGCTGGCCAGCAGCACCAGCTTACCCACCGCTTTCCTTTGGCCCAACTGCTCGATCGCCGCGCCCGCCTCGGCCAGTGGGTAAGTCTTCGATACCAGCGGCTTCAGCTTGCCCTCGGCATGCCAGGCAAACAGCTGGTTGAAGTTGGCCGCATTGTCCTGCGGCTGACGCTGGGCAAATGCCCCCCAGAATACCCCCAGTACCGCTGCGCCCTTGAGCAGTACCAGGTTCGCCGCCATCTGTGGAATCGTCCCGCTGGCAAAGCCGACCACCAGCAGCCGCCCGTTCCACGCCAGCCCGCGCACGGCCTGGTCGAACAGTTCACCGCCGACCGGGTCGTAGATCACATCTACCCCTTGGCCGCCGGTCAGGCGCTTGATTTCCTCCTTGAGGCTGGCCTGGCTGTAGTCGATCAACTCGTCCGCCCCTGCAGCCTTGGCCACGGCCAGTTTCTCTGCGCTGCTGGCGGCTGCGATCACCTTGGCGCCCATGGCTTTGCCGATCTCCACGGCCGCCAGGCCGACGCCACCGGACGCACCCAGCACCAGCAAGGTTTCCCCTGGCTGCAACTGGCCGCGCTGCTTGAGCGCATGCATCGAGGTGCCATAGGTCATGCCAAAGGCAGCAGCGGTGGTGAAGTCCATGCTTTCGGGGATGGGCAGCACGTTGTAGAACGGCACGGCCACCTGTTCGGCGAACGCCCCCCATCCGGTGAGGGCCATCACCCGGTCTCCGACCTGGAAGGCACCGGCGCGCTCGCCGACAGCGGCAACGACACCCGCCGCCTCGCCACCGGGAGAGAACGGTAGCGGTGGCTGGAACTGGTATTTGCCTTCGATGATCAGGGTATCTGGGAAGTTGACCCCAGCCGCATGCACCTCGAGCAGAATCTCGTTTTTCTTCGGTACCGGGCTGGCCACCTCTTCCAGAACCAGGTTGCGTGCCGGCCCCAAGGTTTTACACAACACAGCTTTCATCGGGCTATTCCTTTGCGGGTAGTGGCCGATAAGTGTAGGAGGGCGGCCTGCCGGGTCAACGAGCATGGCCCGCCCTGATGGGGCTGCATAAGCCCGGGCTTGGGTTTGGGCCGCATGCTGGGTAAGCTGGCGCCAATTGTTTTGAGGAGTGAATTCGTGAAAGCGTGGATCTTGATGGTGCTGGCCCTGATGCTGCCAGCGGCGGCCCTGGCCGAAGAAGCCAAGGAAGGAGCCCCCAAGGTCTCCTATATCAGCCTGAGCCCGCCCTTTGTAGGCAACTACGCCCTCGACGGCGGCCCCAGGTTGCGCGTATTCAAAGCTGATGTGGCCCTGCGTGTGACTGGCGATGAGGCAGCCAAGGCGGTCAAGCACCACGAGCCGCTGATTCGCAACCAGCTGGTGGCGCTGTTCACCCAACAAGGTGTGGATAACTTGAGCAACGTCGACGCCAAGGAAAAACTGCGCCAAGAGGCGCTCAAGCAGGTACAGCAGGTGATGGAAGCAGAAGAAGGCAAGCCGATTGTCGAGGATCTGCTGTTCAATAACCTGATTGTGCAGTGATCGCCCTTGCAGTCAGTTGTCAGTGTGGCACGGGATACACCATACTAAGCAAGTTCCAAAAAGGGGCTTGAGAGACTCTGCGGATCCTGGTCAATCCAGCAATCACAGAGCCGGGCAGGTGTCAGGCGATGACAAACCATCCTGTCTGTGAGTAGGGCGCCGAAAGGCGCCCTTTGTCTTTCTGGGCCAATCGAGTGACTATCAGCAATTCACTGAGTGAGCGCTACAATCGCCGCCCACTGCTCTTCGGTCACCGGCATCACCGACAGCCGAGTGCCTTTTTGCACCAGCGGCAACTCCTCCAGCGCGCTTTGTTGCTTGAGCAAGCCCAGCCCCAGCACCTGCCTGAACGTCTTCACGTGCGCCACATCTACCGCGCTCCAGGGGTTCTTCTCGGCAGTGGCTTTGGCGTCGTAGTAATGGCTCTGAGGGTCCAGCGCAGTTGGGTCCGGGTAGGCCGCTGCAGTGATCCGGGCGATCCCGGCAATGCCCGGTTGAGGGCAACTGGAGTGGTAGAAGAAAAACTCATCGCCTACGTTCATGGCGCGCAGAAAATTGCGCGCCTGATAGTTGCGCACGCCATCCCAGCGGGCCTCACCCAGGCGGCCCAGGCCTTCGATCGAAAGCTCATCGGGCTCGGATTTCATCAGCCAGTAGGCCATGGATACTGCTCCTGAAAAGGTTTGAAATAACCTGTTGCACGAAACCGACAGCCGGTTGGCGTCAACGTTTGCGTGTCGACGCAGGTTGTCGGAAAATGCGCCGATTTTAACGCTATATGCTCCGGCGGCACCAAGAAGGTCGCCGAGCCAGAACGTATGCCTAGGGGGGCATTCTTCGATGAATCAACGCAAACCGGACCTGCTCTGGGTCCTGGTCTTCATCTTTGGTCTGGGTGTGGTTACCACCGGTTATGCTCAGGGTATCTGGGAGCGCAAGCTCGATACCGCGTACCAGGCACCGGTCGAAGCCGGTCAGCAGCAGCGCTGATCTTCCCCGCTGGCGCCTGTTATTTAGGCGCCAGGTACCAGTCACGGTCCGAGACCGTGCCCTGCAGTGGTACATCCCAACTGGCCTGCGCCAGTCGTTCGACCTTCTGGCATTCATGGGCCAGCCCCAGCAGCAGGGGTTTTTTCCATGTTTTGCGTCGCGCCTGGTAGGCCAGGCTGCGATCATAGAAACCACCGCCCATGCCTAGCCGCCCGCCGGCTTCATCGAAGCCCACCAGTGGCAGCAGAATCAGGTCCAGCGACCAGATCGGGCGCTGGCGCTTGCGGTCAGTCAGTGGCTCTGGAATACGGAAACGGTTGCGCTTGAGCTTTTCCCCTTGCTCGAACCGCTGGAACACCATGCGCGTACGCGGCCATGCGTGCAGTACCGGCAGGTAGGTACGTTTGCCACGGCGTTGCGCCTCGCGCAGTAGCAACTGCGGGTCGATTTCACCGTCGTTGGGCAGGTACAGGGCAATGTGCCGTGCGCGGCGGAACAGCGGGTTTTGCGCCAGCTGCCGATACAGCCCAAGGGAGGCTTGGCGTTGCTGGGCTGGCGTGAGTGCGCGGCGGGCATTGCGAAGCAGGCGACGAAGCTGGGGGCGGGTTAGCGGCGCGGTGTCGGTCATGGCACGGGCGTTCCCAGGTGTCGAAGCTAAAAGCGAGAACTGCCCGCCGGGGTGGGCGGGCAGTCGAAATCAGGCTCCCCGATAAGACCGCTATCGGTGTAGCCCTTGAACCCGAAAGTTCAAGGTGGAGATTGCAGGGGGCGTTAAGGCTTTCCGTCGGGCGGACATGCACACCGGCCCCAGCGTGCAACCCCCGTGGTTGTGCGTATCGGCTCAGGGACATAACCGACTGGCGCATCCCCCAGGGAGTGGCGCCAGTATACCAACCTCAGCCGATTTTGGTATCCGTGTCGTCGGACAAAGCCTTGTCGACGCGATCGAGCAGGTCGCGGACCTGTTCGCGGGTGGCACTGCCAGCGGGGGCGTCGGTGCGGTCTTCCTGGCGGTGGAGCATCTCGTGGGTGATGTTCAATGCGGCCATGACCGCGATCCGATCAGCACCGATCACCTTGCCGCTGCTGCGGATCTCGCGCATCTTGCCGTCCAGGTAGCGTGCGGCGCTGACCAGGTTGTTGCGTTCTTCCGGCGGGCAGATGATCGAGTATTCCTTGTCCAGGATCTGCACGGTGACGCTATTGCTTGAACTCATGAGTCATGCTCCAGGGCCTTGAGGCGTAAGATCATCGACTCGACCTTGCGCTTGGCGATCTCGTTCTTTTCGATGAGGTGGGCGCGCTCTTCGCGCCAGGATTTTTCCTGAGCTACTAGGAGTGCATTTTGCCGTTTAAGTTGCTCGACGCGCTCGATCAGCGACTCGAACCGGCTCATCAATGCTTGCAGGTCGTTCTCTTGCGTGGGTTGCACTCGATTCGCTCCGTCATTGAATCACCCGTCGATGATGCCTCTCCCTGAGCGGTGACGGCCAGTGCCGATGGTCTTGGCGCGCCTGCCGGTGCTAGGATACAAGGCCTTCATTCTAGTCAAATGCGCCGTCTGGCGCCTAGCCGCCCATGCCTAATACCCAATCGCCCTACACCGCATTCGCCGCACTGCTCTCGAGCAACGGCCACCCTGTTTCCCCCGCCGAGCTGCACGGCCTGCTGATCGGCCGCAGTTGCGCCGGTGCCGGCTTCGAGGCCGATGCCTGGCTGGCCGACGCTGCCGGGGTGCTGGAAAACGAACCTGAAGACAATGTGCGCGCTGCACTGATCGGCCTGCAAGAGATGGTCAAGGCCGAGCTGACCGGCGAGGACATTGCGATCGTTCTGCTGCTGCCAAGCGACGAAACCCCGCTGACCGAGCGTGCCACGGCGCTGGGCCAGTGGTGCCAGGGCTTCATCGCCGGCTTCGGGCTCAACGCTGGCGGCAAGGACCTGTCAACCGATGCCAAGGAAGTGCTCCAGGACCTGGTTGCCATTTCCCAGGTCCAGGAAGCGCTGGAAGAATCCGAGGACGGCGAAAGCGATTACATGGAAGTCATGGAGTATCTGCGCGTTGCGCCGCTGCTGCTGTACACAGAGCTGGCCGCGCCGGCCGCGCCTGCGCCAAAACCTTCGCTGCACTGATCAACCGGGGGTAGTCCTGCCCATGAGCCACATACCCAAGGCCGAATATGCCCGTCGGCGCAAGGCGCTGATGGCGCAGATGGTCCCCAACAGCATTGCCATCCTGCCGGCTGCCGCAGTCGCCATTCGCAACCGCGATGTCGAGCACGTCTACCGCCAGGACAGCGATTTCCAGTACCTGAGCGGCTTCCCGGAGCCGGAGGCGGTGATCGCGCTGATCCCGGGGCGCGAGCATGGCGAGTACGTGCTGTTCTGCCGCGAGCGTAACCCTGAGCGCGAGCTGTGGGACGGCCTGCGTGCCGGCCAGGAAGGTGCCATCCGCGACTTTGGCGCGGACGATGCCTTCCCGATCACCGACATCGACGAGATCCTGCCGGGCCTCATCGAAGGTCGCGAACGGGTCTACAGCGCCATGGGCAGCAACCCCGAGTTCGACCGTCGGCTGATGGACTGGATCAACGTGATCCGCTCCAAGGCGCGCCTTGGCGCCCAGCCACCGAACGAGTTCGTTGCCCTGGATCATCTGCTGCACGACATGCGTCTGTATAAATCGGCGGCGGAAGTGAAAGTGATGCGCGCCGCTGCAGAAATTTCCGCGCGTGCCCATGTGCGGGCCATGCAGGCCTGCCGGGCAGGGCTGCACGAGTACAGCCTGGAAGCCGAGCTGGACTACGAGTTCCGTAAAGGCGGGGCAAGAATGCCAGCCTACGGGTCGATCGTCGCTGCCGGCCGCAATGGCTGTATCCTGCACTATCAGGAGAACAATGCCGCGCTCAAGGACGGTGACCTGGTGCTGATCGACGCCGGTTGCGAAATCGATTGCTATGCCAGCGACATCACCCGCACCTTCCCGGTCAGCGGGCGGTTTTCGCCTGAGCAAAAGGCCGTCTATGAACTGGTGCTCAAGGCCCAGGCCGCCGCTTTCGCCGAGATTGCCCCAGGCAAGCACTGGAACCACGCCCATGAAGCGACCGTGCGGGTGATCACCGAGGGCCTGGTGGAGCTGGGCCTGCTCAAGGGCAAGGTGCAGGCGCTGATCGAAAGTGAAGCGTATCGGGCCTTCTACATGCACCGTGCCGGGCACTGGCTGGGCATGGACGTGCACGATGTGGGCGAATACAAGGTCGGCGGCCAGTGGCGGGTGCTGGAGCCTGGCATGGCGCTGACCGTCGAACCGGGTATCTACATTGCCGCCGACAATCAGCAGGTCGCGAAGAAATGGCGCGGCATCGGCGTAAGGATCGAGGACGACGTGGTGGTGACCAGGCAAGGCTGTGAAATTCTGACTTCGGGCGTGCCCAGGACGGTCGCCGAGATCGAGGCGCTGATGCAGGCGGCACGTAAGGACGCGGCATGAACCGAGTCAACCTAGCGATCATTGGTGGCGGCCTGGTCGGTGCCAGCCTTGCGCTGGCCCTGCAGGCTGGGGCCAAGGCGCGTGGCTGGAAGATCCTGCTGATCGAGCCATTCGCCCCGGGCGACAGCTTCCAGCCCAGCTATGATGCGCGCTCCTCAGCGCTTTCGTTCGGTACCCGGCAGATCTACCAGCACCTGGGCGTGTGGCAGGCCATCAGCCCCCGTGCCGAGCCGATCCGGCAGATCCAGGTCTCGGACCGTGGGCGCTTTGGCTCCACCCGCCTCGATGCGCAGGAGGAGGGCGTGCCAGCGTTGGGCTACGTGGTCGAGAACGCCTGGCTTGGTCAGTGCCTTTGGCAAGGGCTGGACAGCGAGGTGGTGAGCTGGCGCTGCCCGGCCGAAGTGAAGGCGATGCAGGCCGTCGCCGGTGGTTATCGCTTGCAGCTGGACGATGACACCGCCCTTGAGTGCGACCTGGCAGTGCTGGCCGACGGTGGCCGCTCCGGGTTGCGCGAGCAACTGGGCATCCATGTGCGCCGCACGCCCTACGAGCAGAGCGCCCTGATCGCCAACATTACCCCGGGCGAGTCCCATCGCGGGCAAGCCTTCGAGCGCTTTACCGAGCAAGGCCCCATGGCATTGCTGCCGCTGCCCGAGAACCGCTGTGCGTTGGTCTGGACCCGTCAGGGTATGGACGCCAAGCGCTTGGCCGAGATCGACGAACGCAGCTTCCTGCGCGAGCTGCAGGATGTATTCGGCTATCGCCTCGGCGCCCTGCGCCAGGTCGGCGCACGGCATCTTTACCCGCTGGCACTGGTCGAAGCCCAAGAGCAGGTGCGCCCGCATCTGGTGGTACTGGGCAATGCCGCGCACAGCCTGCACCCCATTGCCGGGCAGGGTTTCAACCTGTCGCTGCGCGATGTGCAGTCGCTGGCCGATGCGCTGCTGGCCGGCCCGCAGCAGCCAGGCGATCTGGCGACCCTGCAGGCGTACCATCAACGCCAGCAACTCGACCAGGCCATGACCATCGGTTTCTCCGACCAGGTTACCCGCCTGTTCGGCAGTAATCAGCCGTTGCTGGCCGCCGGGCGCAACATCGGCTTGCTTGGGCTCGACTTGCTGCCGCCGGCCAAAAGCTGGTTCGCCCGCCAGGCCATGGGCCTGGGCACCCGCCCTGATCCGCGGGGGCAGGCATGAGCAACCCGCGCAAGCTGGCGCGCCGGGCGCGCATGTTGCGCTGGCTGCTGAACCTTTACCCACCGTACCTGGGCGCTGGCATTCGCATTCAGCACATCAGCCCAGACATGCGCAGTGTCAGGGTGCGCATGAAGCTGAACCGCTGGAACCGCAACTACGTCGGTACCCAGTTTGGCGGTAGCCTGTATTCGATGGTCGATCCGTTCTACATGCTATTGCTGATCGAACTGCTGGGCCGTGAGTACATCGTCTGGGACAAGGCAGCCAGCATTGACTTCATCGCACCGGGCAAAGGCCCGGTGTATGCCGATTTCCACATCGAAGACGCACTGCTGGACGAGATCCGCCAGCAGACCGCCAGCGGCAAGAAATACCTGCCACGTTTGCAGGTCGATGTCCGCGACGGTGCCGGCGAGCTGGTGGCGCGGGTCGATAAAACCCTATACGTGCGGCTCAAGCCGCAAGCGAGGCAGGCGTAAGGCATGGAAATGCGCGCAGATCTGTTGATTGTCGGTGCCGGTATGGTCGGCAGCGCCTTGGCCTTGGCGTTGCGCCACAGTGGCCTGGAGATACTCCTGCTCGACGGTGGTTCGCTGACGGTGAAGCCGTTTGACGGCGATGCGCCGTTCGAGGCGCGGGTCAGCGCCCTCTCGGCGGCCAGCCAGCGCATCCTCGAGCGTTTGGGTGCCTGGGAAGAAATCGCCAAACGGCGTGTTTCGCCCTACTCGGACATGCATGTCTGGGACGGCAGCGGCACTGGGCAGATTCACTTTTCCGCCGCCAGCGTGCACGCGCAGGTGCTTGGCCATATCGTCGAAAACCGGGTAGTGCAGGATGGCCTGCTGGAGCGCCTGCATGACAGCGATATCGGCCTGCTGCCCAACGCCCGCCTGGAGCAGATGCGCCGCTCTGGCGATGAGTGGCTGCTGACCCTGGCCGATGGCCGCCGCCTGCGGGCACCGCTGGTGGTGGCTGCCGACGGTGCCAATTCGGCGGTGCGGCGCCTGGCCGGCTGCCAGACCCGTGAGTGGGATTACCTGCACCACGCTATCGTCACCAGCGTGCGCTGCAGTGCTGCACACCAGGCTACCGCCTGGCAGCGCTTCACCGACGAAGGGCCGCTGGCCTTCCTGCCCTTGTCGCGAGACGGCCAGCAGGGCTGGTGCTCGATCGTGTGGTCGACCACGCCCGAGCAGGCCGAGCAGCTCATGGCGCTGGATGATCAAGCTTTCCTCAAGGCCCTGGAGCGTGGATTCGAGGGGCGCCTGGGCCAAGTGCTGCACGCCGACCCTCGGGTTTGCGTGCCGTTGCGCCAGCGCCACGCCAAGCGGTACGTGGACGAGGGGCTGGCATTGATCGGCGATGCCGCGCACACCATTCATCCGTTGGCGGGGCAGGGCGTGAACCTGGGCTTTCTCGATGCAGCGGTGCTGGCTGAGGTGTTGGTGAACGCCTGCGAGCGGGGTGAACGGCTGGCGGATGTGAAAGTGCTCAGCCGTTATGAGCGCCGACGCATGCCACACAACCTGGCATTGATGGCGGCGATGGAGGGCTTCGAGCGGCTGTTCCAGGCCAACCCGCTGCCGTTGCGCTGGTTGCGTAACAGCGGTCTGAAGCTGGTGCAGCAGATGCCGGAGGCCAAGGCGCTGTTCGTGCGCCAGGCGTTGGGGCTTTCCGGGGACTTGCCGGAGCTGGCCAGACCTTGAGATTGTTGGGCCGCTTTGCGGCCCTTTCGCGACACGAGGCCGCTCCCGCAGGCGTTCGCGTGCTCTTGCAACATCTGGTAACGGCTGGGTAGGTGAGCCGGAAAATGGGATTCACTACCATTTGCGCCTCTCATACGATTCGAGGAGTGCATCCCATGTTGCCACGCAAGCCCCTACTGGCCGCCCTGGCCCTGACGCTGTTCGGTGGCACCGCCCAGGCGGCGGACGAAGTAGTGGTGTACTCCTCGCGCATCGACGAGCTGATCAAGCCGGTGTTCGACGCCTACACCGCCGAGACCGGCGTCAAGATCAAGTTCATCACCGACAAGGAAGCCCCGCTGATGCAGCGCATCAAGGCCGAGGGCGAGAACGGGGTGGCCGACCTGCTGCTGACCGTCGATGCCGGTAACCTGTGGCAGGCCGAGCAGATGGGCATCCTGCAGCCTATCAAGTCGGCCATCATCGACCAGAACATCCCCGCTCAATACCGCGCCTCGTCCCATGACTGGACTGGCCTGAGCCTGCGCGCGCGGACCATCATCTACTCCACCGAGCGGGTCAAACCCGCAGAGCTGAGCACCTACGAGGCACTGGCCGACAAGCAGTGGGAAGGGCGTCTGTGCCTGCGCACGGCAAAGAAGGTCTACAACCAGTCGCTGACCGCCACGCTGATCGAGAACCATGGCGAGGCCAAGACCGAACAGATCGTCAAAGGCTGGGTCAACAACCTGTCTACCGACGTGTTCTCCGATGACAACTCGGTAATCCAGGCCATCGAGGCCGGCCAGTGCGATGTGGGGGTGGTGAACACTTACTACTTCGGCCGCCTGCACAAGCAGAACCCGAACTTGCCGGTGAAGATCTTCTGGCCTAACCAGGGCGACCGAGGCGTGCACGTCAACCTGTCCGGCATCGGCCTGACCAAGCACGCACCGCATCCGGAGGCGGCCAAGAAGCTGGTGGAGTGGATGACCGGTGAGCAGGCGCAGAAGCTGTTCGCCGACATCAACCAGGAGTTCCCGGCCAACCCGAAGGTCAAGCCATCGGACGAGGTCGCGGCATGGGGCAGCTTCAAGGCTGACAGCATCCCGGTCGAGGTGGCAGGCAAACGCCAGGCCGAGGCCATTCGCTTGATGGATCGGGCTGGCTGGAACTAAGCCCCAGGCTTTATCCTGCAGGGGCCCACAAGGGCCCCTTCGCGTGGCAAGCCCGCTCAGCGGTTGCCATCTGCCACAGAGACAGTTGCCTTGCCCCACGCTCCCCAACGCCGCTGGTACCTCCCGGTCATCCTGACCGCCGCCCTCGTGCTCTTGCCCTTGAGCGTCCTGCTGCTGTCCTGGCAGTCGATCGACGTGCAGATCTGGTCGCACTTGCTCGACACCCAGATGAGCCGCCTGCTCGGCAACACATTCACCTTGGTGGCGGGTGTAGGCGTAGGCGTCACCGTGCTCGGCGTGAGCCTGGCCTGGCTCACCAGCCTTTGCGAGTTCCCCGGCAGGCGCTGGCTGGACTGGGCACTGATGCTGCCGTTTGCCATCCCCGCCTATGTCCTGGCGTTCGTCTTCGTCGGCCTGCTGGATTTCGCCGGCCCGGTGCAAAGCGCCTTGCGTGAAGTGTTCGGGCCCATGCGCCTGCCGCGGGTGCGCTCCACCGGCGGGGTGATTGTGGTGCTGGTGCTGGTGTTCTACCCCTATGTCTACCTGCTCGCGCGCACGGCATTCCTGGCTCAGGGCAAGGGGCTGATGGAAGCGGCGCGGGTGTTGGGCCTTTCGCCGCTGCAAGCTTTCTGGCGGGTTGCCCTGCCCATGGCGCGGCCGGCCATCGGCGCAGGCATAGCGCTGGCCCTGATGGAGACCTTGGCAGATTTCGGTGCGGTGGCTGTGTTCAATTTCGACACGTTCACCACCGCCATTTACAAGACCTGGTACGGCTTCTTCAGCCTGTCCAGCGCGGCTCAGCTGGCCAGCCTGCTATTGCTGGCGGTAATGCTGGTGCTGTACGGAGAACGCCGCGCCCGTGGCGCCTCGCGCAGCTCAAACGAACGCCCGCGGGGTCAGGCCCTCTATCACCTGCGCGGTCTGAAGGCACTGCTGGCCAGTGGCTGGTGCCTGCTGGTATTTGCCTGTGCCTTCGTCATCCCGCTGCTGCAGTTGCTGGTATGGTTCTGGCACCGGGGGCGGCATGACCTGGACGAGCGCTATGTTGGCCTGGTGCTGCACACCTTGTACCTGGGCGCCCTGGCAGCCTTGATCACGGTGAGCGTCGCACTGCTGCTGGCATTTGCCCGGCGTCAGGCGCCGACCGGCGGCATCCGTGCCGGGGTTGGCCTGGCCAACCTAGGCTACGCCTTGCCCGGCTCGGTGCTGGCGGTGTCGATCATGCTGGCCTTCAGCTACCTGGACAACCACCTGGTGATCCCTCTGTCGAGCTGGCTGGGTGGGGCAGGCAAGCCATTGCTGCTGGGCAGCCTCGCGGCATTGCTGGTGGCCTATCTGGTACGTTTCATCGCCGTGGCCTATGGGCCACTGGAAGGCAGCCTGGAGCGCATCCGCCCGTCGTTGCCCGAGGTTTCACGGAGCCTGGGTGTCGGAGGGGCGAGATTGTTTTTCAAAGTGTATATGCCGCTGCTGGTCCCTGGTGCCCTCAGCGCCGCACTGCTGGTCTTCGTCGATGTGCTCAAGGAAATGCCCGCGACCTTGCTGATGCGGCCCTTCGGCTGGGATACCCTCGCCGTACGGGTGTTCGAGATGACCAGTGAAGGCGAGTGGGCGCGTGCCTCACTGCCCGCCTTGACCTTGGTGCTGGTTGGCCTGCTGCCGGTCATCGGCCTGATTCGTCGTTCAGCCAGGCGCCCCGGTCACAGTCACTGAGGGTGCCAGCCCGCGCCCTTGCGGCTACAATGCGCGGCATTCGCGCGACGGGTCCTACAAGAAGAGCTGACAACCAAACGTCATCGACCGCCGCCGCTTCGCCACGCCCGGAAGGAGAAACCCATGGGACAGCGCACGCTTTTGTACGACTTGCACCTGGCGCTAGGCGCCAAGACAGTCGATTTCGGTGGCTGGGACATGCCGCTGCACTACGGCTCGCAAGTTGAAGAGCACCATCAGGTGCGCAGTGACTGTGGGGTGTTCGATGTTTCCCACATGACCGTGATCGACATCGATGGCACCGATGCCACCGTCTGGCTGCAGCGCTTGCTGGCCAACGACGTTGCCCGCCTTGGGGGTGTCGGCAAGGCGCTGTACAGCCCGTTGCTCAACGAACAGGGCGCAATTATCGATGACCTGATCGTCTACCGCACGGAAAATGGCTACCGGCTGATCACCAATGCCGCTACCCGCGCCAATGTACTGGCGTGGCTGGAGGCCCACAGTACCGGCTTCTCGGTCGGTTTCAAGGTGCGCCCCGACCTGGCCATTCTCGCCATCCAGGGCCCCCAGGCCCGCGAGAAAGTCGCAGCCTTGCTCAGCGCTTCGCGCGCTGCGCTTATCCGTGAGCTGCGCCCGTTCGAAGGGCTTGGCGAGGGCGACTGGTTCATTGCCCGCACCGGTTACACCGGTGAGGACGGGTTGGAAATCATCCTGCCGGGCCATGAGGCCGTGGCCTTTTTCAACGACCTGGTCGGCGCTGGCATCGCCCCCAGTGGCCTTGGCGCCCGCGACACCTTGCGCCTGGAGGCCGGCATGAACCTGTACGGCCAGGATATCGACGAAGACCACACCCCGCTTACCTCCAACCTGGGCTGGAGCATCGCCTGGGAGCCGGCCGAGCGTGATTTCATCGGCCGCGCTGGCCTGCTGGCGGAAATCGAGCGCGGCGTGCAGGACAAGCTGGTCGGCCTGGTGCTGGAGGAACGCGGTGTTTTGCGCGCCCATCAGGTGGTTCGCGTTGCCGGCATTGGCGAAGGGGAGATCACCAGTGGTAGTTTCTCTCCTACGCTGAGCAAATCCATTGCCCTGGCGCGCGTGCCCATGGCCACCGGCGATCGTGCCGAGGTCGAGATTCGCGGCAAGTGGTACCCGGTGCGGGTGGTCAAACCGACCTTCGTGCGTCACGGCAAGATTCTGATCTGAACAATCAACGGCGGGCCGACCGCTGACCCAATCGAGGAATACAAGACATGAGCAATATCCCCGCCGATCTGCGTTTTGCCGAAAGCCACGAGTGGGCGCGCCTGGAAGCCGACGGTACTGTGACCGTGGGCATCAGCGACCACGCTCAAGAGGCCCTGGGTGATGTGGTGTTCGTGGAACTGGCAGAGGTTGGCAAAGTATTCGCTGCTGGCGATGCTGCTGGCGTGGTCGAGTCGGTCAAGGCCGCTTCGGATATCTATGCCCCGGTGGGTGGCGAAGTGATCGCGGTCAACGAAGACCTGGCCGACAGCCCGGAGCTGCTCAACGAAGAGCCTTACGGCGCCTGGATCTTCAAGCTCAAGCCAAGCGACAAGGCCGAACTGGACAAGCTGCTGGACGCTGCCGGTTACAAAGCCGCTATCGGCGAGTGAGCCTTCTGGCCTCATCGCCGGCTTGCCGGCGATGAGGCCGGTACTGGCGAAGCAAGTTTTCCCGCAGTATCGGCAATCCTTCCTAGACTTATAAGTCTCCACGAGGCCTGGTCTAGGAAGAGAGCGTCGTCATGTCCCAGTCGCCATCCCTGCATCAACTGCAAGAGCTCAACCCATTCCTGCGTCGCCACCTGGGGCCAGATGCCTCCGAGCAGCAGGCCATGCTCAACGCCCTGGGCTTGAGTAGCCGCAGCGAGCTGATCGAACAGACCGTCCCGCCGGATATCCGCTTCAACCGCGCCCTCGACCTGCCCCCCGCCCTGGATGAACAGGCTGCCTTGGCCAAGCTCGCCGGTTATGCCGAGCAGAACCAGGTGTGGACCAGCCTGATCGGCATGGGTTACCACGGCACCGTCACGCCAACCGTCATCCTGCGCAACGTGCTGGAGAACCCCGGCTGGTACACCGCCTATACGCCTTACCAGCCAGAAATCGCCCAAGGCCGGCTGGAAGCGCTGCTCAACTTTCAGCAAATGGTCATCGACCTGAGCGGCCTGGCCCTGGCCAATGCCTCACTGCTCGATGAAGCCACCGCCGCAGCCGAAGCCATGGCCTTGGCCAAACGCGTGGCGCGCAACAAGAGCAATGCCTTCTTTGCCGATGAACACTGTCACCCGCAGACACTGTCCGTGTTGCGAACCCGGGCTGAAGGTTTTGGTTTCGAGCTGATCGTCGACGCTGTGGATAACCTTGGCCAGCACCAAGTATTCGGCGCTCTGCTGCAGTACCCGGATACCCATGGGGAAGTGCGTGACCTGCGCCCGCTGATTGACCAGTTGCACGGCCAGCATGCCTTGGCATGCGTGGCGGCAGACCTGTTGAGCCTGGTGCTACTCACGCCGCCGGGCGAACTTGGCGCAGACGTGGTGCTTGGCTCGACCCAGCGCTTTGGCGTGCCGATGGGCTATGGCGGCCCGCATGCGGCCTATTTCGCCTGCCGCGAAGACTACAAGCGGGCGATGCCGGGGCGCATCATCGGTGTGTCGCGTGATGCCCGTGGCAACACCGCACTGCGAATGGCCCTGCAGACCCGCGAGCAACACATCCGCCGCGAAAAAGCCAACTCCAACATCTGCACCGCCCAGGTACTGCTGGCCAACATCGCCGGCTTCTATGCGGTGTACCACGGCCCTGAAGGCTTGCAGCGCATTGCACAGCGCGTGCACCGGCTGACCGTCGTGCTCGCCGCGGGCCTTGAGGCCAAGGGCATCAAACGCCTTAACCAGCATTTCTTCGACACCCTTACCCTGGATGTCGGCGGTGCCCAGGCGGCCATCATCGAAAGTGCGCAAGCGGCGTGCATCAACTTGCGCATTCTGGGCCGCGGCCATCTGGGTGTGAGCCTGGACGAAACGTGCAGCGAAGAAACCGTGCTTCGGCTGTTCGACATCTTTCTTGGCGTGGATCATGGCCTTGAGGTCACCGCGCTTGACCAGCAGGTTCTGACAGGGGGTATTCCGGCCGCTCTGGAACGGCGCACGCCGTTCCTCTCCCACCCGGTGTTCAACCTGCATCACAGCGAAACGCAGATGCTGCGCTACCTCAAGCAGCTGGAAAACAAGGACCTGGCGCTGAACCAATCGATGATCCCGCTGGGTTCCTGCACCATGAAGCTCAACGCCACCAGCGAAATGATCCCCATCACCTGGCCCGGATTCGCTCTGCTTCATCCCTTTGCGCCCGATGCTCAGGTCGCAGGCTACAAAGCGATGATCGATGAGCTGGAGCGCTGGCTGTGCGCTATTACCGGTTTTGATGCGATCTGCATGCAACCCAACTCGGGTGCCCAGGGCGAATACGCCGGGCTGATGGCAATCACCCGTTACCACCGCAGCCGTCATCAGCCCCAGCGCACGCTGTGCCTGATCCCTTCGTCGGCCCACGGCACCAACCCTGCTTCAGCGCAGATGGCTGGCATGGAAGTGGTGATCGTCGACTGCGATGACGACGGCAACGTTGACCTCGACGACCTCAAAGCCAAGGCCAAGGCTGCAGGCGAGCGGCTGTCCTGCCTCATGGTTACCTACCCGTCGACACATGGTGTGTATGAGGAGGGCATCCGGGAAATATGTGAGGTGGTGCACCAGCACGGTGGCCAGGTCTACATGGACGGCGCCAACCTCAACGCCCAGGTCGGTCTCACGCGGCCGGCTGACATCGGCGCCGATGTCTCGCACATGAACCTGCACAAGACCTTCTGCATCCCGCACGGTGGCGGCGGCCCCGGGATGGGGCCGATTGGCATCCGTGCACACCTCAAGCCGTTCGTCGCCAGTCATCCGGTGGTGCCGGTGCCGGGCCTGGACCCGAACAACAGCGCGGTCAGCGCCGCGCCTTGGGGCAGTGCGAGCATCCTGCCGATCAGCTGGATGTACATCGCCATGATGGGGCCGCAACTGGCCGATGCGAGCGAAGTGGCCATCCTGTCGGCCAACTACCTGGCCAGCCAGCTTGGTGGGGCTTTCCCGGTGCTGTACAGAGGCCGAAACCAGCGGGTGGCGCACGAGTGCATTCTTGATCTGCGGCCGCTCAAGGCAATTACCGGGATAACTGAAGAGGATGTGGCCAAGCGCCTGATGGACTATGGCTTCCATGCCCCGACCATGTCATTCCCGGTGCCCGGGACCTTGATGGTCGAACCGACAGAGAGCGAGTCGAAAGCCGAGCTGGACCGGTTCGTCGAGGCCATGCTGGCGATCCGTGCGGAGATCGGTGAGGTGCAGCAGAGTAACTGGCCAGCGGAAGACAACCCGCTCAAACATGCGCCACATACCCTGGCCGATGTGCTGGCACCGTGGAGCCGGCCTTACAGCCTTGAGCAGGCTGTAGCCCCCAGCGCTCACGTGCGCCAGCACAAGTACTGGCCGGCGGTGAACCGGGTCGACAACGTGTATGGGGACAGGAACCTGTTCTGTGCGTGCGTACCGGTGGAGGCGTATCGCTGAGTTGAAGTTGGGGCTGCACAGCAGCCCCAGGGGGCTTACTCGGCTACCGCATTCCTGGCCAGGATGGCATTGGCCAGTTCCATGTCGCTGGCTTGCATGCCTGGGTTCTCAGCCCGCACCTGGCGCATTGCCGCCTCCAGGAACGGCCCACGAATAGCACCTTCACTGGCAACGAAGCTGCCGGCGTCATCCTGCGCCGCGACGACCAGCTTGTGGTCCCTGGAGGTCAGGTAAGTCGATGCCGTGGTCGCGCCGGAAGAAATCACGTTGCGCCAGAAGGTATCGGCCATGGCGGAGCCAATGGGCAGCGAAAGCAGGGCAGCGGCTGCGATGGCGGTTGGGAGACGCATGATGAAACACCTCGAAGGGTGAGGGCTGATGGAGCCCGATTTGATTGAGTCTGAGGGGTGTAAGTTCCCAGAAAACAAGGGTTTTTTGCTTATGCGCAGACCCGCAGCACTTCCTCTTGGCAGGTCAGCCCACTGGCCACCTTTGCCTCCCCGCAGCGTTTCAGGTCCAGCAACCCTTCGCTCAATGCCTGTCGCTGCAAGCTGGCAAGGTCCGCCCCTGCGCCTATCCGGGCGCGCAGGCTTTCACTTGGGACCAGCAGCTCGAACACGCCCGTTCGGCCATGAAAGCCGGTGCCCCGGCACAGCAGGCAAGGCTGGCCGCTGGCCGATGATGCGCAGCCCTGGCAGTCACGGCACAGCAAGCGCACCAGGCGCTGCGCCATCACCCCGCTCAGGGAGGCCTTGATCAGGTAATCGGGCACGCCCAGTTCCAGCAGGCGGGTGATGGCGCCACAGCTGTCGTTGGTGTGCAGGGTCGAGAGCACCAGGTGCCCGGTAAGGGCAGCTTGCACGGCTACCAGCGCCGTCTCGCGATCGCGGATCTCGCCGATCATGATGATGTCAGGGTCTTGGCGCAGCAGCGCGCGTACGCCGTTGGCGAAGCTGAGGTCCAGTGCCGGCTGCACCTGTAATTGATTGAAAGCCGGCTCCAGGCGTTCGATCGGGTCTTCGATGGTGCACAGGTTGACCTCGGGCGTGGCCAGCCACTTCAGGCTCGCGTACAGCGTGCTGGTCTTGCCTGAACCGGTAGGGCCGGTGACCAAAAGAATGCCATGACGGCGCTGCAGCAGGGCCTGCCACTGCTGCAGTTGTTCACCTTCCAGGCCCAGGCGGTCGAAGTCTTCCTGTAGCTGTTGTGGGTCGAACAAGCGCAGTACCAGCTTTTCGCCAAAGGGGGTGGGCAGCGTAGACAGGCGCAATTCCACCTCGTGGCCACCTGGCAGGCTGCTCTTCACACGGCCATCCTGCGGCCGGCGTTTTTCCGCGACATCCATGCGGCCCAAGTGCTTCAGGCGGCTGACGACGGCCAGGGTCACGCTGGCCGGGAAGGCGTAGACCGTATGCAGGAGGCCGTCTATGCGATAGCGCAACCGGCCCTGCTCGCGGCGTGGCTCAAGATGGATGTCACTGGCGCGCTGTTCGACAGCGTACTGCAGCAGCCAGTCGACGATGTGCACGATATGCGCGTCGTCTGCCGTGGCGTTGCCCTGGCGCTTGTCCTGCTCCAGCAATTGCTCGAGCTCACCGAGGCTTGCTGACTGCTGATGCTGGGCACCTTGCACCGAGTGGGCGAGGCGAAACAGCGACTGGCCCACCTGGCGCAACTGCAGGGGGCTGGCGAGCACACGGCGGATCGGCCTGCCCAGGCTGCGGGCCAGATCGGTTTGCCAGTCACACTGGTAAGGCTGCGCACTGGCCACGGTGATGCCCAGGCTGTCGCTGGCCAGGATGAGTATGCCGTGGCGATGGGCGAATGCTGGCGATATCAGCCCGTTGACCTGCGACAGGTCGAGTTGCAGTGGGTCGATGCGCTGGTAAGGCTGGCCGACTTTTCTGGCGAGCCATTGGCACAGGCAGTCCAGATGCAGGCGCTGGCCGGGGTGCTGGCGGTCTTCGAGGCCCAGGGCCGCTATGGTTTCGAGCGGATGGCGAGGTGGCTGTGAGGTGGCGTGTTCGAGTACCTGCCTGGCGTCGTTGGCGCTCAGGCGCTGGTCGGCTTGCAGCGTGTCCAGCACGCGCTTGATGTCGAGGGATCGATCGTCGGGGTTGTGCATGGCGGCGTCCGTGCCAAGTGATGAGTTCCTCATGAAGGCTAGCCAGTGGGGCTGGTTCGAGCGTAAGCGAAAGGTTTCGGGATCTTGCCGGGCTGGTAGTAGTCTGTTTCACGGTGAGGGGTGTCGGTTGGTCCTCCCCTCACATTTGCCTGCGCGCATTCGTCTACCCTGTAGGGGTTCCTGCCGGCAGCTTTCGGATAGGCTGTGCAACCATTCGTTCTTTTTTTCGAACAGCCTATTGTCCTATACCCCAGCAGCCGCTTAGCATTCGTTTGAGATTTCAAACGCTCGATGCCCTGCCTTGGGCGCTTTTCAACAATCAACAATTCGGGAAGCCGACATGCAGCTCAAAGACGCTCAGTTGTTCCGCCAGCAAGCCTTCATCAACGGTGAATGGCTGGATGCGGACAGCGGCCAGACCATCAATGTGACCAACCCGGCCACAGGTGAAGTCATCGGTACCGTGCCGAAGATGGGCTCTGCGGAAACCCGCCGCGCCATCGAAGCTGCCGACAAGGCCCTGCCGGCCTGGCGTGCACTGACCGCCAAAGAGCGCTCGAACAAGCTGCGTCGCTGGTTCGAACTGATGATCGAGAACCAGGACGACCTGGCTCGCCTGATGACCACTGAACAAGGCAAGCCACTGGCCGAAGCCAAGGGCGAAATCGCCTACGCAGCCTCGTTCATCGAGTGGTTCGCCGAAGAAGCCAAGCGCGTCTACGGTGATACCATCCCGGGCCACCAGCCTGACAAGCGCCTGATCGTCATCAAGCAGCCGATCGGCGTTACCGCGGCCATCACCCCGTGGAACTTCCCGGCGGCGATGATCACCCGTAAAGCCGGCCCGGCCTTGGCCGCTGGCTGCACCATGGTGCTCAAGCCTGCTTCGCAAACCCCGTACTCTGCCCTGGCCTTGGTCGAGCTGGCTACCCGTGCCGGCATCCCGGCTGGCGTGCTGAGCGTGGTGACCGGCAGCGCTGGCGAAGTTGGCGGCGAGCTGACCGGCAACTCCCTGGTGCGCAAACTGTCCTTCACCGGCTCGACCGAAATCGGTCGCCAGTTGATGGAAGAATGTGCCAAGGACATCAAGAAGGTTTCCCTGGAGCTGGGTGGCAACGCCCCGTTCATCGTGTTCGACGATGCCGACCTGGACAAGGCGGTAGAAGGCGCGATCATCTCCAAGTACCGCAACAACGGCCAGACCTGCGTTTGCGCCAACCGTATCTATGTGCAGGACGGCGTCTACGATGCCTTCGCCGAGAAGCTCAAAGCTGCTGTGGCCAAACTGAAGATCGGTAACGGCCTGGAAGACGGCACCACCACTGGCCCGCTGATCGACGGCAAGGCCGTCGCCAAGGTTCAGGAACACATCGAGGACGCCGTCTCCAAAGGCGCCAAGGTGCTGTCCGGTGGCAAGCTGATCGAAGGCAACTTCTTCGAGCCGACCATCCTGGTCGACGTGCCGAAGACCGCTGCCGTCGCCAAGGAAGAGACCTTCGGCCCGCTGGCGCCGCTGTTCCGCTTCAAGGACGAGGCTGAAGTCATCGCCATGTCCAACGACACCGAGTTCGGCCTGGCCTCGTACTTCTATGCCCGCGACATGAGCCGTGTGTTCCGTGTTGCCGAGGCGCTGGAATACGGCATGGTGGGTATCAACACCGGCCTGATCTCCAACGAAGTCGCGCCGTTTGGCGGCATCAAGGCTTCGGGCCTGGGCCGTGAAGGTTCCAAGTACGGCATCGAGGACTACCTCGAAATCAAGTACCTGTGCATCAGCGTCTGATGCGCTGAAGGCTTTACCTCTGCCAGCGGGGCGCGAGAGCGACGTCTCGCTGGCTTTTTTGACATCGCAGCACCTGGTGGCCAGGGCGTTCACGGCAGTCGATCAACGAATACTGTTCGCGAACACTCCCAGCCACCCCCGAATAAAAGCGCCGCTGATCGGCGCAAATGAGGGCATTATGAGCAAGACCAACGAATCCTTGATGCAACGTCGTGTAGCCGCCGTCCCACGTGGCGTAGGCCAGATTCACCCGATCTTCGTCGAAAGCGCGAAGAACTCGACCGTGATCGACGTTGAAGGCCGCGAACTGATCGACTTCGCCGGCGGCATCGCAGTTCTGAACACCGGCCACCTGCACCCGAAAGTGGTTGCCGCTGTTCAAGAGCAGCTGACCAAAGTCAGCCACACCTGCTTCCAGGTACTGGCTTACGAGCCTTACGTAGAGCTGTGCGAGAAGATCAACAAGCTGGTCCCAGGTGACTTCGACAAGAAGACCCTGCTGGTTTCCACCGGCTCCGAAGCCGTTGAGAACGCCGTGAAAATCGCCCGTGCCGCCACTGGCCGTGCTGGCGTGATCGCCTTCACCGGCGGCTACCACGGCCGCACCATGATGACCCTGGGCCTGACCGGCAAGGTTGTGCCGTACTCCGCAGGCATGGGCCTGATGCCTGGCGGTATCTTCCGCGCCCTGTTCCCGAGCGAACTGCACGGTGTCAGCGTTGACGACGCCATCGCTTCGGTCGAGCGTATCTTCAAGAACGACGCCGAGCCGCGCGACATCGCCGCGATCATCCTCGAGCCGGTACAGGGCGAAGGCGGCTTCCTGCCAGCGCCTAAAGAGCTGATGAAGCGCCTGCGCGCCCTGTGCGACCAGCACGGCATTCTGCTGATCGCCGACGAAGTACAGACTGGCGCTGGCCGTACCGGCACCTTCTTCGCCATGGAACAGATGGGCGTCGCGCCGGACCTGACCACCTTCGCCAAATCCATTGCTGGCGGCTTCCCGCTGGCCGGTGTTTGCGGCAAGGCCGAGATCATGGACGCCATCGCTCCGGGCGGCCTGGGCGGTACTTACGCCGGTTCGCCGATCGCCTGTGCTGCGGCTCTGGCCGTCATCCAGGTGTTCGAAGAAGAGAAGCTGCTGGACCGCAGCAAGGCAGTAGGTGAGCACCTGACCGCTGGCCTGCGCAAGATCCAGGAAAAGCACCCGATCATTGGCGACGTCCGTGGTCTGGGCTCGATGATCGCTGTGGAAGTCTTCGAAAAAGGCACCCACACCCCGAACGCCGCTGCGGTCGCCCAAGTGGTTGCCAAAGCCCGTGACAAGGGTCTGATCCTGCTGTCTTGCGGTACCTACGGCAACGTTCTGCGTATCCTGGTTCCGCTGACCGCCGAAGATGAGCTGCTCGACAAGGGCCTGGCCATCATCGAAGAGTGCTTCGCTGAACTGGCCTGATGTGACACGCTTCATGAAAAAACCCGCTTAGGCGGGTTTTTTTTGTGCCTATTAAAGGCCCTTGGCGCTATGGTTGTGGCAGGACTTGCTTTGGAAGCTGCAACGGATTGCGTGTCAGGGATATTCAGGAGTTGGCCATGAACGCTGCAGACCCCACCCCACCTTGCGTACTGATTGCCGAGGGCGATCCCTGGGTGCGCGACATGCTGCGTGAGATGCTGCTCAGCGTGCGCTGTGATGCCCGGCTGCAGGTGTGCGCCGATGGCTCACAGGCGCTCACGGCATTGGCCAGCAAGCCTGATCTGATCATCGCTGCCCGTGAGCTGGCAGGTGTCGATGGCCTGGACCTGTTGCGCAAGGTGCGCGCCAAGGGGCCGGGGTTGCCGTTCATTCTCATGAGCAACCGCAGTGACAGTGCCAGCGTGCGTGAGGCGCTGCCGCTGCACCCCACGGCTTACCTGAGCAAGCCACTGAACATGGACAACCTGCGCAAGCGCCTGGAAGAGCTGCTGCTTGAAGTGGGTGAGCAGATCGCCTGCCCGGTGCCACCGTTGCAGCCAGGGGCGAGCTTGCCGGCCTTCCTTGAGCAGCGCCGCGCCACCGCCGATGGCGGGCCGCTGTTCGCCGACGTGCAGGTGGCGATCAAGCGCGCGCTGAACCCGCAGGGGCTGGACCTCAAGGTGCTCGAAGAGGAAGTGCGCAACGACCCGCAGGTTACTGCCGTACTGATCGCTGCGGCCAACAGTGCTGCGCTGCACCGCGACGCACCGGTGCAGACCCTGCTGCAGGCGCTGAACAAGCTTGGCAGCACGCAGAGCATGAACCTGATTCTGGGCCTTGCCCTCAAGCGCAGCGCCCGCCTTAGCGACCCGCTGCTGGCGCAGCAGGCGGCGCATTTCTGGAACCTGTCGCTGCATACCGCCGAATACGCTCGTTCGCTTGCGCGCATGCTTGAGCTCGATGAAGAGCTTTGTTACTGCGCCGGGCTGTTGCACTGCCTGGGTGACCTTGCGGTGCTGCGCTGCCTGCAGGAATGGCGGCTGGCAGGTGGTGAACTGCATGATGGCTTGGTGCATGCATCACTGCGCGACTTCGGTGCAGCATTCGGTTCGGCGCTGCGAACCCGCTGGCGCTTGCCGCTGGGCCTGCGTGAGCTGATCGCAGCAATCTATCAGTTGGGCGGTGGGGTGTATTCGCGGGAGATCCTGGCCATGAACCTGGCAGGGCAACTGGCAAGGCTGCCGGCGGGTCAGGGGTTGGAGAAGGTGGCCGACAACAAGACCGCGCGCTTGCTCAAGGTTGGGTTGGCGCAGTTGAGCCGGTTGCGCAAGGTGCAGAACCCTGAGGTAAAACCGCAAGATGAAGAGCCGCCTGTTCCCGAAGAAAAGGTGCCGACCTGAGTTTTGGGGCCGCCGTGCGCAGCCACTGGCTCAGCCCCGCACGATCTGATTCTTGCCCTGCCGTTTGGCCCGGTACATCGCTGCATCGGCCCGAGCGAAGAGGCTGTCCAGTGAGTCATCCTCATCCGTTAGCCCGGTCAACCCCTGGCTTACCGTCACTCCATACACCTGCTCGCCATGGCTGAAACTCAGCCGCTGAATCTCGCGCTGCAGGCGCTCGGCAATCTGCTCGGCGACCTGCGCATTGCAGCCGGGGAACACTGCGGCAAACTCCTCGCCACCAATACGCCCAAAAAGGTCGCCGCGGCGCAGCACTGCCTTGCCGCTGTCGGCAATGCGTTGCAATACCTGGTCGCCTTCCTGATGGCCGTAGCTGTCGTTGATCTGCTTGAAGTCATCGATGTCCAGTAGCAGGAACGCCAGTGGCGTGCCGTCTTCGCGTGCGCTGTCGAAGGCTTGGCCTGCACATTCGAAAAAGTGCCGGCGGTTGCTGCTCTGGGTCAGCACGTCCGTGGTGGCCAGGCGATGCAGCTCGCCCTCAAGCTGCTTCTTGTCGGTGATGTCTTCGGCAATGCCGACGATTATCACCCGGTCACCTTCCTGCTGCTGGTTGATGTAGCACTTGTCACTGAGCCAGCGTACCTGGCCGTTTGCATTGAGAATGCGGTACTCGCGGTCTTCAACCGCGCCTTTGATCAGCACCTGGGCCAGGCTGCGCTCGGCGTATTCCAGGTCATCGGGGTAGATGCTGTCGCGCCATTCGTTGAAGTCCGCCAACACCAGGCTCGTGGGGCGGCCGAAGATGCGTTCGTAGGCGGGGCTGACGTAGAGCACCTGGCGTGTTTCCCAGTCGAACGCCCAGAGCACCGCGTTGACGCTGTCGAGCAACGAGCTGTAGAGCTGTTCACGTTCGCTCAGGCGAGCCACTTCGCCTTGGGCATGCAGCAAGGCCAGCAGTATTTGGGCTGCCTCGGGAGCTGAATTGCCGGGCAGCGTTGAATGGATGTTCTTGGCCATGTGCACGGAGCGGCTCTCGACGGGTAAGCGTGCGGCCAAAGACCGGCCCGCCACGCGGGCGATGTGCCGGCTTTGAGTGGTTTTTCAGGGGGGAAGTTCCAGCGTGCACGCCCCGTTGCGGGGCGTGCCGATCAACGGTGCTCAGGCGCCGTTCGGGCGCAGGGAGTAGGTTTTCAACTGCGCTGCGAAGTCGTGCAGGGCGTGAATGCCACTGGCTTCCGCCTCGTGCACCCAGTCTTTCATGGCGGCCAGCATGTCGTGACCATTGGCGCTGGTACGGGCCCAGATCTGCTGCAAGGCCAAGCGTTTCTCATAGATGGTCTTGAGTGCCTGGCTCTGCTCAAGCAGGGACTCGATGCGCACATGGTGACGCTCTTCGAGCAGGCTGGGTTCCCGCGACAGCAGGCGTTTGGCCCGGCGGAAGCGATGGCGTACCGACGCATCGACCTTGGCCAGTTCCTGTTTGACCAACGGGCCGATCACCAGCTTGCGGTACTGGGCCATGATCTGGAAGCGGTTGTTGAGGATGGCCATGGTGGTGTCCATGTCCAGGTTGGCCTTGCCTTCGACGCGATGGGCGATAGGCGCCACCCGTTGTACTTTGGCCAGCCGCAGCAGGCACAACAGGCGTATCCAGGCCCAGCCGGCATCGAACTCCCAGCGCTTGACCGACAGCTTGGCCGAATTGGGGTAAGTGTGGTGGTTGTTGTGCAGTTCTTCGCCACCGATGACGATGCCCCATGGCACCAGGTTGGTAGCAGCGTCGCGGCACTCGAAGTTGCGGTAGCCCACCGCATGGCCCAAGCCGTTGACCACACCCGCTGCCCAGAACGGAATCCACATCATCTGCACCGCCCAGATGGTGATGCCGATGGTGCCGAACAGCAGCAGGTCGAGCACCGCCATCAGGGCGATACCGCCATGTTTGTAGCGTGAGTAGAGATTGCGCTCGATCCAGTCATCCGGGCAGTTTTTGCCGTAGATGCGCAGGGTTTCGGGGTTGAGTGCTTCTTCCCGATAGAGTTCGGCGCCTTTGCGCAGCACCGTGCCCAGGCCTTTGTGTACCGGGCTGTGCGGGTCGTCCGGGGTTTCGCACTTGGCGTGGTGCTTGCGGTGCACTGCTGTCCACTCGCGGGTGTTCTGCGCCGTGGTCAGCCACAGCCAGAAGCGGAAGAAGTGCTTGAGCGCGCCATTGAGCTCCAGGGCACGATGGGCGGAGTAGCGGTGCAGATAAATGGTGACGCTGATGATGGTCACGTGAGTCATCAGCAGGGTAACGCCAACCAGTTGCCAGGCCGACAAGTCGAGCAGACCGTAATACCACATAGGTGTCAAAACCCTCGAAGACACAGGGGAAGGCTCTGATTATCCCTTGGCAGGGAAATAAAACCAGTCACCCTTGCAGATAGGACGTCACGGCATGTTTCTGCCTCTATAATGCCCCATCATTTTTCATGGACTTTTGTTGCCGACATGTCTGTTTCCGTTCGCGACGCCTTGCGCATGGCCGCGCTGTATCTGGTGCTCTCGATCCTCTGGCTGGTGCTGTCAGAGGTGGTTTTGCGCAGCATGTCTGAAGACCCTCTGGCCTTGGCCGTGGGGCGGCAGATCAATGTTGTTCTATGGGTGCTGGCCAGCGCGGGGCTGATTTTCTTTACCCGTGCCCGTCTGCTCAATTTCATCGGTGTCGGCGCACGGCTTCGCAGCGAAGACCGCGCCCGCCTGCGTATGGCCGCAGCCGTGTTCGACAGTACCCTGGAGGGCGTGCTGGTCACTGACCGCCAGGGGCTGATCGTGCACGTCAACCGTGCCTTCATGCGGATCACGGGTTACCAGCAGGACGAAGTGCTCGGCCAGCGCCCGAGCAAGTTCAAGTCGGGCCGGCACGGCGTGCCGTTCTATCAGCAGATTTATGCCACCCTGGCAGAGAAGGGCGAGTGGAGCGGGGAGATATGGAACCGGCGCAAGAGCGGTGAAATCTACCCGCAATGGCAGACAATCCGCGCCATACACGATGATGGCGGTGAGATGACCCATTATGTCGCGGTTTTCAGCGACATCAGCGCGATCAAGCATACCGAGCAGGAACTGGCCTACCTGGCCCACCACGACCCCCTTACCGGCTTGCCCAACCGTCTGCTGTTCAACGACCGGGCCGAGCAGGCACTGGCTTCGGCACAGGCCAACAAGCGAGGATGTGCTTTGTTGCTGCTTGACCTTGACCACTTTCAAAGCATCAACGACGGCTTGGGCCACACCATCGGTGATCAGCTGCTCAAGCTGGTAGGCGAGCGTCTGGCCGAGGTGGTGGGCAATGGCGTGACCTTGGCGCGCCTGGGCGGTGACGAGTTTGGTGTGCTGGCAGAGAACTGCCAGCAGGTCGGCCAGGCCGGCAAACTGGCACAGGCGCTCATCGAACGCATGCGTGAACCGTTCGAGTTCGACGGGCATCGGCTGTTCATCAGCGTCAGCGTTGGCATCAGCCTGTTCCCCAGCGATGCGTTGAGCGCCGAACAGCTACTGCGCAACGCCGACTCGGCGCTGTTCAAGGCCAAGCACAATGGCCGCGCCTGTTACGCGCTGTACACCGAAGAGCTGACAGCACACGCCCAGCACCGGGTGGAAACGGCAGGCGAGCTGCGCCGTGCGCTGGCGCAAGACGAACTGCGGGTGTTCTACCAGCCGGTGTTCGACCTGTTCACCTCGAAGATGGTCGGGGTGGAGGCACTGGTGCGTTGGCAGCACCCGCAACGTGGCTTGGTGCCGCCAAGCGAATTCATCCCTATCGCCGAGCGTACCGGGCTGATTGCCGACATCGATGCCTGGGTGCTGCGCGAGGCGTGCCGGCAGATGGTCAGTTGGCAGGCTGACGGGCGCCTGCTCGAGTTCGTTGCGGTCAACATCTCCAGCCGGTTGTTCGGCCAGCGTGAGCTGTACCGGCAAGTGGCCGGGGTGTTGCACGAAACCGGTCTGGATCCGTCGCTGCTGGAGGTGGAGGTGACCGAGAGTGCAGTCATGGAAGACCCCGAAGTCGCGCTGGAGCAGTTGCACCGGCTGCGTGAGCTGGGCTTGAACCTGGCAATCGATGACTTTGGCACCGGCTACTCGTCGTTGCTGCGGCTAAAGCGCCTGCCGGTGCAGAAGCTGAAGATCGACCAGGGCTTCGTCGCCGGCTTGCCGATGGATGACGACGACGTCGCGATCGTGCGGGTGATCATCGCCCTGGCCCGGAGCATGGGCATGCAGGTGCACGCTGAGGGCATCGAGCAGCCGGAGCAGGCCAGGTTCCTGCTGGAGCAGCAGTGCCAGCTGGGGCAGGGCTACTGGTTCGGGCGGCCCGTGCCGGCTGAGGGTTTGCGTTGGAACTGAGTAGGGCCGCTTCGCGCCCCATCGCCGGTTTGCCGGCGATGGGCCAGTGAAACGAATGCCGATTATTCGGAAGCCGCAGTCCCGAGAAACTTGCGCAAGAACTGCCGCGTCCGCTCTTCCTTGGGATTGGCAAACAGCGCCTTGGCCTCGCCCTGCTCTACGATCACCCCCTTGTCGAAGAAGATCACCCGGTTAGCCACATCACGCGCAAAGCTCATCTCATGGGTGACGATGATCATGGTGCGCTTTTCTTCCGCCAGGCCGCGGATGGTCGCCAGCACCTCGCCGACCAGCTCAGGGTCGAGCGCCGAGGTGGGTTCATCGAACAGAATCACCTCAGGTTCCATGGCCAGCGCCCGGGCGATGGCAACGCGCTGTTGCTGTCCGCCCGAAAGGCGTTTGGGGTAGGCGTCTTCCTTGCCTGCCAGCCCGACCTTGGCCAGCAGCTTGCGGCCCAGCTCGATGGCTTGGGCGCGGGGCGTCTTCTTGACGATCACCGGCCCTTCGATGACGTTTTCCAGCGCTGTGCGATGAGGGAACAGGTTGAAGCTCTGGAACACGAAGCCGGCCTGCTGGCGCAAGCGGCGAATGGCACTTTGCTGATTGCCAAGCGGGCGGTTGGCATCGATGCTGATGGCACCAATCTGAATGCGCCCGGCGTCAGGCGTTTCCAGCAGGTTGAGGCAACGCAGGAAGGTGGTCTTGCCCGAGCCGCTGGGGCCGATGATGGCCACCACTTCGCCCGGTTGCACGGTCAGGTCGATGCCGTTGAGCACGGTCTGGCCTTTGAACTGCTTGGTCAGGCCTTCTACTACGATCATCTTCAGTGCTCCTGGTCGTGCTGGTTGACCCGCGCTTCCATGCGGTTCTGGAAGTGCGCGAGGATGCTGCAGAGGACCCAGTAGACCACCGCAACGGCCAGGTACATGGTGAATACTTCGAAAGTGCGTGCAGTAATCAGCTGCGCCTGGCGGAACAGCTCGGGCACCTGGATGGTCGCCGCCAAGGCGGTGTCCTTGACCAGCGAGATGAAGCTGTTACCCAGCGGTGGCAATGCCGTGCGCAGTGCTTGCGGCAGGATCGCCCGGCGCATGGCCTGGGTGCGGGTCATGCCGATGCTGGCGGCTGCTTCCCACTGGCCACGGTCGATCGAGGAGATCGCCGCACGCAGGATTTCGCAGATGTACGCTGCCATGTTCAGCGACAGGCCAATCAGCGAGGCCGGGATCGGGTCGAGTTCGATGCCGATCTGCGGCATGCCGAAGTAGATCACGAACAGCTGCACCAGCAGCGGCGTGCCCCGGAAGAACGACACATAGATGCGTGCCAGCCAGTCCAGCGGCAGGATCTTCGACAGGCGCATCAGTGCCAGGGCAAAACCCAGTACCAGGCCGAAGAACATGCCGCCGACACTCAGCAGCACTGTATAACCCGCGCCCTTGAGCAGGAAGGGCGCGGAATCGACAACGAGTTGCAGGCTTTCAGCGATCATTTGGTGACATCGGCACCGAAGTATTTCTCGGACAGCTTGGCCAGGGTGCCATCGGCCTTGAGCTTGTCGATGGCCTTGTTGATGGCCGCCAGCAGCTCCGGCTCACCCTTGCGCAGGGCCACGCCACTTTCCAGGCGCGAGAAGGCGTCGCCTGCAAGCTCGGTGTCCTTGGCTTTTTGCGCGTATTCCAGGGCGGCCAGGCGGTCGATCAGGATGGCGTCGATACGGCCGTTGCGCAGGTCGGCGAACTTGCTCGGGTCATCTTCATAGGTGCGCACTTCAGCGTTCGGAACGTCCTGCTTCACCCACTGTTCGTAATTGGTGCCCAGGCCCACGCCGACCTTCTTGCCGGCCAGGTCCTGCGCGGTCTTGATGTTCAACTGCTCGGCTTTCTTCTTCAGGATCAGCGCCTGGATGCCGGAGACGGTGTAGGGCTCGGAGAAGTCGTACTTCTTCTTGCGCTCCTCGGAGATGGTCACTTGGTTGACCACCACGTCCAGGCGCTTGGATTCCAGCGCTGCAAGGATGCCATCCCATTTGGTTGGCTGGATCTTGGCCTTGACGCCCAGCTCCTTGGCCAGCAGTTCTGAAAACTCGACCTCGAAGCCGGCGAGCTTGCCGTTTTCATCCTGGAAGCTGAACGGCGGGTAGGTGCCCTCGAGGCCGACGTTGATCACGCCTTTTTCCTGGATGGTTTTCAGTTGCTCGCCGGCGAATGCCTGGCTGAACAGACCGGTGCCCAGCAGGATGGCCAGGCTGGCATTGAGAAGCGGTTTGGCGAATTTCGACATGTCAGGCCCCGCGCTTGTTGTGGAAGTGGTGGGTGGCGACTATAGGGTTGGCTTCATAGGCCAGGAAATAATAAAAACTTATTTTGTTATTTCCTTTTTGATCTGTGCCGGGTTTTGGCTGCTTTGTGGGTAGGCGACGATGCCGGGTCCGTCATCGCGGCTTATGCCCGACTTAGCGCAGGATGGAATAAAGCGTTGTTTTTTCCAAGGGGCTGATTTGCCGTAAAGTGGATTGCAAACTATCTGATTGGCCCTGGCAGGAGATCACCGTGAGCGAACAACCTTCATCCGCGCATTGGCAGTTGCACAATATTGTCAGCGGCCTGCGCAGCGCCCGTGAGCAGTGGCGAAGCCACAATGGCCGCAGCATTGGCGAGCAGGGCGGGCGCGAATTGCCCTCGCGCGAGGCCATTCGCCAGGTCCTCGAGCAGTTGTGCGGTGCGCTGTTCCCGATGCGTTTGGGCCCGGTCGACCTGCGCGAAGAGAGCGAGGACTTCTACGTTGGCCACACCCTCGACGCCGCGCTGACCGCGTTGCTGGCCCAGGCACGTCTGGAACTGCGCTATGCCGCGCGCCAGAGCAATGCCGACCTGGCCGCCGTCGATGCCCAGGCACTGCGCCTGATCCAGGATTTTGCCGCCGCCCTGCCAGGCCTGCGCGTGCTGCTCGACACCGATGTACTTGCCGCCTACCACGGTGACCCGGCCGCGCGCAGCGTCGATGAAGTGCTGCTGTGCTACCCGGGCATACTCGCCATCATCCATCACCGACTGGCCCACCATTTGTACCAGGCCGGTTTGCCATTGTTGGCGCGCATCTGTTCGGAGCTGGCGCATTCGGCCACGGGTATCGATATCCACCCGGGCGCGCAGATCGGCCCGAGCTTCTTCATCGACCACGGTACCGGTGTGGTGATCGGCGAGACTGCGATCATCGGTGAGCGTGTGCGCATCTACCAGGCGGTGACCCTTGGCGCCAAGCGTTTCCCGAGCGATGAGTCGGGTACGTTGCACAAAGGCCTGGCCCGCCACCCGATCGTCGAGGACGATGTTGTGATCTACGCGGGGGCGACCATCCTGGGAAGGATCACCATTGGTAAAGGTTCGACCATTGGCGGCAATGTGTGGCTGACCCGGAGTGTGCCGGCCGAAAGCAACATTACCCAGGCCAATCTACAGTTGGATTGCCAGGGCAAGAATTGACCTGAATGCTTCACTGCCTGTACCGGCCCTATCGCCGGTGCAGGAATGCGCCGATCAGCAGCCCGGGTCGCATCGAATCCCGATCCATGTTTAACTTGAACGCTTGTTCAACGAAAAAACGCTGGTCCGCTGCCGGTGTTCAACAGGAGGATTCCTTTGCTGAACCCGTTCATTCCGAACCTCACGTCAATCGACGAGGTGCATGCCCCATGAGTGCACCGACCCCTTCCAACAGCCAGATCCGCATGAACCCTCCGGTGTTCTATTTTGCGGCAAGCTTCATCCTCATCTTCGGCCTGGTGGTCATCGCCCAACCGCAAGCAGCGGGCGACTGGCTCTTGGCAGCGCAGAACTGGGCGGCCAACACGGTCGGCTGGTACTACATGCTGGCCATGACCCTGTACCTGGTCTTCGTGGTGGTCACCGCCTTGTCCGGCTACGGCAAGATCAAGCTCGGTGCCGACCACGACGAACCCGAGTTCAGCTACCTGTCGTGGGCCGGCATGTTGTTCGCCGCCGGTATCAGCATCACGCTGTTCTTCTTCTGCGTTTCCGAACCCCTGACCCACATGCTCCAGCCCCCCCAGGGTGAGGCGGGCACGGCGGAGGCCGGGCGCCAGGCGATGCAGATACTGTTCCTGCACTGGGGCCTGCATGGCTGGGGCGTGTTTGCCTTCGTCGGCATGGCGCTGGCCTACTTCGCCTACCGCCACAACCTGCCGCTGGCTTTGCGTTCGGCGCTGTACCCGCTGATCGGCAAGCGTATCAACGGGCCGATCGGTTACGCGGTAGACGGTTTCGGCATCATCGCCACGGTGTTCGGCCTGGGCGCCGACATGGGCTTCGGGGTGCTGCACCTCAATGCCGGCCTCGACTACCTGTTCGGCATCAGCCATAGCCAATGGGTGCAGATCGCGCTCATCGTCCTGATGATGGGCGCTGCGGTGGCCGTAGCGGTCGCGGGGGTGGAGAAAGGTGTGCGGGTGATGAGCGACATCAACCTGTTCCTGGCCTGTGCCCTGCTGCTGTTCGTGCTGTTCGCCGGGCCCACCCAGCACCTGTTCAATACCTTGATCCAGAACCTTGGCGATTACCTCGGCGCCCTGCCACGCAAGAGCTTCGACGTTTATGCCTATGGCGAAAACCGCGACTGGCTGGGCGGCTGGACGGTGTTCTACTGGGCCTGGTGGATTGCCTGGGCGCCTTTCGTGGGGCTGTTCATCGCGCGTATCTCGCGTGGCCGCACCATCCGTGAATTCGTCTTCGGTGTGCTGCTGATCCCGCTGGGCTTCACCCTGGCGTGGATGTCGATCTTCGGCAACAGCGCGCTGGACCAGGTGCTGAACCACGGCATGACCGCGCTCGGCCAGTCGGCCATCGATAACCCGTCGATGAGCCTGTACCTGCTGCTGGAGACCTACCCGTGGAGCAAGACCGTCATCGCGGTGACGGTGTTCATCAGCTTCGTGTTCTTCGTCACATCGGCGGACTCGGGCACGGTGGTGCTGTCGACCTTGTCCGCCAAGGATGGCGGTGCTGATGAAGACGGCCCGAACTGGTTGCGGATCTTCTGGGGCGCGATGACCGCGCTGATCACCAGCAGCCTGCTGTTCGCCGGCAGCATCGATTCGCTCAAATCGGCGGTGGTGCTGACCTCGCTGCCGTTCTCGTTGATCCTGCTGTGCATGATGTGGGGCCTGCATAAGGCGTTCTACCTTGAGTCGCAGCGCCAGATCGCCCAGTTGCATTCGCTGGCACCGTTCGCGCAGTCCCGCCGTGGCCGTGGTGGTTGGCGCCAGCGCCTGAGCCAGGCGGTGCACTTCCCGTCACGCGATGAGGTGTACCGCTTCATGGACGACGTGGTGCGCCCGGCGATTGCCGATGTGCGCGAGGTGTTCGAGCAGAAAGGCCTGGTACTGGTGACCCAGGATGACCCTAGCCACGACAACGTCAGCCTGAAGGTCGGCCATGGTGAAGAGCAGCCGTTCATCTATCAGGTGCAGATGCGCGGGTATTTCACACCGTCGTTCGCGCTGGGTGGGTTGGGGACGCAGGATTTGAAGAACCGCCGTTATTACCGGGCGGAGGTGCACCTTAGCGAGGGCAGCCAGAACTACGACCTGGTGGGCTACAGCAAGGAGCAGATCATCAACGACATCCTCGACCAGTACGAGCGGCATATGCAGTTCTTGCATCTGGTCAGGTAGATCGCTGGGGCCGCTTTGCGGCCCTTTCGCGACACAAGGCCGCTCCTACAGGCCTGTAGGAGCGGCCTTGTGTCGCGAAAGGAGGCCAAAGGCCTCCCAAGGTTCTTTCAGAACGGCGCATCCCCCAGGATGGTCGCCCGATGCATCACCCGCCGGTTCGGCCGGTAATCATCCACCGCAAAATGCTGAGTGACGCGGTTGTCCCAGAACGCCACGTCGTTCTCCTGCCAACGCCAGCGGATGCTGAACTCCGGCCGCGTCGCATGGGCGAACAGCAGCTTGAGCAGCGCCTCGCTCTCCAACTCGCTCAGCTCATTGATCCGCGTGGTGAACCCTTCATTGACGAACAACGCCTTGCGGCCGCTCACCGGGTGCGTACGAACAACCGGGTGTGACAGCGGCGGGTTGTTGCGCCGGGTCGCTTCCCAGCGCGCCAGGTCCTCAGGCGTAGTGCCAAAGCGCTCGAGCGGGAACGACTTGGTGAAATCGTGCGTTGCAGTCAGGCCATCAAGCATCTCGCGCAGCGGGGCCGACAGGGCTTGGAAGGCGGCAATGCCGCTGGCCCACAAGGTATCGCCGCCATAGGCCGGCAACTGCTTGGCACTGAGCACCGCACCCAGTGCCGGGGTCGGCAGGAAGGTTACGTCGGTGTGCCACACGGCATTATCGCGTACGTCGGTGACCGCAGTGTCGAGTATCAGCACCTGCGGGGTTTGCGGTACGTTGGGGTAGATCGGGTGGATGTGCAGGTCGCCGAAGCGCGCGGCAAAGCGCGCTTGCTGCTCGGGTGTGATCGGCTGGTCCCGGAAGAACAACACCTGGTGTTGGAGCAGTGCCTGCTCGATGGCGTCGCGCTGCTCGACGTTAATCTCGCGGCCGATGTCCACGCCGCTGATCTGGGCGCCGAGGGCCGGGCTGAGGGGGGTAACGGTCAGGCTCATGTCTTTTCTCACTCCAGGCGCCGGGTAGCCGGCGTGGTCAGTCCGCAATCGGTCAGTGGCTTTGCCCATGCCAGGGCACCAGCTTGCGCTGCAGGGCGCGCAGGCCCATCTCCAGGGCGAAGGCGATCAGGGCGATCAGCAGGATGCCCAGCACCACCACGTCGGTCACCAGAAACTGCGCCGCCGACTGCACCATGAAGCCCAGGCCGCTGGTGGCAGCGATCAGCTCGGCGGCTACAAGGGTCGACCAGCCCACACCCAGGCCGATACGGATGCCGGTGAGTATGTCGGGCAGGGCGCTGGGCACGATCACATGGCGGATCAGTTGCACCTTGGTCGCCCCCAGCGATTGCGCAGCGCGCAATCTGGCCGGGTCGACGGTGCGCACGCCGGTGGCCGTAGCGATGGCGATCGGGGCGAAGATTGCCAGGTAGATCAGCAGTACCTTGGACAACTCGCCGATACCGCACCAGATGACGATCAGTGGCAGGTAGGCCAGTGGCGGTATGGGGCGGTAGAACTCGATCAGTGGGTCGAGGATGCCTCGGGCCACACGGTTGTAGCCGATGGCGATACCGGCCGGGATGGCGGTCAGGGTCGCGGCAACCAGCGCCAGGCCGATGCGGCCCAGGCTCGCGCCCAGGTGTTGCCACAGGCTGGCGTCCATGTAGCCTTGGGTGAGCAAGCTGCAGGCTTTGGCCAGGATGTCGCCGGGCGCTGGCAGGAACAGTGGCTCGATCCAGCCGGCGGCGGTCACCAGCCACCAGACCAGCAGCAGGCTGGCCAGGGTTAGCGTGCTGATCCAGCGGGTGGAAAGCTGGCGGCGCGCTTTATCAACGGGCCGGGCTTGGCTGTCGCGCTTGCTGGCGACCGGCAGATCAAGGCTGCTCATGCGTGCTCCTGCAGGCTTTGGCGTTGAGAGAAAACCCGCGCCAGCACATGCTCGCGAGTTTCAATGAAGCGTGGGTCAGACTTGATGGCCCGGGCCGATTCGCCAGCGGCATAACGTTGGCCGAAGTCCAGCTGCAGGCGCTCGACCACGCGGCCTGGGTCTGGGGCCAACAGCACCAGTTCGGTTGCAAGGAATACGGCTTCTTCAATGTCGTGAGTGATCAGGAACACCGGTTTGGCGGTGCGCTGCCAGACCTGCAGCAACAGTTCCTGCATCTGCTCGCGGGTGAACGCATCGAGGGCGCCGAACGGCTCGTCCATCAGCAGTACCCTTGGGTCGGCCGCCAGCGCGCGGGCCAGGCCCACACGCTGCTTCTGGCCACCGGACAGTTGCCAGATGCGCCGCTCGCCAAAGCCATCCAGATCGACCAGTGCCAGCATTTCCCGTGCCTTGGCCTCTCGCTTGCCGCGGGCTACACCAGCCAGCTCCAAACCGAAGGCGACGTTGCCCAGCACGTTCTGCCACGGCAGCAGAGCATCGTCCTGAAACACCACGCCGCGTTCGGCGCCGGGGCCTTGCACCGGCACGCCGTCAAGGGTGATGCGCCCGCCGCTGGGGGCGACAAAGCCCGCGATCAGGTTGAGCAGCGATGTCTTGCCGCTGCCGGAGGGGCCCAGTGCTACCAGCAGCTGGCCTGGGCCCAGGCTGAGGTTGATGTCGGCCAGCACAGGGGTGCTGGCGCCGGGGTACTGTGCGCTGATGCGCTCCAGTTCTAGCAAGGCCATGACGGGCTCCGGATCAATTGGGCAAGAACTTGGCGCTGACGTAGGCCGAATAGTCCGGCAACACGGCGTCGACCTTGCCTTGCTGCTTGAGGAAGGTGGCGGTGTCGGTCAGCGCTTGAGTGGTCGGTGCACCCAGGGCGTTGGCCTGGTCGGCGGCCAGCGGGTAGACGTTGCCTTGCAACAGAGCAGGAATATCACTGGCCTTGGCACCGGACAGCTTCACCAGCTTGGCCACGTTGTCCTTGTTGGCCAGCCAGGCCTGCGGGTCTTTGCGGTAGTCGGCGTAGGCGTCGAGGGTGACCTTGGCAAAGGCTTTGACCACCTCGGGGTGCTTGTCGGCGAAGTCCTTGCGCACGATCCAGGCATCGAAGGTCGGTGCGCCTTTCTCGGCCAGTTCCCCTGAGGTGATCAGCACCTTGCCGTTTTCCTTGGCCACGCCCAGGGCCGGGTCCCAGACGTAAGTGGCGTCGATGTCGCCGCGCTTCCAGGCAGCGATGATCGCCGGTGGGGCGAGGTTGAGGATCTGCACCTTGGACGGGTCGATGTTCCAGCTCTTCAGTGCGGCCAGCAGGCTGTAGTGGCCGGTGGAAACAAAGGGCACGGCGACTTTCTTGCCGATCAGGTCTTGTGGGGTCTTGATGCTGTCGCGGGCCACCAGCGCTTCGCCGGCGCCGATCTGGGTGGCGATCAGGAAGGTTTCCACCGGCAGCTTGCGGGTGGCGGCAGCGGCCAGCGGGCTTGAGCCCAGGTAGCCGATCTGCACGTCGCCGCTGGCCACTGCAGTGATCACATCAGCGCCGTTATCGAACTTGCGCCAGTCGATGCTGGCCTTGCTGGCTTTTTCGTAGTCGCCATCGACCTGGGCCACCTTGGCCGGGTCGACGGTGGTCTGGTAGGCGACGGTCAGGTCGGCGGCCTGGGCGAACCAGCTGGTTCCGGCGAGGGTCAGGGCGGCGAGCAAGCGCAGTGGCGTGTGCGGGATCATGGTCGAACCTCTTGTCAGGCAATCGGTGTGCTGAATGGCAAGAAGGCTAGATGATCTAAGAAATAGAAAATAAATAACTTTTTGGAATTAGCATAGGAGCCATTCGCTTTAAGCTGAAGGGCTTGATCAGGCTTCTGGGTGAAGACCAAGTGAAATGGTCGGTCTTTTTCCGCTTAACAGGGCGATTGGAAATAAGGATATGAGCAAACGTTTGCAAATAACCTAAAGCTATTACAAGCGTCTGCCGATACAGCTTTTGGCAGTAAAGGTTTCAACCATATGCCTTAAAAATCTTACAAATTCATAAAACGGTCATTTTGGATTTATAGGATTGTCATTATCCTGTAGCGCAGGTGGCGTCTTAGACCAAAGTCGTGAAATGTTCAGTAACGATTGACTTGCTGGTCACTCTTTGGGACTAAATCGCCAGTCCACGGTGAGCAGGGCATCAGATCCCGCCGCCAGAGATACACAAAAATTAGAACGTAGAGGAGCAAAACATGTACAAGTCCAGCCTGGCTCTGGCCGTGGCACTGGGGGTTCTCGCCCAACAAGCAGGCGCTGCCGGTTTCGTTGAAGACAGCAAATTGTCTTTGAGCTCGCGCACCATGTATTTCAATGGCGATAACCGTGATGGCGGTTCAGACAACCGCGAGTCGGGTCAAGGCTTCAAGCTCGACTACCTGTCCGGTTTCACCGAGGGCACCGTTGGTTTTGGCGTAGACGTTCAAGCGCTGTGGGGCATCCACCTGGATGGCGGCAAAGGTCATCACCCTGACAACAGCTCCTTCTTCCCAAGCGACAGCGACGGTTCGGCTGTAGACCAGTGGGCGCGTATCGGCGGAAACGCCAAGGCTCGCTTCTCCAAGACCGAAGTTCACTACGGTAGCGCCCTGGCGCCGAACCTGCCGATCCTGGTCTCCAACGATGGCCGTCTGCTGCCGCAAACCTTCGAGGGTGGCACCATCCAGTCGAAGGAAATCGACAACCTGACCATCAATGCCGGTCAGCTGACCCACGCCATGGGTCGTGCGTCGAGCAACCGTACCGGTCTTTCGGTACAGGGTGCTACTCAGGAGAGCAACAAGTTCCGCTACGCTGGTCTGGATTACAAGCTCACTCCCGACCTGACCTTGCAGTACTACTACTCGAATCTGGAAGACTTCTACAAGCAGCACTTCCTGGGTGCCACTCACGTCTTCAAGATTGCTGACGACCAGTCGTTCAAAACCGACCTGCGCTACTTCGATAGCAGCAAAGACGGCCGTAATGGTGAGGCCGGTTACGAGTTCAAAAACAATAACGGCTACGCCAAAAACCCAGGCGAAGTGGACAACAAGACTTGGTCCGCCATGTTCACCTACACCCTGGGCGGCCACGCTCTGATGTTGGGTCATCAGCAGGTCAGCGATGATGGTGGCTTCGTCTGGCTGAACCAAGGCAGCCTGGTCGATGAAGGCGCTGGCGGTTCCAGCTTCTACCTGTTCACCGACAGCATGATCAACCAGTTCGCCAAGGCCGGTGAGAACACCACCTTCGGTCAGTACTCGTATGACTTTGCTCGCCTGGGCGTGCCTGGCCTGAAAGCATCTGTTTCCTATCTGCGTGGTGAAGATGGCCGTAGCACCAATGGCAACGGCACCTTCAGCGAGTGGGAACGTGATGCGCGCGTCGACTACGTCCTGCAGGAAGGCACGCTTAAAGGTCTGGGCTTCAGCCTGCGCCAAGGCGTCTATCGCGGCACCGGTTCGGGCTCTGCGAACGATCAGGATCAGACCCGCTTCATCGTCAACTACACTTACAACTTCATGTAAGACGTAGTTGGAAAAAAGAGCCTCGCCTAGTGCGAGGCTTTTTTGTGCGCGCATTTGTAAATTCCATTAAGTTATAAATAGAGAATTATTTATTCCTTTTGTCTTTCTGCGGATGCAGGCACATTGAACCTCACAAGGCCAGCCCATAGCCCAGGAGCCACACCCCATGAGCCTCAAACTCGGCGACATCGCCCCCGACTTCGAACAAGATTCCAGCGAAGGTACGATCCGCTTCCACGAGTGGCTCGGTAACAGCTGGGGTGTGCTGTTCTCTCACCCGGCCGACTTCACCCCGGTGTGCACCACCGAGCTGGGCCTGACCGCCAAACTCAAGGACGACTTCGCCAAACGTGGGGTCAAGGCCATCGCCCTGTCCGTAGACCCGGTCGACTCGCACCACAAGTGGATCGAGGACATCAACGAGACCCAGAACACCGTGGTCAACTTCCCGATCATCGCCGACGCCGACCGCAAGGTTTCCGACCTGTACGACCTGATCCACCCGAACGCCAGCGACACCCTGACCGTGCGCTCGCTGTTCGTCATCGACCCGAACAAGAAGGTGCGCCTGACCATTACCTATCCAGCCAGTACCGGGCGCAACTTCAACGAAATACTGCGGGTGATCGACTCGCTGCAGCTCACCGACAACCACAAGGTGGCCACGCCAGGTAACTGGCAGGATGGCGACGAAGTGGTAATCGTGCCTTCGCTGAAGGATGAGGAAGAGATCAAGCAGCGCTTCCCGAAAGGCTACCGCGCTGTAAAACCCTATCTGCGGCTGACCCCGCAACCCAATCGCTGAAGCATTCTCGTTGCATTGCTCTTAGCCATAGCAGGGATATTCGGGCCGTTTCGACGGCCCTTTTTTATGCCTGCACAAACCGCTTCAGGCGTGGGGCTGCTGCGCAGCCCATCGCGACACAAGGCGCGGCTCCTCGTAGGAGCGGCCTTGTGTCGCGAAAGGGCCGCAAAGCGGCCCCAATATCAAAGAATCACCAAAGTACTTTATGGAATAAACAAATGAAAAAATATGATTTCTAGGAATATACCAAGGCTGCTAATGTCAGCCCTCAGGTGCAACACTTCCAGCGCTGGAGCATCTGAACCGGCACAACGGCTTTATCGCGTCATCCACCTTACTCGCCCGTCAACGAGGCAAGCAGGTGCAACCCGAACCTACTCGCACAGGAGAGCGCCATGCGCACAGTCTTCTTGCGTCGTGGTCTGGTCGCCCTGTTTGCGGCGGCTGTGTCCTTCGGCGTCATTACCCAAGCCCAGGCTGAAAGCCTGCGTATCGGCTATCAGAAATACGGCACCCTGGTGCTGCTCAAAGCCAAGGGCACGCTGGAAAAGCGCCTGGCCGATCAGGGCATCCAGGTGCAATGGACCGAATTCCCAGGTGGCCCGCAGCTGCTCGAAGGCTTGAATGTCGGCTCCATCGACTTTGGCGTAACTGGTGAAACGCCGCCGGTATTCGCTCAGGCCGCCGGTGCCGATCTGCTCTATGTGGCCTACGAACCGCCTGCGCCGCACAGTGAAGCGATCCTTGTACCGAAGGGTTCGCCGATCCAGTCGGTGAAGGAACTCAAAGGCAAGAAAGTTGCGCTCAACAAAGGTTCGAACGTTCACTACCTGCTGGTCCGCGCCCTGGAAGAGGCCGGCCTAAAGTACAGCGACATACAGCCCGTCTACCTGCCGCCGGCCGATGCCCGCGCCGCGTTCGAGCGTGGCAGCGTCGATGCCTGGGTGATCTGGGACCCGTACCAGGCCGCCGCCGAACAGCAGCTGCAGGCACGCACCCTGCGTGACGGCAAAGACCTGGTCGACAACCACCAGTTCTACCTGGCTACCCGCAACTACGCGACCCAGCATCCGGCTGTGATCAACGCCCTCATCGAAGAAGTACGCGCCGTGGGCAAATGGTCGCAGGCCAACCCGCAGGAGGTGACCGACCAGGTTGCTGCGCTGCTCGGGCTGCCCGCCGACATCACCCTGACTTCGGTCAAGCGCCAAGGCTACGGTGCCGCGCCGCTGACCCCCGAGGTGGTGGCCGCACAACAGAAAATCGCCGACACCTTCCAGGCGCTGAAGCTGATTCCCAAGCCGCTGAGCATCAAGGACGTGATCTGGACACCCCCGGCCAAGGTCGCCAGCGCGCCTTGATTGATTCGCCTGTGCCGGGGCGCCGCTGTGGCCCTCGCCATCTTTAAGGAGACAACTCCAATGAGCCTTAACATTTTCTGGTTCCTCCCCACCCACGGTGACGGCAAGTACCTGGGCACATCCGAGGGTGCCCGTGCGGTCGATCACGGTTACCTGCAACAGATTGCCCAGGCCGCCGACCGTCTCGGCTTTGGTGGTGTGCTGATCCCTACCGGGCGTTCCTGCGAGGATTCCTGGTTGGTGGCAGCATCGCTGATCCCGGTGACCCAGCATCTGAAATTCCTGGTTGCCCTGCGTCCAGGCATCATTTCGCCGACGGTCGCGGCGCGCCAGGCGGCAACCCTGGACCGCCTGTCCAACGGCCGGGCGCTGTTCAACCTGGTCACCGGTGGCGACCCCGACGAGCTGGCCGGTGATGGCCTGCACCTGAACCACCAGGAGCGCTACGAAGCCTCGGTCGAGTTCACGCGTATCTGGCGCAAGGTGCTGGAGGGCGAGAACGTCGACTACCAAGGCAAGCACATCCAGGTGAAGGGCGCCAAGCTGCTCTATCCGCCCATTCAGCAACCACGCCCGCCTCTGTATTTCGGTGGCTCGTCCGAAGCCGCCCAGGATCTTGCTGCCGAGCAGGTCGAGCTGTACCTGACCTGGGGCGAGCCACCAGCCGCTGTTGCCGAGAAAATCGCTCAGGTGCGGGAGAAGGCTGCCGCGCAAGGTCGCGAAGTACGCTTTGGTATCCGTCTGCATGTGATCGTGCGGGAAACCAACGACGAAGCCTGGGCCGCGGCAGACCGCCTGATTTCGCACCTGGACGACGACACCATCGCCCGGGCCCAGGCCTCGCTGGCGCGTTTCGACTCGGTGGGCCAGCAGCGCATGGCCGCATTGCATGGCGGCAACCGTGACAACCTCGAAGTCAGCCCCAACCTGTGGGCGGGTGTCGGTCTGGTACGCGGTGGCGCCGGTACCGCGCTGGTCGGTGATGGCCCGACTGTCGCGGCACGGGTCAAGGAGTACGCAGACCTGGGGATAGATACCTTCATCTTCTCAGGTTACCCACACCTGGAAGAGTCCTACCGCGTTGCCGAGCTGCTGTTCCCGCACTTGGACGTGCAGCGCCCGGAGCAACCGCAGACCGGTGGCTACGTGAGCCCGTTCGGCGAGATGGTGGCCAACGACATCCTGCCCAAGTCCGTGTCGCAGAGCTGAGGGCGCAGCCATGAGTCGTGCAACGTCCTCCACTCTGACCCAGCGCCTGGCGCCGTGGGCGCTGCCGGTACTGCTGTTGGCTGTCTGGCAGCTGGCGGTCAGTGCTGGCTGGTTGTCGACGCGCATCCTGCCTGCACCCAGCGCCGTAGTCAGCGCCGGTGTCGCGCTGGTACGCAGTGGTGAAATCTGGACCCACCTGGCCATCAGCGGCTGGCGTGCCGGCCTGGGCTTTCTGATCGGTGGCAGCATTGGGCTGGTACTGGGCTTCATCACCGGCCTGTCGAACTGGGGCGAACGCCTGCTCGACAGCTCGGTGCAGATGATCCGCAACGTGCCGCATCTGGCGCTGATCCCGCTGGTGATCCTGTGGTTCGGTATCGACGAGTCGGCAAAGATCTTCCTGGTCGCGCTGGGCACGCTGTTCCCGATCTACCTGAACACCTACCACGGTATCCGCAACGTCGACCCGGCGCTGGTGGAAATGGCCCGCAGCTATGGCCTGTCCGGCTTCGGCCTGTTCCGCCAGGTGATCCTGCCGGGCGCGTTGCCCTCGATCCTGGTCGGTGTGCGCTTTGCCCTGGGCTTCATGTGGCTGACCCTTATCGTTGCCGAAACCATTTCGGCCAACGCCGGTATCGGTTACCTGGCAATGAATGCCCGTGAATTCCTGCAGACCGACGTGGTGGTCCTGGCCATCGTCCTGTATGCCGTGCTCGGCAAGCTCGCCGACCTCGCCGCCCGCGGCCTGGAACGTGTCTGGTTGCGCTGGCACCCGGCCTACCAAGTCGCCAGGAAGGAGGGCGCATGACCATTCTCAAGGAACAACCGCCGCGCTTGTTGCGGGGTATCCCGCTGGCCGCCAATGGCCTGCGCAAGACCTTTGGCCAGCGTGAAGTGTTGCGTGGTATCGACCTGCACATTCCGGCCGGCCAGTTCGTTGCCATCGTCGGGCGCAGCGGCTGTGGCAAGAGCACCTTGCTGCGCCTGCTGGCCGGGCTCGACCAGCCCGGCGCCGGTGAGCTTCTGGCCGGTGCAGCACCGCTGGCCGAGGCCCGCGAAGAAACCCGCCTGATGTTCCAGGACGCTCGCCTGCTGCCTTGGAAAAAGGTGATCGACAACGTCTGCCTGGGCCTGTCCGGCCACTGGCGCCCCCGTGCGCTGGAAGCACTGGAGGCGGTTGGCCTGGCTGACCGCGCCAATGAATGGCCGGCAGCGCTCTCGGGTGGCCAGAAGCAGCGCGTGGCGTTGGCCCGGGCGCTGATTCATCAGCCACGCCTGCTGCTGCTGGACGAGCCGCTGGGTGCGCTGGATGCCCTGACCCGTATCGAGATGCAGCAACTGATCGAACGCCTGTGGCGTCAGCACGGCTTCACCGTGCTGCTGGTCACCCATGACGTCAACGAAGCCGTTGCCGTGGCCGACCGGGTGATCCTTATCGAGGACGGCGCAGTCGGCCTGGACCTCAACGTCGATCTGGCTCGGCCAAGGGTGCGTGGTTCGCACCGTCTGGCCGCGCTGGAAAGCGAAGTGCTCAACCGTGTTCTGTCGGCCCCGGGCACTGCGCCCGAGCCGGACCCTGTAGCCCCTTTGCCCACGCAACTGCGTTGGGCGCACTGAATGACTCACTTACCAGACTGAAGCCATAGAGAAGGAAGCACATCATGACTATCAAAGCCATCAACGTCCGCAACCAGTTCAAAGGCACCGTGAAAGAAATCCTCGAAGGCCCGGTATTGTCGGAAATCGATGTGCAGACCGCCTCCGGCATCGTCACCTCGGTGATCACCACCCGCTCTGTGAAGGAGCTGGAACTGCAGGTGGGCAGTGAAGTGATCGCTTTTGTGAAATCGACTGAAGTGTCCATCGCCAAGCTGTGATGTGGGCATTTGGGGCCGCCCTGCGGCCCCAGCAAGATCAGCGTTTGGCAAGAAACGGCGGCAGGTACAAGCCCAGGTACGCCTCGAACACCCGCTTGCCTTCCTCGGCCATGCGCGGGGTGATCGCCTCGTGCAACTGTACCGAGCGCGCATACACCCGGTCGCTCAACTCCATGGCCAGTGCAAACACATCCACGTCCGCTGGCATTACCGGCAACCGGAAATGCTGGTCGAACAGTTTGTGCATCAACTCACCCAGCTCCATGTCGTGCTGCCGGTCCGCCTGCACCACTTCGCTCAGGCCATGCTGGGCCAGGATCAACTGACGCGCTGCAGCATCCTCGTTGTAGATGTCGAGCATGCGCTGTTCGATCAACCGTGAAAGCTCATGCCAGGTGCCAAGCGCGCTGCTGTCTATCGGTGCGCTCAACGCCTCGCGAAAAGCCCGGTGCACATCGGCCGTCAGCGCTTCGAGCAGTGCCGGCACGCTGGCAAAGAAGTGATACACCGACGAGGGTGGAATCTGCGCCCGTTCGGCCACGCTGTAGATCGACAATGCTGCCACCCCTTGCTCGGCCAACAGCTCGCGCGCCGCCGCCAGGATCGCCTCGATCCTGGCCTGGCTGCTGGCGCGCGGCTTGCGCGGGGTGGTGCTGCGGGTCATCAGTTGCTGATCGCCAGGATGCTGGCCTGGTAGGCGCCGACGAACTGGTCGAAGTCGCCGACTTCCTGCTGCTCGAGGCGTGACTGCTCGGCCAGCGAATTGCGGGCGAGGGTCTCGTAGGCTTGCTGGCGCTCTGTGGGCAGCGGTTGCTCACGGAACGTTTGCGCGTGCAGGCGGCTCTGGCGCAGCGAGAACTGGATGAAGCTTTCCTCATGCTCGCTCATGCGCGCGAGCACCTGGGCCGATGGCGTCAGCGAAGCGTCGTCGACTTTGGCCTGCTGTGCGGCCAGGGCTTTGGCATGTTCGTCGCCGCCTTGAGCGTGATCGAGCAGCTCAGCCAGTTGGCCGATGCGCCCAAGCAAGTCGCTGGCCCAGGCTTTCAGCTCGATCGGTTGGCCGTCGCGGCGCAGCTCAAGGCCTGGGCGACGGCCTTCCTTGACCACACTCAGGAAGTTGTCGGTGCATTGGCCGCATTCGCCATTGTCCAGCAGCGGGCTGTCTTCCAGGGCACAGAACAACAGAAACGCATCGAGGAAGCGCGCCTCGGTCAGGTCGATGCCTACCGGCAGGAACGGGTTGATGTCCAGGCAGCGCACCTCGACGTACTGCACGCCGCGTGAGGTCAGGGCCTGGATCGGCCGCTCGCCGGTGTAGGTGACACGCTTGGGGCGGATGTTCGAGTAGTACTCGTTCTCGATCTGCAGGATGTTGGTGTTCAACTGCACCCATTCGCCGTCCACATGCGTACCGATTTCCACATAGGGCGGGTAGGGCGTGCCCACCGCCTTGCGCAGGCTGTCGGTATAGCTGGCTAGGTTGTTGTAGCAGGGGGTGAGGCCGGCCTGGGCGTTGCTCTGGTAGCCCAGGTCGCTCATGCGCAAGCTGGTAGCGTAGGGCAGGTACAGGGTTTCGGCGTCCAGCTCTTCGAGCTGGTGCGGGCGGCCACGCAGGAAGCCTTTGTCCAGGGCTGGCGAGGCACCGAACAGGTACATCAGCAGCCAGCTGTAACGGCGGAAATTGCGGATCAGCGCAATGTACGCCGCCGACTGGTAGTCGCGGTCGCTCTGGTCGTTGCCCTCGGCGGCGCGCAGCAGCGGCCACAGCGCTTCAGGCAACGAGAAGTTGTAGTGGATGCCGGCGATGCACTGCATGGTGCGGCCGTAGCGCAGGGCCAGGCCCTTGCGGTAGACGTGCTTGAGCTTGCCGATGTTCGAGGTCCCGTACTCGGCGATCGGGATGTCCTCCTCGGCCGGCAGCGTGCACGGCATCGACGGGCTCCACAGCAATTCGTCGCCAAGCTTGCTGTAGACGAAGCGGTGGGTTTGCTCGAGGCTTTCCAGCACTTGGGCCGGGTCGGGCAGGGCCGGGGTGATGAACTCCAGCAGCGACTCGGAATAATCGGTGGTGATCTGCTCGTTGGTCAGCGCCGAACCCAGGCTTTCCGGATGCGGGGTCTGAGCCAGGCGACCTTCGTCGGTGACGCGCAGGCATTCGCGCTCAATACCGTGCAGGCACTGCTTGAGCAGGGGGAGATTGGCGCCGAGCAGGCTCAGGCGGCGGTTGAGGAGGTCGCTCAAGATGGTTTCCTTCACGCATCAGTCGCCCCAATATGGGGGTAGAGTTGACGGTCTACAAGGGTAGGAGGAAAGGAACTGGCGTTGTCGCCTGGTTTACGCGGTTACGGCAGTGCCAGCGCACTGCCGCAAAATACCGCAGATACCGTTTGGTGAGCTAGAGAACCGCGAAGGTTCCCTGCGCTTTGGCGACCAGTTTGTCGCCTTGGACTACGTCGGCGTCGACCACCAGGGTACGGCGCCCGGCGTGCAGCACCCGCGCCGTGCACAGGACCTCGCCGTCACCGACCGCACGCATGTAGTTGATCTTGCATTCGATGGTCACGCTTTGCTGGTCGAAACCATGGCTGGCCGAGCAGGCCAGGCCCATGGCGATGTCCACCAGGCTGAAGATGGCCCCGCCGTGCAGCTTCTGGCCGCGGTTGCGCAGGTGCGGTTCAAGCGCCAGTGCCACCTCTGCAACGCCCGTGTCCAGGCGTTGCAGGCGGCAGCCCAGTAGCTGGCTGTAGGCGCTTTCAACGAGCTCTTTGGGGATCTCCATCACTTCTTTTTCAACTGCTTGGCGTTGGCAAAGAGCGCAGCCATGGCGTTGTTCGCCGGCGCGGCGCTAGCGGTTTCGCGCTGGCGTGGTGCCTGCTGCGGGCGGTTGCCGCCATTGCCACGGTTGCCACCACGGTTGCCTTCGACTTTTTCGCCCGGGGTATCGCTCATGCGCATGGACAGGCCGACACGCTTGCGCGGGATGTCCACTTCCATGACCTTGACCTTGACCACGTCGCCGGCCTTGACCGCTTCGCGCGGGTCCTTGACGAACTTCTCGGACAGCGCCGAGATGTGTACCAGGCCGTCCTGGTGCACGCCGATGTCGACGAACGCGCCGAAGTTGGTGACGTTGGTGACCACGCCTTCGAGAATCATGCCGGGCTCCAGGTCCTTGAGGTCTTCGACGCCGTCCTGGAAGGTGGCGGTCTTGAACTCGGGGCGCGGGTCACGGCCGGGCTTGTCCAGTTCCTGGAGGATGTCGGTGACGGTGGGCAGGCCGAAGGTTTCGTCGGTGAACTGCTTGGGGTCCAGGCGCTTGAGGAAGCCGCTGTCGCCGATGAGCGAGCGGATGTCACGGCCGGTGTCGGCGGCGATGCGTTTCACCAGCGGGTAGGCCTCGGGGTGCACGGCGGAGGCATCCAGCGGGTTGTCGCCGTTCATTACGCGCAGGAAGCCTGCGGCCTGTTCGAAGGTTTTCTCACCCAGACGGCTGACCTTCTTGAGTGCGGCACGGGTGGCGAACGGGCCATTGGCGTCGCGGTGCGCGACGATGTTCTGCGCCAGGGTGGCGTTGAGGCCGGAGATGCGGGTCAGCAGCGCGACCGAAGCGGTGTTGACGTCCACGCCCACGGCGTTCACACAGTCCTCGACCACAGCGTCCAGGCCGCGGGCCAGCTTCACCTGGGACACATCGTGCTGGTACTGGCCGACACCGATGGATTTGGGGTCGATCTTCACCAGTTCGGCCAGCGGGTCCTGCAGGCGGCGGGCAATCGACACGGCGCCACGGATCGACACGTCCAGGTCAGGGAATTCACGGGCAGCCAGCTCCGACGCCGAGTACACCGACGCACCGGCTTCGGAGACCATGATCTTGGTGATCTTCAGCGCCGGGTATTTTTTAACCAGCTCGGCGATCAGCTTGTCGCTCTCGCGGCTGGCGGTGCCGTTGCCAATGGCGATCAGCTCCACCGAGTGTTTGGCGCACAGTGCGGCCAGTACCGAGATCGTGCGGTCCCAGTCGTTGCGCGGTGCGTGCGGGTAGACCGTGGCGGTGTCCAGCAGCTTGCCGGTGGCATCGACCACCGCGACCTTGCAGCCGGTACGCAGGCCCGGGTCGAAGCCCAGGGTCGCGCGCGGGCCGGCCGGGGCGGCCAGCAGCAGGTCGTGCAGGTTGTGGGCGAAGACGTTGATCGCCTCGCTTTCGGCGTTATCGCGCAACTCACCGAACAGGTCGGTTTCCAGGTGGGTGTACAGCTTGACCTTCCAGGTCCAGCGCACCACCTCGCCCAGCCACTTGTCAGCCGGGCGGTTGCGGTTTTCCACGCCGAAGTGGCTGCCGATCATCATTTCGCACGGGTGCAGGGTGCCCGGCAGCTCTTCGCCAACCTTCAGCGACGCGCTCAGCACACCTTCGTTGCGGCCGCGGAAAATGGCCAGTGCGCGGTGCGACGGGCAAGTGCGCAGCAGTTCGTCATGGGCGAAATAATCGCGGAACTTGGCGCCTTCCTCTTCCTTGCCAGCCACCACGCGGGCGCTGAGCACCGCTTCCTGCTTGAGGAAGTTGCGCAGCTTGTCGAGCAGGGCAGCGTCTTCGGCGAAACGCTCCATGAGGATGTACTTGGCGCCCTCGAGGGCGGCCTTGACGTCGGCGACACCTTTGTCGGCATCGACGAAGCGCGCGGCTTCGCTTTCCGGCGCCAGTTGCGGGTCGTTGAACAGGCCGTCGGCCAGCTCGCCCAGGCCGGCTTCCAGGGCGATCTGGCCCTTGGTGCGGCGCTTTTGCTTGTACGGCAGGTAAAGGTCTTCGAGGCGGGTCTTGGTGTCGGCCAGCTTGATCTCGCGGGCCAGCTCAGGGGTCAGCTTGCCCTGTTCCTCGATGCTGGACAGGATGCTCGCACGGCGCTCGTCCAGCTCGCGCAGGTAGCGCAGGCGCTCTTCCAGGTGGCGCAACTGGGTGTCGTCCAGGCTACCGGTCACTTCCTTGCGGTAACGGGCGATGAAGGGCACGGTAGAGCCTTCGTCCAACAGGCCCACGGCCGCCTCGACCTGCTGAGGGCGTACGCCCAGTTCCTCGGCGATACGGCTGTTGATGCTGTCCATGTAAACCACCTGACAATTGTGAATACGGGGGCTGCGAGGCGCTTGTTCCGCCCGGCGGCACTGGAGAAAGCCGCGCATTATACCCATCGCAGACGGCTTGCGGTGATGGCGCCAGGCCAGTTGCGGAGGCCGGGAAGTGGCGCCGGGGGAAAAATCTGCTAACAATGCTCACGGCACGCGTGGCAATGGCTACGCCATAATGCGCGGCGATCTCAGAGGAGTTATTCATGACCGGCACCGCAAACAACGCTGAAGGTGACAAGATTCTCATCGTCGACGACGATCCGGGGCTCAGCAGCCTGCTGGAACGTTTCTTCACCAGCAAGGGCTACCGTGCCCGCGCGGTGCCCAACACCGAACAGATGGACCGCCTGCTGCAGCGCGAGGTATTCAACCTGGTGGTGCTCGACCTGATGCTGCCGGGCGAAGATGGCTTGTCCGCGTGCAAGCGCCTGCGCCAGTCGAACAACCAGATCCCGATAATCATGCTCACCGCCAAGGGTGACGAACTCAGCCGCATCAAGGGGCTTGAGCTGGGCGCTGACGATTACCTCGGCAAGCCGTTCAACCCGGACGAGCTGATGGCGCGGGTCAAGGCCGTGCTGCGCCGTCAGGCACCGACGGTACCGGGCGCCCCGGGCAGCGAGGACGAGTCGGTCACTTTCGGCGATTACGAGCTGTCGCTGGCCACCCGTGAACTCAAGCGTGGCGAAGAAGTGCACATGCTCACCACCGGTGAATTCGCCGTGCTCAAGGCCCTGGTCATGCACGCCCGTGAGCCGTTGACCCGCGACAAGCTGATGAACCTGGCCCGTGGCCGTGAGTGGGATGCCCTGGAGCGCTCGATCGACGTACAGATTTCGCGCCTGCGCCGCATGATCGAACCGGACCCGTCCAAACCACGGTATATCCAGACTGTGTGGGGCGTAGGTTACGTCTTCGTACCGGACGGAAACGCTGGCAAATGAAGCCTGGCCTTCGATGAAAACTCCGGTCTGGTTCCCGCAAAGCTTCTTCGCCCGCACCCTGTGGCTGGTGCTGATCGTTGTCCTGTTCTCCAAGGCGCTGACCCTGGTCTACCTGCTGATGAACGAGGATGTGCTGGTCGATCGGCAGTACAGCCATGGTGTGGCGCTGACGCTGCGCGCCTATTGGGCGGCCGATGAAGAAAACCGCGACAAGATTGCCGAAGCCGCAGGCCTGATCCGGGTGACCGGCTCCGGCGTGCCGGAGGGCGAGCAGCACTGGCCCTACAGCGAAATCTATCAACGGCAGATGCAGGCCGAGCTGGGCGAAGACACCGAAGTGCGCTTGCGCATCCACGCACCGCCTGCGTTGTGGGTCAACGCGCCGAGCCTCGGCCCGGGCTGGCTGAAAGTGCCGCTTTATCCGCACCCGTTGCGTGGCCAGAAGATCTGGAACGTACTTGGCTGGTTCCTGGCCATCGGCCTGCTGTCCACCGCTTCGGCGTGGATCTTCGTGCGCCAGCTCAACCAGCCGCTCAAGCGCCTGGTGTTCGCTGCCCGTCAGTTGGGCCAGGGCCGCAGTGTACGTCTGCCGATCAGTGATACGCCGAGCGAAATGACCGAGGTGTATCGCGCGTTCAACCAGATGGCCGAGGATGTCGAGCAGGCCGGGCGTGAGCGCGAGCTGATGCTGGCGGGTGTGTCCCACGATTTGCGCACGCCACTGACGCGCCTGCGTCTGTCGCTGTCCTTGCTGAACAGCGACAACGAACTGAGCGACGACATGGTCCGCGACATCGAGGACATGGACGCGATTCTTGACCAGTTCCTGGCCTTCATTCGCGATGGCCGCGACGAGCCGCTGGAGGAGGTCGACCTGGCCGACCTGGTGCGCGAAGTGGTGGCGCCCTACAACCAGCCGCAAGAGCGTGTGCGCTTGTGCCTGGAGCCTATTCCGCCATTCCCGCTGCGCAGGGTTTCCCTCAAGCGCATGCTGGGCAACCTGATCGGTAACGCGCTGCATCACGCGGGCAAGGGGGTCGAGGTGGCCGCCTATGTGTCGGGCGACGAGAGCGCGCCTTATGTGGTGCTGAGCGTGCTGGACCGGGGGGCAGGGATCGATGAGTCGGAGCTGGAAACCATCTTTAACCCGTTCATTCGTGGGGACCGTGCGCGGGGTGGCAAGGGCACCGGGTTGGGGCTGGCGATCGTCAAGCGGATCGCCGCCCAGCATGGCGGTAATGTCGAGTTGCGCAACCGTTCTGGGGGCGGGATCGAGGCGCGGGTAAGGTTGCCGTTGGGGCTTTTGCTACCGCGTAACGCGGTTTGAGCCTTCGCTGTCAGTGATGGCCCTATCGCCGGCAAGCCGGCTCCCACAGGTACATCACTGAGCCGCAGAGCAGTGGGAGCCGGCTTGCCGGCGATGGGGCTGCACGGCAGCCCCAAAACCTCAGCCTTTGCCCTTGGTCCGGGTCTGATTCGGCCCGCCATTTTTCTCCAGATGCTCGATGATCATCCCGGCCACGTTCTTGCCGGTTGTCACCTCGATACCTTCCAGGCCCGGTGAGGAGTTCACCTCCATCACCAGCGGCCCGTGGTTGGAGCGCAGAATATCCACCCCTGCCACGCTCAGGCCCATCACCTTGGCCGCACGAATGGCGGTTATCCGCTCTTCAGGCGTGATCTTGATCAGGCTGGCCACACCGCCGCGATGCAGGTTGGAGCGAAACTCGCCTGGCTTGGCCTGGCGCTTCATCGAAGCAATCACCTTGTCGCCCACCACGAAGCAGCGGATATCGGCACCGCCGGCCTCCTTGATGTATTCCTGAACCATGATGTTCTGTTTCAGGCCCATGAACGCTTCGATCACCGACTCGGCCGCTTGGGTTGTCTCGCACAACACCACGCCGATCCCTTGCGTGCCTTCCAGCACCTTGATGACCAGCGGGGCGCCATTGACCATCTGGATCAGGTCGGGGATGTCGTCCGGCGAGTGGGCGAACCCGGTAATGGGCAGGCCGATGCCGCGCCGGGACAACAACTGCAACGAACGCAGCTTGTCACGCGAGCGGGCGATGGCCACCGACTCGTTGAGCGGGTAAACGCCCATCATCTCGAACTGGCGCAGCACCGCGCAGCCGTAGAACGTCACTGACGCGCCGATGCGCGGGATCACTGCATCGAAACCCTCCAGCGGCTTGCCGCGGTAATGGATCTGCGGCTTGTGGCTGGCGATGTTCATGTAGGCCCGCAGGGTATCGATCACCACCATTTCATGGCCACGCTGAGTGCCGGCTTCGACCAGCCGGCGGGTGGAATACAGACGCGGATTGCGCGACAGCACAGCGATCTTCATGCAGCACCTGTGACAGGAGATAGGGTGGCCGGGTAGGCCGGTTTGTCTTGCACGTACTTGAGCCCGGGGTTGACCACCAACTGGCCGTGAATGAGTGCCTTGGAGCCGAGCAGCAGGCGGTAGCGCATGTTCTTGCGGCAGGCCAGGGTGAACTCTACTTCCCAGACGCCATCGCCCAACGCCAACGAGGTGCGGATCACGTAACGGGTCTGGGCATGGCCGTTGGAGCTCTTGATGGTCTTCATGGTGACCAGCGGGGCTTCGCAGCGGCGGTGGCGCAATTGCACGATCGAACCCAGGTGGGCCGTAAAGCGCACCCATGGCTGGCCGTCGCGCTCGAAGGGCTCCACCTCGGTGGCATGCAGGCTGGAGGTGCTGGCACCGGTATCGATCTTGGCGCGCAGGCCCGCCACACCGAGGTCGGGCAAGGCGACCCACTCGCGCAGGCCGATTACAGTCAGATGGTCAAATGTCTTCACGAAGCACACCCTGCGAATGAGGTGGTGAACTGTAAGCACGGCGGGGACTTTTTGCATCCGTCAGTTACGGTAGTACAGTTCGATGAAAGACAGAATTCGAGGCAACGGGATGGCACACAAAGCGGAAGAAGACGACAAGGTACGCCTGGACAAATGGTTGTGGGCGGCGCGGTTCTACAAGACCCGGGCGCTGGCCAAGGCCGCCATCGAAAGTGGCAAGGTGCATTGCCGGGGCGAGCGCTGCAAGCCCGGCAAGGAGCCGCGAGTGGGTGACGAGTTCGTGCTGCGTACCGGTTTCGACGAGCGTACCGTGGTGGTCAAGGCGCTGTCGGTGGTACGCCGGGGCGCGCCTGAAGCGCAGGCCCTGTATGCAGAAACCGAGGAGAGTGTGCGCCGCCGCGAGCAGGCAGCCGAGCTGCGCAAGGCCGGGGCGATGGGCGTGACCACCGACGGCCGGCCGAACAAGAAGCAGCGGCGGCAGATTCACCAGCTGCACGGCAATTTTGATTGAATGGGCTGGGCAGCCGCCCCAGCCGTCTAGCGGACCACCGCCAGGCGCCCGACCAGCGGTAGCCTGGCAGCGAGGGCAAACAAAGGCGCCGTCCACCGCATCAGCAACGCGCTACCTTTGGCCGCCAGTGGCGTATGGCAGCTCCAGCCCAACGCCAGCACCGCCATCAGCAAGCCACCGATGTAGTCATCCTGCCCCCAATGCGCGCCTGCAACCAGGCGCGGCAGCATGAACAGCAACGCCAGGCCCCAGATCACGAGGTGCTGGACCAGGCGCCGGCTGAACAGGCTCATGAACAAGGCCCAGATCAGCAATACCGAGGCGTGGTCGCCCGGGAAGCTGTTGCTGGAACGGTCCTTCAGCTCCCATGCCTTCTCAAGGTTCGGGTAGTAGTCGCTCAGGTGCACAGCGTTGGTGAATAGCATTGATGGGCTGTCATGCTGCCAGCCCATTGCATCCACCCACTTGGAAAACACCGCGCGAATCACCACTAAGAGGATCAGCGTAACCAGAAAGCCGAAGAAGGCTTCACGCACCTGGCTGGCTTTGAATACCCAGTCACCGCGAATCAGCACGGCCAGAAGGACCAGGCCAACGACGATGTCGAAGGGGCGCAGGCTGCCGACGGTCCAGATATAGCGCCAGGTGGTGTTGTCGGCCAGCGGTGCATTGAGGCTGTGGAACAGCCATTCGTCGAAAGTCAGGCACAGGATCTGGCCAAACGGCCACAACCAGAAACACAGTAGAGCGATGGGCAGCAAAGTGCAGGCTGCCAAGGGGCCCCAAGACCACCTTGCTTTTAACAGTGGTCGATTGTCCATAAAATACCTCTATTGCAATCAGGAATCGGAGCGCCTTGTGAGCGCTCTGTCACGGGATCTCGCAAGTGTTCGACATTCCGTGTAACCATTTTGTCATCATTTTTAGATAGCCAAAACCTATGAGCGATTTGCCGGATACCGATTTCACCCAACGTTTCATCTTCGACGACCGCGATATTCGCGGCGAGTGGGTGGCACTCGATGACAGCTACGCCGCGGTGTTGGCTCGTCATGCATACCCACAGCCCGTTGCCACTCTGCTCGGTGAACTGATGGCCGCTACCTCGCTGTTGGTGGGCGCGCTGAAGTTCGACGGCCTGCTGATCCTGCAGGCGCGTTCTGCTGGCCCCATCCCCCTGCTGATGGTGGAGTGCTCGGGCGAGCGCGACATCCGCGGCATGGCGCGTTACGAGGCGGACCAGATAGCAGCCGACGCGACGCTGGCGCAGCTGATGCCCGACGGTCATCTGACCCTGACCATCGACCCGGTCAAAGGCCAGCGCTACCAGGGTACTGTCGAGCTCGACGGCAAAAACCTGTCCGAATGCTTCACCAACTACTTCGTGCAGTCGCAGCAGCTCAACACGCGCTTCTGGCTCAACGCCGAAGGCGGCAAGGCTCGCGGCCTGTTGCTGCAGCAGTTGCCGGTGGATCGCCAGCGTGATGAAGAAGAGCGCGAGGACAGCTGGCAGCACGTGATTGCCCTGGCCAACACCCTCAAGCCGCAGGAGTGGGCCGAGGCCAACGAAACCTTGCTGCACCGCCTCTATCATGAAGACGCCGTACGCCTGTTCGATATCCAGCCGCTGCGCTTCAAATGCAGCTGCTCGCGCGAACGTTCCGGCAATGCGCTGGTCAGTCTTGGCGAGCATGATGCCAAGCAGCTGGTCGAGGAGTGCGGGGGCAAGGTCGAGATCGATTGCCAGTTCTGCAACGAGCGTTATTTCTTCGATGCCAGCGATGTGGCACAACTGTTTGCCGGTGGTGGCACTGACACGGCGTCAGAAACTCGCCACTGAAACGTTTAATTTCAGGGAAATCTCCTGTCGAATTGCGCAAAAGGGCAGTTACGACAGGAGGGGCCTACTTTTTTTGGGCGTTTCTGGCATAATCCGGCCACTTTTTTCGCTGTAGTAGTTTTTTACAGACAACTACAAAACGTTTGGAGCACTCGGCCTCGGGCCGGATGGGGTATCTCATGACGCAAGCCAACAACACCGTGTACACCGACCTGAGCGTCGATGAGCTGGTAAAAGAAGCGCTGCAACGCGGTGAAGGCGTGCTAGCCGATACCGGCGCATTGGTCGTCGAGACCGGGCACCGTACTGGCCGTTCGCCGGCTGACCGTTTCATCGTCGAAGAACCTTCCACCCAGGACGCTATCGCCTGGGGCCCGATCAATCGCAAGTTCCCGGCCGACAAGTTCGATGCCCTGTGGGACCGCGTCGAGGCGTTCAACAACGCCCAGGATCACTTCGTTTCCTACGTTCACGTAGGGGCTGCCGCCGAGCACTACCTGCCGGTGAAGATGACCACCCAGACCGCCTGGCAGAACCTGTTCGGCCGTTGCCTGTTCATCAACCCTGAGCAGTTCAACCCGGCTGGCCGCGATCAGTGGCAGGTGCTCAACGTTGCCAACTTCGAGTGCGTGCCTGAGCGTGACGGCACCAACTCCGATGGTTGCGTCATCATCAACTTCGCCGCCAAGAAAGTGCTGATCGCGGGCATGCGTTATGCCGGCGAAATGAAGAAAGCCATGTTCTCGGTGCAGAACTTCCTGCTGCCGGCTGCCGACGTGCTGCCAATGCACTGTGCTGCCAACATCGGTGAAGAAGGCGACGTCACCCTGTTCTTCGGCCTGTCCGGCACCGGCAAGACCACCCTGTCGGCTGACGAAAGCCGTTACCTGATCGGTGACGACGAGCACGGTTGGGGCGAAGGCGTTGTCTTCAACATGGAAGGTGGCTGCTACGCCAAGTGCATCGACCTGTCCGAGAAGAACGAGCCGGTCATCTGGAAAGCCATCAAGCATGGCGCCGTGCTGGAAAACGTCGTCCTGGACGGCAACAAGCACGCCGACTATGCCGATGTCAGCCTGACCCAGAACAGCCGCGCCGCCTACCCGCTGGAGCACGTCGCCAAGCGCGCCGAAGCCAACCTGGGTGGCGAGCCTAACGCAGTCATCTTCCTGACCTGCGACCTGACCGGTGTTCTGCCTCCGGTTTCGATCCTGAACAACGAGCAGGCGGCCTACCACTTCCTGTCCGGCTACACCGCGCTGGTCGGTTCCACCGAAATGGGTTCGGGCGGCGGCATCAAGTCGACCTTCTCCACCTGCTTCGGCGCACCGTTCTTCCCGCGCCCGGCTGGCGAATACGCCGAGCTGCTGATCAAGCGTATCAACGCCTTCGGCTCCAAGGTCTACCTGGTCAACACTGGCTGGACCGGTGGTGGCTATGGCGTCGGCAAGCGCTTCAGCATCCCGACCACCCGTGGCGTGATTGCTGCCATCCAGAGCGGCGCTCTGGTCGGTACCGAGACCGAGCACCTGGACATCATCAACCTGGACGTGCCGAAGGCCGTTCCGGGCGTCGAGACCGAGCTGCTCAACCCGCGCAACACCTGGGCTGACAAAGCTGCCTACGACGAAGCTGCAAAAGGCCTGGCCAAGCTGTTCACTGAAAACTTCAAGAAGTTCGAAGTGTCCGACGCCATCAAGGCTGCTGGCCCACAGCTGTAAGCTGTCGCCGGTTGCAACGAGAAAGCCGCCCCCAAGGGCGGCTTTTGTGTTTCAGGGCCATTGCTGCCTTGCATGCAGGATGCGGATGATTTCCACGGCTTCCCTTGTAATCCGATAGACCATCACGTAGTTGGGGTGGATGATGATTTCCCGGGTCCCCGGATAGCGCCCGGGTTTGTACATGGAAGGAGTCTGCGCAGCGAGCCTGGCTTTTTCGGCAAATTTTTCGTCTAGTGAAATGGCGGCAGCGGGATTGTCCTGGGCTATATGGTCCATAATGCGAAAGCGATCATTGCGGGCCATCTCACGCCAAGCCAGGCGCATCAGCGGACTCTGGCTTTGAGTTCGCTGCGGCGAGCCGCGAACAGCAGCTCTGCTTCTTCATCCTCCATCGCGGGCGACGAATCGTTCAGGCTTGCTTCGACTTGTTCTGCGAACCACGCCTCATAAGCGGCTGCTTCATGAGCCCGCTTCAACGCTTGAGCGCGATCAGGACGTTGGTAAGTGCTCATCAGGCCAGGATCAAAGGCTGAGGTGTCCACCTCGAAATGGTCGATGCCCATCTCACGCAGGTAGATGACCAAGGTTTCAAACTTTTTGAAAAGCCTTACGTTGCCGCTACGTTGGGCAATCAGCAGGTGCTCTTGCTGATTGATATCGACCTGGATGGCCCAGCCACCCGGTTGGCCGACGATGTGCGTAGCGTTGATTCGGCCCGATTCCACCAGTCGGCTCAAGTTGGCATGATCTAATTGATGAGTTGGCATCGGTGTCTTTCTCAGTTTCATCAGATACACCATGGTATGCAATCTATAGTTGATTGCGACTATAGTCCTTCCTGTCTTGGTGTGGGAAGCTTCCTCACGGTGTAACCAATTGTGGATATCTCATGACCGAATCCCCCCAGCGCAGCGCGTTCTCCCACTTCCACCCCATCCTCACCCGCCCCCAGGACAACGACCATAACGGCCACATTGCCGGTGCCACGGTGCATGGTTTCTTCGAAACCGCCATCCAGGCCTTTCTGGTCGAGCAAGCTGAATTCGACCTGCGTGAAGGTGAGCTGGCGGCGTTCGTGGTCAGTTCGGCGGCAGACTTTTTTGCGCTGCCGGGCTTTCCGGACGTGCTAGAGGTGGGTTTGGGCGTCACTCGCCTTGCAGGCAGCACGGTGGAGTACCGGCTGGCGCTGTATCGCCCGGGAGAGGCCGATGCTTGTGCGGCAGGGACCGTGGTGCAGGTGTTCATCGAGCGCGCCAGCGGCCGGCCGGTACCGCTGCCGGAGGCGCTGCAAGTCATTTTGTCGGGCCTGCAGCTCGGTTCGCAGGCATGAAAAAGCCCCGCGGGTGAGGGCGGGGCTCTTGCTGCCTGAGGATGGTCTCAGGTATCAGTCGCGCCAGTGGCGCTTGTGCTTGCGGTGGCCGTAGTGGCGGCCACGGTCGTAATGACGGCGGTCGTCGTAGCCGCGACGGTAGCGGCGATCGTCGTGACGGTCGTCATCATCGGCCTTGTTGCCCAGGTAGTTACCGAGCGCGCCACCGGCGCCGCCGCCTGCGGCTGCACCAATGTAGCTGCCGGTGGTACCACCCACCGAGCGACCGACCACGTTACCGCCTGCAGCGCCCAGTGCGCCGCCGATAGCGGCCTCACCACGCTGGCGCTTGTCGGCACCCAGGGCACCGCCGGCCGCACCGCCCAGGCCGGCACCAATGGCGCCGCCAGTGCTACCACCGATGGAGTTGCCCACTACGGAGCCGAGTACCCCACCCAATGCGCCGCCAATGCCGGCCTCGGTATTGCCACCGGCCATGGCAACGCCGCTGAGCAAGCTGAAAGACAACAACAGAATCGAGGAGTACTTCTTCATCAAGAGAGCCTCATAAGAATGACGAGGGCGAATTTGCAGTTCCTTGAGGCCGCTGGCAACGAAAATCCGACGAGTAGCACGAGTTGTACACAATTCTCTAAGTTACTGTTTTATCGATGAAACTTTATCGATTTTCGTGTGTCTGAGGTAATTGTGACAAAGCCCTGAACCCCTGTGGAACAGGGCTTTTTTCGTTTTTACCCGTACGGTTCGATTACACGATTCGCCCGTCGTCGCGCGCCCGCTCCAACTTGATGGCGACGAACTTGGAGGTCGGTGTATGGCTGCCCTCACCGATGCTTTCCAACGGGATCAGCGGATTCACTTCCGGGTAGTACGCCGCCGCCTGCCCAGCCGGGATATCGAAAGCCAGCAGGGTGAAGCCCTGTACACGGCGCACATGCGAATCGCCCCACAACGAGACGATGTCGACCTTCTGCCCCGGCTGGAAGCCCAGGCGGATGATGTCGGCCTCGTTGACGAACAGCACGTCACGCTGGCCGCGCACGCCACGGTAGCGGTCGTCCAGGCCATAGATGGTGGTGTTGTACTGATCGTGCGAGCGCATGGACTGCATGATCAGGTCCGGTACCTGGCCGCTGGCGCGAACCCGCTCGTCGAGCAGGGTGTCCGGCAGCAGGTTGGCCTTGAAATTGGCGCGGCCGTTGGTGGTCTTCCACTGGCGGCTGGCTGCACTGTTGCCCAGGTAGAAGCCGCCTGGGTGGCTCAGGCGCTGGTTGAAGTCGGCAAAGCCTGCAATGGTGTCGCCGATCAAGTCCCGGATACGGTTGTAGTCGGCCACAAGCCAGTGCCAGTCGACCGGGTTTTTGCCAAGTGTGGCAGCGGCGATGCCGGCAACCACTGCCGGCTCTGAGCGCATCTGGGTCGATAGCGGCTTGAGCTGGCCGTTGGAGGCATGGACCATGCTGAAAGAGTCTTCAACGGTGACCGCCTGCGGCCCGTCGGCCTGCAGGTCGATATCGGTGCGGCCCAGGCACGGCAGAATCAGCGCCTGTTTGCCGTGGATCAGGTGGCTGCGGTTGAGCTTGGTGCTGATGTGCACGGTCAGCGCGCAGTTGCGCAGGGCCTGGGCGGTACGCTCGGTATCCGGGGTGGCCTGGGCGAAGTTGCCACCCAGCCCGATGAACACCTTGGCGCGGCCGTCGAGCATGGCGTGGATCGCTTCGACGGTGTTGTGGCCATTGTGCCGCGGTACCGGGAAATTGAAGCGTTTTTCGATGGCATCGAGCAGCGCCACCGGCGGGCGTTCGTTGATACCCATGGTGCGGTCGCCCTGCACGTTGCTGTGGCCGCGTACCGGGCACAGCCCTGCGCCAGGCACTCCGATGTTGCCGCGCAGCATCTGCAGGTTGACGATTTCCTGGATGGTGGGCACCGAGTGGCGGTGTTGGGTGATGCCCATCGCCCAGCACATGATCACCCGTTTGCCGCGGCAGTACATGCGTGCAGCCAGCTCGATGTCCGCAAGCTCAAGGCCCGACTGCTCCTGAATGTGCGCCCACGAGGTGGCGTCCACTGCAGCCAGGTACTGATCGACACCGTGACCATGCTCGGCGATGAATACGTGATCGAATACCGCCGGCTCGCCTTTGGTCTGCGCCTCACGCTCCCACTGCAGCAGGAACTTGGCCATGCCGCGCAGCAGCGCCATGTCGCCGCCCAAGGCCGGGCGGAAGAACGCAGTGTTGGTCGGCCGGTCGCTGTTGGTCAGCATTTCCAGCGGGTTCTGCGGGTGCTGGAAGCGCTCCAGGCCACGCTCCTTGAGCGGGTTGATGCACACCACCTGGGCGCCACGCTTCACGGCATCGCGCAGCGGGTCGAGCATGCGCGGGTGGTTGGTGCCGGGGTTCTGGCCCCAGACGAAGATCGCATCGGCGTGCTCGAAATCATCGAAGGTGACAGTGCCCTTGCCCACACCGATGCTTTGCCCCAAGGCCACGCCGCTGGCCTCGTGGCACATGTTCGAACAGTCGGGGAAGTTGTTGGTGCCGTATGCACGCACGAACAGCTGGTACAGGAACGCCGCTTCGTTGCTGGCCCGCCCGGAGGTATAGAACTCGGCCTGATCGGGGCTTGCCAGGTTGTTCAGCTCTCGGGCGATCAGGGCAAAGGCTGCATCCCAGGCGATCGGCTGATAGCGGTCGCTGGCCGGGTCGTAGACCATCGGTTCGGTCAGGCGGCCTTGGTATTCCAGCCAGTAGTCGCTCTGCTCAAGCAGCGCGCTGACGCTGTAGCGGGCGAAGAAGGCCGCATCGACTCGGCGCTTGGTGGCTTCCCAGTTGACCGCCTTGGCGCCGTTCTCGCAAAACTTGACCATGCCGCTTTCGGGCGAGTCGCCCCAGGCGCAACCGGGGCAGTCGAAGCCGCCATTCTGGTTGGTCTTGAGCAGGGCGCGAAGGTTCTTCAGCGCATTGTCGCTGCCGACCCAGGCCTTGGCCACGCTGCGCAAGGCGCCCCAGCCACCGGCGGGGCCGTGGTAGGGCTTGTAGCGTGGTGGGGAGGCTGGGGCGTTGTCTGGAAGAGGCTGGTACGAGGTCACGGCTATTACGACTCCGCCGCTGGGCTATAGACCCGCGGTGCACTGTGTTTGGGCAGATGAATGAGGTTGAGGTTGTGCTTGCGCGCCCATTGCAGGGCAAGCCCGGTAGGGGCCGAGAGGCTGACCAAGGTCTGGATGCCGGCACGCAGGACTTTCTGGATCAGCTCCAGGCTGCAGCGGCTGGTGACGATCGCCAGGCCGCCTTCGGTGGCGATGCCCTGGCGCAGCAGGGCGCCGATCAGCTTGTCCAGGGCGTTGTGGCGGCCGATGTCTTCGCGGCCGAGCAGCAGCTCGCCCTGGGCGTTCATGAACAATGCCGCATGCACGGCACCACAGTGCTGGCCCAGAGGCTGGAAGGCATCGATACGCTCACGCAGGCCCACCAGCCACTGCGCCGGTGGCAATGGCGCGCCAGGCAGCTCGGCCAGCTCCGGCAGCGCCTGCTCCAGGGCTTCGACGCCACACAGGCCGCAACCGCTGGTGCCGGCCAGTTGGCGACGCTGGTTTTTCAGGTTCCAGAATGCGCGGCTGGAAATCTCCAGGTCGGCGTACAACGCCGAGCCGCTGCCGGAGAGCTTCAGGTCGTAGATGTCCGCGGTGCCATCGACAATGCCGCTGCCAACGCTGAAGCCGACCGCAAAGTCTTCAAGGTCGGTGGGGCTGACCAGCATCACGGCCTGGTTGAGGCCGTTGTAGACGATAGCCAGGGCGACTTCTTCGGCCAGCGGCGTGCTGGCACGCGCAGCGTCGTCGAGCTGGACGTAATCGTAGGTGTTGCTGGCGGCAGGCAGTGCCAGAGGCGCCGAGGCCGCGCAGACCGGAGGCTTGCTGTTCATCGGGGCTGGTTGTTCATCGGCGCTGACTACCGGCGGCTTTTTGATAGCACCAGCCTAGGCCTGTGGGCCGGTCACGTCTAATCGCTAGGGTCTATGCCTTGATAGACCGCGTCGATTGGTCGCAGTGGGGCGGGGGAGGAAATGATGGCCTAGACTCGTGTTTCCGAGGTTATCGTCAACATGGAGAACGCAATGAGCCTTTTCAGTTTCGTGAAGGAAGCCGGCGAGAAGTTGATCGACCTGCTGACCCCAGGCAATGCCAATGCCGAGGAGCAGCTGAAGAAACACGTGGAGAGTGTCGGCCTGGGCAACCCGAACATCACCGCTACGGTCGAGGGTGACAAAATCATCCTCAAGGGCGAGGTGGCCAGCCAGGAGGAGAAGGAGAAAATCATCCTCGCGGCCGGCAACATAAGTGGTGTAGCCAGCGTTGATGATCAGATCACTGTAACTGGGCCGGTCGTTCAGGCTGCGCGGTTCGTTACCGTGAAAAAGGGTGACACGCTGTCAGCCATTGCCGTGGTCGTATATGGCAACGCCGGCCAGTACAACAAGATCTTCGAAGCCAACAAGCCGATGCTCAAGCACCCGGACAAGATCTATCCAGGACAGGTGCTGCGGATTCCGGACTGACAGATCTCTATCGTTTGCTCCGGCCAATCGCCGGCAAGCCGGCTCCCACAGGTACTCCGCTGCTCTCAAGTTCAGCGCAAACCCAGTGGGAGCCGGCTTGCCGGCGATCTGGCCCTAAAGACCTACCAGCAACTGCCGGTAATCCTCGACTGCCGCAAACTCCTGGGTATCGCGCGGCGCCGCCTGGCTATCGGGCTGGCGCACGGCCAGTAAATGCCCCACGCCAAACCGCCGGGCACTGCGCAGAATGGCCAAGGTGTCGTCGATGAACAGGCTGCGCCCAGGCTCGAACCCGATATCAGCCTGCAACGCATCCCAGAACTGCGGGCTCTCTTTCGGGTAGCCGTAATCATGCGAACTGATCAGCCGCTCGAAATACGGCGCCAGCTCCACCCGCTCCAGCTTCAACGACAGCGAATCACGGTGCGCATTGGTGATCATGACCACGCGCTTGCCGGCCTGGCGGATCGCTGCCAGGAAGGTATCGGCGTCTGGGCGTAGGGCGATCAGGTCGGCGATCTCGCGCTTGAGTTCGCGGATCGGCAAGTTCAGCTCGCGGCTCCAGAAGTCCAGGCAGTACCAGTTGAGCGTGCCGGCATTGCGTTCGAACAGCGGCTGCAGCTCCATTTCGGCCATCGCCCGGCTTACGCCGTGCACCTGGGCGTAACGCTGGGGCAGGTGCTCCAGCCAGAAGCGGTTGTCGTAGTGCAAATCGAGCAGCGTGCCGTCCATGTCCAGCAGGACAGTATCGATGGCAGACCAGGGAAGAACAGGCATGGGAAACTCTCGTTCAGTCGGCAAGCCACGGTATAGTAACCCGTTCACGCCAAGGAGCCGCCCCATGCGCCAGAAACCCACCGTTCTCAGCCGCGAGATCGTCGCCAGCAGCCGCTTGTTCCGCGTGGAGGCCGTGCAGTTGCGTTTCAGCAACGGCAACGAGCGCACCTACGAGCGCCTGGTCGGGCGCGGCAATGGATACGGCGCCGTCATGATCGTGGCCATGCTCGATGCCGAACACGCGGTGCTGGTGGAGGAGTATTGCGGTGGCACAGATGAATACGAACTGTCCCTGCCCAAAGGCCTGATCGAACCGGGCGAGGATGTGCTGGCAGCGGCTGACCGGGAGCTCAAGGAAGAAGCCGGCTTTGGCGCGCGTCAGCTGGAACACCTGACCGAGCTGTCGCTGTCCCCCGGCTACATGAGCCAGAAGATCCAGGTGGTGCTGGCCACCGACCTGTACGAAGAGCGGCTGGAGGGTGACGAGCCGGAGCCGATGCGGGTCGACAAGGTCAACCTTCGCGAACTCTCGGCGCTGGCCATGCACCCCCAGTTCAGCGAGGGGCGGGCGCTGGCGGCGTTGTACCTGGCGCGTGACCTGCTGATTCAACGGGGGCTGCTCGACGTATGAACGACCAGCAACTGATGCATGAAGTGGTGAAACTGGCCGCCCTGGCAGGGCAGGCGATCCTGCCGTTCTGGCGCGCCGACGTGGCGGTGACCAACAAGGCGGATGATTCGCCGGTGACCGCCGCCGACTTGGCCGCACACCGGGTTATCGCCGACGGCCTGCAGGCGCTGGCGCCGCAGATCCCTGTGCTGTCTGAGGAAGACTGCAATATTCCGTTGGCCGAGCGCCAGGGCTGGCAGCGCTGGTGGCTGGTCGACCCTTTGGACGGTACCAAGGAGTTCATCGCGGGCAGCGAAGAGTTCACCGTCAATATCGCGCTGATCGAAAACGGCGAAGTGGTGTTTGGCGTGGTTTCGATGCCCACCAGCGGCCGCTGTTATTTCGGTGGCCAAGGCCTGGGTGCCTGGCGGGCAGAGGCAGGCGGCGAGCCCCAGCCGGTCCAGGTCCGTAACGCGCCACCTGCCGATGGTCGTTTCACCGTGGTGGCCAGCCGTCGCCATTCCAGCCCACAGCAGGAAGCGTTGCTGTCTGGCCTTGGCGCTGCTGTCGGTGAGCTGGAGCTGGCCAATATCGGCAGCTCGCTCAAGTTCTGCCTGCTGGCCGAAGGCAGCGCCGACTGCTACCCGCGCCTGGCGCCGACCTCGCAGTGGGACACCGCTGCGGCGCAAGGTGTGCTGGAAGGGGCAGGCGGCGAAGTGATCGGCGTGGATGGCCAGCCGTTCCGCTACCCGCCACGCGAATCCCTGCTCAACCCCTTCTTCCTGGCCCTTCCCGCGGCTGCCAGCTGGCGTCAGGCGCTGATCCAGCTCGCCTCAGCGATGTAACACATACTGCCCGCTGAACCTCACGGCGGGCTCGTCGCTGCCAGCATTGCAAACCGTGGTGTCCAGCGTCAGCCGCGCACGGCCACGGCGCTGATACATCGCAACGAAGCGCTCCCAGGTTTTTTCGTCCGGTGTGGCGCAGCGCGCCACTGCCGTGCCGGTGACCGGCAGCGGGTAGCTGATCTGCCCTTCCTGAATGACGATATGCCCGTCGTCGATGCCCAGCTCGCGCAGGCGCAGGTGCAACCAGCCCCAGCCCACCAGCACGGCGGCGCAGTACAGGCTGCCGCCGAACATGGTGCTTTTGTGGTTGACGTTGGCGGCCAGCGGCAGCTGCAGGCGTAGGCTCTGCCCTTGCCAATCGATGACCTGCAGGCCCATTTCACGGGTCAGGGGAATGTCGCTGTGCAGGACATCCTGCAAGTACTGGCTGTCGCTGTTCATGGGCGGTTGTCCTCGTGGTCGTCAGGCCCGCTGTGGCCACCGTCAAAACTGAGGCCGTGCTTGCGCAGCTTGTCATGCAAAGTTTTGCGCGGGATACCGAGTGCCTCGGCCAGGCTGCGCATGGAGCTGTGCGGCTGGCCCAGTTCGGCGGCAATCAACGAACGCTCGAACTGCTCGACCTGTTCGCTGAGGTTGCCCAGCTGAAGCGGGGCTGTGGGCGCTGCGGCAGCGGGCGCCTGGTTATCGAGCGCCAGCTCCAGGCCAAGGGCGAAACGCTCGGCGGCGTTTTGCAGTTCGCGCACATTGCCTGGCCAGGCATGGCGCAGCAGCATGGCCCGGTGCGCCGGCTGCAGGGTTTGCGGTGGCAAGCCGTGGCGTTGGCTGGCGGTATCGGCGAAATGCTGGAACAGCACCAGGATGTCATCCCCTCGCTCGCGCAGCGGCGGGATGCGCAGCGGTGCCACGTTCAAGCGGTAGTAAAGGTCGGCACGGAAGCGGCCCTGGTCGGCAGACTGGCGCAGGTCCTCCTTGGTTGCGGCAATGATGCGGATGTCCAGCGGGATGAGCTGGTTGCCGCCCAGGCGCTCGACCACCCGTTCCTGCAGCAGGCGCAGCAACTTCACCTGCACGTCCAGGCTCATGCTTTCGATTTCGTCGAGGAACAGCGTGCCGCCATTGGCGAACTCGAACTTGCCGATGCGGCGCTTCTGCGCGCCGGTGAAAGCGCCGGGCTCATGGCCGAACAGCTCGCTTTCGACCACCGACTCGGCCAGGGCGCCGGCATTGATGGCCACGAATGGCCCATCGCGGCGGCTGGACAGGTCGTGCAGGGCGCGGGCCACCACCTCCTTGCCAGCGCCGGTTTCGCCGAGGATGAGCACGTCGGCGCGGGTGCCGGCCAAGGCGCCGATCTGTTCGCGCAGGCGCTGCATGGCAGGTGAATGGCCGACCAGGCGGGTGGCCAGTTGCTGGCGGTCGCTCAAGGCCAGGCGCAGGCTGCGGTTGTCGAGCACCAGCCGGCGCAGGGCCAGGGCGCGGCGCACGCTGTCGAGCAGGGCTTCACTGGCAAAGGGCTTTTCAAGGAAGTCGTAGGCGCCAGCACGCATGGCTTGCACCGCCAAGGGCACATCGCCGTGGCCGGTGATCAGCAGCACTGGCAGTTCCTTGTCACGCCCGTGCAATTGTTCGAGCAGTTGCAGGCCATCGATGCCGGGCATGCGGATATCGCTGACCACCACGCCGGGCCAGTCGGGCTCCAGGCGCTCGGCCAGGCCTTGGGCGTCGGCCAGGGCAACCACCTTCAGCCCCGCCAGGTCGAGGGTTTGGCTCAAGGCCTGGCGCAGGTGTGGGTCGTCGTCGACCAGCAGCACCTGGGCCTGGCTGTCGATCTGTATCTCGGGGGTCATGCCGAGGGGTCCTCCGATGGTTGCAGGTTGGCGCCGGGCGCTGCCACGCGCATTTGCAGGGTGAGCAGGGCGCCGCCTTCCGGGTGGTTGGCCAGCAGCAGTTCACCGCCCAGGGCACGCATCAGGCTTTCGCAGATGGCCAGGCCCAAGCCCAGGCCCTGGGTGCGGGTCTTGGTGGTGAAGAACGGCTCCTTGGCGTGCTCGAGGGCCTGCCGGCTGAAGCCCGGGCCATTGTCGCGGATGAACAGGTAGACGTAGTCATCGCGCTTTTCGGCACTCAGCCACAGGCGGCGCGGGTTGGCTTTTTCAGTCAGGGCATCGAGGGCGTTGGCCAGCAGGTTGCCGAGCACCTGGCGCAGGCGTGTCTCCCCGGCCTGTACCCACAGGGTGGCATCGGGCAGGTCACGGATCAGCTCAACGGCCATCGCTCGGCGGCGTTTGGCCAGCAGCGCCAGGGCGTCGTCCAGCGCCGGCTGCAGGGCCACGCTTTCCGGTGCGTGGCGGTCCCGCCGGGCGAAGGCCCGCAGGTGAGCGATGATCGAGGCCATGCGCCCGGTCAGTTCGCCGATCAGCTTGAGGTTGCCGCGGGCATCTTCAGTGCGCTGGTGATCGAGCAGGATCTCGGCGTTTTCCGCGTAACTGCGGATGGCTGCCAAGGGCTGGTTGAGTTCGTGGCTGATGCTCGCCGACATGGTGCCGAGCACCGACAGCTTGCCCGCCTGCACCAGCTCGTCCTGGGCGCGCACCAGCTCCTGCTGGGCATTCTCGCGCTCCAGTACCGCGCTTTTCAGGCGGTTGTTGAGGCCTTCGAGGTCGGCGGTGCGCTGGGCCACACGATTTTCCAGCTCCTGGCGGCCCCGGGCTTCGAAGTCGATACGGTCGATATAGTGCCGGCGGCGTTGCATCACCAGGCCGGCCAGCAGCATCAGCACCAGCAGTGCGCCGCCACCGATGGCCATGACGGTTTGCACCGAACGGTCGACCAGCATGCGTGGTGCGAGGATGCTGACCTGCCAGCCGGTCTCCTTGATGTCACGCGTCTGGGCCAGCCAAGCGTTCTGGTTGAGTACCAGCGGCTGTGGCGCCTGGGTCGGGTAGGGCTGGATGGCGATGATCGCCTGGCGCTCGGCCTCGGTCAGCTCGCGCGTGGCGCGAAAGCGCCAGTCGGGCCGCGAGGTGAGGATCACCACACCGTTGTGGTCGGTCAGCAGCAATTGCTCGGGCGTATTGCCCCAGAGGGTCTCGGTGTGGTCCAGGTCGACCTTGACCACCAATACCCCGACGATGCGTTCACGGTCATGCACGGCAGCGGCAAAAAAGTAGCCGCGCTTGGCCGACGTGGTGCCTTGGCCGAAGAAGCGCCCAAGTTGCCCGGCCATGGCCTCGTTGAAGTACGGGCGGAAGGCGAAATTGCGGCCCACGAAGCTGTCGCGCTTGTCCCAGTTGGAGGCGGCCAGGGTATTGCCGCTGACGTCCATCAGGTACATCACCTCGGCACCGGTCTGGTGGGCGATGTCTTTGAGCAGGCGGTTGGCGTTGGTCACCGCTTCGAGCTTGAACGGGTCGGCCAGTACGCCGCGCAGCGCCGGCAATTCGCCAAGAATCTGCGGCAGGGTTTCGTAGCGGTGCAGGGTGCCGAGCAGGTTGGCGACATACAGGTCCAGGGTCTGGCGATTCTGCGACGCCAGTTCGTCCTGATAATAGCGTTCGGCAAGGTGATGCAGCGGCCACAGCAAAGGGGCCAGGCACAGGGCCAACAGGGCCAGGCTGCGCCAGCGTGGACGGCGTGGGTGCGTGGGTTTTGCAATCATCGCGTAAATGCGCCAGAAGGGTCTGGCGCAATTATGCGCTACTTGAGGCAGTCGATCAGCGCCTGCTGCCAGTGCGGTAGCGTTACGCCCCACTCGCGGGCCAGGCGTGAGCAGTCCAGGCGCGAGTTGGCCGGCCGGCGCGCGGGCGTGGGGTATTCGCTGGAGGGGATCGGTAGCAGCTCGGCGCAGGACAGGCCGCGGGCCTTTAGCTGCTCGCCGATGGCTTGGGCAAAGCCGAACCACGAGGTCTGGCCTTGGGCGGCCAGGTGATAGGTGCCCCAGGCACCGGCCCGGCCAGCCTGCCAGCGCTCGATCAGCACGCGGGTGCTGAGGGCGATGGTCGTGGCCCAGGTTGGCGCGCCGATCTGGTCGTCGACCACTCGCAGTTGCGGTTTTTCCTGCAGCAGGCGTTGCATGGTCAGCAGGAAGTTGCGCCCGTGCAGCGAGTACACCCAGCTGGTACGCAGAATCAGATGTGCGCCGCCCACGGCAGCGATGGCCTGCTCACCGGCAAGCTTGCTGCGCCCGTAGACACCGAGCGGGTTGGGTACGTCCTGCTCGTTGTATGGCGTGGCCTTTTCCCCGTCGAACACGTAGTCGGTGGAGTAGTGAATCAGCGGTGCGCCAAGGCGCAGCGCTTCTTCGGCAAGCACGCCAGGGGCTTGGGCATTGATCGCAAAGGCGGTGTCCGGCTCGGTTTCGGCCTGGTCCACTGCGGTGTAGGCGGCAGCATTGATGATCAGCCCGGGGGCAAGCTGGCGCAGCGGTTCACGCAAGGCCTCGGGCTGTGCCAGGTCCAGTTGGTCGCGGCCCAGCAGGTGTATCTCGCCCAGGCCGGCCAACTGTGTTTTCAGCGCTTGGGCGACCTGGCCATTGTGGCCACACACGAGCACCCTCATGGGAACAGGTCCGCGTCAGCCAGCAGCGCGCCGGCCTGGTCCTTGGCCGACAGTTGCGGCGCTTCCACGCCCCAGTCGATGGCCAGCTGTGGATCATCCCAGCGGATGCAGCGCTCGGCGGCGGGGTTGTAGTAGTCGGTGGTCTTGTACAGGAAGTCCGCCGATTCGCTCAACACCAGGAAACCATGGGCGAACCCTGGCGGGATCCAGAACTGGCGGTGGTCTTCGGCGCACAGGCGGGTGGCCACCCAGCGGCCGAACGTCGGTGAGCTGCGGCGGATGTCCACGGCCACATCCAGCACTTCGCCCTGGACAACCCGCACCAGTTTCCCCTGGGGGTTATCGATCTGGTAGTGCAGGCCGCGGAGCACGCCGCGCTGTGAGCGGGAGTGGTTGTCCTGGACGAAATGGGCGTCAAAGCCCGTCAGCCGCGCAAACTCGCGGGCATTGAAGCTTTCGAAGAAAAAGCCGCGGCTGTCACCGAAGAGCTTGGGCTCGATGATCAGTACGTCGGGTATGTCTGTTGCGATTATGTTCATGGCAATTTTCTGACCAGTGTACTCAGGGGTGGACCGTACCGGCCTCGTTCAATGTAGCCGCCTTGGCGCTTTGCAGCCCGGATTGCCATCATGACCGAGCGTGAACGCACGATCATCATTTCATCATTGCCACTTGTGTATCGGCCTTGGCAGTGGCGAGATAAGCGAAAAGTAAAAGAGGTTCCATCTTCATGCCCCTCAGCACCCTGATCCAGCGTTCCAGCCTGCCAAGCCCTTCGCTCAGCGAAGCCCAGGCGCATGCCTTGCTTCAGGCGCATTACGACCTGGCCGGCAGCCTGACTACGCTGGGCAGCCAGCAAGACCTGAACTTGCGTCTGGATACGGGGCAGGAGCGGTTTGTGCTCAAGGTTTGCCATGGCAATTATGCCCAGATGGAACTGGAGGCGCAGCATGCGGCGCTGGCTTACCTGCGCGGGCAAGGGTTGCCGGTACCTGCCGTACGCCCGGCACGCGACGGCCAGTCGTTGTTGGCACTGGACATCGATGGCCAACCGCTGCGCGCCCGCCTGCTCGATTATATAGAAGGGCAGCCGCTGACCCGCCTCAAGCACATGCAGCCTCGCCTGATGGCCGAACTGGGCGCGCTGTGCGCCCGGGTCGACAAAGCCTTGGCCGATTTCGACCACCCAGGCCTGGTGCGCACCCTGCAATGGGACCCGCAGCACGCCCAGGCGCTGATCGAGCATTTGTTGCCAGTGCTGCAGGATGCCGGGCAGCGCGCCCGCCTGGAGCAGGCCACTGGCCTGGCCACCGCACACCTGGCACCGCTGGTGGACGCCTTGCCGAGCCAGGCCGTGCACCTGGACATCACCGATGACAATGCCGTCTGGGCCCGCGATGAGCAGCGCCAGTGGCAACTGCAGGGCATCATCGATTTCGGTGACCTGGTGCGTACCTGGCGCATCGCCGACTTGTCGGTGACCTGCGCGGCCTTGCTGCACCATGCCGAAGGCGACCCGCTGCGCATCCTGCCGGCCGTGCGCGCTTACCAGGCCCTCAACCCGCTGAGCGAAACCGAGTTGCGCGCCCTGTGGCCGCTGGTGCTCAACCGCGCTGCCGTGCTGGTGCTCAGCAGTGAGCAACAACTGGCCGTGGACCCGGGCAACCAGTACATCCGTGACAACATCGCCCATGAGTGGGAGATCTTCGATACCGCTACCGCCGTGCCTTTTGCCCTGATGGAAGCGGCCATTCTGCAGGCCGCCGGCATCGAACCGAGCCGACCGGACCTCGCCGATTGCGCCCTGTTGCTGCCGGACCTTGCCCGTGAGGCGGTAACGCGCGTCGACCTGGGCGTGCTCAGCCCCCACTGCCAGGCCGGTAACTGGGAGCAGCCCGGCTTCGATCAGCGTCAGCTGACGGCGCAGCCCGCGCCTGCTTGCAGCCTGCATGGCCAGTATCGCCTGTCGCAAACCCATATCGACCGCCCTGACGAGCCGGCCACCTGCGCCCTGGGCGTCGAACTGCACGTGCCCAACGGCAGTGCGGTACAGGCCCCGCAAGCCGGGACCTGGCAGCGCCACGGCGATGGCCGTGGCTGCTTGCGCACGGCACAGTGGGCCTTGTGGCTCAGTGGCCTGGAAGATACCCCCGCAGACGGGCAGGCCGTGGCCAAGGGGCAGGCGCTGGGCAGCAGCTGTGGTTTTCTCAGTGTGCAGCTGTGCCTGGACGCCAGCATCCAGCCTCCGCTGTTCGCTGCACCTTCCCAGGCTGCCGCCTGGCTGGCGCTGTGCCCCTCGCCTGCAGCTTGGCTGGGTTTCGACTGCGATGCCGAGCCGCTGGCCGACCCTCAGGCATTGCTGGCCCGCCGCGACGCCAGCTTTGCCCGCTCGCAGAAGCACTACTATGCACAGCCACCACACATCGAGCGCGGCTGGCGCAACTACCTGATCGACATGCAAGGCCGCTCCTACCTCGACATGCTCAACAACGTCGCGGTACTCGGCCATGGTCACCCTCGCATGGTGGCCGAGTCGGCACGGCAATGGTCGTTGCTCAATACCAACTCGCGCTTCCATTACGCGGCCATTGCCGAGTTTTCTGAACGCCTGCTCAAGTTGGCGCCGGCGGGCTTTGACCGAGTGTTCTTGGTCAACAGTGGTACCGAGGCCAACGACCTGGCCATTCGCCTGGCCTGGGCCTACAGCGGCGGTCGCGACCTGCTCAGCGTGCTGGAGGCCTACCATGGCTGGTCGGTGGCGACCGATGCCATTTCCACCTCTATTGCCGACAACCCGCAAGCCCTGGAAACCCGGCCCGACTGGGTACACCCCGTCGAGGCGCCGAATACCTTCCGTGGCCGCTACCGTGGCGCAGACAGTGCCGGTGACTACCTGCGCGACGTCGATGCCAAGCTTGCCGACCTCGATGCCCGTGGCCGTCAGCTGGCCGGCATGATCTGCGAGCCGGTTTACGGCAACGCCGGTGGTATCTCGCTGCCTGCGGGTTACCTGAAAGAGGCGTATGCCAAGGTCCGTGCCCGCGGCGGTGTGTGCATCGCCGATGAAGTGCAGGTGGGCTATGGCCGCCTGGGTGAGTACTTCTGGGGCTTCGAGGAGCAGGGTGTGGTGCCCGACATCATCACCATGGCCAAGGGTATGGGCAACGGCCAGCCACTGGGGGCGGTGATTACCCGGCGCGAGATTGCCGAGGCGCTGGAGGCGCAGGGCTACTTCTTCTCCTCGGCTGGCGGCAGCCCGGTGAGTTGCCGTATCGGCATGGCGGTGCTGGACGTGATGGACGAGGAGGGGTTGTGGCAGAACACCCGCGAAACCGGGCGGTATTTCAAAGCGCGCCTGCAAGCGTTGGTCGATAAACATCCGCTTGCCGGTGCCACGCATGGTTCGGGGTTCTACCTGGGCCTGGAGCTGGTGCGTGACCGCCAGACGCTGGAGCCGGCCACCGAGGAAACCATGGTGCTGTGCGACCGCCTGCGTGACTTGGGGATCTTCATGCAGCCGACCGGCGACTACCTGAACATCCTCAAGATCAAGCCGCCGATGTGCACCACGCGCGCCAGCGTGGACTACTTTGTGAACAGTGTGGACCGCATCCTGTCCGAAGGGTTGTAAGCATCAGCGATGCCGCTCATGTCGATTGTTATCGGCCTGAGCGGCATTTTTATCAGCCGTTCAGCATTTTCATCCTTTTAATGCCGATATATATCGGTTATAAAATCGGCATCCAAATTGACCATCGGCCTAGGGCCTTTGCAGAGGTTACCCATGAAAACCCTCAACTCCACCCCCCGCGCCGACGGTTTCCACATGCCCGCCGAATGGGCGCCGCAAAGCCAGGTGTGGATGGTCTGGCCCGAGCGTTCGGACAACTGGCGCCTGGGAGGCAAGCCTGCCCAGGCTGCCCACGTCACCCTGGCCAAGGCCATCGCCCGCTTCGAGCCGGTTACCGTTGCTGTTTCTGCCGGCCAGTACGAAAACGCTCGCCGTCAGCTCGACCTGCCCAACATCCGTGTGGTGGAAATCAGCAACGACGACGCCTGGGTGCGTGATACCGGCCCGACCTTCGTCATCAATGATTCGGGCGAAGTGCGCGGTGTGGATTGGGGCTTCAACGCCTGGGGCGGCTTCGACGGCGGCTTGTACGCGCCGTGGAACCGCGATGAGGAGCTGGCAGCCAAGGTGCTGGAAATGGAGCGTTGCCAGCGCTACCAGACCGAAGGCTTCGTGCTTGAGGGCGGCTCGATCCATGTGGACGGTGAGGGCACCCTGATCACTACCGAAGAGTGCCTGCTCAACCGCAACCGCAACCCGCACCTGAACCGTGAGCAGATCGAAGAGATCCTGCGTGAGCACCTGGCGGTGGAGACCATCGTCTGGCTGCCCGATGGCCTGTACAACGACGAAACCGATGGCCACGTCGACAACTTCTGCTGTTACGTCAGCCCAGGCGAAGTGTTACTGGCCTGGACCGATGATTCCAACGACCCCAACTATGCGCGCTGCCATGCTGCCTATGATGTGCTGAAAAACAGCCGTGATGCCAAAGGCCGCGAGTTTGTGGTGCACAAGATGCCCATTCCTGGCCCGCTGTTCGCCACTGAAGAAGAGTGCGTCGGCGTCGATCAGGTGGTCGGTAGCCAGGAGCGAGACCCGTCTGTACGCCTGGCCGGGTCCTACGTGAACTTCCTGATCGTCAACGGCGGCATCATCGCGCCAAGCTTCAATGACCCGGCAGATGCCCAGGCCAGAGCCATTCTGGCCAAGGTCTTCCCGGACCACGAAGTGGTGATGATCCCCGGGCGTGAGCTGCTGCTGGGCGGTGGCAACATCCACTGCCTGACTCAGCAGCAACCGGCGCCGGTCAAGCGCTGAAGCAACGCTGCAGAAAAAGCCCGTCGCCTGACGGGTTTTTTTGGGCCGCGACGTCCGGCATGTCGAAATGGCATATGTTTTGTATTGTTTTCAGGGAGTTAACTCAGCAGTACGGTCACTCCGTTCTGTAACAATCAAGACGTAGATTAGCCGCTCACGGGGTAAGGAGTACGTGTAGACATGAACACAGCAAGTGAGACGGCTTTGCGCCCATCGGCAGTAAATCACCAAGCGCTGAAAACCTTGGCACATTGGTTGAAACACCATGGAAGCAATCGGGTCAGGACGACCGACCCACGACGTTTGCTGGATGGCCGCTACCCGCAGGGCCTGATCAGCGATGCGGAGCTGGAAGCGCTGCTGGGCGTGTGGCACTGAACAGGGCAGGAGCCCGCACCACCCTTGAGAAACGCCACCGCACTTGCGGTGGCGTTTTCATTTGTGGGGGCCAAGGCCGGCCCTGTAACACTTAATCCCAGAATTGCCCTACGCGACAAAGCGACTTACCTGGCCCAAGATAAATTGCCCGCTGATAGCGCGAACATGCAAGGAAATGCCCTGTTCGATCGCATTATTTTGGTTATATCGACCTGCATTTCACGAGTTTTTGACATTTGTAATCGCACGCGGCTAGGATTCGGCCAACGCCTGCTGGCCATGACCTGGCCATGCTGCTGCACAAGGCCCGCCACACGACCATTGGCGGGCCTTTCAGTTCGGATCCGCATAGCGTCGAACCTACGAAGGGGCGTTGGTTCCTGGCGTCATATTGCAGAGCGTTTTTGATTACGAAATAAGGAAAACAAGATGTTGAAAACCAGGATCAGCCTGGTCGCTTTGGCGATGATCGCCGCGACCCAGGCCCAGGCCAACGAGCAGGCCGAGAGCAAGGGCTTTATCGAAGACAGCCACGCAAACGTTCTTCTGCGTAACGCTTACATCAACCGTGACAAGAAACACGGTACCGATGACCAGATCGAATGGGGCCAGGCGGCAATCGCCAACTTCTCCTCTGGCTTCACCCAAGGCACCGTGGGCGTGGGCGTTGACGCGTTCGGCCTGTATGCCGTACGCCTGGACGGCGGCAAGGGCCACAATGGTGGCGCTGGCGTTGACTTCTTCAAGCCAGGAAACACCAAGAACGCCGACGGCAACGCCAGCGGCCCGCATGACCTGGCCCGTGCCGGCGCGGCTGTGAAGTTCCGCATCTCCAACACCGTGCTCAAGTACGGTGACCAGATGCCGTCCCTGCCAGTGCTGCAGTACGATGATGGCCGACTGCTGCCAGAAAGCTTCACCGGTACCCTGATCACCTCCAAGGAAATCCAGGGCCTTGAGCTGAACGCCGGCCGCTTCACCCAGGAAGCGCGCAAGAGCGCCGAGCGTCGTGACGGTGGCGGCCTGAAGTCGATCAACGTCTTCGGCGGCAGCTACAAGTTCACCGACAACTTCACCGCTTCGCTGTACACCGCAGACAACGAAGACGTGATGAAGAAGCACTACCTGGGCCTGAACTACGTCTTCCCGATCGCCGACGACCAGTCCCTGACCCTGGACTTCAACGGCTACAAGTCGGACATCGACAAGCAGTACGTCCAGGCTGCCGGCCTGAACGGCGACTCCAACACCATCTGGAGCCTGGCCGCGACCTACGCCTACGGTGCACACTCGTTCACCCTTGCGCACCAGCGCAGCACCGGCAGCACCGGCTACAACTACGGCTGGTACCAGAACGAAGGTGGCGTGGGTGACGGTGGTTCGACCATCTACCTGGCCAACTCCTACTGGTCCGACTTCAACGCCGAAGACGAGCGTTCCTGGCAGCTGGGCTACGGCCTGGACTTCGGTGCCTACGGCATCCCGGGCCTGACCTACAAGTTGGCCTACGTGGTGGGTGACAACATCAACACCCGCAACAACGCTAACCCGCAAGGTTTCGGCGAAGGCAAAGAGCGCGAGATCTTCAACCAGATCCGCTACGTCGTCCAGGACGGCCCGGCCAAGGACCTGTCGATCAAGCTGCGCAGCTCGTTCCTTCGCACTAACAACGCTGTACAGCAAAACGGCTACAACGACGACGGCAACGAAGTCCGCGTATTCGTCGAGTACCCGATCAGCATCTTCTGATACTGACCCCGCCGGGGCTGCCCTGCAGCCCTGTCGTGACAATGGCCGCGCTACGCTCTGCGTGTAGGAGCGGCCTCGTGTCGCGAAAGGGGCGCAGCGCGCCCCCCGATCCTTCAAGCCCACTCCGCCCCTATGGCTTACCAAGGCTTATGCTATGTACGCCGTCGCCTACAGTGCCTGCTCGCTTTACCCGAACATACTTATCCGGTTGCACCTGCCTGGCCCGAGGAACCTGTCGGTGACGCTGAGTACGACGTTCTGAGGCTTGCATCTTCAGCGCTGCCTTGGAGGTGCATTAACACCGCTTATCCCTTCAGGCATCAGGGTCTTTGGTTTCCTCTCTGGTCTCGTATACGTTACATAAAGCACTTTTTGTTACGGATACAGGACATGGACCACGTTTTGATCACCGAGCGCCTGGCGACCCAAATGCGTGCTCGCCGGATGAACCTGGGGCTTACCCAAATGCAGCTCGCGCATCGTGCAGGCCTTCCCCGGCAAAAAATCATAGCCATGGAAAAGGGCAGTCTTTCGGTAGCCATAGCAGCCTACGCCAAGGCGCTCGGTGCATTGGATTGTGAGCTTCAGGTGGTACCCGCCGTGATGCCCACGCTGGACCAGATTCAGGGGATGTTTGAATGAGTGCTTTCTTGAAGGTTGCCACTCCCCAGGGTGATAGCGGCACGATTCTGTTCAGTAATGGCGACTACCTTTTCCGCTATTTAAAGCCCGCCCTACGGAATAATTGGACTCAAATGTTTGACCGTAACTGCAGACGGCCTATGCCGCGGTTGTTTCTTTTCGGCGTACCGGTGTTGCTGGCGCCACCGCTGTTTCCCCCGTCTCCGGTGCAAAGCTGTCGCTGCGCGCCATCCGCCACATCCGCGCATAGAACTCGCTTTCGATCGAGCCGCTGAGCAATTCGCCGGGCTTGAGGAACTGATGCAAATCCGAAAACAGGCTGATCTCGCTGGTGCTGATGCGCCGTGCCAGGTGCTTGGGCTTGAGCTCCGACGGGTGCTCCAGGCCGGCGGCCGCCAGCATCTCGGCCAGGGCGTGGAGGGTGTTGCGGTGGAAGCTGGCGACCCGCTCGGCCTTGTCCGGCACCACCAGCGCACGCTGGCGCAACGGGTCCTGGGTGGCCACACCGGTCGGGCACTTGTTGGTATGGCAGCTCTGCGACTGGATGCAACCGATGGCGAACATGAAACCGCGCGCCGAGTTGACCCAGTCGGCGCCGATGGCAAGCACGCTGGCGATATCGAAGGCGCTGACGATCTTGCCCGCCGCACCGATACGGATGCTCGAGCGCAGGTTCAGGCCTACCAAGGTGTTGTGCACGAACATCAGCCCTTCACGCATGGGCACGCCCATGTTGTCACTGAACTCGCGCGGCGCCGCGCCGGTGCCGCCTTCCTTGCCGTCGACGACGATGAAGTCCGGGGTGATGCCGGTGGCCAGCATGGCCTTGGCGATGCCCATGAATTCCCACGGGTGGCCCAGGCAGAACTTGAAGCCCACGGGTTTGCCACCGGACAGCTCACGCAGTTCAGCGACAAAGTGCAGCAGCTCCAGCGGCGTGCGAAAGGCACTGTGCGCCGCCGGTGAGATGCAGTCCTCGCCCACACGCACGCCGCGAGTGGCGGCGATTTCAGCGCTGACCTTGTGCCCTGGCAGAATGCCGCCGTGGCCGGGTTTGGCGCCCTGGCTGAGTTTGATCTCGATCATCTTCACCTGCGGGTCGCGGGCCTGGGCGGCGAAGCGCTGCGGGTCGAAGCGGCCTTGCTCGGTACGGCAGCCGAAGTAACCACTGCCGATTTCCCAAATCAGATCGCCGCCATGCTCACGGTGGTAAGGGCTGATGCTGCCTTCACCGGTGTCATGGGCAAAGCGGCCCATGCGCGCGCCGCGGTTCAGCGCGGCGATGGCGTTGGCGCTAAGTGCGCCGAAGCTCATCGCCGAGATGTTGAAGATCGACGCCGAGTAGGGCACCCGGCACTGCGGCCCGCCAATGGCGATACGGAACGAGGCAGGGTCCGGGGTTGCCACCGGCACCATCGAATGGCTGATGAATTCGAAGCCGGGTTTATAGGCATCGTTGAGTGTGCCGAAGGCTTTCTCGGCGCTTTCGTTCTTGGCCCGGGCGTAGACCAGCGACCGTTGCGAACGGGAGAAGGGCAGCTTGTCGTCATCGCCTTCTATCAGGTACTGGCGGATCTCCGGGCGGATGGTTTCGATCAGGTAGCGGATGTTGCCCAGGATCGGGTAGTTGCGCCGTACTGCGTGATGGCTCTGGCGCAGGTCGTTCAGGCCAACCAGGCTGAGCAGGGCGGTGATCACCGTCAGCGGCCAGAGCCAGGTGAGCGTGGCAAGCAGGGGAAGGCTGGCACAGGTGAAAATCAGGCAGATGGCCAGGCAGGCGTAACGGCTGGGTAGAGAGTGTTTCATGGGTCCATCGCAGGCAGGATGACCGGGGCAAGGATAGGGAAACTGGGCGCGCGGAAAACTATGGCAATTGGTAAAACACTGTTACCTGATGACGGGCTGGGGTGTGGTTGTGCGCGATTCCTGGAATTAAATGGACTCTGGGTTGAGAGTGACGGGGTGAGTGCTGGGCAACGGACGTGGACGGGGCCGGCTATGCGATCTGGGATGCCAATCGTCGCGTACGAATGATTCTTATCTGTCACAAGGGCATCATGGATACCTTGACTGATGGACAGAAAGCGCAGCTTCGCGCAATCAAGAAAGGGGAAGTATTGGAAAATAATCTCTTCGACCGTCTAGTGGAAAGCATGACAAAGATGGATGAGATCGATCGCGGTGAGCGCCAGCCTTCGCGCGAGTTCCACGTTGATGCGGTTCAGGTCAAAAAAATCCGCCAAGCAACGGGTCTCTCCCAGGCTGCCTTCGCCAAACGCATCAATGTTGCTGTAGGGACCCTACGGAATTGGGAACAAGGCCGCCGCGAGCCAGAAGGCCCCGCTCGTGCTCTGCTTCGTGCAATACAGAACGACCCTAAGCATGTGCTTGCAGCATTGAGCTGACGTCTTCGGGGCAGCTTCAAGCCTTCCCTGTCCCTCCCAGTTAGTACCACGCTCCAACAATCCAGAACTAGGCTGAGAGCCACGTCACGCTTGGCCTCTAGCTTCGCAGGGCGTCTAGCCATCGCGACTTGTTGGGGGACGTCAGGGCAGAAGGTTGGCTTAGCCTGGGGAGTGACGCACCGCAGAGCGGCGTGACCTTCACAGAATAGCCATCACTTGATGCATCGCCAATTTGGCGATATCTTCAGATCATGTCTACCAAACACCGATTTCGTGACAAGTACCGCATCGAGCTAAGAGAGCGGGACCACTTACCGCCGCATGTGCACCTGACTGGTGGCGGTGTAGACGTGGTGATCAGCCTTGAATCTGTTGTCGTTACACAGGGCAAGGCACCAGCCAAAGTGGTGCAAGAGGCCCTAGCGTGGGTCGCGGCCAATCAGGCCGATCTGTTGAAGGAGTGGATGAAATGGCATCGATGAAGCGTCCCCGCCTGCGGGCTGTTCAGGCACGGCCCGGCGCACGGCTGGAGCTGACTTTTACCAATGGTCAGCGATTCGACTTGGATATGAGTGACGCGCTTGCCACGTATCCAGGCTTGGCACCTCTTGCCAAGCGTGAGGCGTTCCAAGGTGCTGTATTGGGTGACGGGGGCTGGTCAGTGGAATGGCCTGCGCTGGATATTCAAATCGGTGCAGACACCTTGTTGCTGGACGCCCTTGCCCAGACAGCGCCGGATGAAAACACGCGGATTTTCATCCGCTGGCGCCTGCGGCATCGGATGACGCTCGATCAGGCTGCCGAAGCACTGGGCGTTAGCGCACGTAGCATCAGCCGATATAGCAGTGGTCGAGAAGCTGTGCCGCGTACATTGGCGTTGGCCTGTTTGGGCTGGGAAACGTTGGGGCAGAAGGCTGCCTGAGCTTGGCGGGGCAGACCTGTTCTGGACAGCGAAAATAAAAAGGCCCACCTTACGGTGAGCCTCTTTTGATACTGCGTATGGTGCGCACCAGGAGTCGAAAAAACGTACAAATCCCTGAATTTTATGGATATTAATACTAACAAGCAGACCTGATATCTCTAAAAATACCTTATTGGCCTCTCGGTGCGTCGTTAAGTGAGATTCCATCTAATGCGGCCTGACTGCTTAAGCTGCCAAGCGTTGGGGGGCGGCATCTGCCTCCTAGATCATCATTGCCCCCAATGCCAATCCGTTATGGCATAGCCACCGTCGCTTTGCCACACCCACGATCTTTCAGTCGGGTAACGATGACCATGCGCAGTTGCTAGGCTGACGGATGTGATCTTGGCGGCTCTCCCGCAATCTGGAGGCTTGAATCCCTCAGGTCATCCCTTCGACCATCGCTGGTAGCGCAGCCTACCTAGCATCCTGCTATTGCCGATTGCGCCAGAGCGCTGATCATCGGGCAGCATCGAGCATCGAGCATCGAGCATCGAGCATCGAGCATCGAGCATCGAGCATCGAGCATCGAGCATCGAGCATCGAGCATGATCATGAAAGCTTCGCATGCCCAAGGTCGTGGACCGATTACCCTTTATGGGTAATTTTTTGCTTGACCAGATTACCCAGAAAGGGTAATTTGGGGTCTCTAATCTATTTAGCTGAGGTGACTTATGGAAATTCTAATGACTAGGAGCGCGGTGCATGAGCATGAAAAGCAAGCCATCTCACGATTTGGACGATGTTAAACAGCGGGTTTCAGTAAATAAGGCACCTGCGTTTACCAAGTCTGCTCTGGATGGCATTAAAGATTTGGATATGGTGTTAAGCACTGCGATCGATATAATTTGTGGTCTTTCTGTTCGGCAAAATTTTTATAAGTCCATGAGTACTTATACAAATTCTGCTGTTTGGCAAGACGTGTACTACGCGGAGGCTGCTGATGGCACCCCACTGTACATTAAGTTTACTTTGCACAATGATCGCACTGTTACTGTTATCTCCTTCAAGAGAAGAGAGTAAACATGAGCGAAAAAGTTTGTCATTGCTGTGGTGCAGCTAGTCTGCACCCCTTCAAAGACAGGAGCTATGAAATAGGCCGGGGGTCCCTGAAAAGGGACCTTCAGGGGCTTTCTGGATTTGAATGCCTTGAATGCGGCGAAATTGAGTTTGATGCTGATAGTGCAACGCGCTATTCAAATGCTTCCGATGAATCTGTTATAGAGACGCAAAAAGCAGTAGGCGTCTATATAAAACATGTCAGAAGTAATTTGAAAATCACACAGAAAGTTGCAGCGGAAAAGATTTCCGGCGGTGGGCATAACGCATTTTCTAGATATGAAAAAGCTGAGGTGGTTCCGGCAAAATCTTTAATCTTATTAATGTACTTGCTTGATAAGTATCCGAATCTAATTAACGATATAAATTCTTTTTCATTAGACGAATTAGTCGCTGGAGTTAGATCTAAGGCTTGATCTAGTACTCATGCTAGTAAGTCTTAGTGGTTAATTAGATTTGGGGTTGTTTGGGGGAGTATTTAATGGGTAGTGAGGAAGCTGTTAATAACCTTATTAAGATTATGCAGGATGGACTCAAACCGCAACTTCTTCGAGCAGGTGCTGCTGAAGGATTGGGTTATGCTGGAGGGCCAGTGGCTCGTAAAGCACTATCTAAAATAATGAATGATGGATTGAAACCTGACTTAATTCGGATTGCTGCGGCTAAAGCGCTTGGGTTTGCTAGCAAAGAGTAATCTTCTTTAGACAAGCTTTGTCGATTTCGTCTGCTGAATGCTATTGTCTAATGTAAGCAGTTAGCCCGCTTTGGCGGGCCTTCTGTATTCTTTGGAATGCCAAGTACTTGGCGACTAATCTATGCTAGGCTCTGTGCGAAAAGGTATGTCGCAAACACCGCATGGAACAAGCCAGTGAGACCATGGCGGCATAGCTTTTTGCGAGCTTGTCGAAGCGTGTCACGATGCGGCGGTTCTCTTTCAGCTGGCCAAACATGCGCTCGATGATGTTGCTCTGTCGGTACTTGGGCCGATCAGACAATCTGGGTAAGCCAGGCTTGGGTTTGCGCTTCATCGAGCGCATCGGGATGACGGGCTGAATTCGATATTGGTCGCAGTAGCGGCGTAGCCCTTGTCAGCAAGCAACCATTTGCAGCGTTTAATCGAGCATCCTTCACTTTCCTGGTAGGCCTTAAGCTAAGAGGAAAGTGAAGGAGTCAAGACCGGAGAACTCACGAGGATTCAACGAGGCAAAGCTTTCGTGCATAGAACAACCTTGCCGTGATGCTGGTGTGTGCGACCGCAAACGGTCTTCTATGTGCGTGAAGCATCCGAGTCAGTATACTTCCTGACTGACCTTAGCGTCTAGCTCCTTAGAGAAATCAAAATCGCCCCATTTGGTGAACCAGTATTCGCTATAGTTTTGAACTCTTAGCAGATAATTTTTTGGCAAGCCATATTGTTCAAGAATTCTGATTTTAGTTTCATTGCTTACGAAGGGGCACGCTGTAAGGTCCAATGCCAAATGAAGCATTTCAGAATCACCGATCAACGAATCTTGCTTCAACCTGAATCTCTCTAATATATGCTTTTCCAACGCAGTTCTTAACAGCGAGTAACGGGTCTTTTTTTCTATGTAGAAGAAAAGAGTGACTATAGAAAAATAGTCAAGGCTAGATTTTGTTTGAAACTGTCCATCTGAGAAGTCAAAACCAAAGCTGTGTCCGAGAACTTTTTCATCTATGCGATAGTTTTTGCCAAGTTGGCGCATTAACACGAGCAAATACATCGTCTCGATTTTTGCGCTTTTCCCGTCGGAATTGTGATCCATGATGCTTCGGCATCTCTCATAAATGACCTGTGAGATTGATGCCTCATAGCTTAAACCGATTGGGTCGGACTTATAAAACGACAAGATACGTTGGCAGATACGGCAAAGTTTGATAGTTGTATTTACTTTTGGTGACACGGCATAGATAAAAAAGACAAAGCCTAGAAGAGCTTCTATGGACTTTGAAAAGCTCTTGTCGGTGCCACTAAGATTTTCTATCTTCTTGTAACTTTCAATTAACGATCCTACTTTGCGCTCTACCACGGAAAGAGAGTAATTTAATATTTCCCCGTAATTAACTCCTGAGGTGGCAAGGATTGACTTGAAGTCTGTGATTAGTGAAGATCTTCCAATATAAATTTCCCCCCTTGGAAGCTTCTCTCCATCTTTGACTTCTGAAGAAATTTCATAAGCTAACGTACGATCAAAAAGATCGGAGATACGCTTCTTTGCAATAGATATCGGCGTAATTATAGGGCGCTGTAGTGTTTCTTCTTTGCCCTTGTTCAAAGATAGCTTGTATAACTTCAGGCTTTCTTGCAATGTCATTTTTATCTGATGGCAGACTTCTTCGTTATTGTAAAAGACAAAATAGTCATCTACATATCGATAAATCTTGAAGTCTGAATTGTGTACATACCCTTTTTCAAGCAGTTTTCCAGAGATTTCCGTATCAACAGCTTGGAGTATTATTTCCGCGAAAATCCTTGAAACCTCAGGGCCGATCAAAATTCCGTTTGTTTCGTTATGATTCAACTTTTGCATCAGCGAGTCAAATTTTCCCGCAAATGAGCCTAGTATGGGCTTAAGGTTTTGCTTTGCGAAGTCCTTCCCATATATTGCCCACGCTAGGGAATGTGTGTATATGCTATCAAAGCAACCAGACACGTCAAACTTTGTAAGGTTTCTAAAATCGCGTTCGCTACGCAGGTGCTCCCTCGATTCGTAGAACTTAAAAACATTGCTGAATCGTTCATATACAAAGAATGACTTTAAGTTTTCATAGTTTTCGCCGTCTACTTCTACCAAGGCATCAGATTTATCTTGTCTTTCTATTTGTGAGCGAAAATCTATATAAGTACATCCAGCAACTCTCTTGGGTGATCGCAGGCTGAACTCACTTCTGCCAGTGTAATAAATCATCAAGTCTTTATATTGGTCATAAAAATCTACTACGAGCAATTGACCTTTGGGGTGCATTAGCGACAATTGTCTTAGCTGATCTTGCTTATGTGTCGTCGAAAAAATGAAGGGGACAGTGTGGACGAAATCCGATTTGTCCAAATAAATTAGAGAGTGAGATTCGCTGTCTTCGGTGACATGCTTGACAACCTTGCTTGGCTGTATACCAAGAATCATTTTTACAAGATTGTCTAGTACTTCATCTTTTGTAGTCCATGAAATCGTATTTCCATTGAACTTTATGTTGTGTTCGCACAAGAATCTGTAAAAGTATCTATTTGAGAAAACTATAGGCACTTCGTACGGAAGTACATCTGATAATACAACTCGCTCAATTGGGAAGTTTATGGATAGTGCTTTTTTTCTAGACATGCTTCCAGCCTCGCGAAAGCTCTGAAAGCTGTTTGGGGTCAAAATTCCTAAACAATTTGTCTTTGAACCCTTGCGCGAATGATAGTTTCGAGAGTTTTCTCGATAGTGACGGGCTGGTAATGCTCTTGATTTTGTTGATGTAGTAGCTATCTAGCCCAGAAAGCTGAGTGGTCTCAGTGATAAACTTGTTGCTAAAGTAGACTCCAATGAATGCGTTGCTTTTCCTATTGAACAAGCGCATGTTTCCGGTCAAGAAAAGACATCTGAGCATTAGTTCTTGTTCGGATTTCTTGGGGATGAATAAAGATTTTGAAGCGTAGTCGGAAAATGCTTTGTCGATGCGTGATTTATATTTGTCAAATTTTCTCTGGCTCAGTCTTACGGCTAGACTGCTTTTGGAAACGTCAAATGTATATCCGAGATAGTCAAACTTGCCTTTTTGCTCAGCCAGTAAATCAATCACTTTTGTTTTGGCATTAAATTTCAGTCCCTTTGCCTCAAGTATTTTGCTGAGAGTAGGTAGGTACTGATCTGCGAGTTCTTTTCGCTGGGGGGCATACATGAGAACCATGTCGTCAACGTATCTTGCATAATAAAATATATCCTCTTGTCGTTTGATTTCGGCATCAATGCTTGAGAGGTATATTTCGGATAGGTACGCACTTATACCTATGCCGCGCGGTAGTCCGTTCACGTCCCCAGATACAACGACATAATCTTTCATAAGTCGTGTTAAAATTCTTTTGATTAGCACCGAAAGCTCAGGGGCCTGATGAATTCCATCGAGTAGCTCCTTATGCCTTAAAGACTCATAAAATGATTCTACATCTGATCTAATGATGTACTTTGGTACGCCATCTAAAGCCAGTGATTTTATTTGGCTGACTAGAATGTCACGCGGAGGCATACGAAGCTCATATAAAGTTTTGAGCGCTTGCTGAACAAACCTCATTGCGAGTATTTGATCTAAGCAATTTCCTGCGCCGTAAACATTTTTACCTCCAACTGGAGCCGGCAGAAGCGTGATGTTTATTCTGAAGTCTTTGCTGCTAACTGCTTTGCTAACCCTCTCCAGCTCAGACTCAATCAAAGTTAAATGTTGAGACTTACGTTTTTCTATAACAGTATTCAATCGTGACATACGTTTGTCGTAGAACGCGAGAGTAGTTTTCCCTGTACGTAAGCGGTATCGTGCAAATGATCTTAGCTTATTCAGCTTGTAGAGTTTTACTCTTATAGCGAAAGCGGTTGGGATATACCGCTCTTCTAAATCCCCACCCTTTTCTCTATCAGCCTTTAGTAGCTTATTAAGATTTTTTATCGAGAAGGACTGATCCATAGCTAAGGTTAACCTTCCATATTTTTCTAGATGTGTGATCCGTATGGCTAATAAGCGACTCTACCCGATTTTCGAGCAAGGCTACGTCCCAGTGATGGATTTCGCTTGAAGATGTTAATTTTCATTATCTGCGAACGTTTTGTAATTCTCCATTGATCCAATGGCCGTTCTTAGTCGATTACCGTTCGTCCAGACCACTAGGACCAGATCCCATTCAGCGCTTGAAAGCCCATGACGTTTCTAAGCGTCGCGTGATCAGTCGGATTGTTAACACGTAATAGTAGCGTGTCGCCTCACTCCGCCGGCTAATGCAATGTTCGAGAAACCAGTCCACATGCTTTTTCTGCCAACCCCACGGCGTCTCTCGCTGCCAGCGTTCTGCAATTTCAGCCTGAATGATTTTCGCCTGGCGAACGTGGCGTTGCCGCGTTGCGTGCGAGCCGGTCAGAACTCCAGCCAAAAACAGCTCCATATCGAATGGCTTACTCATGCCCGGCCACCAATGTAGGCAGCGACCACGTCGATCCGACCGTGCCCCAGCTCGCAGCTGATTTGCCACCGGGCCTCACGATCAAGGTTCCTATCTACCTGGCAACACTGGCCGCCGTTGATTGGCGCGGGGTGTTGGGTGATCTGCTCGTAGCGCTCACATGCGTACGCCGCTCGTAGCTCATGGAAGCCCTTGAGGTTATGCGCATGCAGGATATCCCGCGCAGAGCGGATGCTTTCTTGCAGAAGATTCAGGTAGCTCTCATTTGGCGCAATCAGGTTTCGGCTACCTGAAGGTGACGCTTTCGATGCGAATCCAAGAGCATCACGAATATGATCATCCACGGCTATCCAACGTGGCGCCGAAGCGCCGGCGCGGCCACCTTTGGTGCCTTCCTGGATGTTGATTTTGCCGCAGGCTTCAGCCTGACGGCTAAGTCCTGGCAGGTCAGCCAATATGGCTTCACGCAGGCGCATGCCAGTGGCTCGCGCCAACAGGACAATCGCGGCGGCCCGTTGCTGATGATTTCGGCAAAGCGCATTGACGATCTCTTTAACCTGGTCGCGGTCTTGGCCCTGCGGTACTGAGTGGCGAATCCCGCTGCGTTGCATTCCCAACGCCTTGCTCGGACTGGGCAATTTCACACACTGATCACCGCGCAGCGCCGCCATTGTCCTGTTAACGCTGGATAGGCGGTTTTGCGCGGTGCTGATGGCGAGGCTACCGCACTCAACCGCATCGCGCAGATACGCCGCATAGTCCGCCAATACCTTCCGATCAATCTGCCGCGCATCATTGATACCAGGCCTCTGTTCGGAACGGCACCATTTGACGAATACCTGCCACCGATCACAGTGCGCCTTGACCGTACCGTAGTGGCCACCGCTGAACATGTCTTTCAGCGCCTGCGGCCCTGCATAGCTCAATTGCCTGCCGTAACCGAAATTGCGGCCATCGCGTCTACCCACCAATGCCATGTCAGTCACCTCATCATCCGCTCTCCGATCCTCGCCCCACGTCATCCCGCCAAGAATGCTGAGTGTTATCAGGGATCAAGGCCCCTGCGACCTGTGGGGAATGTCCTCTACGCGGGACTGGCGGCTCCTTACAACCGGGAGCAAGGGCATCTCATGATCTGGCCTCCTGAGCACCGTTACCGGTGGGCGGGTGGAGGCAGTGCTGGCTGACTAAACCAGCGCCTGAAGATCCTGAGTCGGGTGAACGCAGCAATACGATGACCGGGGCATGCCTGACTGTCAGTCAGGTGCAGTCCATTCCCTGGTCTGCGGCACCATCATCTACATCGCTGTTGCTGGTGGCATCGGCGTTTGTCACGCCAATTGTCACGAGGGGAATCGCCGCTGAGCCATGTGCGGTCAGGGCTGCAGCAGTGTTAGAAGCGCCCGTCTCTTTCCAGTGAAAGAGACGGGCGCAGGTTGGCGCACGCGAAATGGCCAAGCGAATAGGTTGCTGCTGAGCAGATGGGTAGGGTGGTTGCCGCAGGGTAACGATATTGAGTTGGCATCCATCACATGGGTAGTGACCGTACGAGCTGCCGGACGCGAATCGTACTTGCGGGTGAACCACCGTGGGAGCGGCGTGACCTTTAAGGTTCGGGTCACCTGGGTGCTGTCATCGACAGCTCTTGCGACTCCCGGTCTACGCTTGTGGACAATATTCGTCAAGCAGAGCGATATCAGGGATTTAGCGCCTGTGGATAAAACTATCCCCCGGTGGACATCAGTGGTTTTCCACAGACGTACGCTGTGCCAGCATTTTTTTTTGTAGGTATGGTCCTTTCAAACGGGGCGGCTTTGCAGCCCCGTTTGAAAGGACCTGCGCGGAGGAGCTTCATGCGGTGCTGTGGGTAACTTCACAGCGAGTTGAGGTGGTGGTGCGGCGGGTTACTCGGCCCACTTGGCACTGCGAAGCCGCGTGACGTTCTCGCCCGCCTGCTTGGCAAACTCATGCGGCGTCACATGGTCCTCGCGGTTCGCCTCCAGAAACCGACTCCACCAGGTCATGATCATCCGGCGCTCTTCGAGGAACTCGGCCTTGTGGGTATAAGCGGCGCGCACGTTGTTGCGTTCCTTGTGGCTCATCTGCCGTTCGATAGCCGTCTCCGACCATAGGCCAGACTCGACCAGCGCACTGCACGCCATGGCGCGGAACCCGTGGCCGCAGATATCCACCTTGGTGTCGTAGCCCATCGTCCTGAGCGCGGCATTTACCGTGTTCTCGGACATCGGTTTCCAAGGTTTGGCATCCCCCGCGAAGACCAGCTCGAACTTGCCGGTGATCGTGTGGATCTGCTCAAGCAAGGCCACTGCCTGCGGCGATAAGGGTACAACGTGGATGTCTCCGGCCATTTTCGTACCCCTTGTGGAAAACGGTACGCCGTCGAGCGCCGGGCGAGTGTCGGGGATCTCCCAGATGCCGCGATTGAGGTCGAACTCGTTCCAGCGGGCGAAGCGCAGCTCACTGGAGCGTACGAACACGTGCAACGACAGCATCACGGTAAGGCGTGTGAGTGGACGACCTTTGTAGCCGTCGATGCGCGCCTGTAGCTCTGGCAGCCGCGATAAGGGTAGTGCGGGTCGATGTGTAACCCGTGGTGCTCTGATTGAGCCATCGAGGTCGTGGGCTGGGTTCGTCGTGATCAGCCGCAGCCGTTTGGCTTCGCGCATGATGCTTTGCAGGTAGTTCTTGATCCTGAGCGCCACGTCGATGGTGCCGCGCTTCGTCACGGCTTCCAGTGGCTGCATGAGGTCATGGGTGTCCAACTCAACGATTGCCCTGGCACCGAGCAAAGGGAATACATGAGTCTTCAACCGGCTGAGTACAGTCTTGGCGTGGCCCGGCGCCCACTTGGGCACCATCCCGGCATACCAATCGAGCGCAACGCTTTCGAAGGTACGGCCATTGATTACGGCTTGCACCTTGGCCTGCTGCTTGGATTGGATGGGGTCAATGCCGTTGGCGAGCACCTGTTTGAGCTCGAAGCGCTTGTGGCGAGCGTCAGCCAGCCCGACCACCGGGTAATTGCCGAGTGAGGTCAGGCCCTCGCGACCATCGGGCTTCACGTACCTGAGCCGCCAGCCTTTGCGACCGTTGGGCTTCACGAGCAGGTAAAGGCCATCGCTGTCAAAAAGCTTGTACTCACGTTCGCGAGCCTTTGCAATACGGCAGGCGTTGTCGGTAAGGGGAGCCGTTGTGCGAGCCATAAGGGTACTTTCCAATATCGAATTGGTAGGTATCCTTAAAAGTACCCTTATTAGCGCTGGCTACCCTCGGAATCCGACGGAACGCTAAAACGAAAAAACCCGCCAGAAGGCGGGTTTTTCGGGGGTTCCAGAGATTTTGAAAGCTTTCTATGGAACCTTGTATGGTGCCGGCACCAGGAATCGAACCCGGGACCTACTGATTACAAGGACCCTGCTCACAGCTTATAAATCAATAGGTTAAGTCGTTTTCTGGTACGTGCTGGGCATGCGGAGAGCCAGAAGTCATACCGTCTCTGGCCCTGTTGGTACGCGGGAATCCACCGACGGACGAAACTGGATAGAGGGCTCCTTTGACAGCCAGCCCGGCGCCCTCCACTGCTGCAATTGCTAGGGTCTTGACGCACTGGCGTTCAGCAAATGGGTATCCATTCTCATAAGTTGTCGTAAACATAATCAAGAATATCATTATAATCCTTGGATTCAGTTCTAACCGCCTTGATCTGATGAACGACTAGTGATCCTTTGCTGAATTTTAATAGTGGGATAGGTCGTGCAAAAGGGGCATGCCCAAGAGGGTCTTCCATATTGATGTCGTACTCGTGAGATGCGGTAAGCGCTCTCTCTGGAAAGATTACGGTGTTTGTGCCTTTTAATCCAGTTTGCACGGAGGGGAATATTATGCCGGATACCTGATCCTTGAATTTAATCCTGAGGTATTCGAATACAACTTGCGTTGAAAGATATCCTAGAGTGTCAGAGCTGCTTCTAGGCTTGGATAACTTGAAAATTAGGCGCTTTAGGAATTCGTAGGCATGGGAAGCTCGTGCATATCCGATATCGAACGGATGCTCCTCAAATCGCGCCATTTCTTCAAGCTTGCGTAGATTGAGCAGAGAAACAGTCGTCACAGGTTTAAAAGCGCCGCTAATTACCGTATCGCCTGTTATGGACCTGATCTCGCTAAGGCAAGTCTCGCGGTCTAACGCACAGTACATGGCCGAAATACCGGACGGTGTCATTCGTTGGTCACCGGCCATTGCAGCAGGCGCCGGCCCTAGCGCCGCCCAAGGCGCGTCCTCGAACGCTTTCCAAGCATCTACCCCGGAAATCTTCCGCGCTCTATAGAGTTCGTCGCTTTCGCTAAGCGTGGTGATCAACTCCTTTTTTAGCTTACCGTTCTCACAAGTGAACTTGAATAATGAATCGAGAAACCTCCTGGCGCCGTCATTAAAATATCTATATCCATGGTTTATGTCTGAAGCGAATTTATTCCATTCATCTTCGTAGCTATTGCTTTCCAAGCTTCCGTCATCAAGAGCCCAAAGCTGTGCTTGTCCATTCTCATCGTGCGCTAGTTCTTCTTCTAAGTGATTAATGGCGTTGTCTGTAAAATCATCGACGCCGATATTGAAGTCATCTTGAAGTATTTGCCAGTATTCGACCATGGGGATTTTCTCTGATCCATGGAAGAACATTCCTCTTTCTCGGCTGCTGAGCTCCTCAATAACGCGATATGATTCCTTTATCCTGTTTCCAATGTATTCAAATACAGCGGTATCTAACAGGCACATTCCAGGCGCTCTGCAATAATCACAGTGCCCGAATGCACCTTGTGTAGTAATCAGCTTCTTCAGGGGGATGAGATAAACGCATTCCGTGCAAATCATATGATGGCCTCATGCAGATCTTGATAGCCATCATGCCGCCAGCACCATTAGAAGGCTAGTGAGATTCAGCAGCCCTGGATGGCCTACGATGAGTCGGCAACCAGGGCAAGCTTGCTGCATTCGGCACCATCATTCTGCAGAAGGTGAAACGCGGGGGAGGCTGAAGTCGTAGATATCCAGCATGGCTTCGTCGCGGTGGCCGCTGGCGTCCTGCTTCTGCTTGCGATCGCCAGGGGTGTCGGTGATGCCGCGGCGCTTGAGGTCGTGCAATGCGAAGCGCTGCTCCTCGGTGATCACGCCCTCTTTGATCGCCCTGGTAATGAAGCGCTGCCAGGTACTGTCCAGACTGGTCTTCTGCAGCTGGCCCCCGTGGGCCGCCACTATGATGAAGCGGCGCTCCGCTGCGGTCGGAACAGGGTGGGCCTGGCTGGCCCATACGCTGCGCCTGTACGCCTTAGCCCCTTCCCAGGCAGCCCGGAGCCTGGGCGTCCAGCGCACCACGTTGTCGCGGCTACCTTTTCGCCTATTCGTTTGGACTCCGTCTTCCAGTTCGTTCGCATCGGTGAGGGTGACGGCCTCGATGCCGCGTAGACGGCACAGGTAGGCCAACTCCATCACGTAGCCCAGGTATGCAGGGCATGCCCCCGGCTGGCCTCGTGTGAGTTGGCCCATGGCGTGCGCCCTTGAGATCAGCGCCCCCATGACCGTGGGATTCGGCAGGCGGCGTTGTTTGCGCTCGGCCGGCGCTTCGATACCCAGGGCAACATTGATCTCCAAGTAGCCGCGGTTGCGGCCCCACTGCATGACCCGCCGAAGGTAACGAAGGACGTGCGCGGCCTTCGATGGGGTGCCCTCGTCGGCGATTCGGTCGACCAGGCGTTGCACCAGGGCCGAGGTGAATTTGCGGACGGAAAGCTCGCCGAGTGGCTTCTGCAGCTTGGTCGGGACGGCCAACAGCACATCGCGGGAGTATTCGTAGTCTTCGCGGGTCTTCTTGGCCAGCCGCTTGCATTGCGCGCTGGCGTGGAACTCCTTGCACAGGTGGTTCAGGCTTTCCCGATCAATTCCTCTCCTTTCCTCCATAATCCGGTGCAGGTCGCTGAGCGTTGCGGTACGGCCGGCGATGTTCATCCGCTTGCGGTTGCCGCCCTCATCGCGCCATGAGGTGTACCAGACGCCTTCCCACCGATGGTCAAAAAAAACGGCCGCCGGAATGGCGGCCTGATCAATGTGGGCGGGGATGTGCGGGTTGTGTTTACGGGTCCGCCTCATAGGATCTCGCTGTCATATTTCTCGGTGACCGACGTTTTACCGCCGGCCTGGTTGACTAGGTCAATGGTGGTCCAGGGACCATGCCGCCCCCAGAACCAGCGGATGCCCTGCTTTCGCAGGGCACCCTCCACGCCAGAGCGGCGGCTGTAACCGGTCAGCCGTTGCAAGTCCTGGAATGTGAGGACAGTGCTGGGTGGGTTTTGCTGGATCATAACGGCAGGGCCTGGAGGGTGGTGACCAGAATCTCAGGCCCGAAATTCTTGGTCTGTTCGTTACAATCAGCCATCTTGTTTTTCTCTCACTTGATGCGCTGTGCGGTGAATTGGACGTGTGAGTCGGTGCTGCAGCGGTTGGCTGCGAACAGATCCGGCTGTGTCATGTGCGCACCAAGCTTGCTGGCCAAGGCGCGTGCGGCTGCATCGGCGCTGATGGTGCTGCTGGCGGTAGCCTTCTCGCCCCGCGCCCGAGCGGTGTAGGTGCCGGCGCTGAGACGAACGCTGATGACTAGGTCGCTAGGGGCGTTTTGGTTAACGTGCATATCGGGGGCCTTGCTGTGCTTTCTTGGCTTCGACGTTGGCCATGTAGGCCTCCCATTCGACAGATTTCCGCTGCTGGCGAATTTGGCTGCAGCGCTGGTGCTTCCTGGTGGAGCGGGCCTTGTTGCAGATGTCGCAGTGGTTCGGTAGGTCCAGAGAATGGCTGGCCAGTCGTGGGCGCGCCCCTGTGGTAGCCTTCATGTCGCCAACTTCTGGGGTTTCTTTTTGCACGTGGTTTCTCCTTGGGTTGGTTGGTGCCAGGGAGCTGCAACTCCTTGGCACCACTTCTTACGAATTCAATTTCGTCGAGCGAGGTGTACGACTAGGTCGTCAAACCTGTCGTCGTCTTCCACACAGCTCTGCCAGGCCAGGACCTCAAGGATCTGCGCACTGGTGCAGTCGTCGACCAGGATGTCCCGCTGCCCTGCGTGGAATCGCACTTCCAGGATTGAGAGCAAGCCGTCGCCGGCATAGGCCCCTGCGTTGACGACGGAGTGGTCCTTGCCGGCCCGGGCCAGTCGGTCCCGCTCTTGCTGCAGCTGGCTTTGCCCGCAGCCGCTGGCATTGCCCATCAGTACGTGAATCAGCATGTTGTCTCCTTGATTAGGGCTGGAAGATCCAGCACCGAACGGTGCGGCTGGTGTTGAAAGCGTCGGGCTGTCGGCCGGAGTTGACCGGCTTGTTCGACTCGATGAATTTCGGCGACTTGCTGGTCTTGAGGAGCCGCTTGAGGTCGCTGATCGGTGGGACTTGCTGCCGCTTGTTCACGGCTTTCTCAACGAATTCGTTGAGGTTGACGGCGATCAGGCTGTCTTTGCGCGAGTGGTTCAGCCCGCCGTTGTCGTCGTCGCCATTGAGGAAGTCGTACAGGTCCCAGAATTCACGCACTGTCGGGTGATCTGCGTTAATGGCCTGCTGGCGTTCTTCCGCCATGCGGGTGATCTCCTGGTGCACCAGGGCCTTTCGTTCATCGTTGAGCGGAACGACCAGGGCCAGGCCGTCGACCAGGCTGCGCAGTTGGGCGTGGTTCTTCGCGATCCGAACGGTGCGAATTCCAGGACGGGCGAGCAGCTCTTGCTCATAGGTGCCGGTGCGCTCTTCGAGAAGACGGATGATCTCGGCCTCTTTTTGCAGCGCCTTGATGATGAAGCCACTCACCTTTTCCATCGGCATACGCTCCAGCTCTTCGGCCAGCAGCTTGGTTTCCGGGGTCTGGTGCTCACGGGTCAGCATGCAGTGGGCGATCCGCTGTAGGATTGGCTCAGAGGCGTTGACCGCGTTGTTCTGTGCGATCAGCACAGCAGCGCGGAAAGGCGGCTCGCGGGTCTCGTTGCCGTTGTTCTTCACGCCAGTTGAACGAACTGAGCGTCCGTTGTAAGCGGTCTTGATTTCGTCCCAGTCGAAGTGCTTTACCGGCGCGCCGTCTTTTTGCTCGCGCTCGGACTCGATCAGAACTACGGGAAGGTTGGCCACCTGGGCGAAGTTTCGCGCTCGGCTGGCCGGTGTGGCCTTGGACGGGTCGAAACCTTCATATTCGGTCCGGCCGACCAGCTTCCACAGGAATTCCACCAGCGTGGTCTTACCCGCGCCGGCTTCACCGACGAGCTCGAAGAAGCAGAAGGACTTCTGCAACTGGCGGATCTGCTCGGCATGTAGCGAGCCAAGCCACCAGACCAGGACGACCACGCCACGCACGCCGAAGCACTTCCAGAAGGTGTCGAACCAGCCTGCGTGGTACTCGGCCAGGTCGGTGTTGACGACCAGGGTCGGCGACTGGCTCTGGGATTTGATGCTCAGTTGGCCAACGTCGAAGAAGTCCTCATCGTTCAGGTGGTGGACCTTGCCGTTGGCGATCGCCAGATCGTTGAACACGTAGACACCGTGCTCCCTGGTGTAACCGATCCAGTCAATGGTGTTGACCCGCTTCAGGCAGTCCAGCTGAGGCTCCAGCATGCGCTCCAGTTGCAGTGCGGTGCCGGTGAACATCCCGCCGTTGGAGACATTCAGCAGGCGCTTCTTGAACTCCGGCGCCGACGACAGCTGTGCAGCCGTGAATGTGCTCTTGGTCGCCGCCATGCCAGGCCGCTCAATGCGGAAGTAGTACCAGGCCTCGTCGGTCTGCTCGTTGCGCATGTTGTAAAGAGCTTGGAAGTAGCAGTTCGCAATGCGGACTACCGCCCCACACTCGCGCATCGCCTTGTCTCGCCGCTGGCGATCGTTGAGCAGCTGGTCTTCCTGGCTCTCGGAAGAGTCCATTTCCCGCATTCGGCGGTCGAACTTTTCCAGGTCGAACTTGAACCAGTACAGCCGGTTTTTGAACGAAAAGGAAAACTCCCCACGGGGCTGCCAGTCGTACATCAGCAGGCCCTTTTCCTCGGCAGTTTCGGCGAGCAGCAAGGCCCCCTCATGGCGGGCCTGCTTGAGGTCGCTCTCGACCTGGCCAGCGCGCTGATCGTCTTCCAGGAAGTTCCAGCGCAGGTGCAGGTCATTCCAGTCGACCTTTCGGCCGTCAGGCTGTGGGACGAGCGCAGCCTCGCACTTGAAACCCATTTCCCGGGCTTCTTTCGCCCAGCGCCGCGTGTTCCTTTTGGCTCCAGGTTCATTGTCTAGGGCCCAGATCAGTTTCGGCGGTCGCTTGTCTGCCTCCTGGCAACTGCGCAGCAGGGCCTTGAGCGACTCGGTGGGTAGTGGTGCGCTCGACATCATGGAAACGGCAGCAATGCCGTTGTGCATCAGCGCGATGGCGTCGAAGATCCCTTCCACGATCCACAGCTCGTCGACTTCGAGCAGATCCAGTGCAGGGGGGCACCACCAGACGCCGCTGTAGCCTGCGCGGCCTTCGCCGGTCGGTTGGAAGCGAGCTTTCATTTTGCCAAACCGGTTTGGCCGGTCGATCAAGCGCTCCCAGTAACCGCCTTTCTCCAGCGGGAAGCGCACAGTTGCGCTGCCGATCTTGAGCTTGTGGTCGTAGTAGTTGTCCTGGGCGTACCACCCTTTGATCAACTCTTCTCGGAAGCCGCGGTTGAACTCTAGGTAAGCGCGGGCTGTGGCAGCCGGGTCGCTCTCGGTCGATGGGGCCAATTCGCTCCAGTCGTTGAACAGGTCGTCGTACAGGTCCTTGACATGCACACGGTGGTTGCACTTCTCCGGCCTGCCGCAAATCAGCATCCATGGGGCGTCGTGGTAGGTGTAGAGCGTTTTCTGGCCACAGCCATGCGCAGGGCATTTGCCCTTGCGCATGAACTTAGTGCCGGGCATGTGCTTGAGGCCGAAGTCACGCTCCAGGCGCTGCAGCACATCAGTGCGCAGGCGGTCTTTCATCGGGTGGGTCGTGGTCACAGCGCACGCTCCACTACCGGACCAACGTGCTTTTCCAGCTCTTTGCGAGTGCGGCAAATGCCCAGCAAGTGGGGAATGTCTGCGAGAACCTTTGGCCCGCGCTCACCGGCTGGCACGTGGCGGTACCGATCGGAGTACCAGACTTCGGCCATGGTGAGGTTGTACTGGCTGCTGAGCCATTGCAGGTAGTGCTTAGCCTGCTGCTCATCCAGCTCGATTTTGAGGGTGATCTTGCTCATTTCTGCCACCAGTGGAATGCAGTTTCCCCTTACCCACGCGGAACGGGGCATCGGGAAGGGGTTTATTCGGTGTGTTTCAGGCGTTGCGGAGGTAAAGCATGCGGCGCGGTAGATAGCGTGCCGGTACCTGGTATCGGTGCTGTGTAACCGTGTCCAACAAGATCAGGCTCGGCCTGAAGATCCCGCTGGATGCACAGACGCCGATCATCTGCAGGCGCTTGGTGGTCTTGCTTTCGAATTCAGCGACGGCCAGCTCGGCAATCCGCTGCACCAGGTGCGCCGGCACTTCCAGTGAGTGCGACAGGTATTGGCTGCAGCTCTGCAGTACCTGGTGATCGCCTGACAAGTGCAGGCCCTCACGACGGAACAGGTACGCTACGGCGGCCTGCTGCATAGCGGCTCGGTAGTCGGTTTCGTGGTTGGTGGTTAGGGCAACGGCGTTCATGCGAGTGCTTCCTCCATGTCCAACTGGTCCAGCAGGTCGGGTTGATCATCAGTTGCAGCAGATTTCATGGCTTGGCGCCGGAGGGCCACAGGGGCTACAGGCAGGCGAACAGAAGGGTTCGGCATGCCGCTCGGGCTCATTTCATGGGTCATTTCAAACTGGGCACGTACAGACCAGCCGCAGGCCTCGTTCACGCACTGCAGGTAGGCAATGCGCAGGAAAATGTGAGTGCCTTCGCTGGTGCGGATTCGCATCTTGCTGCTGCAGTGGGGGCAAACAAGTTTGTAAGCGCTGCTCACGTCCGCCCCCTCACGTTGCTTTGGCTATACAGCTGGATGGTCGCTGCCACCTCGGCAGTACGCGCAGCCATGTAGCAGGTGAGCGCTTGGATGATCCTCATTGCCTCGGTCGGATCGATGACGCCGTCATCGATTGCCGCGTGGATCAGCTGATCGATGAGTCCCAGTTTCGCGTCACTCTTCAGGGAACGCTGGTAAAGCTCGACATTGTCCAGCTCTTCGGTTTTGGTCAGCGGCACGAACATGCCGCCGTAGAGACGAGCGATGAACTCAGGCAGGTGGGTGGTTTTGGCATCCTGCTCGAGCAGTTGAATCTGGTCATAGCTCAATGGACGGCTGCCCGCGTTTTCGTAAACGCGGTTGTCGAACTGTTTCAATCCAAAGCCAAGGCGCGCTGCTGCGCCTTCGCGACCGCCTGGATAAGCGCATACAACAGCGCTGACAACCTGGCGCAGGGTTTCTAGAACGGGGGTCTTCATGTTCTGGTTTCTTCCTTGGGCCAGGGTGGCTACTTTTCGATATCGCCGAGTTTGATACCGAGCAGAACAGCTGCCCGGTGAGCTTCGCCATATCGGCCTTTCTTGCGACCGTTGAGCAAATCACTGACGAGGTTTTTGTTTAGGTTGTGCGTGCGACTGAACTCGGCGATGGAGATGCCGGCTCGATCGAGCTTTTCGCGTGCTTGATCCAGCGTTAGGGGGGCGGGCATAGTGTTCATCTGTGTTCAAACGTGTTCATGTAGCGGTGATGATGGTCCAATAAATTGGACCAGTCAATGCCTGAGGTTTAAAAAAATGGCCATCGGCGATCGGCTGAAGGAAGAAAGGTCGCGTCTCGGCTTTAGTCAGACGGACCTGGCAGGGGTTGGTGGCGTGGGAAAAACCACGCAGATCAACTACGAGAAGGGCGAAAGAAGCCCGGATGCGAGCTACCTGGCAGCGGTGGCCGGGAAAGGGGTGGACGTTCTCTACGTCGTCACCGGTGAGCGCAAGCCGCAAGCGCCGGGCAGCCTCTCCGCTGAAGAGGCGCAGTTGATTGAGCGGTACCGCCTCATGTCTACCGAGGGACGCAACACCATCAATTCGGTCAGCGAGGCGCTGGCGACATTCAACAAGTAATTGAGCAGGATCGGCGGGCGCCGGCCCTCGCTCTTTAGGCGTTCGCGGTCCGGCGGCTGCGACGATATGGAATCCAAGGAATGAATGGTTTCGGACGTGCTGTAGTGCGCGGCGCTGGTGCGCTGCTGATCGCGCTGTCGATAGGGAATACGTTTGCAAGTGAGTTCAGCGATAAAGCCGAGCGGGCTTTTTCGTCGATTGATTCTCTAAGCGAAACGGGGTCAACAGGGAATGTTTCGCTCAAGGTCCCGACCCGAATGCCCGACTACTACGAATCCGGAGATAAGGCGAACAAGGTCTTCGCGATCGACTCGGTTCGGGTCTTCCGCGATGTGCCAAAGCTTGAGCGGCTCGTGGTCACTATTCCGAGGGAAGACAAGGTGCAGACCTTGGACGTGACAAGGGCTCAAGTCGAGCAGTACTACGGCATCAGCCTAACCGAGCTGGCCTCCAACCCTTCTAGCTGGCGTCAGAGCTTCATTCAGCCCCACGACAACAAGCCGTCGCGTGCTGAATTCGTCAAGAAGTTTGTTACAGAAAAATAATGCCACTTTGATATCAAGTGGGCTGGTGGCACGCGGCGTCATGCAGAAAATAGGTGACTCCCGAGCGTTTAGTACGGTGCCATGGTGGCGCCGAGCGCTTGAAATGGAGTTTCTATGCTGGATCGCAAGTGCCCAAGTTTGAAGGATCTTATTCGCGTGCTGTGGCTGTTCTGTCGTAGGAGTGACGCGCAGCGCCGGCAAATCACGATGATTCTGGAAGCCTTCGAAGCGCAGGACCACTCATAGAGCATTGCCAGCCCCGGTGATAGAACCGGGGCCTTTTTATTGTGCCTTGGCTTGCTGCAGTTTCTTCCACTCCCGATCAGCTGCCTTTTGTGCGGCCTCCTTGCTGTCATAAACCCGCTTGATGCGCTTCGGTTTCGTCGAGTCGCCGGCTACGACAGAGGTTTCCTTGCCTGTCGCCTTGTCTCTGTAGAACGCCACCACCCCCGTGTAGGCGCCATCTTTGGGCTCTTCATACAACCCATCGACAGAATCCTCTGGCAATTTGCTCTCCAGCTCCAGGCTAGTGGTGAAGCCGCCGTCGCCTGTGAGGCTGTGCTGGACGTTGCCGCCGTACCAGACGATGGCATCGATCTCGCCTTTGATACCGCGCAGGCTGTAGGTCAGCTCTGGAATCAAATCTGCCCGGCCTTTCGCCAGGTTGTAGCTCAACGTGGCACTACCGCGCTGCAGTCGGTTCAACTCAGATCGGGCGGCACGTAGCGCGGAGTCGCGATCGCTGTAGGTGTGCCGCAAGTCCTTGACCTTGTCGCCCCCTCCGGCAATTGCCTCCTGTTTTTTGGTGCTGCCGACGTCGTAGTAATAGGCCTTCACTCCGTCGTAACTGTCCCGATCGGCCTGCAGGAAGCGATGACCATCACCGTCGCGCCTGGTTAGGGTGATGTGGGGTAGAGCGCTGCCGCCTGCAGTCTTGCCCCCGCCGGCCGCCAGGCAGACCAGGCAGCCGGCTTTCACTGTGATAACCGCGTCGTGCATCTCGCCAAGGCGGGTGAGGATGTTGGCATCGGACTCGTTGGCCTGGTCCAGGTGCGCAACAGCACGCTCCGCAACTGCAGCCGCGATGTTGGTTTTCAGGTCGTTCGCGCTGGCGATGTCGCTCAAGATCTGGCCGAGTGTGGTGGTGTTCCAACTGCGCTCGCGCTTGGTCTTCAGGCCGTTGCGCAGATCTGCCGATCGAGCGCGGATATTCAGCATGTCGGGCGTGCCGCTATGCTCAGTTTCGTCAACGGTGAATGAGCCCTTGTAGACTAGGCCTGTGTCGCTCCAGCCCAGCCACAGCTTCACCACAGCGCCCCGTGGCGGAATCTCCAGCAAGCCGTCGTCGTCCGTGAGGCTCAGGCTCAATTGATCAGCCTCAAGGCCACGGTTGTCGGTGAGCTGGAGGCTCGACAGGCGGGGGCTGATGCTCTTGGCGATGTCCTTGCCGTTGACGGTAAGGCGGAAGGCCGGCACCGAGTTGCTGTTGTCCCGCTGCATCTCGTTCTGGACATCCCGCATGTACGCTACGACGCGCAGTTCCTCGTCAGTCACACCAGTGCCCTCAGCAAACTGATGCCGCTGCTGGCCACACTGCCGAGCAGATCGATGCGGCCGGCATCAATGCGGGTCAGAGCCAGATTGAATTCAATGCGCCGGGCTTTGCCATCGGCAAAAAACAACGTCTGTGTCTCGCTCAGGCTTTCGATGACATACAGCCCGAGCATGCGCCCGGTACCGTCGACCAATGACCAAGCGCGGCCGGTGTTGGCCATGTTCCGCAGCTCATCCAGACAGACCGGGGCGCCGGCCAGCTCCGGTAGAATGACGCCGGGCAGAGTGATCTTGTCATCGCCACGGCCGACGAACTGCCGTGCCGGCGGTGCACCGACACGGTTACTGCTGGCGTATCGCCAATCGGTCTGGCGTTGCAACTCCTGGTAGGCGAGGGTGTGCATGCTGAAAACGAACATGCCCAAGGCGAGCATCATGCTGGTTACTCCTGGTCAGAAAGACGGCTTCGCTGGCGAGCGGATTTTTCCCGGTCGCGGCGGTCAAGCTCCGCGCTGACGGCACGGGCAATGGCCTGTGCATCCATGCCCGGGGCAGGGTGGATGTTGATGTTGATGACATCGTGGCTGTCGTTCACGCTCGGCGCTGCTGCGGCGACCGGGGGCCGGGTGTCCAGGCTGAGGCCGGGGGCCGTGTCGGTGGCCAGCGTCTTGCCTGTGCTGAGCTGGGGTGCCACAGCTTTGATGTCTGGTTGACCGATTCGGGTTTGCGCCACCTGCTTAGACAGGGTCTTCGTTTCGGTTGGGATGACCGCTTGAGGCGCAGGCAACGACTCTGGCCGTTCCAGCTGGGTTTGTGCCAGTTGCTGGCTCAGGCTCATCGCTTTGGCCGGTGCAGCCTTGGCCTCGGCGACTCCTGGAGCGATCGTTTTCAAGTCAATTCGCCCAGACTTCGCTAACTGCTGGTTTAGGGCGGCTATCTCAGCACTGGTGGTTTGGTCAGGCTCAGGCGCTGCGAGCCCGGCCTGGCTCAATTGCGCGCTAAGGCTGCTGGAGCTGTTCGCGAGCGCCTTGCCAGCCTCGATCTCGGGCACGGTCGCCACGAGGTCGAATTGTCCAGCTTTGGTCAGGTCTTGGCCCATGCGAGCCACAGCGTCGATCGGGGCTTTCGCACCGGCATCGACGCCCATGGCGAGGCCTTCGGTGGTGAAACCGCCCAGCTCTGCAAACACCCGCGATGGGCTGTGGATGCCTAGCTTCTCCTTGAACCATCCGATCGTGGACTCGCCGAGGCTGGTGATGGTGTCTTTGACCAGGCCGAGGCCCGCTGTCAGGCCACCAATTAAGCCATTGATGATCATGCCGCCGAACTCGGTGAAGCGCGTCGGCATTTCTACGCCCAGGTAGTTAAGGACAGCAGAGAACGCCTGATACACCAGGCCGATCGGGCTGAAATTGGCCAGCACCGTGAGGATACCGGTGATGCCGCCACTGAACCCTGCCTTGATCTCAGCCCACGCACTGGCGAAGTAGGCCTTCACCTGGTCCCAGTTTTGGTAGATCAAGTAAGCCGCACCGGCAATCACAGCGATGGCTGCTGCGATGGCCAGCACCACCGGATTAGCGGCCAGTCCCCACAAAGCGATCGATACAGTACGAATTGCCCCTAACAGGCCACCGGAAAGCACACCGATAAGCTTGCCGACCACTGGTAGCACCGTGGCGCCCTTGAGCGCGAACAGCGACATGCCGTACTGGGCCAGGGCAAACGGGCCCAGCACGCTGGCCAGGCCAAGCGTCAGGGCGCCCATGCCAGCCACCAGCACGGCGACAGCTGCGGCCCCTTTTGCGATGCCGGCCGCCAGTTCGGGGTTGGCACTGATCCAGGTCTTTGCAGCACCGACGATTTCAGTGACGGTTTGCACCAGCTCGCGCAGCGGCCCGCTCTCGCCATCGACAAGTGCGCCGATCAGCGCGCCCCAGGTGCCAGTAAGCTTGTCCAGGTCACCGCCCAGGTTGTCCCGGAAGGTCTTGCCCATCTTGTCCGCCGCCCCGGTGATGTCGCCCAAACTGGCGGTACCGCCGGCCAAGGCTTTCAGAAAGTCGGGGATCTGATCGACAGCGAGGTCCTCAACGGGCGTGCCGAACAGCGCAATGGCAGCGTTGGCCCGCTCTGCCGGGTTTTTGATGCCCAGCAGGGCGTTGGCTGTCTTCGTGAGGGCCTGGCGCGCATCGGTACCACCTTTGGCGATGGCGGCAGACATCTTTCCGGCATTCAGGCCGATCGAGGCGTAGGCTTCCTGGCTGGACTTGGACATGTCAGAGCCACGGATGGAGAACTCCTTGATGGCGTCCCCGGTCTTGTCCAGGGCGAACTTGCCCTGCTTGGCCATGTTCACCAGGAGGCTCATGGCCTCTTCGCCGCTAAACCCCATACCACGGAAGTGAGTGGAATATTCGTGCAGGATTTCGGGGATTTCGCCGCGCATCTGCGTCGAAACTTTCTGCATGCCAGCGGCGACCAGGTCGAAAGCTTGCTCGCTGCTGCCAGCCAGGCCGTTCTTCATCAGGATGCCGACCATCTGGATGCTTTCTGCCACGTCGATACCCATGATCTGCGAGAGATCCAGGGCACGCCGCGCTGCAGCATCCAGTTCCTTGTCTCCTACGTCACCCAAAGCCCCCAGCGTGCTCTTGGCCGCGGCCACGGCTTCGCCGATCTCGGCCACGTCGGTGCTTTGGCCGTCCGTGCGAATGTTGCGGATGATGTCCACATACTGGGTGGCGCGCTCTGGCGATTCACCGGACTGGGCCGCGATCATCGAGGCCTGATGGGTGACTTCCAGTTGGGGGGCTATCAACGCGGTACCCGCCATCCCGGCGCCAACGCCGCCCGCGATCCCTGCAGCCCCTGCGCCGGCCATTTTGCCGGCCCTGTCCTGGACTTTCTCCAACCGAGCTTTGGCCTGGGCAGCCTTGCGCTGCGCGGCAGCGAGCTGCTTGAGCCTGGTTTCCTGTTGCTCGATGGTGTGATTGGTCTGCGCCATTTCCAGGCGCAGTGCCGCGTTGTGCTGGTTGAGCTTACGGGTGTCGATACCGGCTTCGCTGAGCCGGCGCTGGAGGCCACGCAGGACCTCCTGTTCGTCCTTGGTCTGCTGCTTGAGCGCGTTGGTAGCCCTGATAGCAGCTTGAAATTCGGCCGTCATCTGCTTGGTAGGGGCGTCCACGGTGGACATCGCCCGGCCCATTTCCTTGACCTTGGCCCGCGCCTCTTCCAGGGCCTTCGCGGTCTCACGCGCCTGGGCATGCTGCTGACGCCAGGCACTGACGTCCTTTTGCTGGGCGTTCAGCTCCTTGAGGCGCTCGCGGGTTTCCTTGAGCGAACGGGCGGTTTCCTGCCCGCCCTGGTTGATCTGGCGCAGCGGCGCGGTGGCTTTGTCCACGGCGTCCAGCAGCACCCTCAGCCGTAGATCATTTGCCATCGCCGCTACTCCTTACTCGCGCTCGCTCGCGCCATTCCATCAGTTCTCGAACCCCTAGCCGGTCCATGTCGGCCGGGGCCCAGTGGAAAACCACGGCCAGATCGGCCATGGCATCGTCTACGCAACGAGGGATGCGTCCGTCTTCGTCCGCTTCTGCAGCAAAAAACCGGTGACCTTCACGCCGATCGCGACCAGGTCGGCCGGGTCCATCGCGCGGACTTCTCCCTCGGTCAGCGGGCTGATGCGCGGTACCAGCTTGATCAGCGCACCGACATCCATCTGTAGCAGGTCTGAAAGCTGGATGCCGCGCAGCTCGCCGGACGATGGCTTGCGCAGGGTGATGACACTAAGGGTCGATTCACCACGTTTGACCGGGGTGTCCAGCTCGACAGCGTTGTCATCTTGGGGCAGGGCGGTTGCTTCAACGGTGACGCTGGTTTTTTCAGTGCTCATGGGTGTTCATTCCTTACAGTTGTGGGGTTAGAGGCCGATTGCCCGGCGCTGGGCGGCCAGCATGTCGACGCCGTTGACGATCTCGACGAAGTTCAACAGGTCGATTTCAACCAGGACGGTGCCGTCCAGGGTCAGCTTGTAATAGCTGCAGGTGGTGGTGATGGTGTGCTCGGTGTCCTCGCCGGCAACGGCCTCGCCCATGTCGAGGGTCTCGTGACGGCCACGGACCACGACTTCCACGGCGCTCACTGCTGTGGTGTCGTCACGCTGATAGGAGCCGGCAAAGCGGATCATCAGGCCCGAGGCGCTCTGGTTGGCGAACTGCTTGATGACCAGGTCATCGATGCCGCCGATCTTCCACTCCAGTTGCAGGCCGTCGTCGGAGAAGCCCAGATCAGCCTTCACCGGCCCGTTCATGCCGCCACCGCGGTATCCCTCCATTTTCCGGGCAAGCACGGGAAGGGTGACGGACTTGGATACCCCCACGTAGCTAACGCCGTCGTGGAAGGTGTTCATGTTCTTGAGTTTGCGTGGCATTGCCATGGTGCTGGCCTCCGTCAGCTATTGATGCGGCTGGCGAAGTCCGCCAGGTAACGGTCGGTGATCCTCTGGCGGAAGTTCAGGTCCTCCAGCGGCGGTACCGGGGTGTAGTCGTAATCGATGAACAGTTTCCCGGCCTTGAGGGTGGCCTCGGTGTTGGCTTCCTCGTCGTACCAGGCTTCACCGCCGATCAGGTAACCACCGGAAATCAGTTCGCGGAACTTGGCGTTGATACCTTCGATCATGTCCCGCACCAGCGACGGGTGCATGGGCTTGTCCATGGCCCACATGTGCGCTTCGGCCATGGTGTCGGCCAATACCTGGGCGGTACGGGTGTAGTTCTCGAAGGCGAAGAGCGGGTCGGCGCTGCAGGTGCGGCTGCCCCAGAAGCGGTAGCCGTCAGCGTTGATGAGGGTGGTGACCTCGTTCCCGTTCAGGTAGTTGGCATCGGTGGCGGAGTTCTGCAGGTCCCAGAACACGTCGGCGCTGATTCCGGTCACGCCGTTGACTGGCACGTTGGACAGGGTTTTGTGCCAGCCGGTGTCCTGGTCGATCTTGGCGCGCAGGCCCAGCGCACGCGCTACGGCCGGGGCGGTGCCGGTCGCGTCCGTTTCGGTGTTCCAGTATTCGAAGTCTGGCCATATGACCATAACTTCCCGGGCGCCGAAGTTCTCGCGGTAGGCCGTGGCCTCTTCCTTGGTTTTGCAGCCTGCGGCGCTGACGTAGGCGAACGCACGCAGCTGCTGTGCAATGGCGACCAGGGCGGTGGCCACCGGCTGCGAGTCCAGGCCAGGAACGCCCAGGATGCGCGGGGTGACCTTGAGGCGGCCTTTCGCAGCCAGCAGGGCCTTCATGCCGGTGTACTTACCGTTTTCGTCGGTACCGCCGATGATGTTGCTGGTGGTCTCGGCATCGGTTTCGCCGGCCGCAACCCGCACCACAACGGTGACTGGCTGGGTTTGGTCGGCAATGGCCTGGAGGCTGGCCGCCAAGGTGCCGGTCTTGCCAGCCTTGGCAATTGCACTCTGCACGCTGGTGAGCAGGACAGGGGTATTGAGTGGGAATGCGGCCGGATCGGCGTCGTCTGCAGTGCAGACCATGCCGACGATCGCGGTGGAAACGGTGCGGATAGGGCGGGTGCCCTCGTTGATTTCGACGACGCGCACGCCGTGATGGTATTCGTCGGCCATGTTTGATGCCTGTGCAGTTGAATGACACTGCACAGGCTGCCGCGCGCGCGGGGGTTCAGCGAGCTGAGAGGGTTGTAGCGGCCGCTTTTACAGGTGTTGTTCTGCGATCCAGCCAGGCGCGACCGGACGATATGCCGAGCCAGGAAATGCTTCAGCCTGAGGCCAGTCACGCAGCGCCTGCAGATAGGCCAGCAGCTCGGTGAATTGCTCATTGCTGAGCGTGGTTGGGCGCCCAAGGTCCTGCTCGTCTCGGTGCCGCTCACGGATCCATTGCCGCGCCGCGAGCTCGACATCTCGCCATTGCCGCTCGGCTGCACGGCGCTCCTCCTCGCTTTCGACCCTCTCGGAAAACGCGGCATGCACGTACAGCCATCCTGGCTTTACCTGCTCACTGCAGGCGCGCCATTGAAGATCAGGATGATAGCGCCCCTCCGGGTCAACATCCGTCGTTTCAATTACGATCCCTTCTTGCACAAGTGCCCACATAGTCATCACCACTGAATAATTACTTGCCCAGCAGCCCCAGCACCACCGGCATAACCGGTATAAGCACCAGAACCACCTCCCCCAGGACCAGCGGCCGCGCCACCAACGACCGGAGCTTGGCTTGCGCGAACGCCTGGACCACCGCCAGTACCACCTTGGGTGCCGTAGTTCGAGAATCCAGGGCCAAGCGTGGTATTGAAATCGCCACCAAAACCAAGGCCCCCAGTCCCCCCAGCATTCGCTGTCCCGCTATTCCCTGCGCCCCCTACACCACCAGTTGCAGACAGGTACGCACCAAAGGACGAAGTGCCGCCTGTTCCACCCTGGCTGCCGGACTCGGTAGCACCCGCTCCGCCAGCGCCAACCGTAACTGCCACCGACGTGACGCCCGACAGGTCTACAAGGCGCTGAGACATACCGCCACCGCCGCCACCCGCCGAACCAATCCCAGCTGAGGGCGAAAAGCCACCGCCGCCACCGCCACCAATGACTGTTACCCAGGCTTTTTTAACGCCCGCCGGAACTGTCCAGGTGAAGACTCCGGCGGTCTTATAGGTCTGCGTCCCGCGAAAAGGTCCATGACGGCTGGTAGTGACTTCTTCCCAATCGGTCCAAGTTTTCCCCGAGGTTAAAGTGCGAATAGCTTGCTTAACATCGCCGCCGGCAAGCCCTGCGCTCAAGGTCTGTACCAAGTGACCAGAAGCGCCAAGCCCATCGACCACCATGCAGTGACGTTGGGCCGCATTCCAACCCGCTGGCAGGTTCAATAGTCCCGAAGCGGCAGTCAGGTAGTTACCCGGAACTTGAAAACTGTTCATATCTACTTCAGTGGTGACAATGGCGGATCCTGCCCCAAACGACCCCACTGTCAGCATGGTCCCGGCCGTGGTGTCGATAGCACTGGTCTGTTTGGGAGTATTGACCCCGTCCCACATCTGCCCCCATGCCGTCCACTCGCCACCACTCACTCGCGAGCGCTTGAAGGTTATGCCCGATTTGCCACCAGCCGGCGCATCCAGGCCGCCGGTCAGCGACTCCCAAATCTGAACCGCACAGTTCGTACCGTCGCGCTCCAGGTGGAGGATTTCACCAGCGACGATGTCATTGACCGTACCTGGCTGTTTCGGCCGCGTGCCCGTCGCCCCGTTGGAAACCGTATAAACGCCGGTCTCGACAATCTGGTCAATGTTGCCAGTCCAAACGTATGCCGTGCTGGTGGCCAGGCCATAGCGCGCCAGGACGCTGCGCACAAACGCCGTGGTCGCCAGCGAGGTGTCGTTATCCGTAACGGCCGGAGTCGGCGCCTTAGGGTCGCCGGTAAAGGTCGGGCTGGCCAAGGGAGCCTTGAGCGCCAAGGCGTTGGTCATGGTGGCGGCAAAGTTCGGATCGTTACCGAGCGCTGCCGCCAGCTCATTCAGCGTATCCAGCGCCGCCGGCGAGGACGCTACCAGCGCCGCTAGGGCAGCTTGCACAAACGCCGTATTCGCCAGTTGAGACGTATTTGTCCCTGCCGCCGCTGTCGGCGCCGTCGGTACGCCCGTCAACGCCGGGCTGGCCAGCGCCGCCTTAAGCGCCATAGCCTGGTCGATCTGCGTCTTGGTGTACACATCGGTCAGGCCATAACCCGCCACCGTGGTCGGATTGGTCGCAGCGGTTACCCGCCCATAGGCATCCACCGTAACGCTACGGTAAGTGCCTGCGGCCACACCGCTGCGGCCAAAGGCCATTTCATACGTCAGGGCGGTGACGCCCAGAGTAATCGGCGCATCGGTCACCAGCTGCCATGCGCTGTCGCCGTTGACGATGCCGCGCTCAACCAGGACGAGCATGCCGGGTGTCACTTCCGCGCTGATATCTGCGTCGGCGCTGCGTGTCCAGGCGGCCGATGCGACGATGTACACACCATTGTCCTTACCTGTGGTCTGGTTCTTCACCAGGACACGCGATCCAGCGGTCAGCGCGACTCCGTCGATGGTCTGCAGCCCGCTCAAGGTGATGTTGGCTGTGGTTGCCGCGACCACAGAATGCTTGAAATCCTGCTTGGCCAGCTCGGACGTTACCCATTCACGAGTGGCCAGCACCACGCTGGGGTCAATCTTGAGTTCTACGTTGCTGGAGCTGCTGACGATCAGGTTCATGCGCACTACTTGGGTGCGGCCTGAGCCCTGGCTGAGCAATGGCTTGTAGGTGGGCGGGCAGTTCGCGACGGCGACCAGGTCGCCATCGGCGTCGTATAGGCCGATCTCGCGAATCCATTTGCCTCCCACCTCTGCGGGGATGATCTGCTCGGCGACGATGATCGAGCTGTCGTTATCATCCACCTTCAGCTGATTCAATGGTGCCCGCCGCCACTCTGCAATGAGCGCGGTCTGGGTGGCGTTCGGAGTTGGCTCGGTGCCATTGGCGTCGCCAACGCCCAACTGCGTGATTTTCCAAGCGATGCCCAGGGCATCCGCGTTGGCCTGCTTTGCGGCCCCCACGTTGGTGAGGATTGCGTAGAACTGCGAGTTCTGATCAGCCATGTGCAATGTCCAGTGTGTCAATGGTGTGTTCGCGACCCCCGCGGCCGATCAAGCCTGTGATGCTGATGTCACGTTGAGCAGGGGGATAAATGTCCAGCTCGTCGCCGTCGTACAGACCGCCGGCAATGGATAGGGAACCGCTGGTTTCTAGGCTGATGGCCAAGCCGGTCAGGTGCCTGCTCACAGGCCGGGCGTCATCGATCAGCCAGGTCAGTTCCTGATAGGTCTCCTCGCTGATGCCTTCGTTGGATACGCCGACCTTGATCGCGAACGTTCCAGGTACGCCCTGCGGCTCTGTCTGGAACCACTCCACGACCTCGATCAGGTAGCCCAAAGGTTCAACTACACGGCGCAGGGCGCCGATGGTGCCCTTGCGGGAATGGATGTAGTACGACGACCGAATGGCGCCGCGCTTGGCCGATTCGCTCCAGCGGCTATCCCAGCGATCGACGGAAACGGCCCAAGCGAGGAAGGGCAGTAAAGCCACGGGGCAGCGGTCAGGGTTGATCAGGTCCCGGATCGGCACGGGTACTCGCTCGATCTGCGCGAGCGCTTCAGCAGCCTGGCGCTCAAGGTCAGTGGCATTGCCGGGCAGCAGCCTCATGATTCGGTGCCCTGGGATAGGTTGATCTCGGTGCAGTAAGGCGCCTGGCTGTCTGTCGCGTTGATGTCGGCCCAGTCGGCCAGCACGACCTTGCGCACCCCTTCGACGTGCAACGCCGCGTGTACGGCTGATTCAGATACCTGCATGCCGAGCCGACGCCGCTGTGTCACGTAGGCCTGCAGCTTCTGCGTGGCGGCAGCAAGGATTGGCTCGGCCTCTGGTCCCAGCGTGTTCAAGTAAAGCGTTGCGGTGACCTGATATGGGAGCACCTGCGCGCCTTGGACGATGAGCCGGTCAGCCACTGGCCGGCGGTCCTCATCGTTGAGATACGCGGAAACGACATCGATCAGTGCCTGATCGGCGCTGCCATCATCCAGGGCGGACTGAATTGTTACCACGGCAGTGGCGGGCGTGGGGCTTTGGGCGGTGGCATCTGCAACCCGGCCGTCTGCGGCTCGGGCATGGAAAATGTACGAATTACGCGGCCCTGCGGTGCTCAACCCTTCATAGGCCATCTGTGCGCGCTCACGCAGCGCGTCGTCGCTCTCCAACACCTGTGGTACCGGGGGGATCGCCTGAGGCTGCGCAGCCTGGATCACCAAGCGTTTTACGTTGACGTTGGCGGCGAGCTGGTCCAGGTCGTTGCCACCGGCAGAGCTGAGCATCACGGCAAGCGAAGCTTCATTGACCCGCTGACGCAGGATCATTTCCCGATAGGCGTTCTCCTGCAGCAGCTTGGTAATGGGTTCCGACTCGAGTTCAAGGCGTGCGGCGATCTCGGCTTGCTGATCAGCGGGCCACAGGCTGATGGCGTAGGCCTTTCGTTCGGCCAGGATCTGCTCATAGTCGATCTGCTCGACGACCTGCGGCGCCGGCAACTGGCTGAGGTCGATGGGTAGGAAGGTATTCATGCGGTGCTCCCCAGCTGCAGCGGCATGCGGACGTTGAACTCTTCGTTGCTGTCGACCAGGACGGCGGTCATGTCCAGCTCAGCCCGGCCGGTCAGGTCGGGGATGTTCAGTTGCACGCGGGTTAGGTTGATACGCGGCTCCCAGCGGAGCAGGGCCATGGCGGTGGCTGCGTAGAGGCGCAGGCAGGTGGTTTCATTAAGGGGCTGATCGATCAGCTCGGGCAGCAGGCTGCCGTACTCACGTCGTGCAATCCGGGTGCCGATGCGAGTGGTGAGAATGTCCTCGACGGACTGGGCAATGTGCTCACGGGTGGGCAGGGTCGAGCCGTTCCGGCGGTTCATTTCGCAGGCGCTCCCGTTTTGCCCGGACCAGACATCACGCCGTCGTGGACGTGTTTGACAAGGCTGATGCCGTTGGCAATCACGTCCTGCGTAACCGTCACAAGGCCGGTGACGTTTTGGTTGCCGGTCTGGATGTAGTCGCCTTCGTGGGTGATGTCGCCCACGATGTGGATGCCGCCCGTGCTGATCAGCTCGGTGGTACCACCGTCCGGCAGGGTGGCGACCAGGTGATGCGCCACGCTGTCGTACTCGACCACGGCGCCATCGGCATAGGTGCGGCGGTGCAGTCCGGCGCGATCGCCATTGGCTGTGATCAGGTCGCTGAAAAGGCCGGTGACCGCCACGCCGTTGGCCAGCTGGCCGCTGGGCGACAGCAGCAACACCTGCTCGTTTACGGTGGGCGGGTCCCATTCCCGGCTCTCGCCAGCTCGCCAAGCGAGCCACGGCAGCCAGGTGGTCAGCATCCCGCCGGTCTGGACCTTTACGCGGGGCGGCACGTGTTGCACCTCGGCAACGGTGCCGAAGCGGATCAGGTTTTCCAGCAGACGGTTGATTTCGGCAAGGGAGTTCATGCCGGCGATGGTCGCGCCACGCGTGCGCGAGCGCAGCCGGTGGCGGTTGTAGCGGGCGCGGCTACAGGCCCAGGTGGGCGAGCACCAGGTCTTTCAGTGCTTCCTGATCTTCGACAGTGAACCCGAGCAGCTCCCGGGCCTCGTACTGAGCCGTTGGGCCACGGGCGGCGATGCGATCCCGCAAGCCGTACTGGTGGACGCGGGCAATCCTTGCGATCCGTCCGGTAAACCCAACTGCCAAGCCCTTGGCGTCCCCTTGGGCCTTGAGGTAGCTGGCTGTGCGCAGCTTCTGGAACATCTTCGCCTTGGCCTTCACCCGGCCTTTTTTCTCGCGCAGCTTGTGCGGCCTTCGCGCCGTGTACTGTGTGCCATCGGCATTGCGCTGGGCTTTGATCCGTTGCTGCTGGCCCCGGCGCAGCTGCTGCGCAAGTGTTCGGGCCAGTTTGGCCCGGCCGGCGGGCTCGATCTGGCGAAGCAGCGGGCCGGCCCAGTCTTCCAGGGCGCTGAGATCAGCCACGAGCAGGGCGCTTCGGGTGAGGCATGACCAAAGCCATGCTGTCGGGAGCGGCAGGTGGCTGCCAGGAAACGAGCGGTTCGCCGTCGGCATACACGGTCACTGGCCCTTGTTCCTGGTAGTCCTCGTATTGCGGTTCGGGGGCGTGGGAGGCATCGAGGCTGCCATCCGCCTTGCGGGTGACGATCACGCGCTCGGTTAGGGGCAGGGTGAGGCTGAGATCTACCTTGCTGCGGTCCAGCATGTCGGCTTCGAATTTCAGCCCCTCGGCGGACTTGTCCAGGTTGACCAGCAATTCAGACTGGTTGACCCGCAACCATCCAAGGATCGGGAGCATCACGCTGTCAGGGTGCCCCGCAAAGTCAGTCAGGATGACTTGCAGGGTGTAGCTGTATTCGAACGAAAGGCTGGCAGCGGCGGTGCAGCGGACCTTGCCCTGGTCGATGAACATCAGCAGGCGTTCAGGGTTTTTCTTGAGGCCTGGCACTGCCTCTAGCAGCAGATCGCGCAGGCTATCGGGCTTGTTCATGCTTCACCTGGTGTTGATAAACGGCGTCGACCTGGGCGGCGCACTCGGCCCAGGCTAGTTCGGTGCGCTCCTGGTCAGTGAGCAACTGGCCGTTCTTTGCCGGGCTTGTCGCCGGCAGTTGGCAGGGCACTACTACCGGACAACCACTGACGGTAAGCATCGGCGCCGGTGATGGCGGGACGCTGCCGCAGCCGGCGAGCAGTATCAGGGATAGGCTGATCAGCCCATTGCCGCAGTTCATCGTTCTCATGCTTGAGGTTCTCGATCAGGCGCTCGCGGTTGGCCAGGCCAGTGCGCAGCTCGCGCTGGAGCTTCAGCAGCTTGGCCTGGCCTTCGCGCTCGCGCTCCAGGGTGGCTTTCAATGTGTTGGCGGTGGCCAGGTTGTCGCGGGCATCGGCCTGAGCGGTGTCGCGCTGCTCAGCCAGGCCCTTGGAGATGGCCTTCTCGCTATCCAGTAGCGACTTCTGCGACCAACCCCACAGGCCGACGCTGGCCAGCAGCGCAGCGGCAAAAAAACCGGTGCGCAGGTCCATCAGGCAGCTACCAAACCACGGTCCTGATGCCGCTCGAAGGCGCGCTCCAGCTTTACGTCGTACAGGTTTCGCTGGTAGTTCGGGCCGTTGTAGAGCTTGGCCACCGTTGCCCACTTCAGTGCCTTCAAGGCCTTGAGCAAGTTGGCGTCGGCTTCGATGTAGCGGACGAAGGCCTCCAGGTGGTCTGCTTCGCTACGATTCATCGCTGCTACAAAGTCGTGGACGCTGGAGTAACCCAGGCGCTGCCAGTGGTAGCCCATGACTTGGAAGCCGCCCCAGCTGGCGGACTCCAGCGCGGCTACGTCGTCCAGTTGCCGAGCCTGAGCAAGACGCTGATGCTCAGCGCTCCCGCCGATGTAACCGCCAGCTTTCGGGTTAACCAGGTTGGGCACCTGCTTGGCCAGCTGCTCGGCGCGCTGGTGCAGCTGCTCCTGGTCATCACCGGACGAGCGGACCAACTGCACGCGGTCAAACATGACGTGGCGCTCGAAGAGGATCACCGGCTTGCCGTTGTCCAGAAAGCCGAGGCCATTTGATTCGACCTCGTTCAGGGCATACACAGCCGCGATCGGCACGCCGAGACGGGCGGAAGCCTGGACCAGGTCGGAATGTTTGAGGAGCTTGCCGGTGTCCAGGCCTTGCAGGCTGGCCATGGCCTTCGGGCCGGCGGCGCCATCGGAAACGAGCCCGGCTTTCTCCTGGTAGGCCCGGACGGCCGCCTCGGTGGCATCGCCAAAGGCACCGTCAGTTTCCAGCTTGGCGCCTTTGGCGTTGAGCAGGCGCTGCAGCTCGCGAACCGCTTGGGAGCGGTCGCCATGTCGAAGAGTGGTCATGCTGTTCCCTCTTTGCGGGTGAAGAACTTCTTCGCGGTTGCACGGGTGAACTCGACGCCCAGCAGGCCAATGACGCCCCCGAAGAACGGGGCCGCACTGATTGGGATGCCGATCAGCGACAAGCCGTGGCTGGCCGATAGGGCCAATGCGCCGCAGAGCGGGGCTTCGACGGCCATGCGACGGATTCCGCCGCCACCGTAGATCACCCGCAGGGCGGCAATAACGATGGCCAGACCGCCGGCATACAGGCCGGGCCAGTTGTGTTCGAGCCAGGTGGCGAGCCAGGCCCAGGTTTCAGGGCGGTCAGGCATGGGTGTCCTTCCTTGGTTGGGTGTTGGGGTGGCCGGTCAGTCCCATAGGTTCACCATCTGGCGTTCGGGGGCAGCCGCTTGCAGTTCGGGGAGGGTGACGAGCAGGCCAGAAGGAAGCACAGGCCCCTTGTCGGCCAAGCCCGGATTGGCATCGAGCACGGCCTCGACCACGCCGGCAGTGCGGCCGTAGTGACGCCAGCACAGGGCGTCCACGGTGTCGTTTTGCTGCGTGCGCTTTTGCTCGGCCATTAATTTTGGCCCTTGGCGCAGGGTTCGGCGTCCACGTCGTCGGGGTAAACCCAAGCGCCGTCATCGCTGACAACTGCACCTGGTGATAAGCCAGTTTCAGGGTCCCTGCAGATCGCCAAGCCCAGCGGGTGCATGATTTCCCGGTTGATACGGACCAGCAGGCCGCGCCGTGAGATCTCGTTCCAGTCGATAGTTTCCAGCTTGGCCATCACAGCAGCTCCACAGTGGTTCGCGATGTGCCGAGAAAGTCACGAACCGCCCAGCGCTGGTCGCGCCTGTAGTCATCAATGGTCGGGGCGGTTTCATCGGCTTTGTTATTGCCGCTGGCGGTGCTGTCGTAGTTACGGTACCGCTCGCAAACCTCGGCACCGGTCGCACACTCGATGGCACGCACGTACAGGTGCACCAGTTGCGACTTGTTCAGGATCTGCCCGCTTGGTACTTCGTCCAGGGCGGTGAAGCCCTCCGCCTGCTTGGCTACTCGCCACTTGGCCAGATCCCGGTTGACGCTGAGAATGGCCGCGACCACGGCCGTTTCGAGGCGGGCAGGGGTGACGCTGGAGTCGATGCGCAGGGTTTCCCGCAGCGAGTCCAGATCGATCGACGGCCAGAAGGGGTCGCTGTTGATATGGCTGCCCGGTACCGAGTCGCTTGGTACCAGACCGCCGGCAATGAATCCGCTCATGGTCGCGCTCTGAATAGGTCGGCGGTGGTCGGGACTTCACAGCTGAGCCAATGGCCGCTGATCCGACCCGAGCCGCCGGGTTGCGTGGGACGCTCGGTTAGCTGGCAGGGCCAGCGAGTTTCTTCAGGAGACGCTCGGCGCTCTCCAGTTCTTTCTTTCCGCCGCAGTGGGCGTCCTGCTCGATCGCACGCTTGAGCAGGTCGATGCCGCGTTGTAGTTGGCCTGGTTGGCCGGGGTTGCTTGGATCTAGGCCCTGCAGCGTTGCTCGGGCCAGTGCCAGTTTCAGCTTGGCGCTGACCTCATCTGGCATGTCCTGGTCTTTCGTCAGCTCAGCAGTTCGCAACAGGGTCTCGATTGGGAACGGCTTGTCCGCTTTCTGAGCCTTGAGGGCGTTTTCAGCGATCTCTTCGGCAATCAGGCAGCCGCTGGTGCGATCAAAACGGTTGGCCATTTTCAGGCCATGCTTCAGGACATAGGCCGCAACATCGAGGCCCGCGTCCCAGTCGCCGGCATCGAAGCGCCACAGCATGATGGTGGTAACCACATCATCTTGAGCGCCACGGCCAGCCGACAACACACCGTCGATATAGGGCTTGTACTCACCGATCAGCTGCGCTTTCAGCAGGCACTTGCTCTGAATTGACTGGATCTGCCTCAGCCGCAGCTGATCCTGCTGCAGCTTGGCAAGCATCAACTCGTATTGATTGAGCCCATCCATGAGGGCTGCCGGCGCGGTGCTGGCAGCCTCCTTGGCGGCCCGCTTACGCAGTTGAGTTTGTTGCGAAAGGGTCAGTCCCATGGGTTACGCCTCGGACGGTTCCGGGTAGGTCAATGCCTCGATGTTTTCCACCAAGGCGACGGCACCGAAGTCCTCGATGACGTAGGCGTCGTTGCTGGACTGGTAGTCCGCGATCCGATCGAACTCAGGCTCGTCCTTGAGGTGACGGCGGCGAGCGCCTTCCTGCCAGTAGATCGACAGGTTTTTCAGGAAGGTGACCAGCACGGTACCTGCAGGGAGGAACGGTGCGTCGACGACCGGCAAGCCACCGAGACGGGCGCGGCTGACGATTTCCTGTGCCGCGTTTTCTTCCTGATTCGACGCCGAACCTTTTTCCACGGCCTTCAGCAGCTTGTCATGCATCAGGTCGCGACTGACCAGCACAACCAGGTCGGGGCGGGAGCGGTGCCATGGGTCCAGCATCTGGATGGCATCGAACACCACGCCGTCCAGGGTTTGATAATCGCCGCTGACTTCAGTGTCGACACCCGCCACTTTGATGGTCTTGGTTGCGCCGACGCGGATCTTGCCGGCGACGGCACCTTCATCCAGGACGCGATCGGCTGCGCCCTCGCGGATCTTCTGCAGCCAGCCCTTGTTGACGTCTTGCAGCAGTGGGTTGGCAGCGCGATCGGTCGCAACGGCAACGGAGGTGCCGTTGAAGCCGATCATGATGCGATCAAGCGCCTGACGCTCGACGATGGCGTTGGTCAGCAGTACCTGGAACTCAGGGAACTTGGCCCAGGCATCGAGCAGTGCATAGGGGAACGAAGTGTCGAAGTTGGTTTGTACGCAGCTGTAACTGTCCTTGGACATTTCGGCGACGTTGGCCGGATTGCGGCGGTTACCTGCCCCGGTGTTGGTGCGGCTGGCCACAGGACCGTTGACGCCAGCGAGCAGTGCTTCGCCTTGCTGCTCATCGACGCCGATGATGTTGATCGCTTTCAGGAAGGCCGACGATTCCTGGGTAGCCTTTTCCAGGGCCTGCTGCACGGTGGGTGCAACGTTGAATTTTTCGGTGGCACTGGCCACCCCGTTGACCAGCGCAATCTGCGCGGCCAAGGCGGTAAAGACGATACGGGTTGCGTTACGCATTGTGTGTTCTCCGGGTGTTCAGGCTGGGTGAGATCAGAACTGGGTCAGCACTTTGCCGTCGCCACCGGTGGCCGGTGGACGGTGCTTTTGGCTGTGGTCTTCGGTATCGCCGAGACGCTTGACCAGGTCGTTAAAGTCGGTGGTCAGCTTGGTGACCTTCTCGACCAGGTCAGTGCGAGCGGCCACCTCATCGGTGAACGCTTCGCCCTGTTCCTTGGCGTGCGTGGCCAGAGCCTCGATGGCCTCAGTCAGCTCGGAGAACTGGGCGTCATCCTTGACAGCTTTGTCCTTGCTCTTGCCGAGGGCTTCCATCACCCGTGAGAACAGGCCGGCGACCTTGCTCTCGCTGTCGGTGACTTCCTCGAATTCGAGCGCGATTTCGATGGCCTCGGAGAACAGGTTGTCCGGGTCATTTTTTCGCGCCTTGAGTGGGTTGGCGTCGGGATGCTGGGCGCTGAAGGTAAGCATCTCAGTGCCCAGGCTGGCCGGCGTGTCAGTTACGGCGATGCCGTCCAGGTAGGCGCGGCCGGTGTCTGCGAACTTCGGGCGGATCTCGATGCTGGTGAAGATTTTTTGACGGGCCTTGTTCAGGGCGATCAGGTCGGCGGTAGGCTCGATCTGGGCGAACAGGGCCAGCTTCTTCTTGCCGGCGACTTCGACTTCCTCGGTTTTCAGTGCCACGACGTCGCCGTAGGCCTTGAACGGGCCGTCTGGCAGTACGCTGCGGAAGTGTTCGAGCCAGACGCGAGCGCCGTAGGTGTTCGGGTTGTAGGTTTCGGCAGCGTCCACCAGCCACTGGCGCTCGATGGTTCGGCCGTCAGTGGTTGCGCCTTCAACGGCGACGCGGAAGAACTTGCTGCGGAATTTCTTGCTTGCTGCCATGCGGGCTGTCCTCAGTGCGGTGGCGTTGTGCCTTGCGATGAGGGGCATGGTCCGCAGCCGGCTGCTATACGGCAACGTGCTGCACTTGTAGACCTGCGGGCTACAGGGGGCGCCAGTGGGTGAATACGCGCGCGAGCGGCAGCATCGGCGCCATGAACACTACCGCCCAACCCACGACCGATCCGCGCCGCCAAGCCAAGTTCATGTACTGGACTGGGTGGCGAATCACCGATATCGCCGATTATCTCGACGAGAAGGAGAAGACCGTCCACAGCTGGAAGGCCCGAGATGAATGGGATCGGGCCGACAACGTCGAGCGTATTGGCGGCGCCCTTGAGGCGCGGCTGGTGCAACTGATCCTCAAGGACGGTAAGACCAGTGGCGACTTCAAAGAAATCGACCTTCTGCACCGGCAACTGGAGCGGCAGGCGCGTATTCAGCGGTACCAGGGCGGCGGTACCGAAACCGACTTGAATCCGAACATTGCCAAGCGGAACGAAGGGCCGAAGAAGCAGGCCAAGCGCAACGAGCTGGATGAGGAGCAGATCGAGAAACTCGTCGACGCCTTCCGCGACAGCTGTTTTGACTACCAGCTCGACTGGAACCGCGCTGGCAATCAGCGCACCCGGATGATCCTCAAGAGCCGGCAGATTGGCGCAACGTTCTACTTTGCCCGGGAAGCACTGATCGACGCCATTACGACCGGTCGAAACCAGATCTTCCTGTCGGCCAGCAAGGCCCAGGCGCACCAGTTCAAGACGTACATGCAAGCGTTCCTCAATGAGGTGCTGGGCATCAAGTTGACCGGTGACCCCATCGTGCTGTGGAACAACGCCGAGCTGCACTTCCTGGGTACGAACTTCCGCACCGCCCAAGGACGGTCCGGCAACTTCTATTTCGACGAATTCTTCTGGGTGCACGGCTTCGCCGAGATCAACAAAGTGGCCTCGGGTATGGCGCTGCACAAGAAGTGGCGCAAGACGTATTTCTCCACGCCGAGCAGCATGGCGCACCCGGCCTACACCTGGTGGACAGGTGAGCGGATCAACAAGGGCAAACCGACCGCGCAGCATATCCAGCTGGATGTGACCCACGAGGCCCTGCAGCAGGGCCGGCTGTGTGAGGATAAGATCTGGCGGCAGATCGTCACGATTATGGATGCCGAAGCCAGGGGCTGCGACCTGTTCGACCTGGACGAGCTGCGACTCGAATACGACGCGGCAGCGTTCCAGAACCTGCTCATGTGCCAGTTCGTAGACGACGGGGCGAGCATCTTCCCGCTCAGCATGCTGCAACCCTGCATGGTCGAAAGTTGGGACTGGCCCGGATACAGCCCATTCGCTGCCCGGCCATACGGAGAGCGACCGGTATGGGTTGGGTACGACCCGGCAGAGACCGGTGACTCGGCCGGCCTGGTGGTGCTCGCGCCTCCGTTGGTACCGGGCGGGAAGTTCTTCCTGTTGGAGAAGCACCAGTTTCGCGGGATGGACTTCAACTCGCAGGCCGAGACGATCCGCCAGATCACCAGGCGCTACAACGTGGCCTATATCGGTATCGACACCACTGGCATGGGCAGCGCCGTGGCCCAGCTGGTGCGCCAGTTCTTCCCGGCGCTCCGCACTTTCGCCTACAACCCCGAAGTCAAAACCCGCCTGGTCATGAAAGCGTGGGATGTCATCAGCAAAGGACGGCTGGAGTTTGATGCCGGGGCCACTGACGTGGCGCAGTCCCTCATGGCCATTCGCAAAACCATCACACCTGGCGGTCGCCAGTTCACGTACACCGCTGGTCGGAACGAAGCCACCGGCCACGCCGACCTGGCTTGGGCTCTTTTTCACGCCCTGCATAACGAGCCGCTCGAAGGGCAGACCGCTACCAACACTCGCATCATGGAGATCTTCTGATGAGCAACATCGATCTGGTCGGCGCCGCGCCGGCGCCTGCTGGTGAGCTGCTCGCCAACCCCAATGCCCGAGCCGAAGCCTTCACCTTTGGCGATCCGGTACCGGTCCTTGATGGACGCGAGATCCTGGATTACTTGGAGTGCTACCTCAACGGTAGATGGTATGAGCCACCTGTCTCGCTGGAAGGCCTGGCCCGCTCGTCGAAGGCCAGCGTCTACCTGCAGTCTGGACTGATCTTCAAGCGCAACGCCCTGGCCCGAACATTCATTCCCCACAAGTTGCTGAGCCGGCAGGCTTTCGAGCAGATCGTCATGGATCTGGGGTGGTCGGGCAATCTGTACCTGGAAAAGCGCGACAACATGCTCGGCCGGGCGATTGGGCTTCGACCTTGCTTGGCGAAGTACATGCGCCGAGGTGCGGATCTGGAAACTTACTACCAGGTGCGCGGTTGGCGTGATGAGCACGAGTTCAGGGCTGGCAGCATCTGCCATCTACGGGTGGCCGACATCAACCAGGAGGTGTACGGCCTGCCGGAATGGTTGCCAGCGCTGCAGGCCGCGCTGCTCAACGAGGCGGCAACGCTGTTCCGTCGCAAGTACTACCAGAACGGTAGCCACGCGGGTTTCATCTTGTACATGACCGACGCAGCCCAGAATGAAGACTTTGTCGATGATCTGCGCACGGCGATGAAGAGCAGCAAGGGACCGGGCAACTTCCGAAATCTGTTCATGTACGCACCCAACGGCAAGAAGGACGGCATTCAGTTGATCCCGATCAGCGAGGTGGCGGCGAAAGATGACTTCGGCGCGATCAAGAACATCAGCCGTGACGACCAGTTGGCCATGCTGCGGATTCCACCTCAGCTGATGGGCGTTGTACCGCAGAATTCCGGTGGCTTCGGTTCGGTGCGTGAGGCTACCCAGGTGTGGGCGGTGAACGAGCTGGAGCCCGAGCAGGCCAGGCTGCTGCAGATCAACGAATGGTTGGGGGAGGAAGTGATCCGGTTCAACCCCTATGAGGTGCCGGCCGGCAACACCAACTGAAGCCTATGAAACAGAAAAGCCGCCCATCGAGGCGGCTTTTTGTTATCCAAGCTCGATATCGGTGAGCCTCGATATCTGTTTTCTCATAAACCCTTTGCCAAGTGCTGCCAGCGTATCCATGGTGAACACGCCTGCGGCTGTGGCGCCCTTCTTTGTCAAAGCCCAGACCGCGTCGTCTCGAACTGAGTCGATAAAGTCATGCCCTATTGGGGTCAGCGCCCGGAAGTTGAACTGCCCTGACGGATTCATTCCATGGCCGCCCGCCATGTCGATCCAGCCGCTCTGAAGAATCTGATCGACGTGGTAATAAACCGCGTCACTGTCATAGCCCGGTATTGCCAAGTGGTCTTTGTAGCTGACCATGGCAATAGCGGTCGCTGGCTTGTCCAAACTTTCCAACTTCAGCATCAGCAGTCGGATCAGATCTGGGTCACGCTGCATCATTGTTCCTCCTTGAGGCGGCCCCGCGCCGCATCCGAACGATAGCGCCGATTCCTTCTGGACACCATCTTGGGTATTCGCGCTGCTCTGGGCCCGGCGCGCGCCCTCGTCCCCCCGCCACGCCTGCGGGCTAAACGTGTCGGAATTTCCGCACCCCCGCACGGCGCTGGCAGACCCTACGCCGTTGGGGTTGATCACGATGTGAGGGCGTGAGCTTTTCTGCGGATCCCTGCACCTGGAGAGGTTTGGCAGGTCGTTGTGTTGGCTTTCTGTGCGGGATAGGGGGAGGGGTCTGAAAAAGAGTAATCAGCGTAACCGGATGGGGTGGCGCATGGTGGAGGCCGCGTATTCATTGGGCCTGAGTGGTTACAGATGGGAGTAACAGAGAGGTAATGGAAAAGGTAATTTTAAGTTAAGTGATTGATTTTAAAGGCTTTGTAGTAAGCCATTTATCACTAAAACAAAAGGTAATCTGATTACTATTTGGTTACTAAGAAATCACTTTTCACCAAACCGATAAGGCCGCGTATTCCGTGGAGTGCAGGACAGGAAACGGTCAGGATTACCGATGTTACTCTTTTTTTTGACCCCCCCCTGTACCTTAAAACTGCCCACCTATACGCGAAGCCCGCGCCTACTCTTGAGGTTCAAGCTCCAGGCTCTTCGGATACCGACGGCGGCTGCCGAGCCAATTTGTGAGCGCCATGCCCGTGTATGCACCAAAGGCTGAGAACAGCAGGAGGCCAAAACGATTCGGGTCTGGGATAAAGCTGAAAGAGGAAGTGAAGAACGCCAGCAACATCACTGTCCCACCTGCTACTACAGGGACCCAGGTCGTCATTGCTCTGCCAAAACGATGGTATTTACCCGGCTTGACTGGCTTAGGTGGGTTAATGCGGCCGAGGTTGCGGAACCCCTGAGGTAGGCCTCGGAGGGTCCCTTTCACTTTGGGCCGTCGGTCGGTGCTGGTGTGCAGAATCTCAACTGCCACGCCATCTTTAGAATCAAGGAAGTTGAAGTTGAACGCCGCTTCGTTCGGTGAAGCGTCCGATGGCAGAGCGACCCGGAAGTCGTTTACCGCTCTGCTGGCTTTCAGCACAGAGACAGAAAGGATCTTTCCATCAGAGCCGATGGAAAACCGTAGTGGATCCTTGTCGACGATGTCTTCACCGAGAACAGTGTTTTCACCGGTGTTCCAGAGGAAGACGAGAGACTTCGTCAGGCGAGGGATGCTTGTCCCATCGTATTCCACGACGATTGCAGGCGGCAGAGCGTCAGATGCGCTGCCAAGAAGGTGTTCTCCGGTGTACACGTAGCCGATCTGGGTACGCTTTCGCGTCCACAGATAAATAAGGACAGCGCCTATAAAGCTGACAATGCCAATCAGTGAGCCTACCCAACCCGGCGCTAGTAGGCTTAGCGCGCTGTCGATCCCAGACATAGTCGGTTCCTAACGGAAAGGAGCCCATGGAGGGGCATGCTTGGTACGTGGCTTGGTACGTGTGACGCAAAAAACAAGGGCCTGCATCGCTGCAAGCCCTTGATTTATATGGTGCCGGCACCAGGAATCGAACCCGGGACCTACTGATTACAAGTCAGTTGCTCTACCATCTGAGCTATACCGGCAATGGGGCGTCATTATAACGATCGGTTGGCGCCTGTAAACCACTTCCTTGCGATTGTTTGAAAATGACCTAAGTCACCGGCTTAAAAGGAGAAATTTCCTACCAGCCGCGGTGGATGGTGTTGACGTTTGGTTCGGTCTTGGCGGGGTTGAAGAACAGCTTGTCGTTGTCGCAACCGCGCTTGCGGCAGGGGCTTTCTACGCGCAGGGGCAGGCCGTTGTCGCCGCCCAGCTGCATGCCGGGGGTGTTCCAGTCCAGGTTGCTGGTGTGCTGTGGCGTGGTGCCGCTGCCATTGGAGCAGGCAGTCAGGGCCAGGGAGAAGGTCAGCAGGGCAAGGGATTTGGCGTGGGGCACGATGTCTAGGTCCGTTAGTCCATGTCGGTTCTGGCGCAACGCCAGACGGTCGCGTGGCTGGCGGGGCAGCGCGCGACGTAGCTTTTTAATGATTTGGGGGACGGATCATACACCGTTGGGCCGGGCTCGCGGTGGATCGGCTTCGCATTGTGATGACTGTGCAGGCGTCTTCGCGGGTAAACACGCTCCCAAAGTTGCGGTGGTGCTCTTTCGCTCGGAGCGCAGCTGTAAGGTATTTCTGAATCTGAAACCAAATGCTTCAGTAACGGAGCACTTGGGAATTATCCTACGCAGCTTGCCGAAGCTTCACTGTTGGCGGGGAAGTGCCCCAGGGATAACGTTCCTGGGTCGCCAATACCCTGGTGACCGGGTGTGAGAAACCCGTTGTGGAGCTACTTGGCTAGCCTGTTATGGCGGTCGTACGCGGGCAGACTTCGGTCTGGCCGAGCTTTGTAGCTCCCTCGGTTTTCTCACCCCGCGTATGACTGCCACCTAGATCTGTGAGAAAGATCCGCGTGGCGGTTTCCAACTCAACGGAGCTGCTGCCATGAAGAAAATCGTTCCAGACCCACCTCGCCCTCTCATCTCCACCCCGTACTTCACCATCCACAGCGATATCTCCCCACCCGACGCCATCGCCCACGCCGGCCAGCTTTTGCGTGTCGTGGTCGAAACCCTGGACGACCACTGCCGTGACCACGCAGGCGAGCCCGGCCTGAACCTGCTGGCAAACGCCAACCATGCGGCTTATTCGGCCTATGTGCTGATCCAGCATGCGAAGCGGCGTTTGGACGATGCGCAGGATGGGGAGTCGTTCACATGAGCCTTGAAACCAAGCCTCTCACCACAGCCGGTATCGAGACGTTTCTCGAAGTCGGCAACCCGCCCGTGGATCTCTTGCGCGTACAACCCGGCATTCCTGTGGACGACGCCTATGAACAGGTTTCGATATTGCTGGGCTACATCAAGCACCTGGTGCGCGAAGGCGATATGGAGGATGACCACAAGCTACTGGGGGCCGCCGACTATCTCAGTGCGCTGGCCAAGGCACTGATGAACGATATCGAGATGGCGAAGAACAAGCTGCACTGAGTTGGAACGCACCTGTGGGGGCCGGGGAGCCGGCGCCCACAATCAGGCAGCGGCCGCACCAATCCAGCGCTGTTTGCCTAATCGAATTTTTGTTTATGCACAAGAGGCATCAGCGCCGTGCGCGAAAGGCGTGCCGATACGGCGCACCGCTGGTCTTTGCGCAAAGGCCTGTTTTTACTGGGGCTGTAGCTGCGGCGGGAATAAGCCGAACGTTTGAAATAGCGCTTGGATCCAACCATTCATCACAAGCTTGTTCACAGACTTATCCACAGGTTGTGCTGTGGCTAACGGTCGCGCTCGGCAAGCAGCAGCAGGTTGCGTGGGGTGAGTGGATAATCGCAAAAGGTGCCCAGGCGTACGGCGTAGCCGTGCTCTTCAAGAAACAGTGCGCGGTCGAGCACCAGCCACATTTCCAGTGGCCTTCTGAACAGGTTGCGTACCCGTTCCAGGTTGCGCACCTGGGCAAGGCGCTGCCAGCCTTCTGCTTCCAAGGCGTCCCAGTCGGGGTTGATGGTCAGTTCAAGCTCGCGCAGCTCGGCCAGATCGCGGCAGTACTGCTCGAAAGGTTTGGCCAGCCAGGCAACTGGCAGCGACGGCGTGGGCAGGTATTCATCACGCTGGCGCTGGCGGCGCTGCAGCAGGTCGAAGCCTAGGCGCCGGGCCATGGAGCAGTCGCGCTGGTGGCGAACCCGGGCGCCGGCGGTCACGCTTTCGCTCAGCGGCAGGCCCAGGTCCAAAAGTGACAGCTGCAGCGCCGAGCGCTGCGCAGCTGTGGATAACGGCTGGTACTGCTCGCCCTGGATGCGGTTGTAGCAGCAGGGCGCCACGGCGAGATGGCGGCAGCCTTGCTCACTGGCCACACGCAGCAAGTGCACATGCAGGTCGCCGCAGGCATGCAGGGCCACCACGCTCTTGTCGCTGCCCAGGTGGCGGCGGCTGTCTGCGGCCATGACATCCTGGTGCACGTGGGTTGCCGGCAGCTGGTGGTGGTCGCTCAGGGCTTGGCCGGCGCTGACCAGTTGGGCGTCGTACTCCAGGCAGGTCAGCTGCTGGCCGGGTTGCAGCAGGCGGCGGCCGAGGTAGCCTTTGCCTGAGCACCAGTCCAGCCAGTGGTGGGTCTGCGTGCGGAAGTTCAGGCGGCGGCTGAAGGCCTCGATCTGCTGCCACTTACGGCCCGGGACGTTGACGTCCAGGCGGTGTGCGGCGGGGGGCAGGCCGGTGTCGGGCAGCTCGCCCAGGGCGCTGAGCTGTTGGGCTTGCCTGGCAAGGTGTGGAAAAGGTGCGGGCACGCCCTGCGGGTCAAGGTCGGCTTCGGCATCGCTCAGGCTGCATTGGCGCAGGTGGGCGGACAGTGCGGGGTGTTCGGCTTCCCAGTCCAGGCGCAGGGTGGTGAAGGGCCTGGGTTTCCACAGCTGCTGGTGCTCGGTCAGGAACTGGTCGAGGGCCAGGAAGCGTTCGCGTAGTTGGTGGCTGTGGAGGAAAGGGGGCATGGGGCTTGGCACTGGTTGAGGTGAAGGGCCCCACCGCCATCAAGCCGGCTTGACGGCGGTGGGTTGCAGAGCTGCCCGTGGGGGTTTAACGCCCTTGGCAGGCATCCACCCGCAACCAGCGCTCCAGCAGCTTGAAGCCTTGCACCAGTACGAACGAGATCACCAGGTAGAACACCCCGGCAGCGAAGAAGATCTCCACCGGCAGGTAGGTACGGGCAATGATGGTCCGTGCCATGCCGGTCAGCTCCAGCAGGGTCACCGTACTGGCCAGGGCGCTGGCCTTGAGCATCAGGATCACTTCGTTGCTGTAGGCCGGCAGGCCGATGCGCGCAGCGCGGGGCAGCATGATGTAGAACAGCGTCTTGCCACGGGACATGCCCAGCGCTCGCGCCGCTTCAATTTCACCCTTGGGGATCGACTGCAGCGCGCCGCGCAGGATCTCGGCGATGTAGGCTGCGGTGTGCAGGGTCATGGTCAGCACCGTGCACCAGAACGGATCGCGCAGGTAGGGCCAGAGGCTGCTCGAACGCACTGCATCGAACTGCGCCAGGCCGTAGTAGACCAGGAACAGCTGCACCAGCAGGGGTGTGCCGCGGAAGAAGAAGATGTAGCTGAAGGGCAGGGCGCGCACGTACCAGTGCCGCGACGAGCGGGCGATACCCAGCGGGATCGCCAGGATCAGCCCGGCTACGACCGCGATGGCCACCAGCTCAAGGGTCAGGGTGGCACCCTGGGCCAGGCGCGGCAGCCACTTGATGATCACTTCCCAGTTCATTGTTCGGCCCTCGCAAAGCCGCGAGCGGCGCGTTTTTCCATGAAGTGCATGCCGGTCATGGCGACCACGGTCAGGCCCAGGTAGATGCAGGCCGCGACCATGTAGAAGGTGAACGGCTCTTTGGTCACGGTCACGCCGATCTGCGCGTGGCGCATGATTTCTTCCAGGCCGATCACCGACACCAGGGCGGTGTCCTTCATCAGGATCATGAACAGGTTGCCAAGGCCCGGCAGGGCGATGCGCCACATTTGCGGGAGGATGATCCGCGACAGGATGCGCGCTTTGGACAGGCCCAGCGCCAGGCCGGCTTCACGGTGGCCCTTGGGGATCGCCAGGATGGCGCCACGGAATACTTCAGTGGCGTAGGCGCCGAAGCACAGGCCCAGGGCGATCACGCCGGCGGCGAAGGCACTGAGTTCCAGGCCAGGCATGTTGAGGGCTTCGCCGAGGCTGTTCATCAGGCCGACGGTGCCGAAATAGATAAGCAGAACCCATAGCAGTTCGGGCACGCCGCGAACCAGGGTCGAGTAGAAGCCGCCAAGCCATTGCAGTGGCTTGAGCGGGGAGGTTTTGGCCAGGGCGCCGAGCAGGCCCAGGACCAGCCCCAGCAGCAAGGCGCAAAGCGCCAGTTTTACGGTCATCAGGGTGCCAGCCGCCAGGGCCGGACCGAATCCGTGCAGGTCGATATTCATGGGCAGGGTCGTTCTAGGGACCGGCGCGCCGCAAGGGCGCGCTGGTCGGGGCGAATCATTCGATGCTGAATGGGAAGTACTTGTCGTTGATCTTCTTGTACGTTCCGTCAGCCTTGATTTCTGCCAGGGCTTTGTTCAGCTTCTCGCGCAGCGGGTCACCCTTGCGTACGGCGATGCCGATCTTGTCGCTGTCGACCACAGGTTCGCCTTTGAACTCGAAGTTCATGCCGTCCTTGCTCTTGAGCCACTCGTACTGCACGTACTTGTCGGCCAGGATGCCGTCCACTCGGCCAGAGATCAGGTCGAGGTAGGCGTTTTCCTGGGTGTCGTACAGCTTGATGTCGATGTCGCTGCCGTAGGTGTCTTCCAGCCAGGTACCGGCCAGGGTGGCGCGCTGGGTGCCGATGATCTTGCCTTTGAGGTAGCTCGCGTCGGTCTTGAAGTCGACGTTCTTCGGCGCGATGAACTGCAGCTTGTTGGAGTAGTACGGGTCGGTGAAGTCGACGGCCTGCTTGCGCTCGTCGGTGATCGACAGCGACGACACCAGGAAGTCGAACTTCTTGGCATTGAGGGCCGGGATGATGCCGTCCCAGTCGGAGGTGACGACCGAGCACTCGACTTTCATCTTGGCGCACAGGGCGTCGCCGATGTCTTTGTCAAAGCCGACCACGTTACCGCTGGCGTCCTTGTTGTTGAACGGCGGGTAGGCCGCCTCGATACCCATGCGCAGTTTTTCTGCAGCCATGGCGTTGGCCGAAAACACCAGCGTGGCGGCAGCTGCCAGGAGGAATTTCTTGTAAGTCTGCATGTGTTGCTCCGTTAGCGGTGGCTGGACATGAATTGCTTGCAACGCGCCGAGGTCGGGTTTTCGAAGACCTGCTGCGGCGATCCTTGCTCTTCAACCAGGCCCTGGTGCAGGAAAACCACTTCACTGGACACCTGGCGGGCAAAGTTCATCTCGTGCGTCACCAGCAGCATGGTACGGCCTTCTTCGGCCAGTGCGCGGATAACGTTAAGCACTTCCTGGACCATTTCCGGATCGAGCGCCGAGGTTGGCTCATCGAACAGGATGACTTTAGGCCGCATGGCCAGGGTGCGGGCGATGGCAGCACGCTGCTGCTGGCCACCGGAAAGCTGGGCGGGGTAGCTGTGGCGCTTGTCGTAGATGCCGACCTTGTTCAGCAGCGCTTCGGCGGCTTCGGTGGCTTCGGCCTTGCTTTGGCCGAGCACGCGGCGTGGCGCCTCGATGATGTTGTCGAGGATCGACATGTGTGGCCACAGGTTGAAATTCTGGAAGACGAAGCCGATCTCGCTGCGCAGGCGATTGATCTGGCGGTTGTCGGCAGCGATCAGGTCGCCGTTTTTGGCGGCCTTGAGCTTGAGAGCTTCACCGGCAACCAGGATTTCGCCCTGGTGCGGGTTTTCCAACAGGTTGATGCAGCGCAGCAGGGTGGACTTGCCGGAGCCGGATGATCCCAGAATGGAGATCACGTCACCGTCACGCGCGGTCAGCGAAATGCCCTTGAGAATTTCCTGGTCGCCGTAGCGTTTGTGCAGGTTGCGGATTTCCAGCGCGGGCGTGGCCTGGGCCATGTGCGGTCCTCATGTGTTCGGGTGCGTTCCCAGCTGTTGGCGGCCTTCCTGGCGTGCGCCAAGCTAGCATAGCGGCATCAGGGCGGCCAACAGGGTCGCAAGGGGCTTTGGTCAATGCTGGGGCAGTTTGTCGCATCGCTGCAGCGCAACGTCGCGCAGATGTCCGCAAGGGTCTCGCCCAGCTCCATAGCCTTGATGAAAAAAGGCGCGATGGTGCCAGCTTTGGGCAGCACTGGGAAGCGCTTTTGGGCTATTTGCGGCTAAAGGCGCTGTCGCTGGCGAGTATTCGGGGTTACCCGACAACAGGCCTATCCAAGTGGAGGGTTGTACCACAGGGTTGCACTTTTATCCCTTGCAACAGTGCAAAGGCGCGCGGTGAAACGATCGACTTCAAGATGTGGCTGTTCCCGGGCCTGACCTGGGCGAGCATTGCTTTCATCGTTGCCGTGCTGGTGGTGATGGCGCTGCGTGAGGATCACCGTGCGCAGATCATCGCGACTGCGCTGCTGAGCATTGGGGTGGTTGCGGCTGGCTTGCTGGTGCACCGCAAGCGCCAGGCTGCCGGGCGGGTGGCGCTGGATAACTGATCCGCGCTGGCTGTAATGAAAAGGCCGCGTCCTGTGTAGGGTGCGGCCTTTTTTTGTTTGCCTGGTCTGGCCCTATCGCCGGCAAGCCAGCTCCCACAGGTACCCCGCTGCTCTCAAGCTCAGCGCAAACCCAGTGGGAGCCGGCTTGCCGGCGATAGGGCCGGTGAGCATTCAGCCGAACTGTTTCTGCTGCTGTTGCTGCTTGGCCACCAGTTCGGAAGCAGCGATATAGGCTTCCTGGAACTCGTCGCTTTCCAGCCAGGCCATGGTGGTGTCTTCGTCGGCGCCATCGAGCCAGGTGCGGTAGGCGTTGAACACCAGCACGATGTAGTCGGTGGCGTGCTCTTCCTTGTGGCCCTTGAGCACCAGTGCCAGCAGCGGGTCGACCAGGAACACCGAGATCATCGAGACCAGGCTGGTCTCCTGGGCGGCCTTCATCTTCACGAACAGCTCTTTATAGCTGTCGGTCTCCATGGCCTTGTTGAACACCTGCTCGATGCTGGCGCTGTCACCGGCGCTGGCTTTCACTGCCTGGCCACTGCGTACCATGCGGTTTTGCTTGGCTTTGCTGGCGGCGCGTTTGGCGCGTTTCTGTTGCTTGGTATTGGTGGCCATGGGGCTGGAAATCCTTGGGGGCGAAAATGTGCGTATTGAATCGTACTTGCCGAGCAAACCCAAGCGTTGCTAGCGCCCGGCAGACCGGAGCACCCCTTGCAGGCCCCGGCCTTCAACTGTCGAGCGCAGGCCCTTCATCCTCCTCGAACCCGCGCGAAGCCCGGCCAACCAGCAAGTCATCCGGCGCGTACGCCACGCTGGGGTCCTTGCCCGGGTAATCCAGCGAATGCAGGAAATGCCGGATGCAGTTGATCCGTGCGCGCTTCTTGTCATCGGACTTGATCACCGTCCACGGTGCATCGCCAGTGTCGGTATGGAAGAACATCGCCTCCTTGGCGGCGGTGTAGTCCTCCCATTTATCCAGCGACTTGATGTCGATGGGCGACAGCTTCCAGTGCTTGAGCGGGTCGTCCCGGCGCGAGATGAAGCGGCGCAACTGCTCTTCACGGTTCACCGAGAACCAGTACTTGAACAGCAGGATGCCGCTGTTGCACAGCATGCGCTCAAGGTCCGGCGCCTGGCGCATGAACTCCAGGTACTGCAGCGGTGTGCAGAACTCCATCACCTTCTCGACCCCGGCGCGGTTGTACCAGGAGCGGTCGAAGAACACCATTTCACCGGCCGTGGGCAGGTGCTGGATATAGCGCTGGAAATACCACTGGCCCTTTTCCTGCTCGGAAGGCTTCTCCAGCGCGACGATGCGCGCACCCCGCGGGTTCAGGTGCTCCATGAAGCGCTTGATGGTGCCGCCCTTACCTGCCGCATCCCGCCCTTCGAACAGCACTACCACGCGCTGGCCGGTGTCCTTGACCCAGCTTTGTACCTTCAGCAGCTCGATCTGCAGCGCGTGCTTGGCCTTCTCGTATTCCTGGCGGCGCATGCGGGTCGGGTAGGGGTAGCTCGCCGGCAGGCGGGCAGAGGTGCTGTCCTCGTTGCTGCCTTTCGGCGCGCTGGCCACTTCCAGTGCTGCGGGTTCCTGGCTGACCTGGGTGATGGATGGCTCAGGTTTGCGCTGACGGGCGCGGCGGGCCCGAGGCTTTGGTGTGGTGCTGGGCGTCGGTTCGGCGGGGGCGGGGAGCAGTAGGGGGGATTCTTCGGCCATTGTGGGCCTTGTGAGGTTGATTCGGATGTTTGCCCGGAATTGTGGGTTTGGGGGGGAGGGGGTTAGTTGATGCGGGTCAACTATACGGGGTAGGCATAACAGGATGAGAAATCCCAGACAACAAAAAACCCGCACTAGGCGGGTTTCTTGTTGTCGCTTCGGTTAATTTGCAACCACCAGAAGCTGAAGGTGGTGCCCAGAGACGGAGTCGAACCGCCGACACGAGGATTTTCAATCCTCTGCTCTACCGACTGAGCTATCTGGGCGACGAGGTGAATTAAATAGATTTCCAGACCGCTCGTCAACGACTTTTTGAAAAAATTTTAAATTAATTCCGTCGCTTACGATTTTTGGGGTCATTCGGCCGGTGGAACGTAACCTTCCGCCTGCGCGTAATCTTCGCCGGCGAAAAACTTGTCCATCTCGCCCTGAAGGTACTTGCGGTCCTCGGCGTTCATCATGTTCAGGCGCTTCTCGTTGATCAGCATGGTCTGGTGCTTCTGCCAGTCGCCCCAGGCTTGCTGCGAGATGTGCTCGAAGATGTCTTGGCCCTTGGCGCCGGGGTAAGGCGGGCGCTCCAGGCCTGGCAGTTGTTCTTTGTATTTGCGGCACATCACGGTGCGGGTCATCGGGCATCTCCTGCAATCAGTTCGTCGGCCGCGCGTTTGAGCAGCTTTTTGACCGGGGCGGCGAGGCCCAGGCGCGGCGGGGTGGCGAGGTTATACCAGAGCCAGTCGGCCTCGGCCACGTGCTGGCCGACCGGGTCGACACGCACCAGCCAAGGCTCAATCGCCAGCTGGAAATGGCTGAAGGTATGGGTCAGGCCGTCCAGCGCGCGGCTTTCGGCCAGGCGCAGGCCATGCTGGTAGGCCAGGTCATCGAGCTGCTCGATGGCGTCCAGCTCGGGCAGGCTCCACAGGCCACCCCAAAGGCCACTGGACGGGCGGCGGTAAAGCAGGATCGCGCCTTCATGGTTGGCCAACAGCGGCATCAGGGTGCGCCGCTGGGGCAGGGCCTTGCGCGGTTTGGGCTCGGGGTAGCGCGTTTCCTCGCCGTGCAGGTGCGCTTCGCAGCCGCTGCGCACGGGGCACAACAGGCAACTCGGCTTGCTGCGGGTGCACAGCGTGGCGCCCAGGTCCATCATCGCCTGGGTATAGTGGTTGGCGCGTTGTTGCGGGGTAAAGCGCTCGGCAGTGGCCCACAGGGCATTGGCCACCTTCGGTTCGCCCGGGTAGCCGGCCTGGGCGGTAAAGCGGGCCAGCACGCGTTTGACATTGCCGTCCAGGATCGGCGCACGGATCCCCATGCTGATGCTGGCAATGGCACCGGCGGTGGAGCGGCCGATACCAGGCAGCTCGGTAAGCTGTTCGACACTGCGCGGGAACTCGCCGCCGTGTTGCTCGACGACGATCCTGGCGGCCTTCTGCAGGTTGCGTGCACGGGTGTAGTAACCCAGGCCGGTCCACAGGTGCAGCACCTCGTCTTCCGGGGCCTCGGCCAGCGCCTGCACGGTGGGCAGGGCCTGCATGAAGCGGTCGAAGTAGTTCAGCACGGTGCTGACCTGGGTCTGTTGCAGCATGATTTCCGACACCCACACCCGGTAAGGGTTGATGCCCTGTTGCCAGGGCAGGTCGTGTCGGCCGTGCTGGTCGTACCAGTCCAGCACGGCGCTGGAGAACTGCGCAGGGCTCATCGCTTGAACAGCCCCTTGAGCGCGTCTTTCAATTCTGGGCTCACTTTGTCTCCGAGTTTTTCATCGAGCTTTTCATCGATCTTGTCTTTGAGGCGGTTGCCGGCCAGTTTGGCGGCAACCTTGCCCAGGCCGTCCTGGTCCAGGCGGCAGGCCTTGGCGCCAAGCTCCAGCGGGCCACGGCAACGCAGCGGCAGTTCGACGCCGACGTAACGCTCGTTGACCTGGCAGGCCGGGTCGGGCATGGCACGCTGATCACCTTCGACGATCACGCCGACGTTGTAGTCCATGCCCAGCACGCGCAGGTCGAGGTCGCCGTGGCCGTTGACGGTAAGGCCTGGGATGCGCGCCTTGAGGTCCGGGTTGCTGGCCACGCCGTTGCGCACCACCAGGCTGCCGCGCAGCTCTTCGAACGGCGTGTCCTTGCCGCGTGGTTCGCCGCTGAGCGTCTTGCGGTTGAGCGTGGCGATGGCCTGGCAGAGCTGCTGTTCCAGGTTGGCGTTGACCAGCACGCCGTCGTTGATGGTGAAGTTTGCGTTGCCGTTGAGGGTGTCCACCAGTGCCTTCTGGCTGTTACCGGTGGCTGTCAGGTCGCTGGTCAGGGTCAGCAGGCCTTTGACCGGCGGGGCCTGGTCTTTGTCTTCAGCCTTGATGAAGTGCTCCACCGGCACGCGGTTGATCTTGGTATTGACGCCGATCTGCGGCACGGCTGGGCGTACATCGACGGTGCCCTTGGCTTCGAAACTGCCGTCGTAAAGGCCACCGCGCAAGGTTTGCAAGGTGATCAGGCCGCCCTGGCCGTTCGCTTGCAGCTGCGCGTCGCTGATCGGCAGCTTGTCCAGGGTCAACGAGCCGAAGGCCAGGTCGGCCTGCAGGTCGAGGGTGCGAAGTCGGTCCACCGGCAGCAGCTTGTCGTTGCTCCAGGCAACCTGGGTGGGCGCGTTTGGCAGCGGCGAACTGCCGGCACCGGCGATCGCGCTGGCTTCCTGTTGCTTGACCTCGTTCTGGCGCGCTGCGGTGGCACCCTTGGCTGCTTCGCTCTTGGCCGGCATGTAGCGGTCGGCGTCGAACTGGTCGGCCTTGAGCTGCACGCGCAGGGCTTGCTTGGCAAAGTCCTCGACGGCAACGCGGCCGCTGAAGGTGCTGTCGTCGAGTTTTACGGCGAGGTCTTCCAGGGCCAGGCTGCTTGGCGTGCCCTGCAGGCGGGTGACCAGCTCCAGCTTGTTGAAGGCGGCGGGGTCGTTGGTGGCCGGCAGCGGGTGGCCGATGCCATCGAGGAAGGTGCGCAGGTCGAACTGGGCGATGGACAGCCCACCGCTGAGCTGCGGCGTCTTGTCCAGGTCGCGCAGGTTCAGCTCGCCTAGGGCGCGCAGCTGGTTGGCCGAGATTTTCAGGCCGTTCCAGGAGGCGACGTTGGCCGCCATATCGACCAACAGCTGGCCTTGGGCCGCGAAGGTCATGGTCTTGCCGGCCAGAGGCTCGCCCGAGGTTTCGCCAGACAGGCGCATGTCCTCGAAGTTGTAGCGCTTGAGCTTGCGGTCAAAGCGCAGCTCGCCGGCAAGTTCGGTGCGTGCCTTCATGTTCGGCTGGCTGGCGCTGAGGAAGGCGCTGGCCTTGAGCGGGATGTTCGCGCCCTCGTGAATCGGGCCGGTGCTCAGCTGGATGCTTTCGGCGCTGTAGCTCTGGCCGGTCTTGGCATCGCTGAAGTGCACGCGGGCGTTGTTCACGGTCAGGCTGTCGATGTCGAGCTTGACCGCACGTTCGCTGCTGCCCTCTGCAGGTGCGCCGGGCTGTTCGGCAGGCGCAGGTGCACTGGCGGTTGCGTCGGTTTGCGCAGGCAGCGGCTTGCCGATGTCTTCCCAGTTGCCATGGCCCTGTTCATCACGGTTCAGGGTCAGGTTCAGGCCTTCGACGCGCACATCGCTCATCTGCACTTCACGGCGCAGCAATGGCAGCACGCGTACCGACAGGCCAAGCATCTGCAGGTCGGCGAACGGTTCCTTGGGCTTGTTCAGGGTGGCGATGCTGGCTTCGTGAAGCTCCAGGCCCAGCCACGGGAACAGGCTCCAGCCGATGTCGCCATTGAGGGTCAGCTCGACGTGGGCTTTGTCGCGCGCCAACTGGCGGATCTCGTCTTTGTAGTCGTTGGGATCGAAGAGGTGGGTCAGGGCGAAGCCCAGCGCCACGATGATCAGCAGCAACCCGAGAAGCCCCAGTCCCAGGAGTTTGCCGAACGCTTTCATGGGCGAGTCCTTGTAGTCCGTATTTGATTTTCAAGCGCCAGAGTATAGCGCCGCAGTGGTATGCCCAGAGTATTCGACAAGAGATACAGAGCATTTCCTACCAAATGATCAGGTGTTGTGGCTTTCGACAGTTGTGGTTTGGGCAGTTCCTTTTTGCTGACTTGGCAGCAATACCGATTCAGCCGAGCAAAAAATAACGATATCAGATTGCTTTCATGTCATAGGCGAACTGGTACTCTTTCGCCGCCTGCGAAGCGGCCGCGACGTATTGTCGCGGGACGTTGCCCTGAAACGGCCGAGCCTTACGTGCAACCAGAAGAGCCGGGCATTCAATGCGCACGCATCGTCTACCTACATAAGGATCACATCCATGAACAGCAGTATCACGGCAGGAGCAGTGGCCAGCGCGCCAAGCTTCCTGTCGAAGGAGCGCATCATCGCCCGCCCGGGCTTCAACCGCTGGTTGGTACCCCCGGCCGCGTTGGCCATCCACCTGTGTATCGGCATGGCCTACGGTTTTTCCGTCTTCTGGCTGCCGCTTTCCCAAGCCATCGGCATCACGGCCCCGGTAGCGTGCTCGGCGGACATGGGCTTCATTGCCCGCATGTTCAGCGCCGAGTGCGACTGGCCCATTTCCATGCTGAGCTGGATCTACACCCTGTTCTTCGTGTTCCTCGGTTGCTCGGCAGCGGTGCTGGGCGGTTGGCTGGAACACGCCGGGCCGCGCAAGGCTGGCCTGGTGTCGGCCCTGTGCTGGTGCGGCGGCATGCTGATTTCGGCAATTGGCGTGAAGACCCACCAGCTATGGCTGATGTGGCTGGGCTCCGGCGTGATCGGCGGTATTGGCCTGGGCCTGGGCTACATCTCGCCGGTTTCGACCCTGATCAAGTGGTTCCCGGACAAGCGCGGCATGGCCACTGGCATGGCGATCATGGGCTTTGGCGGCGGCGCCATGGTCGGTGCACCGTTGGCCACTGCGCTGATGGGGCACTTCGGCAATGAGCATGAAGTGGGTGTGTGGCAGAGCTTCGTGGTGATGGCGGCGATCTACTTTGTGTTCATGACCGCAGGCGCCCTGGCGTACCGCGTGCCGCCGACCGGCTGGAAGCCTGAAGGCTGGACCGCGCCGGTGAAGAAAGCCAATGCGATGGTCACCGACCGTCACGTGCACGTCAGCGTTGCCTGGAAAACCCCGCAGTTCGCGCTGATCTGGCTGGTGCTGTGCCTGAACGTTTCTGCGGGCATCGGCATCCTGGGCATGGCGTCGCCACTGCTGCAGGAAGTGTTTGCCGGCAAACTGCTGGGCAACGAGCTGCGCTTCAGCGAGCTGAACGCTGCACAATTGGCGCAGATTGCCGCCATTGCCGCTGGCTTCACCGGCCTGCTGAGCCTGTTCAACATCGGTGGGCGGTTCTTCTGGGCATCGTTCTCGGACTACATCGGCCGCAAGAACACCTACTTCGCCTTCTTCGCCTTGGGTGTGGGCCTCTACAGCCTGGTACCGAACATGGGCCACCTGGGCAACGTGGCACTGTTCGTGGCGGCGTTCTGCATCATCCTGTCCATGTACGGCGGTGGTTTCGCCACGGTGCCGGCCTACCTGGCCGACCTGTTCGGTACGCAGATGGTCGGTGCCATCCACGGTCGCCTGTTGACGGCCTGGGCCGCTGCCGGCGTGCTGGGCCCGGTGCTGATCACTTACCTGCGTGAGTACCAGTTGGCGGCGGGTGTGGAGCGTGCGGCGGCTTATGACATGACCCTGTACATCCTCGCTGGCCTGCTGGTGCTGGGCTTCGTCTGCAACCTGCTGGTGCGCCCGGTGGCCGACAAGCACTTCATGAGCGATGCCGAGCTTGCGGCCGAGCGTGCCCTGAGCCACGACAAAGGTGCCGACGGCGCGCGTTCGCTGGAGTGGCATGCTGCGCCTGGCAGCCTGCCGCTGGTGCTGATCGCTTGGGCGGTGGTGGTGATTCCGCTGGCCTGGGGGGTGTGGATTACCCTGCAGAAGACGGCGGTGTTGTTCCACTGAGGTGCATCACAGCCAGCTGACTGGCTGGCTGTGATGGCCTCATCGCCGGCAAGCCGGCTCCTGCAAGCTTCTCCACCAAGCATGAGTTTTGGGGAGGCCTCTGGGGGCCGGCTTGCCGGCGATCGGGCTGCGGAGCAGCCCCTTGCAATGCCATATGTCATCCGCGTTCCAAGCTTGAGCGTTCTGGGCCTATAATGGAGCCCTTTTCGCCCAATGATTTTGCGGAGCTGGTGATGGTCGAACGTAAGGCTTCCGTCGAGCGCAATACCCTGGAAACCCAGGTCAAGTGCTCGATCAACCTCGATGGCAGTGGCAAGGCCCGATTCGATATCGGCGTGCCTTTCCTTGAACACATGCTCGACCAGATTGCCCGACACGGGCTGATCGATCTGGATATCGAGTGCAAGGGTGACCTGCATATCGACGATCACCATACCGTCGAAGACGTCGGTATCACGCTGGGCCAGGCATTCGCCCAGGCCATCGGTGACAAGAAAGGCATCTTCCGTTACGGCCATGCCTATGTGCCGCTGGACGAAGCGCTGTCGCGTGTGGTCATCGACTTCTCCGGCCGCCCAGGCCTGCAGATGCACGTGCCGTACACCCGCGCCACCGTTGGCGGCTTCGATGTCGACCTGTTCCAGGAGTTCTTCCAGGGCTTCGTCAACCATGCCTTGGTTACCCTGCACATCGACAACCTGCGTGGCCACAACACCCACCACCAGATCGAAACCGTGTTCAAGGCCTTTGGTCGTGCCCTGCGCATGGCCGTGACCCAGGACGAGCGCATGGCCGGGCAGATGCCATCGACCAAGGGATGCCTGTAAATGCAGACGGTAGCCGTAATCGACTATGGCATGGGCAACCTGCACTCGGTGGCCAAGGCGCTCGAGCACGTCGGCGCCGGCAAGGTGCTGGTCACCAGTGATGCTGCGGTGATTCGCGAGGCTGACCGTGTGGTGTTCCCGGGCGTGGGCGCGATTCGCGACTGCATGGCCGAAATCCGCCGCCTGGGCTTCGACAGCCTGGTGCGTGAAGTCAGCCAGGACCGGCCGTTCCTGGGCATCTGTGTCGGCATGCAGGCCCTGCTGGACCACAGCGAAGAAAACGACGGTGTCGACTGCATCGGCCTGTTCCCTGGCCAGGTGCGCTTCTTCGGTAAAGACCTGCAGGAAGGTGGTGAGCACCTGAAAGTGCCGCACATGGGCTGGAACGAAGTCACCCAGGCGGTCGACCACCCGCTGTGGCACGACATCTCTGATCGTGCGCGCTTCTATTTTGTGCACAGCTACTACATCAATGCCGGCAAGCCGGGCCAGGTGGTCGGTCGCGGCCATTATGGCGTCGACTTCGCTGCCGCGCTGGCCGAGGGTTCGCGCTTTGCCGTGCAGTTCCACCCGGAGAAGAGCCATACCCATGGCCTGCAGCTGCTGCAGAACTTCGTCGCCTGGGACGGGCGCTGGTAAATGAGCAGGTCGAAGATCAAGGCCCCCGTCATCACCCTGGCCCCCGAGCAGGAGCGCGAAGCGCTCGACACCCTCAAGCGCTTCCTCGAAGACCGCTTCGAGCTGCAGCTGGGGTCGTTCGAGGTGGCCGAGGTCCTCGACGTGTTCAGCAAAGAGATTGCACCCCATTACTACAACAGGGCGATTGCCGATGTTCAGCTGCACCTCAAGGAGCGGTTCGAGAGCATCGAGAGCGACCTGTGGGCGTTGGAAAAAAGCTGAAAGCTTCAAGCCTCAAGCTGCAAGCCAAAGCTGGACCGCCATCGAAAACACGACGCGCATGCTTGCAGCTTGTCGCTTGCAGCTTGCCGCTTGAATTGACGAAGGAAAGAGCATGCTGATTATCCCCGCTATCGATCTGAAGGACGGTGCCTGCGTGCGCCTGCGCCAGGGCCGCATGGAAGACTCCACGGTATTTTCCGACGACCCGGTGAGCATGGCCGCCAAGTGGGTCGAGGGTGGTTGCCGCCGCCTGCACCTGGTCGACCTCAACGGCGCCTTCGAAGGCCAGCCGGTCAACGGTGAGGTGGTCACTGCCATCGCCAAACGTTACCCGAACCTGCCGATCCAGATCGGCGGCGGCATCCGTTCGCTGGAAACCATCGAGCACTACGTCAAGGCTGGCGTCAGCTATGTGATCATCGGCACCAAGGCAGTCAAGCAGCCAGAGTTCGTCGCCGAAGCGTGCAAGGCCTTCCCCGGCAAGGTCATCGTCGGCCTGGACGCCAAGGACGGTTTCGTCGCCACCGACGGCTGGGCTGAAGTGAGCTCGGTGCAGGTCATCGACCTGGCCAAGCGTTTCGAGGCCGATGGCGTCTCGGCGATCGTCTACACCGACATCGCCAAGGACGGCATGATGCAGGGTTGCAACGTGCCATTCACCGCGGCGCTGGCAGCGGCCACCTCGATCCCGGTGATCGCCTCGGGCGGCATCCACAACCTGGGTGACATCAAGACCCTGCTGGACGCCAAGGCCCCAGGCATCGTCGGTGCCATCACTGGCCGTGCCATCTACGAAGGCACCCTCGATGTCGCCGAGGCCCAGGCCTTCTGCGACAACTACAAAGGCTGAGGACTGAACCATGGCACTGGCCAAGCGCATCATCCCTTGCCTGGACGTGGACAACGGCCGGGTGGTCAAGGGCGTCAAGTTCGAGAACATTCGTGATGCCGGCGACCCGGTGGAAATTGCCCGTCGCTACAACGAGCAGGGTGCCGACGAAATCACCTTCCTCGACATCACCGCCAGCGTCGATGGCCGCGACACCACCCTGCATACCGTCGAGCGCATGGCCAGCCAGGTGTTCATCCCGCTGACCGTGGGCGGTGGCGTGCGTACCGTGCAGGACATCCGCAACCTGCTCAATGCCGGTGCCGACAAGGTTTCGATCAACACCGCTGCGGTGTTCAACCCAGAGTTCGTGGGTGAGGCTGCCGACCGTTTCGGTTCGCAGTGCATCGTGGTGGCCATCGATGCCAAGAAGGTGTCAGCGCCCGGTGAAGCGCCGCGCTGGGAAATCTTCACCCATGGTGGGCGCAAGCCGACCGGGCTGGACGCCGTCGAGTGGGCGAAGAAGATGGAAGGCCTGGGGGCCGGTGAGATCCTGCTGACCAGCATGGACCAGGACGGCATGAAGAACGGTTTTGACCTGGGCGTGACCCGCGCCATCAGCGATGCGCTGGGCATTCCGGTGATCGCTTCGGGTGGTGTGGGTAACCTGCAGCACCTGGCTGACGGGATTCTGGAAGGGCATGCCAGCGCGGTGCTGGCGGCGAGCATCTTCCACTTCGGTGAGTACACGGTGCCGGAGGCCAAGGCCTACATGGCTGCACGCGGTATCGTCGTTCGCTGATGGATTGTTGGGAGGGCTTTGCCCTCCTTTCGCGACACAAGGCCGCGCCTACAGATACGCCTTTTGTAGGAGCGGCCTTGTGTCGCGAAAGGGCCGCACAGCGGCCCCAGTTGCATCACCCGTGGTTCTTCCCAAGCAGCGCGTGGTAAAGCTCGGTATCCCCAAGTATCCCCACCACCTTGTCGTTATCCTGCAGCACCAGCTTGTTGCCGGTCTGGTAACGGATCTGCAGCGCCTCGCGCATGCCGATATCGGCGTTGACCAGCGTAGGCCGGCGTTCCAGCAACTCGACATCCTCCCCTGGCGCCCAGTTCTGCAGGTCCAGCCCGTTCTGCCCCTGGCGTGCACGCTTGAGCGAGCCGCCTTCGCCCAGGTCCAGCCACGAGTCGATGCCTGGGTCCAGGCACACCGAACCGTTGATCCGCTTGCAGTTGTCCAGGGTGCGCATCAGGCTGCGGCCGCACAGTACGTTCAGCGGGTTGGTGTGGGCCACGAAGGTGCGCACATACTCGTCCGCCGGGTTGAGCACGATCTCCTCGGGCTTGCTGTACTGGATGATCCGCCCGTCCTTCATGATGGCGATGCGGCTGCCCAGCTTGAGCGCTTCGTCCAGGTCGTGGCTGACGAACACGATGGTCTTGTTGAGCTTGCGCTGCAGCTCCAGCAACTCGTCCTGCAAGCCCTGGCGGATCAGCGGGTCGAGGGCCGAGAACGGTTCGTCCATCAGCAGGATGTCGGCGTCCATGGCCAGCGCCCTAGCCAGGCCCACGCGCTGCTGCATGCCGCCGGAGAGTTCGTCCGGCTTCTTGTTGCGCCACTGGGTCAACCCCACCAGCTCGAGCTTCTCGTCGACCAGCTTGCGCCGTTCCTTTTCAGGGCGGCCCTGCATTTCCAGGCCAAAGCTGATGTTCTCGCGCACCGTCAGCCAGGGCATCAGGGCGAACTTCTGGAACACCATGGCGATGCGCTTGGTGCGCATCATCTTGAGCTCCGCCGGGGTGCAGTGGGCAATGTCGATGTGCTGGCCTTCGTGCTCGACGAACAGCTTGCCGCGGCTGACGGTGTTCAGGCCGTTGATGCAGCGCAGCAGGCTCGACTTGCCCGAACCGGACAAGCCCATCAGCACACAGATCTCGCCCTTGTTGATGTCCAGGTTGGCCTTTTCGACGCCGACCACAAGGCCGGTCTGCTTGAGGATCTGCTCGCGGGTCTTGCCCTGGTCGAGTAGTGCCAGGGCCTCGCGCGGCTTGTTGGAGAAGATGACGTCGACGTCTTCGAAACGAATGATGCTCATGCTTCACCCCTTGCCGTGACTTCCGGTTGCTTGCAGATACGGTCGAGCATGATGGCCAGCAGTACGATCGCCAGGCCCGCTTCGAAGCCCAGGGAAATATCGGCGGTGTTCAGTGCGTTGACCACGGGTTTGCCCAGGCCGTCGGCACCCACCAGGGCGGCGATCACCACCATCGACAGCGACAGCATGATGCACTGGGTGACACCGGCGGCGATGCTGGGCATCGCGTGGGGCAGTTCGATGCGGGTCAGCAACTGGCGCCGCGAGCAGCCGAAGGCCTTGCCGGCGTCCAGCAGCTCCTGCGGGACGTCACAGATGCCCAGGTAGGTCAGGCGAATCGGCGCGGCGATGGCGAACACCACCGTGGAGATCAGCCCAGGCACCACACCCAGGCCGAACAGGGTCAGGGTAGGGATCAGGTAAACGAAGGTCGGCACTGTCTGCATCAGGTCGAGCACCGGGCGCATCACGGTGTAGAACATCGGTTTATGCGCAGCGACGATACCCAGCGGCACGCCGATGGCCACACAGACCACGGTGGCAAAGGTGACTTGTGCCAGGGTTTCCATGGTCTCCTGCCAGTACCCCAGGTTGAGGATCAGCAGAAAGGAGAGGGCGACGAACACCGTCAGTGCCCATTTACGCTGGATCAGGTGCGCGAGGGCGGCGAACAGGGCGATGAGGACGAACGGGTTGAACCAGGTCAGGGTGCTGGTGACGCCATGGATCATGAATTCCAGGCCTTGGGCGATGGCGTCGAAGTAATCGGCGCCATTCTGGGTCAGCCATTCGACGAATGACGCGATGTACTGACCCAGGGGTATTTTCTGATCGATAAGCATGATAGCGAGCTTCCACCTGCAAAGATTGAAATCAGTCCGGGGCGAGCACGGTCCCGCCCCGCGGTGTTGCCTTGGCGTCTTGCGTTATTGCGTCAGTTTGGCTTTGGCCGCCTCAAGGCCGGGTTTGCCGTCCACGGTGGTCACCCCGGCGAGCCAGGCGTCCAGCTTGCCTGGGTTGTCCTTGAGCCACTTCTTGGCAGCTGCCTCGGGTTTCATCTTGTCGTCCAGGACATAGCCCATCATGGTGCTTTCATCCTTGAGCTCGAACGACAGGTTCTTGAGCAGTTGCCCTACGTTGCTGCACTCCTGCACATAGCCCTTGCGGGTATTGGTCAGCACGGTTGCCTTGCCCAATTCAGGGCCGAAAAAGTCGTCCCCGCCGGTCAGGTACTGCATCTTGAAGCGGGTGTTCATCGGGTGAGGTTCCCAGCCGAGGAACACGATCGCCTCCCCGCGCTTCTGCGACCTGTCGACCTGGGACAGCATGCCGGCCTCACTGGACTGCACGATCTTGAAACCGGCGTCCTTCAGGCCGAAGGCGTTCTTGTCGATCATGCTCTGGATGGTGCGGTTGCCGTCGTTGCCCGGTTCGATGCCGTAGATCTTGCCGTCCAGTTCCTTCTTGAACTTGGGAATGTCGGCAAAGTCCTTGAGGCCCTTGTCGTACAGCGACTGGGGCACGGCCAAGGTGTACTTGGCGTTTTCCAGGTTGGCGCGCACGGTTTCGACAGTACCGGCATCACGGTACTGCTTGATGTCGTTTTCCATGGTCGGCATCCAGTTGCCGAGAAACACGTCCAGGTCCTTGCCGGTGGCCAGCGACTTGTAGGTCACCGGTACCGAGATCATGGTGGTGTGGGTCTTGTAGCCCAGTGCTTGGAGCACAACGCTGGTGGTCGCGGTGGTTACCGTGATGTCGGTCCAGCCGACATCAGAAAAACGTACCGTCTGACACTGCTCGGGCTCTGCGGCCTGGGCCAGCAAGGGGGCGGACAGCAACGCGGCCAGCAACAGCGAGGGTGAACCTTTCATGGATGGACTCCTGTGATTTTATCTTCGGGTTCGCGAGGGCTGCCGGGCTTTCTCAGGGTCCGGTCAACCAGGCCTGCAGAGGGCAGGATGCGAGGCCGTGCAATACGAGTCGCTTTTGATAATCCACCAGCGCCGGGCAATCGCCTACTGGTGGGGTCGTAACCAGTACGGAACGGGTCGCTTTGAGTACTGGCGATGTCGCATATGGCTTTTTCCTCCCCTGCCTGCGTATTTTTCCGTCATCAGAGCGCCCGAAAGCGGCGCACATACAGCTCAAACAGCGCGGCGCTGCTGGACAAAAGTACGTCGGTTGCAGACGGCGAAGGGGGGCGTAAAAGCCCGATGATGCGTGCATTCGTGGCGGCTCGCAGCTTCAGCCTAGCAGTTGCCCCGCCCTGCGCATGGCGCGCAGAGACAAGCCCAGCAAGAGGTGTAGCGACAATGGCCATCAGCGTGTTCGACCTGTTCAAGATCGGAGTCGGGCCCTCCAGCTCCCATACCGTCGGCCCCATGCGTGCAGGCGCCCTGTTTGTTCAGGGGCTGCGTGAGCGCGGCGAGCTTGAGCAGGTGAAAAGGGTGCAGGTGCGGTTGTACGGTTCGCTGTCGGCCACCGGTATTGGCCACGGCTCCGACCACGCCACCATCATGGGCCTGATGGGCGAATGGCCGGACGCCATCGACCCGGCCCAGATCGTCCCACGCATCGCCGACCTGCGCGAAACCAACACCCTGAAGCTGGATAACCGGTTGCCCATCGAATTCGTCTGGGCCCGTGACATGCTGCTGCTGGACGAGAACCTGCCGTACCACCCCAATGCCATGACCCTGATCGCCGAAGGCGAGCAGGGGGAGTTGCACCGTGATACCTACTACTCGGTGGGAGGTGGTTTCGTGGTCGACGCCGCCCAGGCCGCCAGTGGTGTGCTGGATGCCGACCAGACGGTACTGCCGTACGATTTCAACAGTGCCGCAGAGCTGCTGCGCCTGTGCAAGCAAAACGACCTCAGCGTGTCGCAATTGATGATGGCCAACGAGAAGGTCTGGCGCAGCGAGCAAGAGATCCGCACCGGCCTGCACACGCTCTGGCAAGCCATGCAGGAATGCGTGCACAACGGCCTCAAGCATGAAGGCACGCTGCCCGGCGGGCTGAACGTGCGCCGCCGCGCGGCCAGGCTGCACCGCAGCCTGCAGGAGATCGGCAAGCCCAACGTGATTGGCTCGACCATGAGTGCCATGGAGTGGGTCAACCTGTTCGCCCTGGCGGTCAACGAAGAGAACGCCGCGGGCGGGCGCATGGTCACTGCGCCCACCAATGGCGCGGCCGGCATCATCCCGGCGGTGCTGCACTACTACATGCGCTTCAGCGATGAGGTCGACGAGTCCAACGTGGTCGACTTCTTTCTGGCCGCCGCCGCAGTGGGCATCCTTTGCAAAAAGAACGCATCGATTTCGGGAGCCGAGGTGGGGTGCCAGGGTGAAGTCGGTTCAGCGTGCGCCATGGCGGCAGCGGGCCTTGCCGAGGTGCTGGGGGCGACCCCGCCGCAGGTGGAGAACGCCGCCGAGATCGCCCTGGAGCACAACCTTGGCCTGACCTGCGACCCGGTCGGTGGCCTGGTGCAGGTGCCCTGCATCGAGCGCAACGCCATTGCTGCTGTAAAAGCCATCAACGCTGTGCAGATGGCCCTGCGCGGTGACGGCGAGCACTTCATCTCCCTGGACCAGGTGATCCGCACCATGCGCGACACCGGCGCCGACATGCATGACAAGTACAAAGAGACCTCGCGCGGCGGCCTGGCGGTCAGCGTCATCGAATGTTGATGCGCTGACTGTGCGCTACGCTCGTCAAGACGCCCCGTTTTGGGGCGTCTTCGCATCAGCCGATCGTCGGGTGTCGCGATCAGTGTTGCCATTGTCGGTGACACTAAACAGTGTCGTTTCTGGGCAACCTGCCTTGAGCGTGTCACCAATTTGCTCATAAGTGACACGCAAAGGCGCTGGCCCGCCGGTTTGAGTTTTTTACACAACCCGACCGCCGAGCCGGAATTGCTGAAAAAAGGCGTCGTTTTTGGGTTTTTTTGGATGGCCGTTCAATTTCAGGCACGGCCCTTGCGTTGAGATTGGTAAAGCCCCCGCACATGAACCGGGGCCATGACAAAAAAAATAGTGCCCGCCTGAGGCACGCCCTGTATTTGTGTGAGGAGAAATCGCGATGACGTCGTACACCTCCGGGAATCCAACCCAGAACCGCACAGCACCCCAGTCCATCGGGTTTCTCCTACTGGACAACTTCACCCTGATTTCCCTGGCATCGGCCGTCGAGCCGCTGCGCATGGCCAACCAGCTTTCGGGCCGTGAGCTGTATCGCTGGCATACGCTGACCGTCGATGGCGGCCAGGTCTGGGCCAGCGATGGCTTGCAGATCACCCCGGACGCCGCCATCGCCAACGCCCCTCCCATCGACACCGTGATCGTCTGCGGTGGCGTCGGTATCCAGCGTTCGGTCACCCGTGAGCATGTCACCTGGCTGCAGGCCCAGGCCCGTCAGTCGCGCCGTTTGGGCGCTGTGTGTACCGGCAGCTGGGCGCTGGCCTGTGCCGGCCTGCTCGACGGTTTCGACTGCAGCGTGCATTGGGAATGCCTGGCGTCGATGCAGGAGGCATTCCCGCGGGTCAACATGAGCACTCGCCTGTTCACCCTCGACCGCAACCGCTTCACCAGCTCTGGCGGCACCGCGCCGCTGGACATGATGCTGCACCTGATCAGCCGCGATCATGGTCGCGAACTGTCGGCGGCCATTTCGGAGATGTTCGTCTACGAGCGCATTCGCAACGAACAGGACCACCAGCGCGTGCCGCTCAAGCACATGCTGGGCACCAACCAGCCGAAGCTGCAGGAAATCGTCGCGCTGATGGAGGCCAACCTGGAAGAGCCGATCGACCTCGACGAACTGGCCGTGTACGTGGCCGTGTCACGTCGCCAGCTTGAGCGCCTGTTCCAGAAGTACCTGCATTGTTCGCCGTCGCGCTATTACCTCAAGCTGCGCCTGATTCGCGCGCGGCAGCTGCTCAAGCAGACGCCGATGTCGATCATTGAAGTGGCCTCGGTGTGCGGCTTCGTGTCCACCCCGCACTTCTCCAAGTGCTACCGCGAGTACTTCGGCATACCGCCGCGTGATGAACGAGTAGGTTCGAATACTGCACAACAGGTAGCGATGATGCCGATTCCGCAGGCCATGACTCTGTCCCCGCACAGCGGGCCGATGGCTGCATTGAGCCAGGCGCGCAACGAGTCGACCTTTGCCAGTGTGAGGCTCTGACGTCCCGGGGCTGCTTTGCAGCCCAATCGCCGGCAAGCCGGCTCCCACAGGTTCACCACCAAGCCTGAGATTGGTGTGAATCTGTGGGAGCCGGCTTGCCGGCGATGAGGCCAGTACAGAAATACGCGATCAGGCGCGCTTGTTGAAACTTGCAAGCGCTGGCAGCAACTGCTTGTCGATCGCCTGGCGCACCGCCGGCAGAATCGTCGCACTGCCCGTGTACATTTGCTCGACCATGCCCTTGAGCGCCCGCGCGTTAGGCTCGGTCAGCCCACGCACCACCGCCTCGCAGGCCTGCTCGGCACTGGCCCCGGCAGGGATGTCGAACCCGCGCGCGCGCAGTTGGCCGGCGAGGTCGTCCTGATCAATCAAATCCGCATGCATCATGGCTGTTGTCCCTTTTATCGCGAAAAGAGTGCTGCTGTGATTTACGACCGATTCTGTGTCGCCAGCGACACGGCCGCAACCACAGAATGCCGGCATGACTGCTTTGGCTAAGAACAGGTCGTTCCCGGCTAATTCCCAGTGCCGGGAAGATCGCACACTGGCCTCATTCACGGTACCGCAGGGTTTGGTCACCCTCACACATGCACAGTGGATGTTGCTCGCTCTTGGCCCCGCTGGCTCACGGCTTTGCGGGGTTATTTTTTGGGCAGGCCAATCACACGTCCCACATAGGCTGGCGCTGGAAGATGACGCTGTTCATCCACCAGGCCCTGCAGCAATGCCATGCTGCCCTCGCTGAACGGCGCCGCCTTCGGCCCTGCCAGGTCCACATGCAGCAGCATCTGCTCGCTGGCCGCCAGCGCTTCGTCGAACCCTGCGCGGTGCAGGCTGTGGTAAACGTGCAGGCGCTTCTTGTCGAACCCGATGATCTGCGTCTGCACCCACACATCAGTGCCAAGCTTCACTTCATGCAAATAGTTGATGTGCGCCTCCAGGGTGAACAGCGAATGCCCACTCTGCCCACGGCTATCGGCATCCAGGCCGATGCGCTCCATCAGCGCATCGGTGGCGTAGCTGAAGATCAGCAGGTAATAGGCATCGCGCAGGTGGCCGTTGTAGTCGACCCAGTCCTCCTGGACTGGGGTGCGGTAGGTGATCAGTGCGGGCATCGTGGTCTCCTCAGTCGCTGAACGACATGCCGTGGCTGGCCTTGCTGGTCTTCACCGCTTCCAGCACCGCCAGCAGGGTGTCATCACGATAGCGCTCCAGCGCGGCGATGCTGCGTTCGCCCAGTTGCTCGGCGGTGCCGTCCACCACATCGTCGATCAGCTTGTCGGTAAGCTCCGGTGCCGGCAGGTAGGTCCAGGGCAGTTTCAGCGCCGGGCCGAACTGCGACATGAAGTGGCGCATGCCGGCATCGCCACCGGCCAGGGTGTAGGTCAGGAAGGTGCCCATGAACGACCAGCGCAGGCCAGCGCCGAAGCGGATGGCATCATCGATTTCGCCAGTAGTAGCCACACCGTCGTTGACCAGGTGCAGCGCCTCGCGCCACAGCGCTTCGAGCAGGCGGTCGGCGATGAAGCCCGGCACTTCCTTGCGCACGTGTAGCGGGCGCATGCCGAGCGCGGTGTAGATGGTTTTTGCGGCGTCGATCGCCTCAGGCGAAGTACGGTTACCGCCGACGATTTCCACCAATGGCAGCAGGTAGACCGGGTTGAACGGGTGGCCGACCACGCAGCGTTCGGGGTGAGTGGAGGCCTCATAGAACTCGCTGGGCAACAGCCCCGAGGTACTGGAGCCGATGATCGCGTTCGGCTTGGCCGCGGCGCTGATCTTTGCATGCAGGTCGAGCTTGAGGTCCAGGCGTTCGGGTGCGCTTTCCTGGATGAAGTCGGCGTCACGCACACATGCCTCGATGGTGCTGACGAAGGTCAGGCGCTCCTGTGCTGCGCCAGGGGCCAGGCCTTGTTTTTCAAGCGCCGGCCAGGCGTTGGCGACACGCTTGCGCAAGGCCTGCTCGGCGCCGGGTGCCGGGTCCCAGGCGACCACATCCAGGCCATGGGCCAGCGCGCGGGCAACCCAGCCGCTGCCGATCACGCCACTACCCAGGGCGGCGAAGGTCTTGATCTCGGTGATGAAAGGCATATCGGACTCCGGGGTATCAGCGGCGTTTGAGGTTCATTTTTTCCCGGCCTTCTGCCGGGGTGAGGATGCGCCCACCCATGCGGGTGATGATTTCGCTCGCGCGCTCCACCAGTTGGCCATTGCTGGCCAACACGCCTTTGTCCAGGTACAGGTTGTCTTCAAGGCCCACCCGTACGTTGCCGCCCAGCAGCACCGCCTGTGCCGCCATGGGCATCTGCATGCGGCCGATACCGAAGCCGGCCCAGGTGACGTCGGCAGGCAGGTTGTCGACCATCGCTTTCATGGTGGTGGTGTCGGCCGGTGCGCCCCACGGTATGCCCAGGCACAGCTGGAACAGCGGGTCATGCAGCAGGCCTTCCTTGATCATCTGCTTGGCGAACCACAGGTGGCCGGTGTCGAAGATTTCCAGTTCGGCTTTTACGCCCAGTTCGGTGATGCGTTTGGCGCCGGCGCGCAATTGCGCCGGTGTGGAGACGTAGATGGCGTTGCCGTCGCCGAAGTTGAGGGTGCCGCAATCGAGCGTGCAGATTTCCGGCAGCAGTGCTTCGATGTGGGCCAGGCGCTCCAGCGGGCCGATCAGGTCGGTGCCCGGGCCAAATTCCATGGGCGACTCGCCCGGGCCGATTTCCAGGTCGCCGCCCATGCCGGCGGTGAGGTTGACGATGATGTCCACGTCGGCTTCGCGGATGCGTTCCATGACCTCGCGGTACAGGTTCACGTCGCGGCTGAAACGGCCGGTTTGCGGGTCGCGGACGTGGCAGTGGACCACGGTGGCGCCGGCTTTGGCGGCCTCTACGGCGGACTCGGCGATCTGCTTGGGGGTGACCGGGACCAGGTGGCTCTTGGCGACCGTGTCGCCGGCGCCGGTGAGGGCGCAGGTGATGATGACGTCGTGGTTCATGGTGGTTCCTTGTCAGGGTTGTGGTGGCCCAATCGGCGTAGGAGCGGCCTTGTGTCGCGAAGGGGGCGCATAGCGGCCCTTGGGTTTGTGCAGCGCGCACAGATCCTGGGGCCGCGTTGCGGCCCTTTCGCGACGCAAGGCCGCTCCTACAGGCGATGAGGCCCTGTCAGTTGGCGGTGAGCTTGAGGTTGTCCGCCGCAGGCTTGCCATCGAAGGTGGTTACCCCTTCAAGCCAGCGCGCCTTGTCCTCGGGGTGGTCCTTGAGCCACTGGCGGGCCGACTCCAGCGCGTCCTTGTGGTCGAGCAGCGGCTGCATCATGCGGCTCTCGTCTTCGGCGCTGAATTTCAGGTTGGCCAGCAGGCGATGGGCGTTGGGGCAGCGTTGGGCGTAGTCCGGTGCGGTGACGGTCCACACCGTGGCGCGGCCTTCGTCAGGGCCCAGGGCATCCTGGCTGTCACCCAGGTAGACCATGTCGATGTTCACGTTCATCGGGTGCGGCGCCCAGCCGAAGAACACCACGGCCTGCTTGCGGCGCACAGCGCGGTCGACTGCGGCGAGCATGCCGGCCTCGCTGGACTCGACCAGCTGGAACTTGCCCAGGCCGAACTGGTTCTTGGCGATCATCGCCTTGATCTGGGTGTTGGCGCCGGACCCGGGCTCGATGCCGTAGATCTTGCCGCCCAGCTCTTTCTCGAACTTGTGGATATCTGCGAAGCTCTTCAGGCCTTTGTCGGCCAGGTACTTGGGTACGGCCAAGGTGGCCCGGGCATCTTCCAGGCTGGGTGCGTCGAGCACCTTGACCTGCTGGGCATCGATGAACGGCGTGATGGTCTGGGTCATGATCGGGTTCCAGTAACCCAGGAACATGTCCAGGCGCTTGTCGCGGATGCCGGCAAAGATGATCTGCTGCGAGGCGCTGGTCTGTTTGGTCTGGTAACCCAGGCCGTCGAGCAACACTTGCGCCATGGCGCTGGTGGCGATGACGTCGGTCCAGTTGACCACGCCAAGGCGTACGTTCTTGCAGGCCGCGGGTTCGGCGGCGAAAAGCGGTGTGGCAACGATGCTGCTCAGGGCAAGGGACAACAGGCTGCGGCGGATCAAGCTGTGCATGGTGGCTCTCCATCGGCAGTGCATATTGTTATTGAGGGCGGCCTCTGCGGACCGTGTGAATACGCTACGCTGGCCGCACCTTGGCCAAGCGCACGCTGGCGACAGGAATTAGCACCTGGGCGACCAGTTTCTGTGGAGTAGGGGATGATGGAGACGATTGCCTTTCTGTTGGTGTCGGGTTTTTCCGCCATGGGGTTCATTTCGGCGCTGGAACCATTGCGGGTGGCCAATCGTTTTGGCGGGCCGTTGTACCGGTGGCAGGTGCTCAGCCTGGACGGCGAGGCGGTGCTGGCGAGCAACGGCATGTCGGTCAATGCCGATGCCGCGCTGGGGGAGGGTGAGCCCGCCAATATCCTGCTCGTGGTAGCGGGCTTCGAGCCATTGGCCAATGTCGCGCCGAAGCTGCTGCATGCGCTGCGTCGGCTGCACCATGACGCGGTCATGCTGGGGGGCATCGATACGGGGGCGATGGTACTTGCCGAGGCGGGCTTGCTGGACGGCTACCGGGCGACATTGCACTGGGAAGCGCTCGAGGCGTTCAAGGAGCGCTACCCGGGCCTTCAGGCGACGCAGGAGCTGTTCGAGATTGACCGCAGCCGCATCACCTGTGCTGGCGGCACCGCTTCGATCGATTTGATGCTGCACCTGATTGCCCAGTCTCACGGCAGCGACCTGGCGGTAAAGGTGTCCGAGCAGTTCGTGCTGGGTCGTATTCGTCAGCGTCAGGACCACCAGCGCATGCAGATCGGTGCGCGTTACGGTATCAGCAACAAGAAGTTGGTCCATGCCATTGGCGAAATGGAAAAACATACCGAGCCACCCCTGAGCACGCTGGACCTGGCCGCTGCGATCAAAGTGACACGGCGCCAACTGGAGCGCTTGTTTCGTATGTACCTAAATGAAACACCCAGTAGTTTTTACCTTGCTCTACGGCTGGACAAGGCGCGTCAGCTGTTGACCCAAACTGACATGTCGGTGACCGAGGTCAGCCTTGCGTGCGGCTTTGAACTGCCATCGTATTTCACGCGGCGCTACAAGCTGAGGTTTGGAAAGTGCCCACGGGAGGAGCGCCAACCTGCGCGTTCAAAATAGCTTCATTCCAGTTTGCGTTTGAGAACGGCTAACAGCTTTTCGCGGTTTCTGGCCTGCAGGTCTTTGCGCAATGACGCGAATTCGCCCATGTTGAAGCGTGCGCCCAGATGGTCAAATATCAGGTTCAACTTCTGGGTGGGTTCGACAGGGTCGGTCTTGCAGTAGACATAGAACAGGATGGCAACGGGAATTTCGTCCCCTTCATGATCCATTTCAATGCTCAGATGTGAAGAAGCGTTCATTACGTTAAAGGTGTGCATTCCCGCAGATTGCATTGCGGCTTTGACGTTTTCTTCAACGCTCTTGAACCAAGGCCCTTTTTCGCGTAGCGGGGGTATATAGCCACTGTACACATCGCTCAATGCGTGCAGGTGCGGCTCGTATGAAATGGCTTGATGCGTATGTTCGAACAACGTGAACTTCAACGATTGCAAGGTGGCGATAACGACCGTGAACCATTGCTCAGGCTGGGTCTCCATCGAGTACTTTTCATTGGCCACGGCCTGTGAATAACGAAGACACAGCTGCAAGTCTTCCCATGTTTCCAGTGTCAGCCATGGCGCGGGCTTGATGTTCAGCCGCTCTTCGAATATTCGGGTGTCCAGGCTTGCATCGCTCATGCGGCATCGCTCCTTGATGAATGCACATGATGGGAACCGGGTACCCGGAAATCCTGATACCCGGCCTCGCTATTTAGATAGCGAGGAAGGCGGCGATGTCGCCTTTGATCTTTTCATTCACAAGATCACGCGCAGCATCGAAGTGACGAACGCTGAACGTACCCTGTTGCGACGCGCGATAGACGCGGGTCGACGTCTTGTCGATTTTGCGGGTCAGGGCGCCTTCACGCTCGATTTTCGAGTCGTAGCTGGCCTGGAAGCTGGTCATGTGCATCACAGGCAAACCTTGTGGCGTCATTTCGCATTGGGCCACTACGAAGTTGCTCGATTTGCCGGATTCGCTATGGCTGTGCTTTTCCAGGTGGGCCTTGACTTCCGGCTTCTGCACGACGATTTGCAGAACACGCTTGGCACAGGCCATGCGACGAGGGTCGCGAGCCACGCTGATGGTGATGGATTTGGTCATCAGCTCTGCCAAGGTCAGGTTGTCTTCATCAATCGCATCTTCGGCATGTGCCGCACCCGTCATGGTCCAGCCGAACTTGATCAGGCCATCGTTGTAGAAGTTGTACCACTCGCGCTGCTGGGTTTCCTTGTCGAACTTCTTGTTGGCCAGTTCGGTCATCAACCGCATACCTGCCAGGATGTCTTCGGCAATGCCCGCAGGCACATTTTCAGCGAATACGCAGATCGTCTGGCCGGTAGCGGCTACGCGCTCTTGGCCTTCTTTGCGGATTTTTTCCATTTCAACTTTGATGTCAGCCATTTCGGTGTTCCTTGATAGTTGAGGATTCCAAGGCGCACGTTGCAAGCACGTGGCCTTGGCGCACTATCGAGAAATGGCGCAGTGACTATCAGCAGCAGGTTGTTCCTCTGGAGAAGATCTTTCAATCACTGCCTGGATCAATCTTCCGGTGCCGGCTCATCACTGTTCTGCGAGCCCAGGCTGCGCAAATACTCCGATCGCTCATCGCTGCGTTGGGCGACGCAGCTGTTCCATGCCGTCTGGTAGGCCTTGCTGCCTGGCTGTTCGGCATGGGTTTCGACTTTGCAGTCGGCATCGCGCAGTTGGCTCCAGAGCTTTTCGGCGGATTCGATCCGCGACTGCAGGCCAGCTTCGTCGTCATACTGCTCGCGCATGCGTTGAAGCAGGTCGTCGTAGGTCGACTTCAGCTCACGCTCGGCGGTCTGCTTGTTGAATGCCGCACACTCGAACGTCTGCTGGTCGTTCTCGACATTGTCGCAAGGCGTGCTTTCTTCCTCACCGGCCTGGGCCCCGCTCACGACGGCCAGCAGCACCAGCCATGCCATTGATTTCATCCGTTTTCTCCTCAACAGGCTGTCGAATCGCTGGGATTCTCGCTCAGCCAGAGCCCGCGCGATAGGTCCCTGACCAAATGTTCATTTAAGGGCGGCAAAGGGTCGTTATCGAGACTGTCTCGCATCCCCGAACGGCATGCCAGACGCGGTCATGTCGCGCATTGACGCTTTCGGCAAACCCCCTGTCGTTTTTGCATCGGGGCGCCCTTGGGCACAGGCATATGCTGGCCCCAAAGCGCCGGCACAATGTTCGGCACGAACCCACTCAATAAAAGGGGACAGCCTGATGAGCCCAGCCGAGCTTCACGCCGACAGCATCGTTATCGACGGTTTGATCATCGCCAAGTGGAACCGCGAACTGTTCGAGGACATGCGCAAAGGCGGGCTGACCGCAGCCAACTGCACGGTGTCGGTCTGGGAAGGCTTCAAGGCCACCGTCGACAACATCGCTGCCAGCCAGAAGCTGATCCGCGACAACAGCGACCTGGTGATGCCAGTGCGTACCACCGCCGACATCCGCAAGGCCAAGGAACTGGGCAAGACCGGTATCCTCTTCGGCTTCCAGAACGCCCACGCCTTCGAAGACCAGATTGCCTACGTGGATGTGTTCAAGCAGCTGGGTGTGGGCATCGTGCAGATGTGCTACAACACCCAGAACCTGGTCGGTACAGGCTGCTACGAGCGTGATGGCGGGCTGTCCGGTTTCGGCCGCGAGATCGTCGCCGAGATGAACCGCGTGGGCATCATGTGCGACCTGTCCCACGTTGGCTCCAAGACCTCCGAAGAGGTCATCCTGGAGTCGAAAAAACCGGTCTGCTACTCCCACTGCCTGCCCTCGGGCCTCAAAGAACACCCGCGCAACAAGTCGGATGAAGAGCTGAAGTTCATCGCCGACCATGGCGGCTTCGTCGGCGTGACCATGTTCGCGCCGTTCCTGGCCAAGGGCATCGACTCCACCATCGACGACTACGCCGAAGCCATCGAGTACACCATGAACATCGTCGGTGAAGACGCCATCGGCATCGGCACCGACTTCACCCAGGGCCACGGCCAGGATTTCTTCGAGTACCTGACCCACGACAAGGGTTACGCCCGTCGCCTCACCAATTTCGGCAAGATCATCAACCCGCTGGGCATCCGCACCGTCGGCGAGTTCCCCAACCTCACCGAGACCTTGCTCAAGCGCGGCCATTCCGAGCGTGTGGTGCGCAAGATCATGGGCGAGAACTGGGTAAACGTTCTCAAGGACGTCTGGGGCGAGTAAGCCGCTCTCCAAGCCTTAAGGCCCCGGCCAGCAACGTCGGGGCAGCCAAAAACAAATTTTTATGGAGTTGAGTTTCCATGGCCAAGATCGCCCCGCAATTGCCAATCGAAGTCGACAGCGAAACCGGTGTCTGGACCAGCGACGCCTTGCCGATGCTGTATGTGCCGCGTCATTTCTTCGTCAACAACCACATGGGCATCGAGGAAGTGCTGGGCGCCGACGCCTATGCCGAGATCCTCTACAAGGCAGGCTACAAGTCGGCCTGGCACTGGTGCGAGAAGGAAGCCGAGTGCCATGGCCTGGAAGGCGTGGCGGTGTTCGAGCACTACATGAAGCGCCTGTCCCAGCGTGGCTGGGGCCTGTTCGAGATCCAGGACATCGACCTGGACAAAGGCACCTGCAGCGTCAAGCTCAAGCACTCGGCGTTCGTGTACGTGTATGGCAAGTGCGGCCGCAAGGTCGACTACATGTTCACCGGCTGGTTCGCCGGCGCAATGGACCAGATTCTCGCTGCCCGTGGCAGCTCGATCCGCACCGTGGCCGAGCAGGTCTATGGCGGGTCGGAAGAAGGCCACGAAGATGGCCTGTTCGTTACAAAGCCGTTGTAAGCCGGAGATAGCGTCATGGCATTCGAAGCAATGTTCCAGCCGATCCAGATCGGCAAACTGACCATCCGCAACCGCGTGCTCAGCACCGCGCACGCCGAGGTCTACGCCACTGACGGCGGCATGACCACCGACCGCTATGTGAAGTACTACGAAGAGAAGGCCAAGGGTGGCATCGGCCTGGCGATCTGCGGCGGCTCGTCCGTGGTGGCCATCGACAGCCCGCAGGAATGGTGGTCGTCGGTCAACCTGTCGACCGACCGCATCATCCCGCACTTCCAGAACCTGGCCGACGCCATGCACAAGCATGGCGCCAAGATCATGATCCAGATTACTCACATGGGCCGCCGCTCGCGCTGGGATGGTTTCAACTGGCCGACCCTGATGTCGCCTTCCGGCATCCGTGAGCCCGTGCACCGCGCCACCTGCAAGACCATCGAGGTGGAGGAGATCTGGCGGGTGATCGGCAATTACGCGCAGGCTGCGCGGCGCGCAAAAGAGGGCGGCCTGGACGGCGTCGAGCTTTCGGCTGTGCACCAGCACATGATCGACCAGTTCTGGAGCCCGCGGGTCAACAAACGTACTGACGAGTGGGGCGGCACCTTCGAAGGCCGCATGAAGTTCGGCATGGAAGTGCTCAAGGCGGTGCGCGCCGAAGTCGGCGACGACTTCTGCGTGGGCATGCGTATCTGTGGTGACGAGTTCCACCCCGATGGCCTCAGCCACGAGGACATGAAGCAGATCGCCGCCTACTACGATGCTACCGGCATGATCGACTTCATCGGCGTGGTCGGCTCGGGTTGCGATACCCACAACACCCTGGCCAACGTCATTCCCAACATGAGCTACCCGCCAGAGCCGTTCCTGCACCTGGCAGCCGGCATCAAGGAAGTGGTCAAGGTCCCGGTGCTGCACGCGCAGAACATCAAAGACCCGAACCAGGCCACGCGTATCCTCGAAGGCGGCTACGTGGACATGGTCGGCATGACCCGTGCGCACATCGCCGACCCGCACCTGATCGCCAAGATCAAGATGGGCCAGATCGACCAGATCAAGCAGTGTGTTGGTGCCAACTATTGCATCGACCGCCAGTACCAGGGCATTGATGTGCTGTGCATCCAGAACGCCGCGACCTCCCGTGAATACATGGGCGTGCCGCACATCATCGAGAAGACCACCGGCGTCAAGCGCAAGGTGGTGGTGGTCGGTGCTGGCCCTGCCGGCATGGAAGCGGCGCGCGTTGCTGCCGAACGCGGCCACGACGTGACCCTGTTCGAGAAGAAGGACCAGATCGGCGGGCAGATCACCATCGCCGCCAAGGCGCCGCAGCGTGACCAGATTGCCGGTATCACCCGCTGGTACCAGCTGGAGCTGGCACGCCTGAAGGTCGACCTGCGCCTGGGTACTGCCGCTGACGTGGCGACCATTGAAGACCTGCGCCCGGACGTCATCGTGCTGGCAGTAGGCGGGCACTCGTTCCTGGAACAGAACGAGCACTGGGGCGCTGCCGAAGGCTTGGTGGTCAGCAGCTGGGACGTGCTCGACGGCAAGGTCGCGCCGGGCAAGAACGTGCTGGTGTACGACACCATCTGCGAATTCACCGGCATGTCGGTAGCCGACTTCATCGCCGACAAGGGCAGCCAGGTCGAAATCGTCACCGACGACATCAAGCCGGGCGTTGCCATGGGCGGTACCAGCTTCCCGACCTATTACCGCAGCATGTACCCCAAAGAAGTGATCATGACCGGCGACATGATGCTGGAAAAGGTCTACCGCGAAGGCGAGAAGCTGGTGGCGGTGCTGGAGAACGAATACACCGGCGCCAAGGAAGAGCGCGTGGTCGACCAGGTGGTGGTCGAGAACGGTGTGCGCCCTGACGAAGCGCTGTACTACGCGCTCAAGGAAGGCTCGCGCAACAAGGGCCAGATCGACGTGGAGGCGCTGTTCGCCATCAAGCCACAGCCGATCCTCAGCCAGCCGGGCGAAGGCTACCTGCTGTACCGCATCGGCGACTGCGTGGCCCAGCGCAACGTACATGCGGCGATCTACGACGCCTTGCGCCTGTGCAAGGACTTCTGATCGCACCGCCTCTCTAGGGGCGGGACCGGCCCCCCGTGTAGGAGCGGCCTTGTGTCGCGAAAGGGTCGCGAAGCGGCCCCAAGATCTTCACAGCACTATAGATTTTGGGGCCGCTTCGCGACCCTTTCGCGACACAAGGCCGCTCCTACATGGGGTCCGCGCTGGCCTTCGGGGCAGCGCAAGAATCCAGCTGTTGTGGGAGCCCCCCATGTTGAACACCCTGTTACCCATCCTGCTGTTCGCTGCCCTTGGCCTGGCGGTGCTCGGCGCCCTGCGCCGGGTGCGCATGTGGCGGCGTGGCCGAGCCTCCAAGGTCGACCTGATCGGCGGCTTGCTGGCCATGCCGCGGCGCTACCTGGTGGACCTGCACCACGTGGTCGAGCGCGACAAGTACATGTCCAAGACCCACGTGGCCACTGCGGGCGGCTTTGTACTGTCGGCGGTGCTGGCAATCCTGGTGCACGGCTTCGGCCTGCAGAGCAAGATCCTTGGCTACGCCTTGCTGGTGGCGACTGTAATCATGTTCACCGGTGCCATCTTCGTCTTCAAGCGCCGGCTCAACCCGCCATCGCGCCTGTCCAAAGGCCCATGGATGCGCCTGCCGAAAAGCCTGCTGGTGTTCGCCGCAAGCTTCTTCATCGCCACCTTGCCGGTGGCCGGCATCTTGCCCGCCAACACCGGCGGTTGGGTGATGGTCGCGGTACTTGCCCTGGGCGTGCTGTGGGGCGTGTCGGAGCTGTTCTTCGGCATGACCTGGGGCGGCCCGATGAAACACGCCTTCGCCGGGGCCCTGCACCTGGCCTGGCACCGCCGCGCCGAACGCTTCGGCGGTGGCCGTTCAACCGGCCTGAAGCCGCTGGACCTGGAAGACCCGAACGCCCCGCTGGGCGTGGAAAAGCCGGTGGACTTCACCTGGAACCAGCTGTTGGGCTTCGACGCCTGCGTGCAGTGCGGCAAATGTGAGGCGGTGTGCCCTGCGTTCGCTGCGGGCCAGCCGCTGAACCCGAAAAAACTCATTCAGGACATGGTCATCGGCCTGGCCGGTGGCACCGATGCCAAGTTCGCCGGTAGCCCGTACCCTGGCAAGCCGATCGGTGAACACGGCGGTAATCCACACCAACCGATCGTCAACGGCCTGGTCGACGCCGAAACATTGTGGTCGTGCACCACCTGCCGTGCCTGCGTCGAGGAATGCCCGATGATGATCGAGCACGTCGATGCCATCGTCGACATGCGCCGCCACCTCACCTTGGAAAAGGGCGCGACCCCGAACAAGGGCGCCGAGGTGCTGGATAACCTGATCGCGACCGACAACCCGGGCGGCTTTGCCCCAGGCGGGCGGATGAACTGGGCCGCTGACCTTAACCTGAACCTGCTGTCTGAAGTGAAAACCACCGAAGTGCTGTTCTGGGTCGGTGACGGCGCGTTCGACATGCGCAACCAGCGCACCCTGCGGTCGTTCGTCAAAGTACTCAAGGCCTCGGGCGTGGACTTCGCCGTGCTCGGCCTGGAAGAGCGTGACAGCGGCGATGTGGCGCGCCGCCTGGGTGACGAAGCAACCTTCCAGCAGTTGGCCAAACGCAATATCCAGACCCTGGCCAAGTACAAGTTCCAGCGCATCGTCACTTGCGACCCGCACAGCTTCCATGTGCTGAAGAACGAATACGGCGCGTTGGGCGGCGACTACCAGGTGCAGCACCACAGCACCTACATCGCCGAACTGATCGCAGCCAGCAAGCTCAACCTCGGGCAGCACAAGGGCGGCAGCGTCACCTATCACGACCCGTGCTACCTGGGCCGCTACAACGGCGAATACGAGGCCCCGCGGCAAGTGTTGAAGGCGCTGGGTATCGAAGTGCGCGAAATGCAGCGCTCGGGGTTCCGTTCCCGCTGCTGCGGCGGTGGCGGAGGTGCGCCGATCACCGACATCCCGGGCAAGCAACGTATCCCCGACATGCGCATGGATGACATTCGCCAGACCCAGGCCGAGCTGGTGGCGGTGGGATGCCCGCAGTGCACTGCGATGCTCGAAGGGGTGGTCGAACCGCGCCCACAGATCAAGGACCTCGCCGAGTTGGTAGCCGATGTGCTGATCGAAGAGGAAACGCCCGCGGCCCCAAAGTCGCCAACGGTAGAACGTGAACCTGCGGAGGTGCACTGATGAGCGACATCATCCGCCGCGACCCACGCGCCGAGTGGATCGCCCGTAACCGCCTGCATCCGCTGCATGCGGCGCTGCAGACGCAACAAACCCGCTGGCTGGGGCCCAATGGCCTGATGCGCAAGAACCCGCATGCCATTGCCGCCGGTTTCATCGGCCCCAATGGCCTCAAGCGCATCGACCGTAGCGGTGCTCAACAGGGCACCGCTGGCGGCGGGCGGCGTAGCGCGGCGGCCGAAGTGCAATTGCCGCTGCATCAGGTGCCAGCGCCTGCGTTCTACATCGCCGTGGTGCCCGACATGGTGGGCGGCCGCCTCAGCAGCCATGACCGTGACCTGCTCGGCCTCGCCCACAGCCTGGCCGGCAGTGACGGCGCGGTATTGGCCGTGGTGTTTGGTGAGCACAAGGAAAGCAAGTTTTCCACAGCGGGTGTCGACCGCTTGCTGGTCATCGACGGCGAACAGTTCGAAGGTTATGCACCGGAGCAACGGGTGCAGGGCCTGCGCGCTGTGGATAACCAGTTCACGCCACGCCATTGGTTGTTGCCCGATAGCCGCACCGGCGGTGGCGAACTGGGCCGGCGCTGGGCTGCGGCCTTGGGCGAACGCCCGGCAACGCGCGTCTGGCAGGTCAAGGACGGCCAGTGCATCGGCCGTGCTGGTGCGGGTCAGCAGGACCTGCAACGCGCGGTGCCGCGCCTGATCCTGGGCGCCGCCGAATGCGCCGAACCGGTCAGCGAAACCCGGCACGAAGCATTGCCGGTGGAGTTGTCCACAGGCGTGGTGCGCAGCCTGCCACGCATCGAGGACCTTGGTTCGGTGGCCGTCGACCCGGCGACCATCGCCATGGCCGAGGCCGAATTCATCGTCTCGGGGGGCAACGGCGTCAAGGATTGGGACCTCTACCACCAGGCGACTGCTGCCCTGGGGGCAACCGAGGGTGCTTCGCGGGTGGCGGTGGACGATGGCTTCATGCCGCGTAACCGCCAGGTGGGCGCAACCGGCACCTGGGTTACCGCACGGGTCTATGTGGCTGTGGGTATCTCTGGTGCGATCCAGCACCTGCAAGGCATCGGTGCCTGCGACAAAGTGGTGGCGATCAACATGGACCCAGGCTGCGACATGATCAAACGGGCCGACCTGTCGGTGATTGGCGACAGCTCGGCGATTCTGAAGGCTTTGATCGAGGCTGTGGACAACTTCCGCAGCGGCGGCCAGCGCGACGCAGCATAGGGGCATGAGCATGAGTACTAAAGTCATCAGCCTGGTTTCCGTCGGTGCCCACCCGAGCTCCGGCCGCGCCCGCCGCGCCGAGCAGGATGCCCGTGCGGTGGAGCTGGGCTTGCAGCTGGCTGGGGATAACTTGCAGGTGGTGCATGCTGGCGACCCGCATGAAGAGGCATTGCGTGCTTACCTGGGCATGGGCCTGGACCACCTCGATGTGCTAGAGCAGCCCGCAGGAGCCGATGTGCTGGGCGTGCTTGGGGATTACCTGCGTGATGCCGGTGCGCAGCTTGTGCTAACGGGTAGCCAGGCTGAAACCGGCGAGGGTTCGGGCATGTTGCCGTTCCTGCTGGCCGAGAAACTGGGTTGGCCGCTGATAGTCGGCCTGGCCGAAGTGGAATCGATCGACAACGGCACCGCTCAGGTCCTGCAGGCGCTGCCCCGTGGGCAGCGGCGCAGGCTGAAGGTACGTCTTCCGTTGCTGGCAACTGTGGATAACGCGGCGGCCAAACCGCGGCAGAGCGCGTTCGGTCCGGCCCGGCGCGGTGTGTTGGCGGCGCGCAATGTCGCTATCGTCGAGGATGAACTGCTGGGCGAAGCGCAGTTGCAACCAGCCCGCCCAAGGCCCAAGCGCCTGAAGGTGATCAAGGCCAAAAGCGGCGCCGACCGGATGAAGGCCGCGACGGCCAAGGCCAGTGGTGGTGGCGGTAAGGTCTTGAAAGACGTTTCTCCACAAGAAGGCGCCGAGGCGATTCTCAAGTTGCTGGTGGAGGAGGGCGTATTGCGCTGAGGTTACCCACGGAATCTGTTCGCCAAGGTGTGGATAAAGTGTTTGTCAAACGCTGCAAGCCAGCAAGGACGCCGTCTTGAAGGATATGATCAAATAATCGCCAATTACTGCAAACCTGGGTCTAAACACCACGGCCCCTAAGGTTTTGCTCTGTTATCCACAGCAGTTATCAATATCCCTATGACTTGCCCACAATGTCTGTTAGTCAACCTGTGGGCAAGTTGTTTGGTAAGTGCTACAGCCATTGCTTTCAAAGGCTTGCAGGGTTTTGATCAAAAAATGATCTGACGAGGCTGAGCTTCGCTCCGGTCCAGCTGTAACTGTCATTTCTGCCAGTTAACGTTCCATACAGCCCTTGTTAACGTTAGGGCACAAATGGTCTGGAGCGTTGCCATGGGCACGACCACACTGCTGGCAACTGATCTCCAGCGCACCGTGCTGCGCAGCGGGCATACCCTGTATCGACGCTATACCCCCTATGGCGGGTTCAGGCCGGATGATGGCGCTTGGTTGGGGTTTTCAGACGCCCACCTTGATCACGCCAGTGGCTGCTACTTGCTGGGTAACGGGCACCGTGCCTTTAGCCCGGCACTGATGCGCTTTGGTTCGCCTGACCGACTCAGCCCATTCGCTCGGGGTGGGCTAAATGCTTACGCTTATTGCCTTGGGGACCCGATCAACCATCGCGATCCGACGGGGCAGGAGGCCGCAGACTATCTGTTTCCCATCCTGAGCATCCTTTCCAACCTTGCGGGTGCGTTCACCAGTGGTCTACGGCTGCGATCGATGTGGCGAACCCGCCATATGCATCAAGCAACGGGATCCTATCCTGCCAGCCGTGGTGGCGTTATGACCTATGGCACCGTGGAAAGTCATACATCACCGCCGTCATCGGTCGATTGGGCGCTCACAGGGATAAGTGGTGTCAGTGCCGTTGCAGGCATTACCCTGGGCATCAGCCGAACCGTGGAGCCAGGAGAAGACTGGCAGACATGGGCGTTGGCGACCCTGACCGTCATATCGCTGGGCACATCGGTCAAAGAGGTGTGGTCGTTGGCCCAGGCCAGGTCGTGGGAGCGATATCCCATTACCGCTCGGTGGTACGGCACCAACCGGGCAGGTTCAGCAAGCCCGATGCCTTCGGCCGTTAGGCGGAACAGCGCGGCTGTAAACGTCATAAGGCAATCTTGGAGCGAGCTTGAGCCAGTGGCGGGCGCCACTGGCCGAAGGTGAACGGCTACTTACTGAGCCTGCACTTCCTTGAGGTACGCAGCCGGCTCTGCACCAAGGTTTTCCAGCACGCGCTGGCTGTACCAATCGATGAAGTTCACCACACCAAACTCATAAGTCTTCGAGTACGGCCCTGGCTGGTAAGCCGTGGAGTTGATGCCCCGCTGGTTCTCTTCCGCCAAACGGCGGTCCTGGTCATTGGTGGCATCCCACACCTTGCGCATACGTTCAGGGTCGTAATCGACACCTTCGACGGCATCCTTGTGCACCAGCCACTTGGTGGTGACCATGGTCTCCTGGGCGCTGATCGGCCACACGGTGAAGACGATCATGTGGTCGCCCATGCAGTGGTTCCACGAGTGCGGCAGGTGCAGGATGCGCATCGAGCCCAGGTCCGGGTTCTTGATACGGCCCATCAGCTTCTGGCAGGCCTGCTTGCCGTCCATGGTCATCGATACGGTGCCCTTTAGCAGCGGCATGCGCACGATGCGGTTACGCAGGCCATGGCTCTTGTGCAGGTACGGGATCTTCTCGGCTTCCCAGGCGGCGGCGGAGGCGGCCACGTGGTCCTTGAATTCCTGGCTGGCGCGCGGGTCGTTGGTGTCGTCCCACTCCAGCAGGGTTTGCAGCAGCTCCGGGTGTGAGCCGGAGCAGTGGTAGCACTCGCGGTTGTTTTCCAGCACCAGCTTCCAGTTGGCCTTTTCCATCAAGGTGGTTTGCACTGCCACCTTGGTGTTCTCCATGTCATACGGTTCCATGTAGTGGTCCAGGGTGGCCAGGAACTCGTCGATAGCAGGTGGGTTTTCCGCCAGGCTGATGAAGATGTAGCCACCGGCGACCTTTACGTTCACAGGTTTCAGGCCGTATTCCTTCATGTCGAAGTCGGCGCCCATTTCAGTACCTGCGAACAGCAGGCGGCCGTCCAGTTCATACGTCCACTGGTGGTAATGGCAGACCAGCTTCGCCACTTTGCCTTTCTCGCTGACGCACAGGCGCGAGCCGCGATGGCGGCAGACGTTGTGGAAGGCATGCACCTTACCTTCGCTACCGCGCACCACGATGATCGGGTTCTTGCCGATCTGCAGGGTGATGTAGTTGCCCTTGGCCGGGATTTCGCACGTCATGCCGGCAATCAGCCATTCCTTGTGGAAGATCTCCTGCATGTCGATCTGGAACAGACGCTCGTCGGTGTAGAACGGCTGGGGCAGCGAGTAGGTGCGCTCGCGGGTCTGCAGCATCTCGGCGGTGGCCTTGCGTGCAGGTTCCAGTGGATCGCCCAGGCTCAGGGTTGCGGTGACGTCCATCGTGTAATCCTCGGGGCCGTATGCGGCCGGCAAAAGGTGGCTAATCGTTGTTGTGGTGCCGCAAGAGCATCTGTCAAAAAACAGCAGGTTCTTTTGCCGTGGAGTGTGCGTCCGAAGACGCCGCGAACCGTATCCATGGGCGACATGGCCGATTTGAATTACGACGTCCCAGCCCTTGTAGCACGGGGCTGGTCGCGATAAGCACGCCGATGTCGCAGGCAGGAATGTGCGGCGCCTTCAGCTTGCGCATTATCGCAGCCATGAAAAGGGCCAATTGTCGGCCGCTGGAGATGAACATGTCCGATACTTTCCTCAATCCGGTCACCACCCAGACCTGGGCCAATGGCCGCCACATCGTGCGCTGCGTCAAGGTCATCCAGGAGACCTGGGACGTGCGCACCTTCTGCTTCATGGCCGACCAGCCGATCATGTTCTTCTTCAAGCCTGGGCAGTTCGTCACCCTGGAGCTGGAGATCGAAGGCAAGCCGGTGATGCGTTCCTATACCATCTCCAGTTCGCCGTCGGTGCCCTACAGCTTCTCGATCACGGTCAAGCGGGTGCCAGGCGGGCATGTGTCCAACTACCTGCACGACACCATGCACGAGGGCTTTGAAGTGCCGGTGCATGGCCCGGTGGGTCTGTTCAACGCCATCGACTTCCCGGCGGGCAAGGTGCTGTACCTCTCCGGCGGTGTCGGTATCACGCCGGTGATGTCCATGGCGCGCTGGTTCTACGACACCAACGCCAATGTCGACATGGTCTTCGTGCACAGCGCCCGCTCGCCCAAAGACATCATCTACCACCGCGAACTGGAGCAGATGGCGTCACGCATCCCCAACTTCAGCCTGCACATCATTTGCGAGAAGCACGGCCTGGGTGAGCCTTGGGCGGGTTATCGCGGCTATCTGAACCAGCGGCTGATGGAGTTGATCGCGCCTGACTACATGGAGCGCACGGTGTTCTGCTGCGGCCCGACGCCATACATGACCGCGGTCAAGCGCATGCTCGAGGCTGTCGGCTTTGACATGAAGAACTACCACGAGGAGTCGTTCGGCGCGACGCCGGCAGAGGCCAAGGCCGATGCTGTGGAGCATGCCGAGCAGGCGGCCGATGCGCCGGAAGTGGACGTGTCCGAGCTCAACCTGGTGGAGTTCATCGGCAGCGAGAAGAGCATCCGGGTTGCCCCGGGCGAGACCGTGCATGCGGCGGCGGCCAAGGTTGGCCTGATGATTCCAAAAGCCTGCGGCATGGGCATTTGCGGGACGTGCAAGGTGCTCAAGCTGGGCGGGGAAGTGGAGATGGAGCACAACGGCGGTATCACCGAAGAGGACGAAGCCGAGGGCTACATCCTGTCGTGCTGCAGCGTACCGAAAGGGGATGTGCGGATCGATTACTGATCCGGAAATTGCTGGGGCTGCCTTGCAGCCCAATCGCCGGCAAGCCGGCTCCCACAAGGTTCGGCAGCGCTGCTGTCAATGGCACAGCTGGCACAGATCTTTGTGGGAGGTTCGGCAGCGCTGCTGTCAATGGCACAGCTGGCACAGATCTTTGTGGGAGCCGGCTTGCCGGCGATTGGGCCGCAAAGCGGCCCCGGCGATTTCAGGTACGAAAACGTGCCACCAGCCCATTCAAATCCACAGCCAGGCGCGACAGCTCTGCACTCGCTGCGCTGGTCTGGTGCGCCCCGGTTGCGCTCTGCACCGACAGGTCATTGATATTCACCAGGTTGCGGTCCACTTCGCGCGCCACTTGGGCCTGTTCTTCCGCCGCGCTGGCGATTACCAGGTTGCGTTCATTGATCTGCGCCACTGCCCCGGCAATGGTGTCCAGCGCCATGCCGGCACCCTTGGCGATGTTCAGCGTCGACTCGGCGCGTTCGGTGCTGGTGCGCATCGATTCGACCGCCTGTTCGGTGCCGCCTTGGATGCTGCCGATCATCCGTTCGATTTCGCTGGTCGACTGCTGGGTGCGGTGGGCCAGTGCGCGCACCTCGTCTGCCACCACGGCAAAGCCACGGCCTGCTTCACCCGCGCGGGCTGCCTCGATCGCGGCGTTGAGCGCCAGCAGGTTGGTCTGGTCGGCCAAGCCACGGATGACATCCAGTACCTTGCCGATGTCGCGCGACTGTTCGGCCAGGTGGGTGATCAGTTTGGCGGTAGCCTGCACATCACCGCTCATCCGCTCGATGGCACCCACGGTTTCCAGCACCAGGTCACGGCCGTCGCCGGTCGAGCGGCTGGCTTCGCTGGAGGCTTCTGAGGTGCTTACCGCGTTACGTGCCACTTCCTCGACGGCGCTGGTCATTTCGGTCACCGCCGTGGCGGCCTGCTCGATTTCGTTGTTCTGCTGTTGCAGGCCACGCGCGCTCTCGTCGGTAACGGCGTTCAGCTCTTCTGCGGCCGACGCCAGCTGGGTAGCGGAGCCAGCAATCAGCTGCAGGGTGTCGCGCAATTTTTCCTGCATGCGCGCCATCGCGCGCAGCAGGCGCGCGGCCTCATCGGTGCCTTCGGCGCGGATGGTATGGGTCAGGTCACCGTCGGCAATCTGCTCGGCGGCTTTGAGGGCTTCGTCGATGGGCTTGACGATGCTGCGGGTTAGCAGCAACGCGCAGAGGAAGGTCAGCACGGCTGCGGCAATCAGCAGGCCGATCACCAACGCGAAGGCCGCGGCATACTGATTGGCAGCGGTTTCGTTGGTTGCGCGCGTCTGTTCTGTGTTGATGCGCACCAAGGTGTTCATGACTTTGTTGATCTGCTCGGAGTTGGCCAACAGGTCGCGGTTGAGCAGGCCACGCAGTTCGTCGGTGCGGTTGGCCTGGCTCATGCTGCGCATGCGTGCTTCCAGTTGGCGGTACTGGTTGAGCAGTTCGGTGTACTGGTCGAAGGCGGCCTGTTCGTCAGCCGCGCTGATCAGTGGCAGGTAGGCCTGGCGAGCACGGTCGATCTCGGCGTTGCGCTGGTCCAGCAGGTTGAAGGTGTCGCGCTGGACTTCCGGCTCGCGGTTGAGCAGCAAGCGGTAGGAGAGGGTGCGCAGGCGCAGGTTGAGCGAGGTCAGTTCGTCCAGGGTCTTGATACTGGGCACGCTGATGTTTTCGATGGCAAGGCCCGCCTGGCGGATGTTGCCCATCTGCATGAGCGAGAAGACACCAAGGCCGAGCATGAGCAAGCCGATCAGGGCGAACCCGAGCAAGGCGCGCGGGGCGATATTCATGTTGCGTAGGGACATGGAAGGAGGAATCCAGACAGAGAAGTGGACGCGTTCCATGCGACGAAATATGACTTGCCTGGCTATCGGTCGTGACCGGCCAGTCTTGAGCGTGAACGGGGAAAGTTGTGAGCCAGCTATCCATTTACCTGACCAGCGGTTGACCCAGGTCGGAACAAGGGGCCCGATACCCTGTCAATCTGCGGGTTAGAAACCTTGAGAATCCGATATTTAATGGCGATGGCTCACACTTTTCTTTATCGTGTGCGCCCTTTGCAACAACCCGAGATAGACCCCATGCTGGAAGCCTCCCTGAATCAACTCGAGCAACTGGTCAGCGACCTGATGCAGAAAAACGCTCAACTCACCGAGCACAACACCACCCTTGGCCAGGAACTGGCCCAGGCCAAGGAAGAGAACGAAACCCTGCAGCTGTCGCTGATGGAGCAGGAAGAGAAGCAAGGCGCCACCGCCGCGCGCATCCAGGCGTTGGTTGAGCGCGCCAGTGCAGGTGTCGTCGGCGCATGAGACTGCAAGCGCAGCCGGTCAATGTCGTGTCGATCCTCGGCAACGACTATTCGATCAAGGCGCCCGAAGGCCAGGAAGAAACCCTGGCGCAGGCGGTACGCATGCTCAACACCGCCCTTGCCGAAACCAAACGTTCGTACCCGACCCTGATCGGCGACAAGCTGCTGGTGCTGGCCGCCCTGAATCTGTGTTCCAAGCAGGTTGAACTGCAGAAGGAACATCAGCAGACCCTGGAGCGTACCCAGGCGCAGATCGACGCCACGGTGGACGCGATCGTTCGGACCATCGCCGAACAGTAAGAGCCACCTTGAACGCTGTGGGGACGGGCTTGCCTGCCCCACAGCGTCTTCATCCTTGTTGCAGATCACTGGTACAACTGGATACCTGAGTGTATACACTTTCCCCCAAACAAAAATTCCTGGGGAGGAAGGGGCATGGGTATCTGGCGTCGAAGTATCCAGTGGCAGTTGATCGCGAGCATGGGCGCGGCCCTGCTGGCGAGCATCCTGGTGGTTGTGATCATTTTCACCGTGGCGCTCAACCGCCTCACCGATCGCTACCTGGTGGACACGGCGCTGCCGGCCAGCATCGAAGCCATCCGCAACGATATCGAGCGAATGCTTGGCCAGCCGCTGGTGGCCGCAGCCGACATTGCCGGCAACACGCTGCTGCGTGATTGGCTGGCAGATGGTGAAGACGCTGGCGAACTGCCGCGCTTTGTCGAATACCTGCAGGCCGCCAAGCAGCGCAACCAGGCCTTCACCACACTCTTCGCCTCGACCGAGACCGGCCACTACTACAACGAGAATGGCCTGGACCGCACCCTCAGCCGCGACAACCCCAAAGACAAGTGGTTTTACGGCTACATCGACAGTGGCGCCGAGCGCCTGATCAATATCGATATCGACGGCGCTACCGGCGAGCTGGCGCTGTTCATCGACTACCGCGTGGAAAAGGACGGCAAGCTGGTCGGTGTGGCCGGCATGGGCCTGCGCATGACCGAGCTGTCGAAACTGATCCACGACTTCAGCTTTGGCGAGCACGGCAAGGTGTTTCTGGTACGCAACGATGGCTTGATCCAGGTGCATCCGGACAATGCCTTCAGCGGCAAGCGACAGCTCGCGCAGCAGCTTGATGAAAAGGCCGCCAAGGCGGTGATCAGTGGTGAGCCGGGTTTGCGCACCAGCCGGTTCCAGCGTGATGGCGAAGACTATCTGGCCTTGGGCTTGCCCTTGCGCGACCTGAACTGGACCTTGGTTGCCGAGGTGCCGGAGGCAGAGATCTATGCGCAGATGCGTCAGGCGCTGTGGCTTACCACGTTGATCGGTGGGGGTGTGGCGCTGCTCTCGTTGTTGCTGGTGGTGCTGCTGGCGCGGGGGCTGGTGCGGCCTATTCGCCGTGTGACCGCCGCATTGGTGCAGATTGGCAGCGGTGCCGGTGACCTCAGCCATCGCCTGGACGATTCGCGTCAGGACGAACTGGGCGATCTGGCACGCGGCTTCAACCGTTTTCTCGACAGCCAGCGCGGGCTGATCGGCGAGGTGCTGCGCACCACCGAGCGCTTGCATCGGGCGGTCGAACAGGTGACTCAGGTAGTGGACAACACGGCCGAACGTTCCGGACGGCAGCAGGAAATGACCGAAATGGTTGCCACCGCCGTGCACGAAATGGGGCTGACCGTGCAGGACATTGCGCGCAACGCCGGCGATGCTGCGCAGGCTTCGCAGTCAGCGCGGGACGAAGCCTTGCAGGCGCGTGAAGTGGTGCGACGGTCGATCCAGGGTATTGAGGGCATGTCAGGTGACATCGGCAAGGCTGCGGATGCGGTGGCGCAATTGGCCGACGAAGTCGCCTCTATCGATGAAGTATTGGCGGTGATCCGCAGCATTTCCGAGCAGACCAACCTGCTGGCGCTCAACGCTGCCATCGAGGCGGCGCGGGCAGGGGAGATGGGGCGTGGCTTTGCCGTGGTGGCAGATGAGGTGCGGACGCTGGCACGCCGTACCCAGGTGTCGACGGATGAAGTCCAGCAGATGATCCAGCGCCTCAAGCACGGGGCAGGTTCGGCGGTCACGTCGATGCAGGCGGGGCAGCAGGCGACGGGCAGTGGCGTGGAGTCGAGCCAGCGAACCGGGGCCTCGTTGGGGGCGATTACCGACCAGGTCGAGCACATCAGCGACATGAACCATCAGGTGGCCACGGCGACGGAAGAGCAGTCGGCGGTGACCGAGGAGATCAACCGGACGGTGCAGGGGATTTCTGACCTGGCCAGGGAAACGGCGGCGGAAGTGCAGGGGTGTCGCGAGGAGTGCCAGGCGTTGCGTGGGCTGGCCGATGATCTTGCGCGGCAGATGGGCGGGTTCAAACTTTAGATCGCTGGGGCCGCTTTGCGGCCCATTCGCGACACAAGGCCGCTCCTACAGACGATTGGAGCGGCCTTGCGTCGCGAAAGGAGGGCAAAGCCCTCCCGGCAAGCTGTCAGGCGATGATGATGTTGCGGATATCCGCCGCCAACTCGCGCACGCGTGCCTCTTCGGTATCCCATGAGCACATGAACCGCGCCCCGCCACTGCCAATGAAGGTGTAGAACCGCCAGCCCTTGCCACGCAGTGCTTCCAGCGCCGGCTCCGGCATCTGCAGGAACACCCCGTTGGCCTCCACCGGGAACATCAGCTCCACCCCCGGCAGGTCACTCACCAACGACGCCAGCAACTGCGCGCAATGGTTGGCGTGGTTGCCATGGCGCAGCCAGGCGCCGTCTTCCAGCAGCCCGACCCAGGGCGCCGACAAAAAGCGCATCTTCGAGGCCAGTTGCCCGGCCTGCTTGCAGCGGTAGTCGAAGTCTTCGGCCAGGTCGCGGTTGAAGAACAGGATCGCTTCACCCACCGCCATGCCGTTCTTGGTGCCGCCAAAGCACAGCACATCCACGCCCGCCTTCCAGGTCAGCTCGGCCGGGCTGCAGCCTAGGAATGCGCAGGCATTGGTGAACCGCGCGCCGTCCATGTGCAGGTTCAGGCCCAGCTCCTTGCAGGTGGCGCTGATCGCCTTGAGCTCATCGGGGCGGTACACGGTGCCCACTTCGGTGGCCTGGGTGAGGGTCACCACACGCGGCTTGGGGTAGTGGATGTCCTGGCGCTTGAGCGCCACTTCACGGATCGATTGCGGCGTCAGCTTGCCGTTGACGCTAGGCGCGGTGAGCAGCTTGGAGCCGTTGGAGAAAAACTCCGGCGCGCCGCATTCGTCGGTCTCGACGTGGGCGGTCTCGGAGCAGATCACGCTGTGGTAGCTCTGGCACAGCGAGGCCAGGGCCAGCGAATTGGCGGCGGTGCCGTTGAAGGCGAAAAACACTTCGCAGTCGGTTTCGAACAGCTCGCGGAAGTACTGGGCGGCACGCTCGGTCCACTGGTCGTCGCCGTAGGCGCGGTCGTGGCCCATGTTGGCCTTTTCCATCGCTGCCCAGGCTTCGGGGCAGATACCGGAATAATTGTCGCTGGCGAATTGTTGGCTTTTATCTGTCATGACACGGTCCTGTGAACAACGCAGAACAGCACTCTAAACCATCGATTCAGCGGTTGCCTATGTAGGAGCGGCCTTGCGTCGCGAAAGGGTCGCGACGCGACCCCAGCCATTGCTCAAGCGCTGCTGAAGCTTGGGGCCGCTGCGCGACCCGTTCGCGACGCAAGGCCGCTCCTACAGGGATTTGCGCAACCGACGGGTGAATGTCGTAAACGCGCCATTGCAAGGCGTGCGCAGGCATCTGACCCACCCCGGCCAGTCATACCATCGCCATAAAGGGCCACAGTGCCTTACAGACAAGAAACGATCGCTGCCGGGAGAACCACGATGTTCAGCAAGCAAGACCAGATCCAGGGTTACGACGACGCACTGCTGGCGGCGATGAATGCCGAAGAACAGCGCCAGGAAGATCACATCGAGCTGATCGCCTCGGAGAACTACACCAGCAAGCGCGTCATGCAGGCCCAAGGCAGCGGCCTGACCAACAAGTACGCCGAAGGCTACCCGGGCAAGCGCTACTACGGTGGCTGCGAGCACGTAGACAAGGTCGAGGCGCTGGCCATCGAGCGCGCCAAGCAGCTGTTCGGCGCCGACTACGCCAACGTTCAGCCACACTCCGGCTCTTCGGCCAACAGCGCCGTGTACCTGGCTCTGCTGCAGGCCGGTGACACCATCCTGGGCATGAGCCTGGCCCACGGCGGCCACCTGACCCACGGCGCCAAAGTGTCGTCCTCGGGCAAGCTCTACAACGCCGTGCAGTACGGCATCAACACCGACACTGGCCTGATCGACTACGACGAAGTCGAGCGCCTGGCCGTCGAGCACAAGCCGAAGATGATCGTTGCCGGCTTCTCGGCCTATTCCAAGACCCTCGACTTCCCGCGTTTTCGCGCCATCGCCGACAAGGTCGGTGCGCTGCTGTTCGTCGACATGGCCCACGTTGCCGGCCTGGTTGCCGCTGGCCTGTACCCGAACCCGATCCCGTTCGCCGACGTGGTGACCACCACCACCCACAAGACCCTGCGCGGCCCACGTGGCGGCCTGATCCTGGCCAAGTCGAACGAAGAGATCGAGAAAAAGCTCAACGCCGCAGTATTCCCCGGCGCCCAGGGCGGCCCGCTGATGCACGTCATCGCCGCCAAGGCTGTGTGCTTCAAGGAAGCTCAGGAGCCTGAGTTCAAGAGCTACCAGAAGCAGGTCATCGACAACGCCCAGGCCATGGCCCAGGTGTTCATCGACCGCGGCTACGACGTGGTCTCCGGCGGTACCGACAACCACCTGTTCCTGGTCAGCCTGATCCGCCAGGGCCTGACCGGCAAAGATGCCGACGCTGCCCTGGGCCGCGCGCACATCACCGTCAACAAGAACGCCGTGCCGAACGACCCGCAGTCGCCGTTCGTCACTTCCGGCCTGCGCATCGGCACCCCGGCTGTCACCACCCGCGGCTTCAAGGTCGCCCAGTGTGTGGCCCTGGCCGGCTGGATCTGCGACATCCTCGACAACCTCGGTGACGCTGACGTCGAAGCCGATGTGGCGAAGAACGTTGCGGCCCTGTGCGCCGACTTCCCTGTTTACCGCTGAGTGGAGTAAACGACCATGCAACGCTACTCGGGCTTCGGCCTCTTCAAACACTCCCTCAGCCACCACGAGAACTGGCAGCGCATGTGGCGCACGCCGACCCCTAAAAAGGTCTACGACGTGGTCATCGTCGGCGGTGGCGGCCATGGCCTGGCCACGGCCTACTACCTGGCCAAGGAACACGGCATCACCAATGTCGCGGTGGTCGAGAAAGGTTACCTGGGCGGCGGCAACACCGCCCGTAACACCACCATCGTGCGTTCCAACTACCTGTGGGACGAGTCGGCGCAGCTGTACGAGCACGCCATGAAGCTGTGGGAGGGCCTGTCCCAGGACATCAACTACAACGTGATGTTCTCCCAGCGCGGCGTCTACAACCTGTGCCACACCCTGCAGGACATTCGTGACTCCGAGCGCCGCGTCAGCGCCAACCGCCTCAACGGCGTCGATGGCGAACTGCTCAACACTGCCCAGGTCGCGGCCGAGATCCCGTACCTGGACTGCTCGAAGAACACCCGTTACCCGATCCTCGGCGCTACCGTTCAGCGCCGTGGTGGCGTCGCCCGTCACGACGCCGTGGCCTGGGGTTACGCCCGTGCCGCCGACGCCCTGGGCGTGGACCTGATCCAGCAGACCGAAGTGATCGGTTTCCGTAAGGAAAACGGTGCAGTGATCGGTGTGGAAACCAACAAAGGTTTCATCGGCGCCAAGCGCGTCGGCGTGGTCACTGCCGGTAACTCCGGGCACATGGCCAGGCTGGCCGGCTTCCGCCTGCCGCTGGAATCGCACCCGCTGCAAGCACTGGTGTCCGAGCCGATCAAGCCGATCATCGACAGCGTGATCATGTCCAACGCCGTGCACGGCTACATCAGCCAGTCCGACAAGGGCGACCTGGTGATCGGCGCCGGTATCGACGGCTGGGTCGGCTACGGCCAGCGCGGTTCGTACCCGGTGATCGAGCACACCCTGCAGGCCATCGTCGAGATGTTCCCCAACCTCTCGCGCGTACGCATGAACCGCCAGTGGGGCGGCATCGTCGACACCTCGCCGGACGCCTGCCCGATCATCTCCAAGACCCCGGTCAAGAACATGTTCTTCAACTGCGGCTGGGGCACCGGCGGCTTCAAGGCGACCCCGGGCTCGGGCAACGTCTTCGCCGCAAGCCTGGCCAAAGGCGAGATGCACCCGCTGGCTGCGCCGTTTTCCATGGACCGTTTCTACAACGGCGCACTGATCGACGAACACGGCGCCGCCGCCGTCGCCCACTAACCGGAGACACCGTCATGTTGCATATTTTCTGTCCCCACTGCGGCGAGCTGCGCTCCGAAGAAGAGTTCCACGCCTCTGGCCAGGCGCACATCGCCCGCCCGCTGGACCCCAACGCCTGCTCCGACGAGGAGTGGGGCACCTACATGTTCTTCCGCGACAACCCGCGCGGTATTCACCATGAACTGTGGGACCACGTTGCCGGCTGCCGTCAGTACTTCAACGTCACCCGCGACACCGTGACCTACGAAATTCTGGAAACCTACAAGATCGGCGAGAAGCCGCAGGTGACCGCAGGCGGCAAGCAAAGCAGCGCACCGTCGACCGCCAAAGGCCAAGGGGAAAAAGTATGAGCCAGACCTATCGCCTCGCCAGCGGCGGCCGTATCGACCGCAGCAAGGTCCTGAACTTCACCTTCAACGGCAAGACCTACCAGGGTTATGCCGGTGACAGCCTGGCCGCCGCGCTGCTGGCCAACGGCGTCGACATCGTTGGCCGTAGCTTCAAGTACTCGCGCCCACGCGGCATCATCGCCGCCGGTACCGAAGAGCCGAACGCCATCTTGCAGATCGGCTCCAGCGAAGCCACGCAGATCCCCAACGTGCGCGCTACCCAGCAGGCGCTGTACGCAGGCCTTGTCGCCACCAGCACCAACGGCTGGCCGAACGTCAACAACGACGTCATGGGCATCCTCGGCAAGGTCGGCGGCAGCATGATGCCGCCGGGCTTCTACTACAAAACCTTCATGTACCCGAAATCGTTCTGGATGACTTACGAGAAGTACATCCGTAAGGCGGCAGGCCTTGGCCGTGCGCCGCTGCAGAACGACCCGGACAGTTACGACTACATGAACCAGCACTGCGACGTGCTGATCGTCGGCGCCGGCCCTGCAGGCCTGGCCGCTGCCCTGGCCGCTGCGCGCAGCGGTGCCCGGGTGATCCTGGCCGACGAACAGGAAGAGTTCGGTGGCAGCCTGCTCGACAGCCGCGAGACCCTCGACGGCAAACCGGCCGCTGACTGGGTCAACGCCGTGGTCAAAGAGCTGGAAAGCCTGCCGGAAGTGACCCTGCTGCCACGCGCCACGGTCAACGGTTACCACGACCACAACTTCCTGACCATTCACGAGCGCCTTACCGACCACCTCGGTGACCGCGCGCCGATCGGCCAGGTTCGCCACCGTGTGCACCGTGTACGTGCCAAGCGCGTTGTACTGGCCGCCGGCGCCCACGAGCGCCCGCTGGTGTACGGCAACAACGACGTGCCGGGCAACATGCTGGCCGGTGCTGTCTCCACTTATGTGCGCCGCTACGGCGTGGCGCCGGGCCGCAAGCTGGTGCTGTCGACCAACAACGACCATGCCTACCGCGCTGCGCTGGACTGGCATGACGCTGGCCTGCAGGTCGTCGCCATCGCCGACGCCCGCCACAACCCCCGTGGTTCGCTGGTTGAGGAAGCCCGTGCCAAAGGCATCCGCATCCTCACTTCCAGCGCTGTGATCGAGGCCAAAGGCAGCAAGCATGTCACCGGTGCCCGCGTGGCGGCCATCGATGTGCAGGCACACAAGGTCACCAGCCCAGGCGAAACCCTCGAATGCGACCTGATCGCAACCTCCGGCGGCTACAGCCCGATCGTCCACCTGGCCTCGCACTTGGGCGGTCGCCCGGTATGGCGTGACGATATCCTTGGCTTCGTGCCCGGTGATGCGCCGCAGAAGCGCGTGTGCGTGGGTGGCATCAACGGCGTGTATGCACTGGGCGATGTGATTGCCGATGGTTTCGAAGGCGGCGTGCGCGCCGCCACCGAAGCCGGCTTCAAGGCTACCACCGGCACGCTGCCAAAGACCGTTGCACGCAAGGAAGAGGCCACCGTGGCGCTGTTCCAGGTGCCGCACGACAAGGGCAGCAAGGGGCCGAAGCAGTTCGTCGACCAGCAGAACGATGTGACCGCCGCCGGTATCGAACTGGCCACCCGCGAAGGCTTCGAGTCGGTCGAGCACGTCAAGCGCTATACCGCGCTGGGCTTCGGTACCGACCAAGGCAAACTGGGCAACATCAACGGCCTGGCCATCGCCGCCCGTTCGATCGGTATCACCATTCCGGAAATGGGCACCACCATGTTCCGCCCCAACTACACGCCGGTGACTTTCGGTGCGGTAGCGGGCCGTCACTGTGGCCACCTGTTCGAGCCCGTGCGCTTCACTGCCCTGCATGCCTGGCACGTGAAGAACGGCGCCGAGTTCGAAGACGTCGGACAATGGAAGCGCCCTTGGTACTTCCCCAAGGCCGGTGAAGACATCCACGCCGCCGTGGCCCGTGAGTGCAAGGCCGTGCGCGACAGCGTGGGCCTGCTCGACGCCTCGACCCTGGGCAAGATCGATATCCAGGGCCCGGATGCCCGCGAGTTCCTCAACCGCATCTACAGCAACGCCTGGACCAAGCTCGATGTGGGCAAGGCCCGTTATGGCCTGATGTGCAAAGAAGACGGCATGGTCTTCGACGACGGCGTTACCGCCTGTGTCGGCGACAACCACTTCTACATGACCACCACTACCGGCGGCGCCGCACGCGTGCTGCAGTGGCTGGAGCTGTACCACCAGACCGAATGGCCAGAGATGAAGGTGTATTTCACCTCGGTTACCGACCACTGGGCCACGCTGACCCTGTCCGGCCCCAACAGCCGCAAGCTGCTCAGCGAGCTGACCGACGACATCGACCTGGACAAGGACGCCTTCCCGTTCATGACCTGGAAGGAAGGCACTGTCGGTGGCGTACCTGCCCGTGTGTTCCGTATTTCGTTTACCGGTGAGCTGTCGTACGAAGTCAACGTGCAGGCCAACTACGCCATGGGCGTGCTGGAAAAAGTCATCGAAGCCGGCAAGAAGTACAACCTGACCCCGTACGGCACCGAAACCATGCACGTGCTGCGTGCCGAGAAGGGCTTCATCATCGTTGGCCAGGACACCGACGGCTCGATGACCCCGGACGACCTCAACATGAGCTGGTGCGTGGGCCGCAATAAACCGTTTTCGTGGATCGGCCTGCGTGGCATGAACCGCGAGGACTGTGTGCGGGAAAACCGCAAGCAACTGGTGGGCCTCAAGCCTGTGGACCCGACCAAGTGGCTGCCCGAAGGCGCCCAGTTGGTGTTCGACCCCAAGCAGCCGATCCCGATGGACATGGTCGGCCACGTCACCTCCAGCTACGCGGCCAACTCCCTGGGTTATTCGTTTGCCATGGGTGTGGTCAAAGGCGGCCTGAAACGCATGGGCGAGCGCGTTTATTCGCCGCAAGCCGATGGCAGCGTGATCGAGGCAGAAATCGTGTCTTCGGTGTTCTTCGACCCGAAGGGTGAGCGGCAGAACGTTTGACTCCGGGCCCTGTGACGAGCCGGCTGGCCCAATCGCCGGCAAGCCGGCTCCCACAGGATCGATGCAGTTGTGAAGGTAGGTGCGGTCCCTGTGGGAACCGGCAAACACACCCTGCAAGCTGCGTCGTATCGACGACCAAGAATTCAAGGCAGGTAAGAAATGAGCGCTATCAACGTCTTCCAGCAAAACCCCGGCGCCGACGCCAAAGCTCAGTCGCCGCTGCACCACGCCGACCTGGCCAGCCTGGTTGGCAAGGGCCGCAAGAACGCAGGCGTAACCCTGCGTGAAAAGAAATTCCTCGGCCACCTGACCCTTCGTGGCAACGGCCACGACCCGGAGTTCGCCGCAGGCGTGCACAAGGCCCTTGGCCTGGAGCTGCCAGTGGCCCTGACCGTGGTCGCCAACAGCGACATGTCGCTGCAGTGGCTCGGCCCTGATGAGTGGCTGCTGATCGTCCCTGGCGGCCAGGAGTTCGCCGTCGAGCAAAAGCTGCGCGCGGCCCTTGAAGGCCAGCACATCCAGGTGGTCAACGTCAGCGGCGGGCAAAGCCTGCTGGAGCTGCGCGGCCCGCACGTGCGCGAAGTGCTGATGAAGTCCACCAGCTATGATGTTCACCCGAACAACTTCCCGGTCGGCAAGGCGGTGGGTACCGTGTTCGCCAAGTCGCAGCTGGTGATCCGCCGCACGGCCGAGGACACCTGGGAGCTGGTGATTCGCCGCAGCTTCGCCGATTACTGGTGGCTGTGGCTGCAGGACGCTTCTGCCGAATACGGCCTGAGCATCGAAGCCTAAGGAGAGCAACATGAGTCGGGCACCGGATACCTGGATTCTCACCGCCGACTGCCCGAGCATGCTCGGCACCGTCGACGTGGTGACGCGTTACCTCTTCGAGCAGCGCTGCTACGTCACCGAGCACCACTCCTTCGATGACCGGCAGTCGGGGCGCTTTTTCATTCGCGTCGAGTTCCGCCAGCCGGACGATTTTGACGAGGTCGGTTTCCGTGCCGGCCTCGCCGAGCGCGGTGATGCGTTCGGCATGGCGTTCGAGCTGACCGCACCCAATCACCGCCCCAAGGTGGTGATCATGGTGTCCAAGGCCGACCACTGCCTGAACGACTTGCTCTATCGCCAGCGCATCGGCCAACTGGGCATGGACGTGGTCGCGGTGGTGTCCAACCACCCCGACCTCGAGCCGCTGGCGCACTGGCACAAGATTCCCTATTACCACTTCGCACTCGACCCCAACGACAAGGCCGGGCAAGAGCGCAAGGTGCTGGGGGTGATCGAGGAGACCGGCGCCGAGCTTGTTATCCTTGCCCGCTACATGCAGGTGCTGTCGCCTGAACTGTGCCGGCGCCTGGACGGCTGGGCGATCAATATCCATCACTCGTTGTTGCCGGGTTTCAAGGGCGCCAAGCCTTATCACCAGGCGTACAACAAAGGTGTGAAAATGGTGGGTGCCACGGCGCACTACATCAACAACGACCTGGATGAAGGGCCGATCATTGCCCAGGGGGTCGAGGTGGTGGATCACAGCCATTACCCCGAGGACCTGATTGCCAAGGGGCGTGACATCGAATGCCTGACCTTGGCGCGGGCGGTCGGGTATCACATTGAGCGGCGGGTGTTTCTCAACGCCAACCGTACTGTCGTTCTCTGAACAATTCTGGGGCTGCTGCGCAGCCCTTTCGCGACACAAGGCCGCTCCTACAGGCGATTCGCGTCCCCTGTAGGAGCGGCCTTGTGTCGCGAAAGGGCCGCAAAGCGGCCCCCGCTTTTGGCCTGCCGTAAAAAGGCATCCCCCTGTCGTTTTCAGTCAGTGCCTTGCGCTCCATCAAGCCCACAATTCCCTGCATTCCAGCAACACATGTCGCCCATGGACGGCGGCGCTTCAACCAACGCTGCATAAATACAAATCAAGCGAGGTAAGAGCATGTCTGGCAATCGTGGAGTGGTGTACCTGGGCGCTGGCAAGGTCGAGGTGCAGAAGATCGACTACCCGAAGATGCAGGACCCGCGCGGCAAGAAGATCGAGCACGGCGTCATCCTCAAGGTGGTCTCCACCAACATCTGTGGCTCCGACCAGCACATGGTCCGCGGCCGCACCACTGCCCAGGTCGGCCTGGTCCTGGGCCACGAAATCACCGGTGAAATCGTCGAGATGGGGCGTGACGTCGAACGCCTGAAAATCGGCGACCTGGTGTCGGTGCCGTTCAACGTCGCCTGCGGCCGCTGCCGCTCCTGCAAAGAGATGCACACCGGTGTCTGCCTCACCGTCAACCCGGCCCGTGCCGGCGGTGCCTACGGTTATGTCGACATGGGCGACTGGACCGGCGGCCAGGCTGAATACGTGCTGGTACCGTATGCCGACTTCAACCTGCTGAAACTGCCCGATCGCGACAAGGCCATGGAGAAGATCCGTGACCTGACCTGCCTGTCCGACATCCTGCCAACCGGCTACCACGGTGCCGTGACTGCTGGCGTAGGCCCAGGCAGCACCGTTTACGTCGCAGGTGCTGGCCCGGTCGGCCTGGCTGCCGCCGCCTCTGCCCGCCTGCTGGGCGCTGCCTGCGTCATCGTCGGCGACCTCAACCCATTGCGCCTGGCACACGCCAAGTCCCAGGGCTTCGAAGTGGTCGACCTGTCCAAGGACACCCCGCTGCACGAGCAGATCATCGATATCCTCGGTGAGCCTGAAGTGGATTGCGCCGTCGATGCCGTAGGCTTCGAAGCCCGTGGCCATGGTCATGAAGGCGCCAAGCACGAGGCCCCGGCTACCGTGCTGAACTCGCTGATGCAGGTGACCCGCGTTGCCGGCAACATCGGTATTCCTGGCCTGTACGTGACCGAAGACCCGGGCGCGGTGGATGCTGCCGCCAAGATCGGCGCGCTGAGCATCCGCTTTGGCCTGGGCTGGGCGAAGTCGCACAGCTTCCACACCGGCCAGACCCCGACCATGAAATACAACCGCCAATTGATGCAGGCGATCATGTGGGATCGCATCAATATCGCCGAGGTCGTAGGCGTGCAGGTGATCAGCCTGGATCAGGCGCCAGAAGGGTATGGCGAGTTCGATGCCGGGGTGCCGAAGAAGTTTGTGATTGATCCGCATAAGACGTTTAGTGCGGCTTGACTCTGATAAGGATGCCCTCTATTGAGGGCATCTCTTTATTGGGGGCGCGGCACTCTGATACTGACACTCTTATCATTTAGCCACGCCGTATCGGGTGATTGTGATGCCATGCTTTTTCGCCATAGTGCTTCTCCGGCGTTGGCAATCGCTTCGTTTTGGTTCATGAGTTCGGCAGCCTTGCTGCGATAATCCAAGCTTGGCGCTTTGTTGCCTTCTTCATGCAGCCTGATCAACACTCCAATTTCCGCGCGATTGCGTTTGAAAGTCCCTAGGTCCGTAGCTTTGATGTGGACTTTTTCAATTGAGCTGCCGGGGTTGCGGAATACCTCCAACACGCTGACGTGCGTAGAGCCTTCCTTGACAGGGTTGTCTGCCAGGACCCTGCGTGGCTTTTGCAGTGTCGAGTCGATCAGCGCCTTACGGTGAGCTGATTTGTCGAACCCTGGGGGTCTCATCCAAGTACCCGCTGAACTCGCCATGTTCTTCTTCGTCTGCAGGATTTGGCCATTGCGCAGATACAGACGTACATGGCCGCTTGGGTCGCTGCTGTTGACCGGGTCGCCTTCGCAATAGCAGTAAGCATTCAACCCACCCTGCCCGAATGGGCTCCAGCTGTCTGCAGCCAGGAAACGTCTCAGGCGCGGAGAATAGCTGCGGTATCCAAGCCCAAGTAGGTAGGAGGCCGCACCTGGCACGTAAGCTTCGCCATTGAATCCAAGCGTTATTCGCATCGAGGGCAAGTTCGGATCATGCCCGTAGGCTGAAAAGTTGTGGCCTTCCAGGTCCTCCGTATCTTGAACGTTGAGAACGGAACCCTTGTCATCGGTTGCCAGCAACCCAGTGCCAACTGTTTCGCCGGTTTGAACCTCAGCCAAGGGCATGCCGTCATTGCGCAAGATGGAGCGTTGCTGGTTGCCCTGTTTTACGGTGACGAGCTTCCCGTTTTGGTAGAAAAAAAGTGAGCTGTTCGCGGACTGATTCATGATTCGGTCACCTGTTGATCTAATTGTCGATTTTGGTTCTGGCGCTGGTCTGAGTTGTAATGATGGTTGATTTGGTGAGCGTGGCAGGCAAGCCATATTGTACGAGTGCTGTTATTCGTGGCGAATGTCGCGGGCAGTTTGGGACGGCCATACGTCTTGATTGGGCGGAGCCGAAGTAAATTGTGGTGCTGGCTCTAGCCTGTGTTTGGTAGTTAAATCTTGGATACGCTGTTTTCTTTTATTAAAAATTTCAAGTCTTTCTGAGAATAACTTAGCGGGTACAGTTGAGAGGTCGTATGTATTAAAATCTCGGAGGTCGGATTGCTGCAGTTGCAATAGGCCTTGACGCTCAGAGCGAGCTATCTGCTGTATATATGGATTTGTTGAAGGTTCTGTTTGTTTTCTTGCCGTTTCCGCTGGGCTATTTTTTCGTGATGTTTCCTGTTCAACCGGAATGCGCTGCGATTTGGGCGTGCGACCAAAAAATTTGTTTTTGATGCCCTTGTAGAAACTTCTGAACGGCTTGAGAAAAACAGGCACGTGGCCGGAGGGGTCAACTTTCCCTACAGGGTCACCGTTACAATACATGTAAGAATTCAAGCCGCCCTCCGCGAAGGGGCTAAGGCCGTCAGGAGCATAGAAACGCATCAGAGCAGGGTCATAGGTGCGATATCCATTACCTAGCACGTAGTGTCCATATGGTGTCGGATGCTGGCCGTTGAACCGTAATATAGCGCGCGCGCTAGCGTTGGCAGCGTCGTGCCCATAAGCGGTATACACCAGTGGTTCTCGTTCTCCGTTGCAACTTCTACCCAGTACAGAGCCACTTTGGTCTATAGCTAGAAGGGCAGGGCCTCCCGCCAGTTTGATATCACTTTCTGCTAGTGGAGCCTCGCCAGTACGAAAGATCGCGTGCTGTTGCGCAGCTTGTTTGATGGTGATGAGCTTTCCATTCTGGTAGAAAAATTGTGCAGTATCCGCCTGCCTTTTCATTAAGGACCTCCCGGGACCATCACTAGTGCTGATTGGTACTACAGCAGGATATTGGTCGCGAGCGAGATCGGCGGCTACTGGCAAAAATGATAGGTATGCGGAAACTGCCCACGTAGCGATGGGTAATTTCCTACTTACTCGTTGAGGTAGTAGGAAATACCCTACGCATTCTGTCGACCGCCATCTGATTGCCCCTGGAATCCTCACCCTCTAGCCTGTTCGAGTCGCTGAATGGTTCAGCGATCGGGTGTGGAAACCCGGTAGTCATGTGGAAGTTGTCGTTATGGCAGCTGTACGCGGGAGGTCTTCGGACCTGCCGGGTTTTCCACATGCCTGGTTTTCCACCCCGTGTACAGCTGCCGCCCAATGTGTGGAAACGAAGGGGGCAGCTCACAAATGTGGAGCCGTCATGAAAAAAATAGTCCCCGATCCACCCAGCCTCAAACTGTTCAACACCCTCTATTCCTCCATCCACCCCGAGCTGATCCCACCCGAGGCCTTGGCGGTCGCCAGCGAGATGCTGCTGGGTATTTCGGAAGTCGTCGGCGAGTATTGCCGCGCGCATACCGGCGAGCCGGGCGTGCACATGCTCACCAATGCCGTGCACAGCGCCGATACCGCACATGCGTTGATCGAGCATGCGCTTGAGCGCATGTGAAGGTTTGGGGGCAATACGATGAGTGAAGACACACACGCAAACATGACCGTTGGCGTCGAGACGTTCTGCGAGGCCGGTGACAAGCCTTGCCATATTTTCCGGGTGATGCCGGGCGTGCCGTTCGAGCACGCCTATGAACAGGTGTCGGTGCTGCTGGGGTACATCAAGCACCTGGTGCGCGAAGGTGATATGGAGGATGACCACAAGCTGCTCGGTGCGGCGGATTACCTGAGTGCATTTGCCAAGGCAATCATGGATGACATCGAAATTGCCCGGAACAGGGTGCGTTGATTACCTGAGGCTGGCAGTCGGGCTGCTGGGGCCGCTTTGCGGCCCTTTTGCGACACGAGGCCGCTCCTGCAGCTGAACGGGGGCTGATGCGGGCCTGCCCGATGCGCGGCCCGGAACAAACCTCTGAACACTCAGTCGAATGCCTCGTTTCCCAGGCCATTCCGGCCTACGAGGTCCCCCCGATGAAAGCATTCACCCTGGCAACCCTGATGACCCTGGCCGCAAGCCCGGTGTTCGCCTTCAACCTCAGCGATGCCGCCAATGCTGTGTCGGCCGTGCAAAACCAGAATCAGCAAGCCCAGGTGCAGGCGCCTGAGGCCCAGGCCAATCTGCTCAACACCCTGGGCAGCGAACTTAACATCACCCCGGAACAGGCCGTGGGCGGGGCAGGGGCGATGCTGGGGCTGGCGCGCAACAACCTGAGCAGTGACGACTACGGTCAGCTGACCCAGGCTGTGCCGGGGCTGGACTTGCTGTCTGGCGCCGCCATGCTGGGCGGGTTGAGTGGGCTGGGCGAAATGCTGGGCAAGAACAGCCAAAACCAGTCGGCATTGAGCAATGCATTGGGTAACAACGTTGAGAACCGCAGCGACCTGGACAATGCCTTCAAGGCGCTGGGTATGGATACGGGCATGATCGGGCAGTTCGCGCCGTTGATTTTGCAGTACCTGGGCCAGCAGGGGATTGCCGGTTCATTGCTGCAAAATCTGGGCAGCCTGTGGACTACCCCGGCGCCTTTGGCTCAGCCGTCGGTGTGAGGGCCTTATAGGGCCGCGGTCAGCCCATCTCCCCGCGCAACTGCTCGATCCGCTGGTCCTTCTCAACCCACAGCTGATTCACCCAGGCCTGTACTGCCTGGCGGAACGCCGGATCATTCTCGTAATCCCCTGCCCACAGGGCAGGGTCAAGCTCTCGCACCTGAATGTCGATGATCACCCGGCTGATGCTGCCGTTGAGCAGGTCCCAAAACCCCGGAGCCTTGTTGCCGGGGTAAACGATGGTCACGTCCAGCAGCGCATCGAGCTGCTCGCCCAGCGCCGCCAGCACGAACGCCACGCCGCCGGCCTTGGGCTTGAGCAGGTAACGGTATGGCGACTGCTGTGCCTGGCGTTTGGCCTCGGTGAAGCGGGTGCCTTCCAGGTAGTTGACCACAGTCACCGGCTGGCGCTTGAACAGCTCGCAGGCGGCTTTAGTGATTTCCAGGTCCTTGCCCTTGAGCTCGGGGTGCTTCTCCAGAAACGCCTTGCTGTAGCGCTTCATGAACGGGTAATCCAGGCCCCACCAGGCCAGCCCCAGCAGCGGTACCCAGATCAGCTCCTTCTTGAGGAAAAACTTGAAGAACGGCGTGCGGCGGTTGAGGCTTTCGATCAGTGCAGGGATGTCTACCCAGGTCTGGTGGTTGCTCACGGCCAGGTAGGAGGTGTCCTTGCGCAGGCTCTCGACGCCGCGGATGTCCCATTGGGTAGGGATGCACAGGGCGAAAATGGCCTTGTCGATTTCCGACCAGGCTTCAGCGACCCACATTACGGCAGCGGAGGCATAATCACGCCACCGGCCCGGCAGCACCAGTTTGAGCAGGGCGAAGACCAGCAGCGGGCAGATCAGCACCACGGTGTTGAGCAGCAGCAGGATGGTCGTAAGAATGCCGGTCAGCAGGCGACGCATAGGGAAACTCTTGTTGTGGGATTTGAACGGGCGGCAATGATAAGCAGCGCCGCAGCCTACGCCAAATGTCCAATGCCCAGCGGCGCGGACAAATGTTTCACATTATGTTGTTTACCCTTGTGACAGCGAACCTATCCTGCTTGCACAGTCTAAGCACTGACCCCATTCAAGGAAGCCTGCCTGTGAAACCAATGCTAGCCCTGTTGTCGCTGTTGGCGCTGCCGGTAATGGCCGCAGAACCTACGCTTTACGGCCGTTATGAGAACATCTCCCTGCCTGAACTCGGCGAAACCCTGAAGGCCAAGATGGACACCGGGGCCTACACCGCTTCGCTGTCGGCCAAGGATATCGAGCGCTTCACGCGCGATGGCGAGGATTGGGTGCGCTTCCGCCTGGCGACCAAGGAGTCCGACGGCAAGGTGTACGAGCATAAGGTTTCTCGCATCAGCAAGATCAAGAACCGCGCCGACGAAGACGATGAAGGCGATGCGCCCGAGCTTTCGCGCAGGCCGGTAATCGACCTTGAGTTGTGCCTGGGGGATGAGAAGCGCACCGTAGAAGTGAACCTGGTCGACCGCAGCAGCTTCAACTATCCGTTGCTGGTGGGGGCCAAGGCGTTGCGCGAGTTCAAGGCTGCGGTAAACCCGGCCAAACGTTTCACTGCGGGCAAGCCTGACTGCTGATCCGCAGGGCGACGCGCTCTTCATGTAGGAGCGGCCTTGTGTCGCGAAGGGGCGCGCAGCGGCCCCAAAATATCCACAGCAGCACAGATATTGGGGCCGCTGCGCGCCCCTTCGCGACACAAGGCCGCTCCTACAGAGGATTGCGTCTTCATTGAAACTTGCCTATATGTCCAGCTTCGCCCTCAGCAAGGCCGGATGCCATGCCCCACATTCTCATCGTCGAAGACGAAGCCGCCATCGCCGATACCCTGATCTACGCCCTGCAGGCCGACGGCCACAGCACCGCGTGGGTGACCCTGGGCACCGCGGCCCTGGAGCAGCAGCGCCAGCGGCCGGCCGACCTGGTGATCCTCGATATCGGGCTGCCCGACATCAGTGGTTTTGACACCTGCCGCCAGCTACGCCGATTCACCGAGGTGCCGGTCATGTTCCTCAGCGCCCGGGACGGTGAAATCGACCGGGTGGTAGGCCTGGAAATAGGCGCCGACGACTATGTGGTCAAACCCTTCAGCCCGCGGGAAGTGGCGGCTCGGGTGCGGGCGATCCTCAAGCGCATGGCGCCACGGGCCGAGCCACCCGCCGAAACGGCAGTGTTCCAGCTCGACACCCTGCGCATGCTGATCAGCTACCGCAGCCAGCCGCTGAGCCTGACCCGCCACGAATTCCGTTTGCTGCAATGCCTGCTGGAGCAACCGCAGCGTGTATTCAGCCGCGAACAGTTGCTCGATGCGCTGGGAGTGGCCTCCGACGTGGGTTACGAGCGCACCATCGACAGCCATATCAAGAGCCTGCGCGCCAAGCTGCGGCAGGTGGCTGCCCATGCCGAACCGATCCAGACCCACCGTGGGCTGGGTTACAGCTACAGCCCGGAACACGCCTGATGCGCCTGGGCATTCGGATCTTTCTGGTGTACTTCCTGTTCGTCGGCTTGGCGGGTTACTTCCTGCTCAATACGGTGCGCGAGCAGATTCGCCCCGTGGTACGCCAGTCTTCCGAGGAAACCCTGGTAGACACTGCCAACCTGCTGGCCGAGATCCTTCACGATGACGTCAAGGCCGGCACCCTTGCCCAGAGCCGCCTGCCTGAGGTGCTCAAGGCGTATGGCTTGCGCAGCCCCGGCGCGCAGATCTGGGGCCTGGCCAAAAACCAGGTCAGCCACCGCATCTACGTTACCGATGCCCAAGGCATCGTGCTGCTCGATTCCAGCGGCCAGGACCTGGGCAAGGACTATTCGCGCTGGAACGACGTGTACCTGACGCTGCGCGGCCAATACGGTGCCCGTTCCACTCGCAGCGTCGAAGAGGATGAAAGCACCTCGGTGATGCACGTGGCCGCGCCGATCGTTGACCAGGGCAAGGTTATCGGCGTGGTCACCGTGGCCAAGCCCAACAGTTCACTGCAGCCGTACATCGACCGTTCCGAACAGCGTTTGCTTGGCCTGGGGTTGGGGCTGATCGGCATGGGCCTGTTGGTCGGCGCCGCGCTGTCCTGGTGGCTGGCCCGCTCCCTGCGCAGGCTGGCCCGCTATGCGCAGGCGGTCAGCGAAGGCCAGCGCGCCGCGCTGCCTTACTACAAGGGCGGTGAGCTGGCGCACCTGGCCAATGCGGTGGAGCGCATGCGCACACAGCTTGAGGGCAAGGCGTATGTCGAACGCTACGTGCATACCCTGACCCACGAGTTGAAGAGCCCTTTGGCGGCTATCCGCGGTGCGTCTGAATTGCTCCAGGGTGATATGCCGGCCGAGCAGCGGGCGCGTTTTGCCGGCAACATCGAGCGCGAAAGCGAGCGGCTGCAGCAGATGATCGAGCGGTTGCTCAACCTGGCGCGGGTCGAGCAGATGCAGGCGCTGGAAGATGAGCAGCAGGTTGCCTTGGCGGCGTTGGTCGATGAGCTGCTGCTGGCGCATGCCGCCCGCATCGACGCAAGCGGCTTGCAGGTGCGCCAGCGGGTGCCGGCGGGGTTGTGGCTGCTGTGCGATCCGTTTCTCATGCGCCAGGCATTGGCCAACCTGCTCGACAATGCGCTGGATTTCACCCCGCCGGGCGGCGCGCTGCTGTTCGAGCTGGAGCGCGATGGTGAGCGTGTGGCGCTGAGCCTGTTCAATCAGGGGGAGGCGATACCCGCCTACGCCATCGGCCGGGTTGCCGAGCGTTTCTATTCGCTGCCGCGGCCGGGGAGTGGGCGCAAGAGTACCGGGCTGGGGTTGAACTTCGTGGCCGAGGTGATGCAACTGCATGGCGGGGCGCTGGCGGTGAACAACGTCGATGGCGGGGTACGCGTCAGGCTTTGGCTGCCGGAGCAGCGCATAAGCTGAGGTTGTCGGGGCCGCTGCGTTGCCCCAAAAAACACCGAATCTCCACACAATCTCCCCAAGGCCTCCACGCAGGGCGCAGACACTGCGCCCACTGCCACAGGAGGCCCCATGAACAAGACCCTCGGTTTCAAGCTCGGCACCATTGCCCTGCTGATTTTACTGTTGCTGATTCCCCTGTTGATGATCGACAACCTGATCGACGAGCGCCAGAACCTGCGCGACGGTGTGTTGCACGACATCGCCCGTAGCGCCAGTTTCGACCAGCAGATCAGTGGCCCGCTGCTGGTGGTGCCGTACCGCAAGGTGCAGCGCCGCTGGATCGACAAGGACGGCCAGAGCGTGCAGGAGACCAGCACTATCGCCGGCCACTTGTACTTCCTCCCGGAAACCTTCGATGCAGACCTAGGGGTGGACACCGAACTGCGTAAGCGGGGTATCTACCAGGCGCGGCTGTTCCATGCCCAAGGGCGTCTTTCGGGGCGTTTCCAGCTGCCGGAGCGCTGGGGCATCGACAAGGACTTCGATGACTACCGCTTCGACAAGCCGTTTCTGGTGGTTGGCATCAGCGACATCCGCGGCATTGAAAATGCCCTGGAACTCAACATCGATAACCAGCGCCTGGCGTTTGAAGCCGGTACCGGGCTGGACTGGCTGCGCAGTGGCGTGCACGTCGCGCTGCCGCAACTGGATGGCCAGCAGGCCCGCGGGTTCAACTACGGTTTCGATCTGGCACTGCAAGGCACCGGGCAACTGCACCTGTTGCCAGTGGGCCGCACCAGCAGCGTGGACATGCGCGCCAACTGGCCGCACCCCAGCTTCGTTGGCAGTTACCTGCCCAACCGCCGCGAAATCGACGACAAAGGCTTCAGCGCGCACTGGCAGACGTCATTCTTCGCCACCAACCTCGAAGATGCCCTGCGCCAATGTGCCAGCGGCGGGCAGTGTGCGGAGTTCAGCGAGCGGACCTTCGGGGTAAGCTTCATCGACCCGGTGGACCAATACCTCAAGAGTGAGCGGGCGATCAAATACGCGTTGTTGTTCATCGCCCTGACCTTTGCCGGTTTCTTCCTGTTCGAGGTGCTGAAGAACCTCAGTGTGCACCCGGTGCAGTACATCCTGGTGGGGGTGGCCCTGGCGTTCTTCTACCTGCTGCTGCTTTCGTTGTCCGAGCACATCGGGTTTGGCCTGGCATATGGCCTGTCGGCCTCGGCCTGCGTGTTGCTGCTCGGCTTCTACCTGAGCCACGTATTGCGCAGCCTGGTGCGTGGGGTGGGTTTTGCGGCGGGGTTGGCGGTGTTGTACGCGATGCTCTATGGGCTGCTCAGTGCCGAGGACTATGCGCTGTTGATGGGGTCGCTGCTGTGCTTTGGCTTGCTGGGTGTGTTCATGGTGCTGACCCGTCGCCTGGACTGGGCGCGGGTGGGGAGGGCGGCATGAGGGAGGACAGAGAGATCGGGCGGTGGCTGGCTCGCAGGATTGGGCAGTTGTTTCCTGTGATACCCCGCTGAGGCCGAGGGTTGCCTTGCGGCCCAATCGCCGGGAAGCCGGCTCCCTCCTTGTGGGGGGCGGCTTGCCGGCGATTGCGGTGTATCAGGTGTCTGGTGCTGTGGCGACCATCGACGGCCGCTTGGCCACCTCGGCATACCAGGCTGCCAACCCGGGCTGGCGCTCACGCCAGCCAAAACCAGGCTGACGCAGGTCCAGGTACCCAAGCGCACAGGCCACGCCAATTGCGGCCAGATCAAAGCCGGATATCAGCTCTGCCAGGTGCTCCTGCTCCAGGTTGGCCAGGCTGCGGCGGATTTTCTCGCTCTGCGCTTCAAGCCAGCCGTCCCAGCGCTTGTCCTCAGGCCGCAGGACGCTCTCATAGCGGCTGGAAACCGCCGCATCCATGATCGCATCCGCCTGCGATACCAGCGTCATGCGCCGCCAGCGTGCCGAGCCCTCGCGCGGCAGCAACGGCAGGCCGACATGCTGCAGGTCGAGGTATTCGCAGATAACCCGGCTGTCATGCAACACAGTGCCGTCTTCCAGGCGCAGGGCCGGGATCTTGCCGATCGGGTTGCCGTGGTTGAGCTGGTCGTCGCCGCTGACCGGGGTAATGTTCACCCCCTGCAGCGCAACGCGCTCAAGCTGCCCGGTTTCGTGCAGCACGACCATCACCTTGCGCACGAATGGCGACAGCGGTGAGTGGAACAGGGTCATCGTGCTCATGGCTCAGTTGCCTTGCAGGCTGGGTGGCAGGCACACGCCGGTGCCGCCGATACCGCAGTAGCCGTCCGGGTTCTTGGCCAGGTACTGCTGGTGGTAGGCCTCGGCGAAGTACACGGTCGGCGCCTGGTCGATTTCGGTGGTGATCTCGCCGTAACCGGCCTTGTTCAGCTCGGCCTGGAAGGCGTCGCGGCTGGCGTTGGCTTCTTCGAGCTGTTGTGGCGAGGTGCAGTAGATGGCCGAGCGGTACTGGGTGCCGACGTCGTTGCCCTGGCGCATGCCCTGGGTCGGGTTGTGCAGTTCCCAGAACATCGCCAGCAACTCGCGGTAGCTGACCTTGTCCTTGTCGAACACCACGAGTACCACTTCAGTGTGGCCGGTCAGGCCCGAGCAGACTTCTTCGTAGGTGGGGTTCGGGGTAAAGCCGCCCGCATAGCCGACCACGGTGCTGACCACGCCTTCACGCTGCCAGAAGCGGCGCTCGGCGCCCCAGAAGCAACCCAGGCCGAAGATGGCGAAGTCGATGCTGCCTTCAAAGAACGGGCCGAGCAGTGGGGTGTCTTTGAATACGTAGTGGAACTCGGGCAGGGACATTGGCGTTTCGCGGCCAGGCAGGGCCTGCTCCGCGGTTGGCATGACGTTTTTGTTCACCAGGATTTCCGAACGCAGGACCATGGCCGTTCCTCTGTGTTTTTCAGTTGGACAGGTGTTGGCCTCATCGCCGGCTTGCCGGAGATGAGGCCCGAATGGGTTCTATAGTGCCCGAGGATTACGCAGCTGTCAGGCCATTGGACCGCGCGGATAGCGCTTGAGTCTTTCGGCCAGCTCCCGGCCCGGGATCGGCCGGTCGAACAGATACCCCTGGCCCACATCGCAACGGTGCCGGCGCAGGAAGGCCAGTTGCTCGGGCGTCTCGATCCCTTCTGCCACCACCTTGAGCTTGAGGTTGTGGGCCATGGCTACCACCGCCGAGGTGATCTCCATGTCGTCCTGGTTGTCGGGGATTTCGTTGATGAAGCTGCGGTCGATCTTGATGATGTCGATCGGGAATTTCTTCAGGTAGCTCAGCGACGAATAACCGGTGCCGAAGTCATCCATGGCCAGGGTCAGGCCCAATGCCTTCAGTTCGTCGAGCTGACGGTGGGTGTCCTCGGTCGCTTCCAGCAGCAGGCCCTCGGTCAGCTCCAGCTCCAGCAGGTGCGCAGGCAGGGCTTCCTCGTGGAGGATCGAGGCGATCGAAGCCACCAGGTCGGGGTCGGAGAACTGCTTGGGCGACAGGTTGATGGCCACGTGCAGGTTGCCCATGCCGGCCTCGCGCAGTTGCTGGCTCATGCGGCACGACTGGCGCACCACCCACTTGCCGATGGGGATGATCAGGCCGGTTTCTTCGGCCACGCTGATGAACTGGTCCGGGCGGATCATGCCGCGCTCGGGGTGGTTCCAGCGCAGCAGTGCTTCCAGCCCCAGCAGGCGGCCGCTGCGCAGGCACAGCTTGGGCTGGTAGAACACCTCCAGCTCGTTCTGGGTCAAGGCGCGGCGCAGGTTGTTCTCGACGAACAGCTTGTAGCTGGCTTCGGCATTGAGCACTTCGGTGAATACCTGCACCTGGTGCTTGCCGTTGGCCTTGGCCTTGTGCAGGGCCAGGCCGGCATTCTTCATCAGGGTGGTCGGGTCACTGCCGTGCAGCGGCGCACAGGCCAGGCCAACCGAGGCGGTGACGTTGATCAGCTGGTTGTCGACGAACATCGGCTTGTCGAGGGTGCGCAGCAGTTGCTGGGCGACGCCCTGGCCGTCTTCCAGGCTGGTGTCGTCGAGCAGCACGGCGAATTCATTACTGGCAAAGCGGGCCAGCACGCCGCCAACGCTGAGGCTGTTGCGCAGGCGCCGGGCCAGGCTGATCAGCAGCTTGTCACCGGTCTGGTGGCCAAGGCTGTCGTTGATCCGCTTGAAGTTGTCGATGTCCACCAGCAGCAGGCAGATCGGGCTCTGGGCATCGCGGGCGAAGCGCTCGTCAAGGCTGCGGATGAACGCCGGGCGGTTGCCCAGGTTGGTCAGGTTGTCGGTGTAGGCCAGGCGCTCGATGCGTTGCTGGGCCAACTTGGTCTGGGTGACGTCTTCGTAGATGCCGATGTAATGGGTCAGCTCACGGTTGTCGCCATACACCTTGGAAATCGACAGCTGGCCCCAGTAGGGCTCAAGGTTCTTGCGCCGGCTTTTGAATTCGCCCTGCCAGCTGTTGCCCATGGCCAGGCTCGACGGGGTATCGAACAGCAGTTCGCTGAGGTTCTCCAGCGCCGGCAACTCTGCCAGGTGGTGGCCTTGCACCTCATCGGTGCTGTACTGGGTGATCGCGGTGAAGCTGGGGTTGACGTACTCCACCACGCCGTCGCGGTTCACCAGCAGGAAGGCGCTGGCGCTTTGCTCCACCGCACGCTGGAACAGGTGCAGGGCGCTGGCGGCGGTACGCCGGTTATGGTTGGTGATGACCTGGGCGAACTGGTCGGCCAACTCACCGGCAAAGGCGATTTCGTCCGACTGCCAGGCCCGCGGCTGGCCAGTCTGCTCCAGGCACAGCACACCAACCACCTGGCCATCGACGCGGATACTGGCATCGAGCATGGCATTGTTGTCGGCGTACAGGCTCTCGGCCAGTTCACGGGTGCGCGGGTCGTGGTTGGCGTTGTGGGCATCGATGGCGCGGCTGGCGTGCAGGGCGTCGAGGTAATCGGGGAAGCGGCTGGCATCGATCGCTTCGGGCAGGCGATGCACTTGCTCATTGCGCAACCAGGCGCTGATCGGCTCCAGGCGTTGGTCTTCCAGATGCCAGATGCTGGCGCAGTCCACCTTGTAGATCTCGCAGGCGCTGCGGGTAATCAGTTGGGCGGCTTCGAGCAGCGAGTTTTCCGCGCTGTAGCGCTGGCGGGCGAGGCGCAGGATCAGGTCCTGCTGGCTGCGTACGCGCTCAAGGTGTTCCAACTGCTCCTGCTGGGCGCGCTGGTTGAGTTGCAGGGCAAGTTGCAGGCGGCTGTTGCGCGATTCGAGGTCGTCGGCGTCCACTTCGACAGCGTCTTCAGGCTGGTCGTCGAGTACCGTCAGAAAGCCGCGTAACAGCTGGCGATTGTGCTGCTTGTAGGCTTCACCCGCTTCGAGCAGACGCAGCGAGCGCGGCTGGGCGTGCAGGGTGTAGCGCACACGATAGTAGCCGCGAGTGCTCAGTTGCCGCTGGATCTCGTCGTGCAGCCGGTAGCGGGCTTCAGGCTCCATCAGGCTGGCGTACGGCGAATCGATCAGCGCGCACAGCTGGGAGGCCTGCAGGCCGAACTGGCGTTCGCAGGCCGGGTCCAGGTAAAGCATTGCCCAGGTGGCTTCGTTGAGCCTTTCGAAACGCAGCATGCCGAGCCGTGAAGGCACGGGAAGCTGCGTGACGACCTCGGCCGCCACACGGCTGGCGGCATCGGGTTGGCTTTTCATCGAAGACTCGCTTGAAGAGGGTGACGCGGCCTGGGCGGCGGCGCATCTGGCAAGGTTGCATCATGTCCCGGAGGCTGGCAAGCGGCCATGAGGGATGTCATGTATATGTTTTCGGCTGCGGGGCGGGAATCCTTAGGGCTGCTGAAAAACGGGGGCCGCTGCAGGCAAAAAAAGCCCCGCCAATTGGCGGGGTTGAGGTACGAGCGTGGCAGCTCGAAAAAGGTACCTGCCCCCTTGAAGGAGGGCAGGCTGGCTGCGTGTTACAGCAGCATGGTGCGGATATCCGCCAGCACGTCGCCCAGGCGCTTGGTGAAGCGCGCGGCGGCTGCGCCGTTGATCACACGGTGATCGTAGGACAGCGACAGCGGCAACATCAGCTTGGGCTGGAAGGCTTTGCCATCCCAGACGGGCTGCATGGTTGCCTTGGACACACCGAGGATCGCCACTTCGGGCGCGTTGACGATCGGCGTGAAGCCGGTACCGCCAATGTGGCCGAGGCTGGAGATGGTGAAGCAGGCGCCCTGCATGTCGTCAGCCGACAGCTTCTTGGTACGCGCCTTCTCGGCCAGGGCCGCGGCTTCGGCAGCCAGTTGCAGCAGGCTCTTCTGGTCGACGTTCTTGATCACAGGGACCAGCAGGCCGTCCGGGGTGTCCACGGCAAAGCCGATGTGCACGTACTTCTTGCGGATCACGGCTTTGCCGCTTGGCGCCAGCGAGCTGTTGAAGTCCGGCAGTTCCTTGAGCAGGAAGGCGCAGGCCTTGAGCAGCAGTGGCAGCACGGTCAGCTTGACGCCAGCCTTCTCGGCCACGGCCTTCTGCGCAACGCGGAAGGCTTCCAGCTCGGTGATGTCGGCGGAGTCGAACTGGGTCACGTGCGGCACGTTCAGCCAGCTGCGGTGCAGGTTGGCGGCACCGACCTGCATCAGGCGGGTCATTGCCACTTCTTCCACTTCACCGAACTTGCTGAAGTCCACCACCGGGATCGGCGGGATGCCGGCGCCGCCGGTCGCGCCAGCAGCTGCCGGTGCGTCCTTGGCCTTCTGCATGACCGACTTGACGTAGACCTGCACGTCTTCTTTCAGGATGCGGCCGTGCGGACCGGTCGCGGTGACCGCGCCCAGCTCTACGCCGAACTCGCGGGCCAGCTGGCGAACAGCAGGGCCTGCATGAACCTTGGCGTTGCTGCCGGCAGCCGGTGCGGTAGCGACCGGTGCAGGGGCAGCAGCTGGGGCAGCGGCAGCAGGCGCGGCGGCCGGAGCAGCCTCAGCCTTGGCCGGGGCAGCAGCGGCAGGCGCTGGCGCAGCAGGCGCGGCGGCGCCGGCGACTTCCAGCTTGATGATCAGGTCACCAGTGCCGACTTCGTCGTCCAGCTTGGCGATCACTTCCTTGACCACGCCAGCGGCGGGCGAAGGGATCTCCATGGAGGCCTTGTCAGACTCCAGGGTAATCAGCGACTGGTCGGCTTCGACGGTGTCGCCGACCTTGACCAGTACTTCGATGATCTTGGCCTTGCCCGACGAGCCGATGTCCGGCACGTGGATGTCCTGCACGCTGGCGGCAGCAGGGGCTGCAGCCGGCGCAGGGGCGGCTTCGGCAGCCGGCTTTTCAGCAGCAGCCGCAGCTGCGGCCGGGGCAGGTGCGGCGGCTGGAGCCTCGGGCGCCGCAGCGGCGCCTTCGGCTTCCAGGACCAGCAACTCGTCGCCTTCTTTCAGGCGATCGCCCAGCTTGACCTTCAGTTCCTTGATGACACCGGCCTTGGGGGCCGGGATTTCCATGGAGGCCTTGTCGGACTCCAGGGTCAGCAGGCTCTGGTCAGCCTCGATACGGTCACCGACCTTGACGAACAGCTCGATGATTTCACCTTCACCGCTGCCGATGTCAGGTACGCGAATGAGTTCGCTCACTTAAAAATACTCCTCAGCAGTCCAGTGGGTTGCGCTTGTCCGGATCGATGCCGAACTTGACGATGGCGTCGGCCACCACCTTCGGTTCGATCTCGCCACGGTCAGCCAAGGCTTCCAGGGCAGCCAGCACCACGAAGTGACGGTCGACTTCGAAGAAGTGACGCAGCTTCTTGCGGCTGTCGCTGCGACCGTAGCCATCGGTACCCAGGACTTTGAACTCTTTGCTCGGCACCCACTGGCGAATCTGTTCGGCGAACAGCTTCATGTAGTCGGTGGAGGCGATGACCGGGCCTTTGCGACCGGCCAGGCACTCTTCGACGTAAGTCTGCTGAGGCTTCTGGCCAGGCTTGAGGCGGTTGGCGCGTTCCACGGCCAGGCCGTCGCGACGCAGCTCGTTGAAGCTGGTGACGCTCCACACGTCGGCACCGACGTTGAACTCTTCACGCAGGATCTTCGCGGCCTCGCGGACTTCGCGCAGGATGGTGCCGGAGCCCATCAGCTGAACGTGGTGCGCGGCTTCGCGGGTGTCTTCTTCGAGCAGGTACATGCCCTTGATGATGCCTTCCTCGACACCGGCCGGCATGGCTGGCTGCTGGTAGGATTCGTTCATCACGGTGATGTAGTAGAAGATGTCCTGTTGTTCTTCGGTCATCTTCTTCATGCCGTCCTGGATGATCACCGCCAGCTCGTAGCCGTAGGTCGGATCATAGGTGCGGCAGTTCGGGATGGTGCCCGCCATCATGTGGCTGTGACCGTCTTCGTGCTGCAGGCCTTCACCGTTGAGGGTGGTACGGCCGGCGGTACCGCCGATCAGGAAACCACGGGTGCGGCTGTCGCCAGCGGCCCAGGCCAGGTCGCCGATACGCTGGAAGCCGAACATCGAGTAGAAGATGTAGAACGGCAGCATCGGCTGGTTGTGGCAGCTGTACGAGGTACCGGCAGCGATGAACGACGACATGGCGCCGGCTTCGTTGATGCCTTCCTCGAGGATCTGGCCCTTCTTGTCTTCGCGGTAGAACATCACCTGGTCTTTATCGACTGGCTCGTAGAGCTGGCCGACCGACGAGTAGATGCCCAGCTGGCGGAACATGCCTTCCATACCAAAGGTACGGGCTTCGTCCGGGATGATCGGCACGATGCGCTGGCCGATGTCCTTGTCCTTGACCAGCTGCGCGAGGATACGCACGAAGGCCATGGTGGTGGAGATTTCGCGGTCGCCCGAGCCGTCCAGGATCGCTTTCAGCGTTTCCAGAGGCGGGGTCGGCACGCTGAAGCTCTTGGCACGGCGCTGCGGTACGAAGCCACCCAGGGCTGCGCGGCGCTCGGCCAGGTACTTGGCTTCGGCCGAACCTTCTTCGGGCTTGTAGAACGGCAGGCTTTCAAGGTCGGCATCCTTGACCGGGATGTCGAAGCGGTCACGGAAGTGGCGCAGGCTGTCGACGTCGACCTTCTTGGTGTTGTGCGCGGTGTTCTTGGCTTCGCCAGCACCGGTGCCGTAACCCTTGATGGTCTTGGCCAGGATGACAGTCGGTTGCTCTTTGTGGTTGACCGCCTGGTGGTAGGCCGCATAGACCTTGTACGGGTCGTGACCGCCACGGTTGAGCTTCCAGATCTCGTCGTCGGACAGGTCTTCGACCATGGCCTTGAGCTCTGGCGTGTTGAAGAAGTTCTCACGAACGTACGCGCCGTCTTTGGCTTTGTAGTTCTGGTACTCGCCGTCGATGACTTCGTCCATGCGGCGCTGCAGGGCACCGTTGGTGTCCTTGGCCAGCAGTGGGTCCCAGAAGCGGCCCCAGACGACTTTGTTGACGTTCCAGCCGCCGCCACGGAACACGCCTTCGAGTTCCTGGATGATCTTGCCGTTGCCGCGAACCGGGCCGTCGAGGCGCTGCAGGTTGCAGTTGATGACGAAGATCAGGTTGTCCAGCTTCTCGCGGCCTGCCAGGGCGATGGCACCGAGGGATTCCGGCTCGTCGCACTCGCCGTCGCCCATGAAGCACCAGACCTTCTGCTTGCCGGCCGGAATGAAGCCACGGGCTTCCAGGTACTTCATGAAGCGCGCCTGGTAGATCGCCTGGATCGGGCCCAGGCCCATGGAAACGGTCGGGAACTGCCAGAAGTCAGGCATCAGCCATGGGTGCGGGTACGAAGACAGGCCTTTGCCGTCCACTTCCTGACGGAAGTTGTTCATCTGCTCTTCGTTGATGCGGCCTTCCATGAAGGCACGGGCGTAAACGCCTGGCGAAGCGTGGCCCTGGAAGAAGATCAGGTCGCCGCCGTGCTCTTCGGTCGGGGCCTGGAAGAAGTAGTTGAAGCCGATGTCATACAGGGTGGCACTGGAGGCGAAGCTGGAGATGTGGCCGCCCAGGTCCGAATCCTTCAGGTTGGTGCGCATCACCATGGCCAGCGCGTTCCAACGCACCATCGAGCGAATGCGGCGTTCCATGAACAGGTCGCCAGGCATGCGTGCTTCGTGGGTGACAGGGATGGTGTTGCGGTATGGCGTGGTGATCGCGTATGGCAGCTGGGAGCCACTGCGGGTGGCCAGCTCGCCCATGCGGGTCATCAGGTAATGAGCGCGGTCTTCGCCTTCTTTGTCGAGGACCGACTCCAGGGCATCCAGCCATTCCTGGGTTTCGATTGGATCGAGGTCTTGCATGGCTTGCTCCAGGGCGGAAAGGCCACCAGAATCGGGGGCCTGAGTTTGCGACTGGCCTTATGGGCAGACGTCGTGAATTCTTGGATTACCGGAGTGTGACCCGGCGGCGTGTAGTTTTACTACATTTGCTTTCGCATTTCATGCTTTTGCACGGTCGGGGTAGTAGTAAAACTACACAAATGCGACGTTTGGTCGCACCTTGGCTTGTGAGGAAAAACGTTCATGTTGGTTGGCGTTGTGCTGCGAGCGGGTGATTCTTGATGTTTCATGCCAATGATTCGTTTTTTTCAGCTATTTCCAACTTTTGTACGACAGTCCAACCGGGGTCCGGTTTCCTCGTGGCCGCTTTTTACTCTCACTTTCACGCCGATCAAGGATAGACCATGCGCCTGCCTTTGCCGCTCGAACTGCCTGCCTCCCTGCAACCGCTGGTCGCCCGTAATCGGCAGTTTCTGCTCGATGCCCTGAGCAGCCACCCGGCGCTCGATCCGACCGCCTGGAGCCCGGCTCACCAGCACCAGTTCGACCAGGTGGCCGCCGCCAGCGACTTCGTGCTCGGCCTGGCCCAGCGTGAGCCGGCGATGCTGTTTGCCCTGCTGGCCAGCGGCGAGATGGACCGCCGATATGCGCCGGGCGAGCTGCGTGGGCAGATCGCGGCAGCGGCCCAGGCGGCGTCGAGTGAAGAAGAGCTGGCACGCAACCTGCGCCGCGAGCGCAACCGCCAGCAGTTGCGCATCATCTGGCGTGATATCACCCGCCAGGCCGAACTGGGCGAAACCTGTCGCGACCTGTCCGACCTTGCTGACGCGGCGATCGACGAAGCTTATCAATGGCTGTATCCGCGCCACTGCCAGCAGTTCGGTACGCCGATCGGCAACCGCAGCGGTGAACCGCAGCATATGGTGGTGCTGGGCATGGGCAAGCTGGGGGCGGTCGAGCTCAACCTGTCATCGGATATCGACCTGATCTTCGCCTTCCCCGAAGGCGGTGAGACCGAAGGGGTCAAGCGCTCGCTGGACAATCAGGAGTTCTTCACCCGCCTGGGTCAGCGCCTGATCAAGGCGCTCGACCCGGTCACCGTCGATGGCTTCGTGTTCCGCGTCGACATGCGCCTGCGCCCCTACGGCTCGGCCGGTTCGCTGGTGCTCAGTTTCAATGCCCTGGAGCAGTACTACCAGGACCAAGGCCGCGACTGGGAACGCTACGCGATGATCAAGGCGCGGGTGGTGGCCGGCGACCAGGCGGCAGGCGCGCAACTGCAGGAGATGCTGCGCCCGTTCGTGTACCGGCGTTACCTGGATTTCTCGGCGATCGAAGCGCTGCGTACCATGAAGCAGCTGATCCAGCAGGAGGTGCGGCGCAAGGGCATGTCCGAGAACATCAAGCTTGGCGCCGGTGGTATTCGTGAAGTGGAGTTCATCGCCCAGGCCTTCCAGCTGATCCATGGCGGGCGTGACCTGAGCCTGCAGCAGCGGCCATTGCTGAAAGTGCTGGCGACCCTGGAGGGCCAAGGCTACCTGCCGCCGGCGGTGGTGGCGGAGCTGCGTGAAGGGTATGAGTTCCTGCGCTATACCGAGCATGCCATCCAGGCCATTGCCGACCGCCAGACACAGATGCTGCCTGATGACGAGACCGACCGTGAGCGCGTGGCCTATATGCTCGGCTTTAGCGGCTGGCAGAGCTTCCACGACCAGTTGATGCACTGGCGCGGCCGTGTCGATTGGCACTTCCGCCAGGTCATCGCCGACCCGGATGAAGATGAGGGCGAGGGTGACCTGGTGGTTGGCGGCGAGTGGTCGCCCTTGTGGGAGCAGGCGCAGGATGAGGAAGCCGCCGGCCGCCAGCTGGAAGAGGCCGGTTTCAAGCAACCCGCCGAAGCCTTGCGCAGATTGGCGGGGCTGCGTGCCAGCCCCCAGTTGCGCTCGATGCAGCGTATCGGCCGTGAGCGCCTGGATGCCTTCATCCCACGCCTGCTGGCCCAGGCGGTGGAACATGACAACCCGGACCTGGTGCTGGAACGTGTACTGCCGCTGGTCGAAGCTGTGGCGCGGCGGTCGGCCTACCTGGTGCTGCTGACTGAAAACCCGGGGGCCTTGCGCCGCCTGCTGACCCTGTGTGCCGCCAGCCCGTGGATCGCCGAGCAGATCGCCCGTTACCCATTGCTGCTCGATGAGTTGCTCAATGAAGGCCGCCTGTTCAGCCCGCCGCTGGCGCCGGAGCTGGCCGCCGAGCTGCGCGAGCGGCTGACGCGCATCCCCGAGGACGATCTTGAACAACAGATGGAGGCCTTGCGCCACTTCAAGCTGGCCCACAGCCTGCGCGTGGCAGCCTCCGAAATCAGCGGCAACCTGCCGTTGATGAAAGTCAGTGATTACCTGACCTGGCTGGCCGAAGCCATTCTCGACCAGGTGCTGGCCCTGGCCTGGCGCCAGACCGTGGCGCGCCACGGCCAGCCCAAGCGCAGCGACGGCAGCCTGTGCGACCCGGGGTTCATCATCCTCGGCTACGGCAAGGTGGGCGGCCTTGAACTGGGCCACGGCTCGGACCTGGACCTGGTGTTCATCCACGACGGCGACCCGCAGGCGGAAACCGATGGCGCCAAGCCGATCGACAGCGCGCAGTTCTTCACGCGCCTGGGCCAGCGCATCATCCATTTGCTGACCACGCAAACCAACTCCGGCCAGCTGTATGACGTCGACATGCGTTTGCGGCCTTCGGGCGCGGCGGGGCTGCTGGTCAGCTCGCTGGGCGCGTTCGAGCGCTACCAGCAGAACGAAGCCTGGACCTGGGAGCATCAGGCCCTGGTGCGCGCCCGCGTGCTGGTGGGCTGCAAGCAGGTGGCGACAGCGTTCGAGGGTGTGCGCGCCAAGGTTCTGGGCCAGGCCCGTGACCTGGACAAGCTGCGCAGCGAGGTCAGCGAAATGCGCGCCAAGATGCGTGACAACCTCGGCACCAAGGCCACCGCCGCGGGCACTGCGGCCAATGCCTTCGATGCAGGCGTGGCGTTCGATATCAAGCAGGATGCCGGCGGTATCGTCGATATCGAATTTATGGTGCAATACGCCGCTTTGGCCTGGTCCCACGACCATCCGGCCATACTGCGCTGGACCGATAACATTCGCATTCTGGAAGAGCTGGAGCAGGCGGGCTTGATGCCGGCCAGCGATGCGGTGTTGTTGCGTGAAGTGTACAAGGCGTTTCGCTCAGCCTCGCACCGCCAGGCCCTGCAGAAGCAGGCCGGGGTGATCGATGCGGCGCAGTTTGCCGATGAGCGTCGCGAGGTGCGGCGGATCTGGGGTGAATTGGGATTGGCATGAGATTGTTGGGGCCGCTTTGCGGCCCTTTCGCGGCGCAAGGCCGCTCCACAGGGGCCTAAAGGCCGATGTTCCACCACCGGTGTTACACTGTCCGCCACATAGCCTGAATATAAAGAGGGGAGGCCAGGCTGTACCGCAGCCTGCAGCCTCCCCGAGTTTTTCTGGACTAAGCATGAGAATACTGATCATTGGCCCCAGCTGGGTCGGCGACATGGTGATGGCGCAAACCTTGTTCCAGTGCCTGAAACAGCAGCACCCCGACTGCGTGATCGATGTGCTGGCACCCGAGTGGAGCCGGCCGATCCTTGAGCGCATGCCCCAAGTGCGTCAGGCCTTGAGCTTCCCGCTCGGCCATGGCGCGCTGGAGCTGGCTACGCGCCGGCGCATCGGCAAGTCCCTGGCCGGCCAGTACGACCAGGCGATCCTGCTGCCCAACTCGCTGAAGTCGGCGCTGGTGCCGTTCTTTGCCGGCATTCCCAAACGCACCGGCTGGCGTGGCGAAATGCGCTTCGGCCTGCTCAACGATGTGCGCAAGCTGGACAAGGTACGTTACCCGCTGATGATCGAGCGCTTCATGGCACTGGCCTATGCGCCGGGTGCCGAGCTGCCGCAGCCTTATCCGCGGCCTGAGCTGCAGATCCAGGCGCCGAGCCGTGAGGCCGCGCTGGCCAAGTTCGGCCTGGAGCTGGACCGCCCGGTGCTTGCGCTGTGCCCAGGTGCCGAGTTCGGTGAAGCCAAGCGCTGGCCGGCAGAGCACTACGCCAGCGTTGCCGACGCCATGATTCGCCAAGGCTGGCAGGTGTGGCTGTTCGGCTCGAAGAACGATCACCCGGTCGGCGAGCAGATCCGCGACCGGCTGATCCCGGGCCTGCGTGAAGAATCTTATAACCTGGCGGGCGAAACCTCGCTGGCCGAGGCGATCGACCTCATGTCCTGTGCCAACGCGGTGGTGTCCAACGACTCCGGGCTGATGCACGTGGCGGCGGCGTTGAACCGCCCGCTGGTTGCCGTCTATGGTTCGACTTCGCCGGGCTTTACCCCGCCGTTGGCCGAGCAGGTCGAGATCGTGCGCACCGGCATCGAGTGCAGCCCATGCTTCGACCGCACCTGCCGCTTCGGCCACTACAACTGCCTGCGTCTGCTGGAGCCTGGCAAAGTCATCGCCGCCCTGCACAGCCTGGGTGGGCCGAACCTGATCGATACCGTGGCCGAGGTCGAGTAAGTGCGGGTACTGATCATCAAGACCTCGTCGCTGGGTGATGTGATCCACACCCTGCCGGCGCTCACCGATGCCGCCCATGCGATCCCGGGCATCCGCTTCGACTGGGTGGTGGAAGAAGGCTTCGCCGAGATCCCCAGCTGGCACCCGGCGGTCGACCAGGTGATACCGGTGGCCATTCGGCGCTGGCGCAAGAATGTCTGGCAGACCATCAAGAGCGGCGAGTGGAAGGCGTTCAAGCAACGCGTGCGCGAGCGCAAGTACGACCTGGTGATCGATGCCCAGGGGTTGGTCAAGTCGGCCTGGCTGACCCGCTACGTCAAGGCGCCGGTGGCCGGCCTGGACCGTTACTCGGCGCGTGAAGGCTTGGCCAGCCGCTTCTATGACCGGCGCCTTTCGGTCGCCGTCGGCCAGCATGCGGTAGAGCGCGTGCGCCAGCTGTTCGCCATGGCGCTGGCCTATGACCTGCCCGAAGGCATCGGCAACTACGGCCTGGACCTGGACCGCCTGCAACTGCCCCCGGCGGCGCCGTATGTGGTGTTTCTGCACGGCACTACCTGGGCGACCAAGCACTGGCCCGAGGCCTACTGGCGAGAGCTGGCTGAGCGGCTGGGCCGCAGCAGGCTGCAGGTATGCCTGCCATGGGGCAACCAGGCCGAGAAAGACCGCGCCGAGCGTATAGCCCAAGGCTTGAACAACTGCCAGGTGCTCCCCAGATTGAACCTTGCCGGCGTTGCCCGCGTGCTGGCGGCGGCAAAGGCCTGTGTGGCGGTGGACACTGGGCTGGGCCACTTGGCCGCTGCGCTGGATGTGCCGACCATTTCGCTGTTCGGCCCGACCAACCCGGGCCTGACTGGCGCCTATGGCCGTGTGCAGGTCCACCAGGCCAGCGATTTTCCCTGTGCACCGTGCCTGCAGAAAAAGTGCACCTACAAACCGAGCGCCGACGACCTGCGCCGGTTCGATCTCAAACGCGAGTGGCCATTGTGCTTCACTCGCCTGAATCCAGAGCATGTGGCGAGCCGCTTGAGCGCGTTGCTGCTGGCTGAGGATGTCCGTTGATGCAACTGGCTTTCGTGCTTTACAAATATTTCCCCTTCGGCGGGCTGCAGCGCGATTTCATGCGCATTGCCCTGGAATGCCAGAAGCGGGGCCACCAGATCCGTGTCTACACGCTGATCTGGGAAGGCGATATTCCGCCCGGTTTCGAAGTGCTGGTGGCGCCGGTCAAAGCGCTGTTCAATCACCGTCGCAACGAAAAACTCACTGCCTGGATGGAAGCCGATCTGGCCAAGCGCCCGGTAGACCGGTTGATCGGCTTCAACAAGATGCCGGGCCTGGACGTGTATTACGCGGCCGACGCCTGTTTCGAGGACAAGGCCCAGACCTTGCGTGGCGGCCTTTACCGCCGCTGGGGCCGCTACCGGCACTTTGCCGAGTACGAGCGGGCTGTGTTCGCCAAGGATGCGCGCACTGAGATATTGATGATTTCAGAGGTGCAGCAACCGCTGTTCGTCAAGCATTACGGCACCCCCGTTGAACGCTTCCACCTGTTGCCGCCCGGCATTTCCCAGGACCGCCGCGCACCGGCCAATGCCGCCGAGATCCGCGCGGAGTTTCGCAAGGAGTTCAACCTGGGCGATGATGACCTGCTGCTGGTACAGATCGGCTCGGGCTTCAAGACCAAGGGCGTCGACCGTAGCCTCAAGGCCCTGGCCGCGCTGCCAGCGTCTCTGCGCAAGCGCACCCGGCTGATGGTCATCGGCCAGGACGACCCCAAGGTGTTCCAGCTGCAGAGCGCAGCCTTGGGCCTGGGCGAACAGGTGCAGTTCCTCAAGGGCCGCAGTGATATCCCGCGCTTCCTGTTGGGTGCCGACCTGCTGATCCACCCGGCCTACAACGAGAACACCGGTACGGTGTTGCTCGAGGCGCTGGTGGCTGGCTTGCCGGTGCTGGTTTCCAAAGTTTGCGGCTACGCCCATTACATTGCCGAGGCCGACAGCGGCCTGGTGCTGGACGAGCCGTTCGAGCAGGAACAGCTCAACGGCTACCTGCAGCGCATGCTCGAAGCGCCAGAGGCGCGTGCCGAGTGGTCGCGCAACGGGCTGGCCTTTGCCGAAACCGCCGACCTTTACAGCATGCCGCAGCACGCTGCCGACGTGATTCTGGGGCAGGAGAGCGCATGAAGCTGATCCTGGCCGAACCGTTCAAGCGCCTGTGGGCCGGGCGTGATGCCTTCGATGCCGTGGAAGCCCTGCAAGGCGAGGTGTACCGAGAACTGGAAGGCCGCCGCACGCTGCGCACCGAGGTCGATGGCGAAGGTTTCTTCGTCAAGATCCACCGTGGCATTGGCTGGGGCGAAATCTTCAAGAACCTGCTCACCGCCAAGCTTCCGGTGCTGGGTGCCGGGCAGGAATGGCGGGCCATCGAGCGCCTGCATGAAGTCGGCGTACCGACCATGACCGCAGTGGCCTATGGCGAGCGTGGCAGCAACCCGGCCACGCAGCACTCGTTCATCGTCACCGAAGAACTGGCGCCGACCATCAGCCTGGAAGACTTCAGCATTGACTGGGTCAAGCAGCCGCCTGAGCCGGCGCTCAAGCGCGCGCTGATCGCCGAAGTGGCGAAGATGACCGGCGGCATGCACCGCGCCGGGGTCAACCACCGTGACTGCTACATCTGCCACTTTCTGCTGCACACCGACCGCCCGGTGACGGCGCAAGACTTCAAATTGTCGGTAATCGACCTGCACCGCGCCCAGACCCGGGCGACAATCAGCCGCCGCTGGCGGGACAAGGACCTGGCCGCGCTGTACTTCTCGGCGCTGGATATCGGCCTGACCCGGCGCGACAAGCTGCGTTTCCTGCGCGGTTACTTCCAACGCCCGCTGCGCCAGATCTTGAGCGAGGAAGCCGCGCTGCTGGCCTGGCTCGATCGCAAGGCGCAGAAACTCTACGATCGCAAACAACGCTATGGAGACGCACTCTGATGGCGGGCTGGACACTGGCGCCAGGCTACGAACACCTGGCGGCGGACTTCGGCAGCCTTGATGCAGTGTTTGCCCTACAGGGTGAGCGCCTGACCCGTGACCCGCTCAGTGAGGTGGTCCGCGTCGAGCGTGACGGGGTCAACTATTACGTCAAACGGTACACCGGTGCCGGCAAGCACATGCGCCGTTACCTGGGCCGGCCGCGCATCAAGGCCGAATGGCAGAACCTCAAGCAGTTCGCCAAATGGGACATCCCGACCGCTGAAGTTGTGGCCTGGGGCCTGGAGCGCAATGGCCTGGCATTTGGCCGCGGCGCGATGATCACCCGCGAGCTACCGCGCACCGAAGACCTGTCGGTGCTGGCTGAGCGCAATGATCCGCGCCTGGCTGATCGTGCCTGGGTCGACCACATCAGCCGACAGCTGGCGCGCCATACCCGCGTCATGCACGAACACCGTTTCGCCCACAACGACCTCAAGTGGCGCAACCTGTTGGTCGATGACCAGGGCACGCTATTCTTCATCGACTGCCCGACCGGTGACTTCTGGCGCGGCTTCATGTGGCGCCACCGGCTGATCAAGGACCTGGCATGCCTGGACAAGGTCGCCAAATACCACCTGACGGCGACCCAGCGCCTGCGCTTCTATTTACAGTACCGCGGGCGCCAGCGCCTGAATGCGCGCGACAAGCGCCGGGTCCGTCAGGTACTGAGCTTCTTCGAGGGAAGGGAATGACCGATTACCTGGCCAGCGCGGACCTCGCGCTGCTCAAACGCCATGGCCTGAATGACTTCGAAGCGCTGTGGGCGCTGCAACTCGATGCCGTGGACGAACCCAATACCGGCCGTGGCGGCTGGAGCAGCGTCTATCGCCTGGAGCTCGAGGGCAAAGGGTATTACCTCAAGCGCCAGAGCGACTACCTGACCCGCACCTTGCATCGCCCATTTGGCGAGCCGACCTTCGCCCGTGAGTTCCGCAACATCAGCCGTTACCAGAAGCTGCATATCCCGGCCCTGCAGGCGGTGTTCTACGGTGAGCGCAAGCACGCAGGCCAGCATCGGGCGATACTGCTGACACGTGCCCTGGATGACTGGAGCGACCTGGAAAGCCTGCTGGGCCAGTGGCCGCAGCTCAGTGACCCTGAGCGCAACGGCATCCTCCAGGCCTGTGGCCAGCTGGCGCGCACCCTGCACTGCGCCGGCCAGGTGCACGGCTGCTTCTACCCCAAGCACATCTTCCTGCGCCAACGCCGCGAGGGCTGGGACGCGCAATTGATCGACCTGGAGAAGACCCGGCCGCTGTTGTTCGGCATGCGTGACCGCCTGAAGGATCTGGAGCCGCTGCTGCGCCGTGCCCGCGCCTGGAACGAGGTGAACGTGCGCGCGCTGCTTGCCACCTATCTTGCCCAGCCGGCCGACAGCGTGCTGGTTGGCACCTGGTTGCAACGCCTGACGCAACGCCGTCGTGAAAAAGAGGCCCGCTGATGCGTTTGTCTGAATTGAAAGATGCCGGGCGCAGCCCTTTACTGCCGCTCTCGGTCAGCTTGGCCGACGCCGCTGGCGACGCCGAACTGCAGTTGCTCAGCCTGCTGCGCGTATTGCCGGGCCAGCGCTATGTCGGTGCCGGTGTATGGCGAGGTACGCCGGTGTTGGCCAAGTTGCTGGTAGGCGGCAATGCTGCGCGCCATTTTCAGCGTGAGCTGGAGGGTGTGAAGTTGCTGGCCGAACAGGGCCTGACAACGCCAAAGCTGCTTGCCGACGGGCTCAAGGAAGGTGAGGGTGGCTGGCTGCTGTTCGAGTTCCTCGACGGCGCCGAAAGCCTGGCCGATGCCTGGGACAAGGTGGCGAACCTGCCGGTGCTGGCCGACGAACAGCACCTGGTGCTGGGCGAAGCCCTGACCGCAGTGGCGCAGATGCACGCCAAGGGCCTCTGGCAGGAAGATTTGCACCTGGACAACCTGTTGCGCCACGGCGGCAAGCTGTACCTGATCGATGGCGCCGGCATCAAGGCCGAAACGCCGGGCCAGCAACTGTCGCGCCCGCGTGTGCTGGAAAACCTCGGGGTGTTCTTCGCTCAGTTGCCCAAGCGCCTGGAGCCATTCATCGAAGAGCTGCTGGTGCATTACCTGTTGGCCAATGCCGAGCACGCGTTGCCGATGGAAGCGTTGCAGAAACAGGTGGACAAGGTGCGCACCTGGCGCCTCAAGGATTACCTGGAGAAGGCCGGCCGCGAGTGCACGCTGTTCAGCGTCGAGCGCAGCCCTTCGGGCTTGCGGGCGATTCGCCGTGGCGAAGTCCAGGCCATGCTGCCGGTACTGGAACAGGCCGATACGCTGATCGACCAGGGCCACCTGTACAAGACAGGGGGCGCGGCCAGCGTGGCGCGTGTCGAGGTGGGTGGGCGCTCACTGGTACTCAAGCGCTACAACATCAAGAACACCGCGCACTGGTTCAAGCGGTTCTGGCGCCCGAGCCGGGCCTGGCACTCCTGGATTGAAGGCCACCGCCTGGAGTTCCTGGGCATCGCCACGCCGCGCCCGTTGGCGGTGCTGGAGCAGCGCGTCATGGGCCTGCGCAGCCGGGCGTACCTGGTCACTGAACATGTCGATGGCCCGGACCTGACCGCGTGCTTCGCGCCTTATGTGGAAAGCGGCGAGGTGCCTGAAGAGCAAGTCGATGCCTTGGTGGAGCTGATGCAGCAACTGATCCGCGAGCGTATCAGCCATGGCGACTTCAAGGGCCACAACCTGTTCTGGCACGACGGCCAATGGTCATTGATCGACCTCGACGCCATGTGCCAGCACGCCACCGGGCTCAGCTTTGCCCCGGCCTACGCCCGTGATCGGGCGCGGCTGCTGCGCAACTGGCCGAGCAGCAGTGCCTTGCATCAGCGGCTCGACCGGTTGTTGCCACGGCTCGGCGAGTAGTCATCCGGCAGCGCCAGCCAATCGCTGCTGCGCCCTGCCTGGCGCACGCGGATGCGCCACTGCCGGTCTTGCCAGCGCAGGATCGCCCACGGCACCACGCCGGCTTCCCGGGCGTGCGGAATCAACAGGTGGTAGCGCCCGGCGAGCAGGTGCGCGCGCACTGGCAGTTGCCCGGCAGGGGTTTGCAGATAAAGCTGGTCGTCTGCCCGACACAGCCCTGCCAGCGTGTCCACCACCTCACCCGCCAACGGCGGCTGCAGGCGGCAGCTGGCCAACAACTGCGGCAGATCGGGCAAGCCGTCGTACCACAGCACCGGTGAGTCGATGACCCAGTTGCCATTGGCCAGGCGTTTGACCGGCTGCTGCAGGTAAGCGTCCGGTTGGGTCGGGTCGATGACCCGCCAACGGTGGCCGTCGAATGCGACCTTGTAATACCGGCCGTGGGCGTCCTGGATGAAATACTGAGTCAGCCCTTCGAACGTTGATGCTTTCTCGAACACGCCTTCGCCGTGTACACCGTCAATGGCGTAGCGCAGGTGTTCTAGCGCAGGCGTGATGCTGTAGCGCGAGGGCAGTGGCAACGGTGGTTGCGTTGGCATGCCACGCATTATCCGGCGCATCAGGCCGGTGCTGACGACGCTGGTACCGGCGTCGTTGGCATAGCTCAGGGCGTTGTAGGTATGGGTCAGCACGCCGTTGATATCATCCTCGCTGAAGGCTTCCAGACCATCCCAGGTTTCGATCACCATTCGTCCCAGGGCCAGGGGAACCTGTACAGGGGCAGGCAGCCCCAGGCTGATCAGGTCGAGCAGGCGCCATACCAGATCGATGCCCTGCTGAAGATCTGCCTCCCCGGTGGTGCGGCTCTGGGCATCGACCACTGCCAACCAGCCTCGCACCTCTGCCATGTAGTAGGCGAAGAACAGCTCTTCCTCAATTGCCGGGGTGCGCAGTGCGGTGCCGAGCCGGCCCTTGCTGAGTAGTTTATCGATGCGTACAGGTGCCAGCAGGGGCAGGCGGCTCGCCACGTAGGCGCGCAGGGCGGGTTGTTTGCGCAGCAACCGCATCAGTTCGCGGGCATTGCTCAGCCCGCGCCAGGCGCGGCGGTCGGGTGCGTCCGGTGTGTACAGGATGAAAGCGCCTGTGCCGGAGCCTTCGGCATTGATCAGCAGAACGCCTTGCAGGGTATGGCCATGGATTGTCAATTGGCGCACGGTGATGCGTTGGTTGTCCACCGGCGGGCGGAGCGCGTTGTGCGGGTAGTCCAGTACCTGCCGTACCCAACGGTAGCCTTGTTCACCCAAGGCGCGAAGGTGCCCGGCATAACGCGCCTTGGCTGCCTCGGCGCGCATGCGGGCTCGGTTGATCAGGGCATGGGCATTGAGCCTCCAGCCCCCGACCGGGGAGTCGATCAACTGGGTTTTCAGGTAGGCATGATAGCTGCCGCCGACATTCAGGTGCCTGATCATCGCTTTGATGTAGGCCGGGTTCAGCGTTTCGGGTAATGGCTTGTCGTGACCGTGTGTTACACGGGCGGTGAGCCAATAGTCGTAGTCGAACCAGTTCAGGTTGCGCAATGCCAGCTCGTGCAGCGGGTAGCTCTCCCGGGTCAGCTCGACCAACTGCCCACCGACGCGCTCGAAACCTCGCCAGGTGACGTAGCTCGATGGGTTGAAGGGGTTCAGCTGCGGACCTGCCTGACGGCTGTGCACCACATGTACCATGATGTCGGCGGCTGCGTAGCGCAGGCCATGATCGTGGCGCAGGCGTTCCTCTACGCGCGCGCGGGCCCAGCCCTGCAAGCTGCGCTGCTCGCGGAACTGCGCCAGGGTGAGGATGCCTGGCGCGGCGATGCGATTGCCGGCGGCGACCAGTTGTTGCATGGTCTGCATGATGTGCGTAAGCGCCTGGGGCCCTGCCGTGCTCAACCAGTTGGGCAGGTTTTTTTCCAGCAGCAGGCCGTAGCGCGTGTCGAGCAACGCTTGTTTGCCGACTTCGGCTTCCAGTGACAGGGCATTGTGCAGCGCCTCGGCGGCGGGTGCCAGGGCGCCATGGGCGCTTGCCCAGGCGTGGTTGACACGCAGGCGCTGCGCTTCGATCAGGGTGTCGACCTGGGCTTGCACCGGGTCATCGGCATACCATTCGTAGCGCAGGCGGTCGGCCTTGGCGGCGTTCTCTATACGTTCGGCATCGACCAGCAGGCGCAGCAGTGGCGGGCCCTGCAGCGGGTCGTCGAGGCGCTCGCACAGCTCAAGGTGCAAGCCGGCCAGCGAGGCGTAGGCTTCGATGCCTTGGGTCAGGCCGCACAGCAACGCCGGCCCGCGGGCATGCTCCGGGGTGAGTTCGGCAGCCTCGTCGTTACCGGTGATGACCACGAACATGCCTGGCAGCACCGCTCGGCTGTGGGGCTGGCTACGGCTGAGGACCAGGCGGTACACCTGGGCACGTGTGGCCATCGCTTGGGGCCGGCGTTGCCAGGCGTTGGGCAGGTCCAGGCACAGGCTCAGGGCATCGGCCTGGGGGGCGGGCAAGGTCCGGTCGCCCTGGCGCAGGGTCAACTCGGCATGCATCAGGGCGCGGCGCAGATCGCACAGGCGGACCCTGCGCGAGCGGCCCTGGGGGTCGCAGGCTGCCCAGTATTCAGCCAGTTCGCCTTGTAGCTGCTGACGGGTGAGTCCCGGCCGGTCGGGGCTTGGCAATTGTGCCAGCAGGGCGATGATCTGTTGGTCGACGAATTCGATACGTTCCAGCGGTAGCATGTTGCGCTCCTTCGGTCAGGGAGGCGCAACGTTAGGGCCCAGGGCAAGGACCGAAGCGGTAGCCGGTTATCGCCGGCACAACCCGCGCAGGCTGAGGATGACGGGCACGCCCAGGCCCAGCCAGGCCAGGGCATCCCACGCTCCGTCACCCAGCAAGGCGGCAAACAGGCCGGCGGCACCGAGCAGGCCGATGGCGGCCGGCCAGGTGAAGATGCGCAGGGTCGGTTGCGATTTGTGGCTCATGCCCGCGCCTCCCGGGGTTTGCGCTGTTTGCCCCACCACAGGTAAAGGCCGCTGCCGAGCACGATGATGGTCAACACATCGAGCACTGCCCAGAGGATCTGCATCGGACGCCCGCCGTAATCGCCAAAGTGCAGTGGCTGCGAGAGGCCCATGGCGTCCATGTACCAGGGGCGTTCGCCCACTGCCGTCACCTGCAGGCTGCGCGCATCGATCAGCACGGGCGTGAGCAGGTGCGATGTCAGGTGGGTGGCGCCTTTCATGAACACGGCGTAGTGGTGCTCGCTGGAGAACCGCGTGCCGGGGAAGGCGATGAAGTCCGGGCGCATGCCGGGTGCGGCCTGCTCGGCGATGTCCAGCAGGCGGCTGGCCGGTGCACGCTCGGTGAGTGGCGGGGCGTCACGGTAGGGCGCGACCATTGCGGCCAGGCTGTCGTTGCGCCAGGCGGCGATGACCAGGTCGGACAGGGCGCTGATGACCCCGGTTACACCAACGGTCAGCGCCCAGGCCAGTGTCACCACCCCGATCAGGTTGTGCAGGTCGAGCCAGCGCAGGCGGCGGGATTTTTCGTGGCGCACCGTGGCGAATTGCAGGCGGCGCATGAACGGTGCGTAGAGCACTGTGCCGGAGATGATCGCGACAACGAACAGCACACCCATGAACGCCAGCAGCAGCTTGCCGGGCAGCCCGGCGAACATGTCGACGTGCAGGCGCAGCATGATCATCATGAAACCGCCGTTGGCGGCCGGCATGGCGACGGCTTCGCCGGTGCGGGCGTCGAGCATGAAGGTGTGTGACGAATTGGGTTCGGTGCCGGCAGTGGCAGCGGTGATCGCCACCACGCCGTTGTGTTCGTCTTCGTCATAGCCGAAGTACTGCATCACCTCGCCGGGACGATGCTGCTCGGCCTTGAGCACCAGCTGTTGCAGGTCCAGGTGCGGGGTGCCTGCAGGCATCTCGCGCAGCTTTGGTGCGTCACCGAGCAGGTGTTCGATTTCGTGGTGGAAGATCAGCGGCAGGCCGGTGAGGGCCAGCAACAGCAGGAACAGGGTGCAGACCAGGCTGCTCCAGGTGTGAATCACGGACCAGCGGCGGATGGTTTGGCTTTTCATCACGGTACCGAATGTGCCTGATGGAACCTGGGGCCGCACAGCGGCCCCGATTCGCTCAGAACTTATAATTGACGCTGGCCACTACGTTGCGTTCGTCGCCGTAGTAGCAGTAGTAACCGTCACAAGTCGACAGGTAATCCTTGTTGAACAGGTTCTTCGCATCTACGGCAACGGTCACGCCCTTGAGGGTTGGGTTCAGGCGGCCCAAGTCGTAATGCACCGAGGCATCGTAGACGGTGTATGAGCCCACATGGCCCCAGTCGGTATTGGTGGTGTTGCCATAGGTGTCACCCACATAGCGCACACCGACGCCCACGCCAAAGCCATCGAGCGCACCTTCGTGCCAGGTGTAGTCGGCCCAGGCAGTGGCCTGGTTACGAGGGACCTGGGCCATGCGCTTGCCCTTCTCACCGTCGTTGCCTTTGGTGATCTCGCTGTCGTTATAGGTGTAGGAACCGATCAATTTCAGGTTCTTGGTTACATCCGATGTGGCTTCAAGCTCCAGGCCTTTGACGCGAACTTCACCTACTTGGCGAGTCACACCGCCCTCGGTTACCGACATGTTTTCTTGGGTCAGGTCGAATACCGCTGCGCTAAGCAGTGTCTTGCTGCCAGGGGGCTGGTACTTGATGCCCAGTTCGTACTGTTTGCCTTCGGTAGGTTTAAAAGCATCGGTGCTGTTCACTGCGGCACCGGTTGCGGCCTGGAACGACTCGGCATACGAGAAGTACGGGGTAATGCCGTTGTCGAAAACGTAGCTCAGTGCTGCGTTACCGCTGAATTTCTTGTCACGCTGGGTATTGGTGGCGTCGCCCTGATTGTGGAAGGTGGTGCCGGTGTGTACCCAGTCTTCACGGCCGCCCAAGGTCAGGCGCCAGTTGTTCAGGGCCATCTGATCCTGGACATACAGACCGGTCTGCTGGGTTTTCTGATCGTAGTCATACATGTCGAAGTACTGGACGTTCGAGAAATCCTGGCCGTAGATCGGGTTGTGGATATTGCTTGGCGGCACGCCGGCCGAACCCCAGCGCCAGCGGGCATTGCTGTCCGAACGTTGGTGATCGAGCCCCAGCAGCAGGGTATGGGCGACCATGCCAGTCTGGAAGTCCGCTTGGAAGTTGTTATCCACCGCGAACTGGGAGATGTCTTCCTCGACGATGCCGGCGGTGCGTTGCACCGTGCCATCGGCGCTGACTGCTTCGTCCGGGCCTGCCGGCCAGATCGAACCGCCGGCGGTGATGCCCTTGAAGTCCAGCTCGTTGCGCGCGTAACGCAGGTTCTGGCGGAACTGCCATGTGTCGTTCAGGCGGGTCTCGAACGCGTAGCCCAAATGATAGTAAGTGCGATCGTAGGATTCCCAGTCCGGGTCGCCCAGGTTCTTGTGGTGGGAGATCTTGCCTGCAGGACTGTCCAGTTTGGTGCCCTGCAAGGGAAGGAACTGGCCGGTGATACCGGTATCGTCGCGGGTGTACTGGGTAATGAACGTCAGTTTGGTGTCGTCATTGATGTTCCAGGTCAAGCTGGGTGCGATGTTGTAGCGCTTGTCCGGAATATGATCGATCGGTGTGCCGCTGTCGCGCACGGTACCGCTCACACGGTAGAGAAACCGTCCCGCGTCATCGATCTTGCCAGTGCTGTCGAAGTTGATCTGTTTGTGGTTGTTGCTGCCAACCTGGGCTTCAACTTCGTGGCTGCTTTCAAAATCCGGGCGGCGGCTGGTCATGTCCAGCAAGCCGCCGGGAGGGGTCTGGCCGTAAACGGAAGAGGCCGGGCCACGCAGTACCGCGATGCGCTCCAGGTTCCAGGGCTCTATTTTCGGCGACGCATAGTTACCCTTTGGCAATGGCAGACCGTCAAGAAACTGGGTGGGCACGAAGCCGCGCACCAACAGCCAGTCGCTGCGCGAGTCGGAGCCGTAGCCGCTGCTCTGTACGCCAGCGGTGTAGCGCAAGGCGTCGTTGAGATTGAGGACCGGGCGGTCTTCCATCTGCTGGCGGGTGATCACCGTCACCGAGCGTGGTAGTTCGGCAATGGCTGTGTCTGTCTTGGTGCCAGCGGCGGTGCGTGTTGCCGTGTAGCCCTCAACCGGGCCCCAGGCGCTTTCGTACGATGCATTGGCATTGATCGCGGTCTCGGGCAACGCCAGAGTGCCATCAGGAACAGCCACCAGGCTGTAGCTGCCGACAGTGCTCTGCTGCAGCTGCAGGCCGGTACCGAGCAGGGCGGCCTGCAGGGCGCCGAGGCCGTCGTACTGGCCGTTGACCGGCGCCGAGTTTCGGCCGCTGACCAATGCCGGGTCAATGGCCAAGGTGATGCCCGACTGGCTGGCGATCTGGTTCAGGGTGGTGGCCAGCGGGGCGCTGGGCAGGTCGTAGGCACGCTGTGCGGACTGCTCGGCGGCGAACAGGGCAGGGCTGGCCAACGGGGCAGCCAGGGCGATGGCCAAGGCCATCAGGCTGGGGCGCAGGATACGATCAACGGCACGGGACATGCAGCGGTTCCTCGACGGATAAGTGCTAATTGCTTCCTTGCCGAGCGAGATTTCAGAAGTGACAGGGGTATCTGGAAAAAAAGTGGAAATGGTTTGTATCTGTACGCAGCCAGCTTAGGCCTTCATCGCCGGCAAGCCGGCCCCACGGGGGCGCTTTGGTGCTACTTGGGCACCACGCTCAACCACCACTGGGTATGTCGCTCGATCTTCACCGGCAACGCGGGGACCAGCGAAGCGAGGGCCAGGTCGGTATCGGTCAGCGGGAAGCTCCCCGTCACGCGCAGGTCGGCCACTTCATCGGCCACGCCCAGGTGGCCGCTACGGTATTGGCCCAGCTGCGCTACCAGGTCGGCCAGGCGGATGTTGTCCACCACCAGCATGCCGCGGGTCCAGGCATCCGCACCGGCTTGCACGGGTGCGATGCGGCCCAGGCCATTGGCGTTCATGAGCACCTGCTGACCCTCGCGCAGTACCTGCTCGTCGCCACTGTTGAGCGGCTGCGCTGCGACCGAGGACTGCAACACCTCCAGGCGGGTACCGTTATTTTCGCGACGCACCAGAAAGCGCGTGCCCAAGGGGCGCAGGCGGCCATCGTCGGTGCGCACCAGCAACGGGCGAGGGTCCTGGTGGCCGGTCTCCACCGAAATTTCACCCTGGTGCAGCACCAGTACACGCTGCTCGCCTTCGTAGTCGATGTCGACCGCGGTATGAGTGTTCAGGCTCAGCAGCGTGCCGTCCTCCAGGCGCAGGGTCCGCAGTTCGCCGGTGGCGGTGCGCTGATCGGCCAGCCAGTAGCTTGCCGATAGCGATGGCGCGCCAACCCAGGCCAACAGTGAGCCGAGCAGGAACATGCCAGCCAGGCCGCCGCCCACCTTGGCCACCCGCCGGCGCAACCCTGCGCGCGATTGCTGCAGGGCCTGGCGCGCGGGGCCGGCTGCGGCACTGACCCGCTGATCGAGGGTGCCCAACTGGCGCCAGGCGCGAGCGTGTTCCTCGCTGGCGGCATGCCAGCGCATGAACTCGCTGCGTTCGTCGGGCGTACCGGTACCGTCGTCCAGGCTCAGTTTCCAGGCGATGGCAGCTTCAAGGACCCCGGCAGAAACCGGTGAGTTGTTCACGTCGGCTCCCCATACAGGGCCACATAGCACTGGCGCATGCCTTGGGCGATGTACTGGCGCACCCGCGATACCGATACGCCCAGGCGCTCGGCGATTTCGGCGTGGCTCATGCCGTCCAGGCGATTGTGCAGGAACGCCGTGCGTGCCTTGCTCGACAGCTTGCCGAGCAGGCGGTCGATGGCCTTGAGGTCTTCGAGGATCAGGTGCTGGAGTTCCGGGGAGGGCTGCTCGGCTTCCGGCAAGCGGGCCAGTTCGGCCAGGTAGGCCTGCTCCAGGGCTGCGCGGCGAAAGTGGTCGAACATCAGCCCCTTGGCCACTGCGGCCAGGAAAGCGCGCGGCTCACGGGGGGTGTCCAGTTGTTCGCGCCCGAGCAGGCGCACGAAGGTGTCCTGGCTCAGGTCTTCGGCACGCTGGCGGCAGGCCATGCTGCGTTGCAGCCAGGCAAGCAGCCAGCTGCGATGGTCGCGGTACAGCGCACCGACCAGTTCGGCGTGTGGGCTCTGAGCAGAAGACAAGCAGTGTCCCCCCCGGAACGAATGCGTTAACTAACGATAATTATTCGCGATTGTTGCAGAGGCGGGGGGCGCGGCGCAATGGACGCTTATCGGGTTGCCACTGTCATGGTGGGCGCGGTGCCCGATATCACAGGTGCAGCCCCTTCAAAGGGTGTGTTTCTAAAGCCCATGCCCCTGCACATTGCGCCGCCGCCACCCGCGCAAGCGCTGCTCCAGCTGCAATGGGCTGTCCAGCTGCTGGCGACGGGCCTGGCTGAACAGGATCAACGCCAGTTCAGCGGTGACTTGGGCATCGGCGCTGGCGTGGTGGCGCTCATCCACCTGCAGCCCGAAGCGCGCCACCCAGTCATCCAGCCCTGCTTCGCGCAGTACCGTGTCAGGGTTGAGCATGGGCGCCAGTTCAGCAACATCGAGGAAGGGCTGTTGCAGGCGATGCCCAAGGGTTTCTTTCAATGCCCGAGCCAGCATGCGCTGGTCGAACGGTGCATGGAACGCCAGCACCGGGCTGTCACCGATGAACTCGAGCAGGTCGAGCAACGCCTCGGCCGGGTCGCTGCCTGCGGCCAGGGCGCTCGGGCCCAGGCCATGGATGAGTACACTGGCGTTGGTTTTCTGGGCCGGGCGGTGCAGGGTGCGCTCGAACTGCTGGGAGAAGTCGATGGCGCCGTCTTCGATGGCTACGGCACCGATCGACAGCACCTGGTCGCGGTTGGGGTTCAGGCCGCTGGTCTCAAGGTCCAGCACCACCCAGCGCTGCTCACGCAGCGAGCACACGCCCAGCGGTGCGGGTTTTGGCAGGCGCGACAGGCGTTGATGCAGTGCACCGTCCAGGGCCGGCGCGGCAGGGCGCAGCCAGGCGAACAGGCTCATAGCTGGTACCGCAGGGCCAGGCTGCTTTGCAGGCGCTGCGCCTGGCGCAGGGACTCACGCAGGATGCGCCGGTCCAGATGGTTGAGGCTGTCCGGATCGAGGCGGTTGGAGTACGGCTGATTGTCGCGGGTCTGGCGCTGGTGCTGCTGCATGCGCGTTTGCTGGATGAAATGGTAGGCCTCTTCGTAGGCCGCGCCGTCGAGCGCCTCGATAACGCCTTTGTCGACCAGCTGGCGCAGGCGCTCCAAGGTGTTGCAGGCGCCGATGCCATTGGCCAGGGCCAGCAGCCGCGCACCATCGACGAAGGGTGTCAGGCCCTGGACCTTGAGGTCCAGGGTAGCGGCCTTGTCGTTGCCTTGGCGGGTCAGGACGAATTCGCGCAGGCGGCCTACCGGAGGCCGCTGACGCAAGGCGTTATCGGCCATCATGCGCTGGAAAATGCGGTTCTCGGCTACTTGTTCCAGCATGCTTTGGCGCAGCTGTTCGCAACCCTGTTCGTCGCCCCAGACCACACGCAGGTCGAAATAGATGCTCGAGCCGAGCAGGTTCTCTGGGCTGGCTTCACGGATGAAGCCGGCGAAGCGCCGTGCCCATTCAGTGCGCGACAGGCACAGCTCGGGGTTGCCTGCCATGACGTTACCCTTGCACAGGGTGAAGCCGCATTGGGCCAGGCATTGGTTGATGTAGTGGGCCAGAGGTAGCAGGCGGGCGCGAATGGCTTCGGCTTCGCTGCTGTCAGCTGCCTCGAACAGGATGCCGTTGTCCTGGTCGGTATGCAGGGTCTGTTCACGGCGCCCTTCGCTGCCAAAGCACAGCCAGCTGAACGGCACCCCAGGGTCGCCGCGTTCGGCCAGAGCCAGTTCGATTACCCGGCAGACAGTGTGGTCGTTGAGCAGGGTGATGATCTGGGTAATCTGGGTCGAGGAGGCGCCGTGGGCGAGCATGCGCTCCACCAGCTGGCCGATCTCGCCACGCAGCGCCACCAGCGAGTCCAGGCGCGGTGCATGGCGGATGGTACGGGCCAGGTGCACGAGGTCGACCCGTTGCAGGGAAAACAGGTCGCGCTCCGAGACCACGCCGCACAGGCGCTGGTTGTCCACCAGGCAAACATGGGCAATGTGTCGCTCGGTCATGGCCATGGCCGCGTCGAAGGCGCTGGCCTGCGGGCTGAGGTAGAAGGGTTTGACGGTCATGTGCCGTTCGATGGCGGCACCGAGGTCGGCATCGACAGTAGCCACCACTTGGCGCAGGTCACGCAGGGTGAAGATGCCCACCGGGTAACGCTGCGCATCGACCACCACGATGCTGCCGACCTGCTGGTCGTGCATCGACCGCACGGCGTCGCGCAGCGGCGTGTCCGGGGTGCAGACCACCGGGTGACGCATGGCCAGTTCACCCAGCGGGGTGTTCAGTGAGTATTGGGTACCGAGTGTTTCCACCGCTCGTTGGCGCACCTGCTGGTTGACCTGGTCAAGCAGGCTGCTGACACCGCGCAGCGCAAAATCCCGAAACACATCCGACAGGGAAAACACACGGATGAAGGCGGCTTTGTTCAATTGCAGGCAGAACGTGTCCTCGCCGGCCAGGTGCTCGGTGCGGGTAGCGCGCTCGCCGAGCAGGGCGGCCAGCGGGAAGCACTCGCCGCTGGTGATCTCGAAGGTGGTTTCCACGCCGGGCTTGACCAGGTGCTGGCGCTCACCGACCACGCGCCCCTGTTTGACGATGTAGAAGTGCTCCACCGGGCCGTCAGCGGGTTTGATGATGCTTTCCCCGCTGGCGTAGAAACGCAACTGGCACTGTTCCACCAGGAACGCCAGGTGGCTGTGTTCCATTTGGTTGAACGGCGGGAAACGCTGCAAAAACTGCAGGGTGCCCTGAATGTTCTGCAGAACGGCAGTTCTGCCCGCCTGGCTGTAGGCGTCGTTTTTGCTCATGACACTGACCGTATCGCTACGCCGAACTATATATATCTATATATAGGTGCGGCCTTGTTGTTCTCGGTCCCCATGGTCGGCTGACGGCCGTGCGGTGCCCATTGGACGTAAGTCTATGAGCGTAGTGTGATCAATATCGCAAGCTGCGGTCTTACCGGTGAGCAAGACTATTTGATGAGACGACCATGGTTGAGCATGACGACATCCTGAGTGACGCCGAACGTGAGGCACTGGCCGGGTTGAGTGCACCTGTTGCGCCCAGGCCGGTGGTATTGGTGGTTGATGACAACCCGGTGAACAGTGAGGCCCTGTGCCTTTACCTGAAGAGCAGGGGGATCGACTGCATGCAGGCCGATGGTGCTCAGGAGGCGATGTTCAAACTGCATTACGAACCGCGCATCGCCCTGATGATCACCGACCTGCGCATGCAGCCCAAGGATGGCCTGGAGCTTATCCGGCAGATTCGTGAGTCGGAACGGGCGGCGTTGTCGATCATCGTGGTGTCAGGCGACACCGATGTGAAGGAGGCGGTGGATGTGATGCACCTGGGGGTGGTGGATTTTTTGCTGAAGCCGGTGGATCTGGGGAAACTGCTGGGGTTGGTGAAGAAAGAATTGAAGCTTGAGTGAGCGGGAATGGGGCTGCTTTGCACCCCTTTCGCGACACAAGGCCGCTCCTACAGGGGAATGCGATCCTCCTGTAATTGGTGGAGCGGCCCCGGTGTCTTACAGCCCGTTACGCGCCTTGAACTCGCGGCGGCGACGGTGCAGTACCGGCTCGGTATAACCGTTCGGTTGCTTGGCACCCTCGATTACCAGTTCCACTGCAGCCTGGAATGCCACGTTGTCGTCGAAGTTCGGCGCCATCGGGCGGTACAGGGCGTCACCGGCGTTCTGCTTGTCGACCACGGCGGCCATGCGCTGGAGGCTTTCCAGCACCTGCTCCTGGGTAACCACGCCATGGCGCAGCCAGTTGGCCAGCAGCTGGGCCGAGATACGCAGGGTAGCGCGGTCTTCCATCAGGCCCACATCGTTGATGTCCGGCACTTTGGAGCAACCCACGCCCTGGTCGATCCAGCGAACCACATAGCCGAGGATGCCCTGGGCGTTGTTGTCCAGCTCGTTGCGGATCTCTTCGGCCGACCAGTTGGTGTCAGCTGCCAGCGGGATGGTCAGGATGTCGTCGACCGAGGCCGGGGCGCGGCTGGCCAGCTCGCGCTGACGCGCCTGCACGTCGACTTTATGGTAGTGCAGGGCGTGCAGGGTGGCGGCGGTCGGCGACGGTACCCAGGCGGTGTTGGCACCGGCCAGCGGGTGAGCGATCTTCTGCTCGAGCATGGCAGCCATCAGGTCCGGCATGGCCCACATGCCTTTGCCGATCTGCGCCCGCCCTTGCAGGCCGGTGGCAAGGCCGACGTCGACGTTGTTGTTCTCGTAGGCACCGATCCACTTTTCGTTCTTCATGGCGCCCTTGCGCACCACGGCGCCGGCCTCCATGGAGGTGTGGATTTCGTCACCGGTACGGTCGAGGAAGCCAGTGTTGATGAACACCACACGCTCGGCTGCCGACTTGATGCAGGCCTTGAGGTTGACCGTGGTACGGCGCTCCTCGTCCATGATGCCGACCTTGACGGTGTTGCGCGGCATGCCCAGCAGGTCTTCGACGCGGCTGAAGATCTCGGCGGCGAACGCCACTTCTTCAGGGCCGTGCATCTTCGGTTTGACGATGTAGACGCTACCGGTACGGGTGTTCTTGCGGCTGGTGTTGCCGTTGAGGTTGTGCAGGGCGATCAGGTTGGTGAACAGCCCGTCCTGGATGCCTTCGGGAATCTCGTTGCCTTGGGCATCGAGAATGGCCGGGTTGGTCATCAGGTGGCCCACGTTGCGCACGAACAACAGCGAACGACCGTGAAGGGTCACGGTGCCGCCATTGGGCGCTGCGTACTCGCGGTCCGGGTTCATGGTGCGGGTGAAAGTCTTGCCGCCTTTGCTGACGCTCTCGGCCAGGTCGCCTTTCATCAGGCCCAGCCAGTTACGGTAGACGATGACCTTGTCGTCGGCATCGACGGCAGCGACCGAGTCTTCACAGTCCATGATGGTGGTCAGCGCCGATTCCATCAGGATGTCTTTGACACCGGCGGCGTCGGTGCTGCCGACCGGGGTGCTGGCATCGACCTGGATTTCGAAGTGCAGGCCATTGTGCTTGAGCAGCACGGCGGTTGGCGCGGCGGCATCGCCGTGGAAGCCGATCAGCTGGGCGTCGTCACGCAGGCCGCTGTTGCTGCCGCCCTTGAGGGCAACGACCAGCTTGCCGCCTTCGATGCGGTAAGCGGTGGAGTCGACGTGCGAGCCAGCGGCCAGCGGCGCGGCTTCGTCGAGGAAGGCGCGGGCGAAGGCGATGACCTTGTTGCCACGGACCTTGTTGTAGCCCTGGCCTTTTTCGGCGCCGCCTTCATCGCTGATGGCATCGGTGCCGTACAGTGCGTCGTACAGCGAGCCCCAGCGGGCGTTGGCGGCGTTCAGGGCAAAGCGGGCGTTCATCACCGGCACGACCAGCTGTGGGCCGGCCATGTGGGCGATCTCTTCGTCCACGTTCTGGGTGGTGGCCTGGAAATCGTCGGCTTGTGGCAGCAGATAGCCGATTTCCTGAAGGAAGCTTTTATAGGCGACGGCGTCGTGTGCCTGGCCTTTGCGTGCCTGGTGCCAGGCGTCGATCTTGGCTTGCAGCTCGTCGCGCTTGGCGAGCAGGGCTTTGTTCTTTGGGGCGAGGTCGTTGATGATCTTTTCTGCCCCGGCCCAGAACGCATCGGCCTTGACGCCGGTTCCAGGGATCGCTTCGTTGTTGACGAAGTCGTACAGGGCCTTGGCGACCTGAAGGCCACCGACTTGAACGTATCCAGTCATTGCTTGCCTCACCTTTGCTCAGCTATTTCGCTTTCGCTCTTCTGTATTAAGCCTGTAGCGCTTCTCTAAACACGGCACCAGTACATGCTCTCACCACTCACGAGAGCGGCTGGGTGCGGCTCGCCAGAAAGGCTGGCGGGCGGTTGGCGTATTTTCACAGGCGCCTTGGCAGACATCGTAACGACGTTTTGTAGTCCGCGCCGAGGCATACTACATGAAGCAGCAGGCCGGTGAACATCAGACTAAAAGCGTCGCTCCGCGACCGATTGGTCGCGGAGGGTCACGCTGGGAGTGGCTATGTTCGCAAAAAACCGGTGGATTGTTCCAGATAAATCTTGAAACAGTACACGATTAGTTCGGCAGACCGTCCTGCGGCAGGTTGCCGCGCCTTGCCTATACTGAACCAATCCCCCCGTATTCTCGCCGCTGCAGGCGGCACGACGCAGAGGAAGCCCTGTGGATCATCTTGTACTGACCGTGATTGCTCCTGACAAGGCCGGCCAGGTCGAACGGATTGCCCAGTGCATCGCCGACCACAACGGTAACTGGCTGGAGAGCCGTATGTCGCGTATGGCCGGGCAGTTCGCCGGCATCCTGCGGGTCGCGGTGCCGGCAGAGAGCTACGATGAGCTGGTGAAATCACTTCAGGCCCTGGGGCAGTACGATATCCGTGTGCTGATCGCAGAAAGCGGCATCGAGCCTTCCTGTACCTGGAAGCCGATCGCGATGGAGTTGGTGGGTAATGATCGCCCAGGCATCGTACGTGATATCACCCGCTTGCTCGCTGACCAAGGGGTGAACCTTGAGCGCTTCACCACCGAAGTGCGCCCGGCGCCGATGAGCAGCGAGCCGTTGTTCCATGCCGATGCCTTGCTGGCGCTGCCATTGACTTTGTCGCTGGATGATCTGCAGCAGAAGCTGGAGAGCCTGGCGGATGACTTGATGGTGGAGTTGAAATTGCGGCCCCAGGATTGAGCCGAGGCGGTAGCAGGTTATCCCGATTAACCGGGGACGGCCCTGTGGATAACCTGGGGGCGCTCCTCGCTAGCCCAGAGACGGCGAGCTCTCCCGCTGTTTGGTCAAAAAACAGCCACTAATCAATGGCTTGTGCACAAAGCACGGGGACGAGGGTGTGGATAACCTCTGGAGATGTTCTGCCAGGCCACGGCCGGCGTGGCCTGCAGAGTTTTGATCGTTTTTTGATCAGGCGCGCTTGCGCAGGTTCAGCCAGGCATCGACGCTGTAGAGCGCCAGGCCAGCCCAGATGCACAAGAAAGCCATCAGGCTGCTGGAAGACAGGTGCTCGTCAAATAGCAGTACCGCTTGCAGCAGTACCAAGGTCGGCGCCAGATACTGCAGGAAGCCCAGGGTGGTGTAGGGCAAGTGCCGCGCAGCGGCATTGAAGCACACCAGCGGTATCAGCGTTACCGGCCCGGCTGCGATCAGCCATAGCGCTTCGCTGCTGGTATAGAAACTGCCTTGTGCACTCATCGCGGCAGGGTGCAGCAGCAGCCAGCCAAGCGCCAGGGGCACCAGCATCCAGGTTTCCACCACCAGGCCGGGCAGCGCCGCCACCGGTGCCTGCTTGCGGATCAGGCCGTAGAAGCCAAACGTCAGCGCCAGTACCAATGACACCCAAGGCAGGCTACCGACTTGCCACACCTGTTGCGCCACACCTACTGCGGCCATGCCCACTGCCAGCCACTGCAGGCGGCGCAGGCGCTCACCCAGCAAAAGCATGCCCAGCAGCACGTTCACCAGCGGGTTGATGTAGTAGCCCAGGCTGGCCTCGAGCATGCGCCCGTTATTGACCGACCATACGTAAGTCAGCCAGTTGCCGGCAATCAGGGCGCCACTGAGGGCAAGAATGGCCAGGCGGCGGGGGTTGTCGCGCAGCTCGCGCCACCACCCTGGGTGCTTCCACACCAACAGCAGCAGCGAACCGAACAAAGCGGACCAGAGCACCCGGTGCACGATGATCTCAACCGCCGGGACACTTTGTATGGCTTTGAAATAGAGTGGGAACAAGCCCCAGATGATGTAGGCCGAGAGGCCAAGAATGTACCCGCGACGCGGGTTTGCGGCGTGCATGCAGAATCCTTGCTTAGGTAGCTAAATACAGCGATGCCTATTGTAGACAGACCTTTGCAGGCATTTAGAACAATTTCAGGGGTTGCTCGTCGAGTGCCGCTGTTTGCTCGCGCAGGGCCAGGATCTGATCGCCCCAGTAACGCGGTTGGCCAAACCAGGGGAAGCTGCGTGGGAATGCCGGGTCGTCCCAGCGCCGTGCCAGCCAGGCGCTATGGTGCAGCTGGCGCAAGGCGCGCAGCGGTTCGATCAGGGGCAGCTCGCGCGGGTCGAAATCGTGAAACTCGTTGTAGCCGTCGATCAGCTCTGCCAATTGGCCCAGGCGTTCTTCACGGCTGCCGGCCAGCATCATCCACAGGTCTTGCACGGCCGGGCCCATCCGGCAGTCATCGAGGTCGACGACGTGGTAGACGTCGTCGCGATGCATCAGGTTGCCGGGGTGCAAGTCGCCGTGCAGGCGCATGACCTGATGTGGGGTGCGTGCGTAGATGTCTTCGACCCGTTTGAGCAGCTCGCGCGCTACAGACTCGAACGCGGGCAGCAATTCCCGAGGTACGAAGTTGCCATCAAGCAGGGTTTGCAGGGAGGCGTGGCCAAAGTTATCCACAGTCAAGGCTTCGCGATGCTCGAACGGGCGTGTTGCCGCCACGGCATGCAGGCGGCCCAGCAGCTGGCCCAGACGGTAGAGCTGGTCGAGGTTGCCCGGCTCCGGTGCGTGGCCGCCGCGGCGGGGAAATAGTGTGAAGCGAAAGCCCTGGTGCTCGAACAGGGTCTGTTCATTGTGTTGCAGCGGGGCGACCACCGGCACTTCGCACTCAGCAAGCTCGGCGGTGAAGCGGTGTTCTTCAAGAATCGCTTCATTGCTCCACCGGCCGGGTCGATAGAACTTGGCGATCAGTGGTTGCTCGCCTTCGATACCCACTTGGTAGACGCGGTTCTCGTAGCTGTTCAAGGCCAGTACGCGGGCGTCGCTGAGAAAGCCGAGGCTCTCCACGGCGTCCAGTACCAGGTCGGGGGTGAGGGTCGCGAAGGGGTGAGACATGGTGGCTCCGGGGTGGGCTGCAAGGGCTCATGGTATCAGTGCCGGCCCTCTGGCGGGGTGGCGCGACCAACCTACACCGGTACCCCCAGCAATACATGGGAGGGATGAAACTGCACCCGGACCTGGCTACCTGTTGTCACTGCCTCTTGTGCCAGCCAGTGCGCATCGGCAAACGCGCAGAGTGTCTGGCCATTACCCAGCGCCAGCCTCACTTCACTGGTGTCATGCCCATCCGCTATCACCTCTTCCACGGTGGCCTTGAGCACATTGCTGCCCGCTTCGGCTTCATCTGCGGCGCTCGATAACCGCACCCACCCGGCCTTGAGCAACGCCACCACCATGGTTCCGAGCGTCAGCTCCAGGCGTGAAGTGCTGTCGTGTGTGATCAGTGCCTCGATTTCCAGCCCGCCACCCAGCGCCAGGCTCACGCGGTCGTGCCGCCCCTCGCGGCGCAAGCCGCTGACCTGGCCTTGCAGCTGGTTGCGGGCACTGGTGCGCAACATCAGGCGCCCAAGCAGGTCAAGGTCGCTGGATTCTTCGGCAGCCTCGAGAATCTGGGCCTGCAAGGCCTGCAAGCGTTGGTAAAGGCGCAGTACCCGCTCGCCTTCGCCCGACAGGCGAGCGCCACCGCCGCCGCGCCCGCCGGTGCTACGCTCGACCAGCGGCTGGCTGGCCAGGTTGTTGAGTTCGTCTATGGCGTCCCATGCGGCTTTGTAGCTTATGCCTGCCGCCTTCGCGGCGCGGGTGATCGAACCTTGCTCAGCGATATGCTGAAGCAAAGCGATGCGCTGTGGGCGGCGAGCGATGTGCTGGGTGAGCAGGGCGGGCAGGGTCATGATGGCGCCTATCTGGGACTGACCGGTCAAGCTTGCCCCGGTTTTGCCGTGCGTGCCAGGCAATACACATCAACGCGGCGTGCGCCGGCGCCGCGCAGCAGGGCGGCGATGCTTTGCGCCGTGGCACCGGTGGTCAGCACGTCATCGACCACGGCCACATGCAGGCCGTGCAATGCGCTTTCATCAACCACCGCAAAGGCCTGCTGCAGATTACGCCGTCTGGCCTTGGCATCCAGGCTTTGCTGCGCCGGTGTTTCGCGGGTGCGCCGCAGCAATCGCTCGTTGCAGTCGATTGCCAGGGCCTTGGCCAACCACTTTGCCAGCATGCCTGCCTGGTTGAAGCCACGCTCGCGCTGTCGACGCTTTGCCAGTGGCACAGGCAACAGCAGCGATGGCCTGGCCAGGCCATCGGCAAAGCGGTGGCGCAAATCCAGGCTGAGCATTTCGGCCATCAAGCGCCCCAATGGCCACTGGCGATTGTGTTTGAAGCGGCTGATCAGTGTGTCCACGGGAAAGCCGTAATACCACGGCGCCACCACTTGTTCGAAGGCCGGGGCACGGCGACTGCACTGGGCGCAGGTCAGGCCGGCCATTGGCAGCGGTAGCGCGCAATGCATGCAGTACTCACTCAGCCAGGGCAGGTCCTCCTCGCACGCAATACAGATGGGGTGGGGCTGCTCGGCAGAAGTGCCGCACAGCAAACAGGTATGTTCAATATTTGTACACTTGTAAACCAGTGCTTTTAACCAAGGTTGACAGTTCATAGGCCTTCCATGACTATGCGAGCTATCCGTGATGCGCTGGCGGGCATTCCTGTCCCGGCGCCAGCTACAGCCTAAACAAGGAAACGCCGATGAGCGCCAGCACAACTGCAACAACACGTCACGACTGGTCCCTGGCCGAGGTGAAGGCCCTGTTCCAGCAACCGTTCAACGACCTGCTGTTCCAGGCGCAAACCGTGCATCGGGCGCATTTCGACCCTAACCGCGTACAGGTTTCCACGCTGCTGTCGATCAAGACCGGCGCCTGCCCGGAAGATTGCAAATATTGTCCACAGTCCGGCCACTACAACACCGGGCTGGAAAAACAGAAGCTGATGGAAGTGCAGAAGGTGCTGGAAGAAGCGGCGCGGGCCAAGGCCATCGGTTCTACCCGCTTCTGCATGGGCGCCGCCTGGAAGCACCCCTCGGCCAAGGACATGCCCTACGTGCTGGAAATGGTCAAAGGGGTCAAGGCCATGGGGCTGGAAACCTGCATGACCCTGGGCAAGCTCGATCAGGACCAGACCCAGGCGCTGGCCCAGGCAGGCCTGGACTACTACAACCACAACCTCGATACCTCGCCGGAGTTCTACGCCAGCATCATCACCACCCGCACTTACAGCGAGCGTCTGCAGACCTTGGCCTACGTACGCGATGCCGGGATGAAGATCTGCTCCGGTGGCATTCTCGGGATGGGCGAGTCGCTCGACGATCGTGCAGGCCTGCTGATCCAGTTGGCCAACCTCCCCGAGCATCCCGAGTCGGTGCCGATCAACATGCTGGTGAAAGTGGCCGGCACCCCCCTGGCCGAAGAAGAAGATGTCGACCCGTTCGACTTCATCCGCATGCTGGCGGTCGCGCGGCTGCTGATGCCCAAGTCGCACGTGCGCCTGTCCGCCGGGCGCGAGCAGATGAACGAGCAGATGCAAGCGCTGGCCTTCATGGCCGGCGCCAATTCGATCTTCTATGGCGAGAAGCTGCTGACCACTGCCAACCCACAGGCCGACAAGGACATGCAGCTGTTCGCCCGCCTGGGCATCAAGCCTGAAGCGCGTGAAGAGCATGCCGACGAAGTGCACCAGGCCGCCATCGAACAGGCGCTGGTCGAGCAACGCAGCAGCGAGCTGTTCTATAACGCCGCGTCTGCCTGAGATGGCCTTCGATCTTGCAGCGCGTCTTGCCGAACGGCGCGCTGCAGACCTGTATCGGCAGCGGCCGCTGCTACAGAGCCCGCAAGGGCCGAACGTAGTGGTCGACGGCCAGCCGTTGCTGGCTTTCTGCAGCAATGACTACCTGGGCCTGGCCAACCACCCCGAGGTGATCGCCGCCTGGCAAGCCGGCGCCGAGCGTTGGGGTGTCGGTGGCGGAGCCTCGCATCTGGTGGTCGGCCACAGCACGCCGCATCATCAGGTCGAAGAGGCGCTGGCCGAATTGACCGGTCGCCCGCGTGCCTTGCTGTTTTCTACCGGCTACATGGCCAACCTCGGGGCCATCACCGCGCTGGTGGGGCAGGGCGATACGGTATTGCAGGACCGCCTCAACCATGCCTCGCTGCTCGATGGCGGTTTGCTCAGTGGTGCCCGCTTCAACCGTTACCTGCACAACGATGCAGTCAGCCTGGCCAACCGCCTGGGCAAGGCCTGCGGCAATACCTTGGTGGTCACCGACGGTGTGTTCAGCATGGACGGTGACCTGGCCGACCTGTCTGCACTGGCCGAAGTCGCGCGTGCGCGTGGTGCCTGGTTGATGGTCGACGACGCTCACGGCCTGGGTACCTTGGGTGCACAGGGCGGCGGAATCGTCGAACACTTTGGCCTGGGCATCGATGACGTGCCCGTGCTGATCGGTACGCTGGGCAAGGCTTGCGGCACAGCGGGCGCCTTCGTTGCGGGCAGCGATGATTTGATCGAGGCACTGGTGCAGTTCGCCCGGCCGTACATCTATACCACCAGCCAGCCGCCGGCACTGGCCTGCGCCACGCTCAAGAGCCTGGAGCTGCTGCGCCGCGAAACCTGGCGCCGTGAGCACCTGGCCGGGTTGATCCGGCAGTTCCGCGAGGGTGCCGTGCAGATCGGCCTGCAGCTGATGGACAGCCCGACTCCGATCCAGCCGATCCTGATCGGCGACAGTGCACAGGCACTGCGCCTGTCGCAGATGCTGCGCGAACGAGGCCTGTTGGTCACCGCCATCCGCCCGCCTACCGTACCTGCTGGCAGTGCACGGCTGAGGGTAACCTTGAGCGCTGCGCACAGTGAGGCGCAGGTACAGCTATTGTTGAATGCATTGGCCGATTGTTATCCACAGCTGGAGGCCGCCGATGCGTAACCGACTGATCCTTCTTCCCGGCTGGGGCTTGGGTACTGCGGCCCTGGAGCCGCTGGCCGCCAGCCTGCGTGCGCAGGACGCGCGTCTGCAGGTCGAGCTGGCGCCCCTGCCGGAGCTGGCCGACGCCGATGTCCAGGCGTGGGTCGACTACCTTGACCGCAAACTGCCCAGTGATACCTGGCTGGGCGGCTGGTCGCTCGGCGGCATGCTCGCCAGTGAGCTGGCTCGCAAGCGTGGCGACCACTGTTGCGGGCTGTTGACCTTGGCCAGCAATCCCTGCTTCGTGGCACGGGCGGATTGGCCGCATGGCATGGCCGATGACACCTTCGGGACCTTCCTCGACGGTTGCCGCAGCCACGCCTCGGTGACCCTCAAGCGTTTTCGTACCTTGTGCAGTGACGGCGCCCTGCAGCCGCGCACGTTGCTGCGCCAGCTGGGCGTGGGGGTACCGGAGACCGACCCGCTGTACCTGGCCACCGGGCTTGAGGTGCTGGCTCAGCTGGATACCCGCGAAGCGCTGCAGGCGTACGGCGGCCCGCAACTGCACCTGTTCGCCGGCAGTGATGCGTTGGTGCCCCCCGAGGCGGCCAAAGCGCTGAGCGAGTTGTTGCCCGACGTTGAAGTCGGCCTGGTTGAAGAGAGTTCCCACGCGTTCCTGCTGGAGTACCCGCAGGAGCTGGCGGCGGGCATCAAGAGTTTCCTGCATGAGAGTGGCGATGACTGACCTTTCCCGTCCAACCCTGCCCGGCGCGCTGCCGGACAAGCGCCAGGTAGCGGCCTCGTTCTCCCGCGCGGCAGCCAGCTACGACAGCGTGGCGGCCTTGCAGCGCGCGGTGGGCATGACCCTGCTGGAGCAGTTGCCGGACGCACTGACGCCATCGCGCTGGCTCGACCTTGGCAGTGGTACGGGGCATTTCAGCCGGGTGCTGGCCGAGCGCTTCACGCCGGCGACGGGCGTGGCGGTGGACATCGCCGAAGGCATGTTGCGCCATGCCCGAGGCGAGCAGGGCGGGGCCCGCTACCATGTGGCAGGCGACGCCGAGCGGCTGCCGCTGCTTGATCACAGCGTCGACCTGGTTTTCTCTAGCCTGGCGGTGCAGTGGTGCGCGCAGTTCTCCAGCGTGCTGGAAGAAGCACGGCGGGTATTGCGCCCGGGCGGTGTGCTGGCTTTCAGCAGCCTGTGTGTCGGTACCCTCGATGAATTGCGCGCCAGTTGGCAGGCCGTGGATGGCATGGTGCATGTCAACCGCTTCCGCCGGTTCGAGGACTATCAGCGACTGTGCGCGGCAAGCGGCCTGGAGCAGCTTGGCCTGCGTCAGCAGGCGCATGTGCTGCACTACCCGCATGTGCGCGGCCTGACCCATGAGCTCAAGGCACTTGGCGCTCACAACCTCAACCCTGGGCGGCCGTCGGGCCTGACTGGCCGTGCCCGCATGCAGGGGCTGCTGCAGGCGTATGAAGCATTCCGCCAGCCGCAAGGGCTGCCCGCCACCTATCAGGTGGTCTATGGTGTGTTGCGCAAGCCAAAGGCGTGAGAGGAGCGAAATGAGCCAGGCCTATTTCATCGCGGGTACCGATACCGATGTCGGCAAGACCACCATCGCAGCCGGGCTGTTGCATGCCGCACGTCTGCAGGGCCTGAGTACGCTGGGTGCAAAGCCGGTGGCGTCCGGCTGCACAGTTACCACAAAGGGGCTGCGCAACGCTGACGCCCAGGCATTGATCGACGAGAGCACGCTCAAACTGCCTTATGCAGCGATCAACCCTTTTGCATTTGAACCTGCCATCGCGCCGCACGTGGCGGCGCGTGAAGCGGGTGTGACGTTGGAGGTGCCGGCCCTGCTCCAGGCCATGCGTCACGTGTTGGATCAGGGCGCGGATTTCACCCTGGTCGAAGGTGCCGGTGGCTGGCGCGTGCCGCTGTCTGGTCATGCCAACCTGTCCGACCTGGCAATCGCCCTCAAGTTGCCAGTGATTCTGGTGGTAGGGGTGCGTCTTGGCTGCATCAACCACGCATTGCTCAGCGCCGAAGCGATCGCCAGGGACGGGTTGCAACTGGCAGGCTGGGTGGCCAATGTCATCGACCCGCGTACGTCGCGGTTGGAGGAGAACCTCGCCAGCCTGGCCGAGCGCTTGCCAGCGCCTTGCCTGGGGCGGGTGCCCAAGCTCAAGCAAGCGACTGCCGATGCAGTCGCGGAACATCTGCAGCTGGACTTGCTGGACTGAAGCGCCATGCCTCACGTCTATCAGATGGCACGGGGCCATTAGCGATTTAAACGGGCCTTTATGGCCCGGGCCTGTTTTAATCAGGCCTGTTCACATCCAGCGTCATTGGAGTTTTGACATGGAAATCACCGGTAGCTCCGCCTACTACGCGGGCCTCAGCGCCATCCAGAGCGGGCAGAACCGCGTCGACCAGGCGGCCAGCCAGATCGCCAGCAACACTGTCGAACGCGCCGCCACCAGCCAGTCCAGCGATTTTCAGGCCGAGCGCCTGCGTGCGGTTGACCGCAGCCAGCAGATGGACCTTGCCACCAGCACTGTACAGCTGGCGCTGGGCAAAACCGAGGTCGAACTGGGCGCGAAAGTCGCCAAGGCTTCCGACGAAATGCTCGGTCGGTTCATCGATACCTACGCCTGAAGGCGCGGCACTTTCACAAACCTGCACAGTGCTCTGTGGAAGCGGGCCCGCCTGCGGATGCGTTTGATCAGGCTAGATTTTTTGCCTGAGCCAACGCCTTCGTGGGCAGGCCCGCTGCCATTGTCGTGGGCGTCTTTTCAGGCGATGGCATAAACGCCATGTTTCGCGGCATAAATGGCACCATAGTCCCTCCTTGACATCGGTCAGTCCTAAACGTAAGTTTCAAACAACTGTTTGACCGAAAGCCGGCAAGAGCTGGTCGGTATCAGCGGTCTCCCTACCGGACTCATCACAGAGGTTCATCGCAATGCCTGATTACAAAGCCCCCTTGCGTGATATTCGCTTCGTTCGCGACGAGCTGCTTGGCTATGAGGCGCACTATCAGAGCCTGCCGGGTTGCCAGGACGCAACGCCCGACATGGTCGACGCGATCCTCGAAGAAGGCGCGAAATTCTGTGAGCAGGTGCTGGCCCCGCTGAACCGTGTCGGTGACCTGGAAGGCTGCACCTGGAGCGAGTCCGGCGTGAAGACCCCGACCGGTTTCAAGCAGGCCTACGAGCAGTTCGTCGAAGGCGGCTGGCCAAGCCTTGCCCATGATGTCGCCCATGGCGGCCAGGGCCTGCCAGAGTCGCTGGGCCTGGCGTTGAGCGAGATGGTGGGTGAGTCGAACTGGTCGTGGGGCATGTACCCGGGCCTGTCCCATGGTGCGATGAACACCATTTCTGCGCACGGTACTGAAGAGCAGCAGGAAACCTACCTGACCAAACTGGTATCGGGCGAATGGACAGGCACCATGTGCCTGACCGAACCGCACTGCGGCACCGACCTGGGCATGCTGCGCACCAAGGCCGAGCCGCAAGCTGACGGCTCCTACAGCATTTCCGGCACCAAGATCTTCATTTCTGCCGGCGAACACGACATGGCCGATAACATCGTCCACATCGTGCTGGCCCGCCTGCCGGATGCCCCGGCCGGCACCAAAGGTATCTCGCTGTTCATCGTGCCGAAGTTCCTGCCCAACGCCGAAGGCGGCGTGGGTGAGCGCAACGGCGTGAGCTGCGGCTCGCTCGAGCACAAGATGGGCATCCACGGCAACGCTACCTGCGTGATGAACTTCGACAGCGCCACCGGCTACCTGATCGGCCCAGCCAACAAGGGCCTGAACTGCATGTTCACGTTCATGAACACCGCCCGCCTGGGCACCGCGCTGCAGGGCCTGGCACATGCCGAGGTGGCCTTCCAGGGTGGCCTGAAGTACGCCCGTGACCGCCTGCAGATGCGTTCGCTGACCGGCCCCAAAGCGCCTGACAAGGCTGCTGACCCGATCATCGTGCACCCGGACGTTCGCCGCATGCTGCTGACCATGAAGGCCTTCGCCGAAGGCAACCGCGCCATGGTCTACTTCACCGCCAAGCAGGTGGACATCGTCAAATACAGCCAGGACGAGGAAGAGCGCAAGAAGGCCGACGCCCTGCTGGCCTTCCTGACCCCGATCGCCAAGGCCTTCATGACCGAAGTCGGCTTCGAGGCGGCCAACCACGGCGTGCAGATCTACGGCGGCCACGGCTTCATCGCCGAGTGGGGCATGGAGCAGAACGTGCGCGACAGCCGTATCTCCATGCTGTACGAAGGCACTACCGGCATTCAGGCCCTCGACCTGCTGGGCCGCAAAGTGCTGATGACCCAGGGCGAAGCGCTCAAGGGCTTCACCAAGATCGTGCACAAGTTCTGCCAGGCGCAGGAAGGCAATGAGGCGGTCAGGGAGTTCGTCGAGCCGCTGGCTGCGATCAACAAGGAATGGGGCGAACTGACCATGAAAGTGGGCATGGCCGCCATGAAGGACCGCGAAGAAGTAGGCGCTGCATCGGTGGATTACCTGATGTACTCCGGTTATGCGTGCCTGGCGTACTTCTGGGCCGACATGGCACGCCTGGCTGCCGAGAAGCTGGCTGCCGGCACTTCGGAAGAAGCCTTCTACACCGCCAAGCTGCAGACGGCGCGCTTCTACTTCCAGCGTATCCTGCCTCGCACCCGCACGCACGTGGCGACCATGCTGTCCGGTGCCAGCAACCTGATGGCGATGGACGAAGAGCACTTCGGCCTGTCCTACTAAGCCGCAAGGCGTCACTGAAGCCCGCTTGCCTTCACCGGCAGGCGGGTTTTCGTATTTTTGGGGCCGCTACGCCCCAAGATCCGGTTACAAGAAAAGCTCAAGCCCTCCGCCCCTGCTGCCGTTAACCCCCCGTGCATTCATCTATTCATGTGCGCTGCCGATGAAGTAAAGGCACAATGCCATTATTGATCTGCCGGGTCGGAGATTACCCTTGTTTCGTTTAAACGCTGTACGCGCAAGCCACTTCCTGCCTTCGCTGTTCCTCTTGCTGGCAGGGCTTGCGGCGGCATACGTGAGAGACCTCAGCGTCTTCTTCACATCACTGTTCAACGTCCTGCCCACCTTGGTCCTGCTGCTGGGTGGCGCCTACTGCGCGGTCTACCGTCGCCAGCGCGAGCTGTTCTTGATGGTCACGGTGTACATCGCCTACTTTCTGCTCGATACCCAGACCGACTACTACCGTGACCATGGGCGTGTGCGCGAGGACGCAGCGGTGATTTTCCATCTGGTGTGCCTGCTGCTGCCTGCATTGTTCGGGCTATTTGGCGCCTGGCAGGAGCGCACCCACCTGGCCCAGGACCTGCTTGCGCGGTTTGCTGTGCTGTTCGCTGTGGGTAGCGTGGCAGTGGCACTGGAGCAAAGTTTTCCCCAGGCACTGCTGGCCTGGTTGGCGGAAATCCGTTGGCCGTCGCTGCATGGGCAGTGGATGAGCCTGATCCAGATGGTCTACCCGTTGTTCATCGGTGTCTTCATGCTGCTGGTGGTGCAGTACCTGCGTGAGCCAAGGCCCTTGCATGCGGCCCAGATCATCGGGCTGATCGGTATCTTCTGGATGCTGCCCAAGACGTTCATCCTGCCGTTCACGCTGAACATCATGTGCAGCCAGGTAATGCTGATGATCGCTGCGGCGGTCTCTCACGAGGCCTACCAGATGGCCTTCCGTGACGAACTGACCGGCCTGCCTGGGCGGCGCGCGTTGAACGAACGCATGCAGCGCCTGGGGCGCAACTACGTGATTGCCATGACCGACGTCGATCACTTCAAGAAATTCAACGACACCCATGGCCACGATGTCGGTGACCAGGTATTGCGCCTGGTCGCCAGCCGGCTGTCGAAGGTCACCGGTGGTGGGCGCGCCTACCGCTACGGTGGCGAGGAATTTGCCTTGGTCTTCGCCGGCAAGACCGCCGAGGAATGCGTGCCGCATGTGGAAGCCGTGCGCGAGATGATCGCCAACTACACGATGCAACTGCGTGACCAGAACAACCGGCCACAGGACGATTCCGCCGGGCGCCAGCGCCGCAGCGGCAGTGGTGCTGGCACGGTATCGGTGACCATCAGTATCGGCGTCGCTGAACGCCTTATCGAACACCGCAACCCCGAAGAAGTGCTCAAGTCAGCCGACCAGGCGCTTTACAGCGCCAAAGGTGCCGGCCGTAACTGTGTCATGGTTTACGGCCAACAATCACGGCGCGGAGCCGTTCGCACTGCGTGACCATAATTGACTATATGGTCGCGTGATGACCCTATGTCTCGCAAAAGTTGTTCGGTTACACTGGATTCAACCCCGTGCTGCGGTCCTTCGAGACCGCCCCGACCCCACCAGCGAGAGGTTGTCATGGCTGAATATAAAGCGCCGCTGCGCGACATGCGCTTCGTTCTGAATGAAGTCTTCAACGTGGCAGAGCTGTGGGCGCAATTGCCTGAGCTGGCCGAAACGGTCGATGCGCAAACCGCACTTGCCGTGCTGGAAGAAGCAGGCAAGGTCACAAGCAAGTCCATCGCCCCGCTCAGCCGAGCGGCTGACGAAGAGGGCTGTCACTGGGAAGACGGTGCGGTAAGCACCCCGGCTGGCTTCATCGAGGCCTACAACACTTACGCCGAGGGCGGCTGGGTGGGTGTGGGCGGCGATCCCCAGTACGGTGGCATGGGCATGCCCAAGGCGATTTCGGCCCAGGTTGAAGAAATGGTCAACGCGTCGAGCCTGGCGTTCGGCCTGTACCCGATGCTGACTGCGGGTGCCTGCCTGTCGATCAACGCCCACGCCAGCGAAGCGCTCAGGGAAAAGTACCTGCCGAACATGTATTCCGGCGTGTGGGCAGGTTCCATGTGCCTGACCGAGCCGCATGCCGGTACCGACCTTGGCATCATCCGGACCAAGGCCGAGCCCCAGGCCGATGGCAGCTACAAGGTCAGCGGCACCAAGATTTTCATCACTGGCGGCGAACACGACCTGACCGAAAACATCATCCACCTGGTGCTGGCCAAGCTGCCTGACGCACCGGCCGGGCCAAAGGGCATCTCGCTGTTCCTGGTGCCCAAGTTCCTGGTCAACGATGACGGCAGCCTTGGGGCACGTAACCCGGCTACCTGTGGCTCGATCGAGCACAAAATGGGTATCCAGGCTTCGGCAACGTGTGTGATGAACTTCGATGAAGCTGTAGGTTACATCGTCGGCGAGCCGAACAAGGGCCTGGCGGCGATGTTCACCATGATGAACTACGAGCGCCTGGGCGTGGGCATTCAGGGGTTGGCCACGGCCGAACGCTCCTACCAGAATGCCGTCGAGTATGCCCGCGACCGTTTGCAGAGCCGTGCGCCCACCGGCCCGCAGGCCAAGGAAAAGGCGGCCGACCCGATCATCGTCCACCCGGATGTGCGCCGCATGCTGCTGACCATGAAAGCGCTGATCGAAGGTGGCCGCGCCTTCTCCACGTACGTGGCAATGCAGCTGGACAGCGCCAAGTACAGCGAAGAGCCGGGTACGCGCAAACGCAGTGAAGAGCTGGTGGCGCTGTTGACGCCAGTAGCCAAGGCGTTCCTCACCGACCTGGGCCTTGAGTGTGCGGTGCATGGCCAGCAGGTGTTCGGTGGCCATGGCTACATTCGCGAGTGGGGCCAGGAGCAACTGGTACGCGATGTGCGCATTACCCAGATCTATGAAGGCACCAACGGTATTCAGGCCCTGGACCTGATGGGCCGCAAGGTGGTGGCCAGTGGTGGTGCCTACTACAAGCTGTTCTCTGAGGAGATTCGCCAGTTCATTGCCAGCGCGGGTGGCGACCTGGATGAGTTCGCCAAACCGCTGGGTGCCTACCTCGATCAACTCGACGGCCTTACCGAGTGGGTACTGGAGCAGGCCAAGGGCAACCCGAATGAGATTGGTGCTGCGTCGGTCGAGTACCTGCATGCCTTTGGCTATGTCGCCTATGCCTACATGTGGGCGTTGATGGCGCGGGCGGCCAAGGCGCGCGAGGGCGATGAGGCGTTCTACTCGGCCAAGCTGGGGACGGCGCGGTTCTACTTCGCCAGGCTGCTGCCGCGGGTGGATTCGCTGGTGGCTTCGGTCAAGGCGGGGAGCGAGTCGTTGTACTTGCTGGATGCCGAGCAGTTCTGACGACTGGGATATACGCCCGACGTTTATTGATGAACGTTGTTTGTAAGCATTTTCCTACATCACGCGGTGACTTTTCGCCACTGGTGTCAGATTGGATCCACGGCTAATCTTGCTACATGGACGTTGCGCAGGAAGCGCAAAGGACAGAACAGGGACAAACGAAGGATTTCCTGCCAGGACGGTGGGGCGATAGGGATGTCACAGGGAAAAAGTCTGGGAAAACCCCGCTTCGGCGGGGTTTTCTTTGCGCGCGTGTATTTCAGCCAAGCACATCCAGGGGTGAAGCCCCCAGTTGCCGTGCGTCGGCTTCTTCCTCGAGCAGCGTGCGCAGCAACTCGACCGATGCCTGCTGGCGCTGGGCATCGCGAAATACCAGGCCAACCTTCAACGGCACCCGCGGCTCGCTCAATGGTTTCCACAGCAACCCTTGGTCATCGTCGGCAGCCTCCTTGGCGCGGCCAGGCAGGATAGTGGCCAGTGCGGTGTGGGCCAGGCTGTCGAGAATGCCGCCCATGTTGTTCATCTCCGCCTGAACCTGCGGCCTGCGCCCCAGGCTGGCCAACTGTTGCTTCCAGATCTGGCGGATCTGGAACTCCTCGCCAAGCATCAGCATCGGCAGTTCTGCAGCTTGTCTGATAGAGACTTTCTTGAAGTCCTTCAACGGATGGGTATCAGGGATCACCAGCTGCAGTTCATCTTCGTACAGTAGCAAGCCGTGTAGCCCAGGTTGGCGTGGCGGCAGGTAGCTGATACCGATATCCAGGTTGCCGTTGAGCAGGCGTCGTTCGATTTCCAGCCCCGACAGCTCATAGATCTGTACCACAAAATGCGGTTGGGCCTTGCGCAACCGCTCAAGCAACTGCGGCACCAGGCTCGGCCGAACCGTCTGTAGTACGCCGATGGCCAGCGTGCGCAAGGACTGGCCCTTGAAGTTGCGCATCGCTTCGTGGGCGCGCTGCAGCCCATCGAGCAGGGGCAGGGCGTGGTTGTACAGGGTGTGGGCCGCCAAGGTCGGCAGCAGGCGCTTGTTGCTGCGCTCGAACAGGCTCAGGTCAAGGCTGTGCTCAAGCTGGCGGATCTGCTGCGAGAGGGCCGGCTGAGACAGTGACAGGCGTTCAGCAGCGCGGCCGACATGGCCTTCTTCATACACCGCGACGAAATAACGCAGTTGGCGAAAATCCATAAGTATTACTTATCGAAAAAGCTGAAAAAACGGAATGGCCGCAAGCGCCGCCGAGGCCTAGTCTATCGCCGTATTCCAGCGGGTTACAGCGATCAATTCGCGCATTGTTACCCCGTTTGAGAAACACTTTTGATAGGAAAGGCAAAATTATCAAGCGCCGGCGCCAAGACCGGACGTTGCCCTTTGCCGTGACTGGCCGGAGCCCCCGATGAACCTGTTCAACCTGCGCCGATCGGCCCCCGCCGCGGCTGTCGTGCCCAAGCGTGCGCCGGTAAGCGTGCCAGACGCATCGGCGTTGTCCCGCGAGCGCCTGATGCCCGGCGCCGAACGTGCGCCACAAGTGTTCGTGCGTGGCCAAGGCTCCTGGTTGTGGGACAACCAAGGGCATGCTTACCTGGATTTTACCCAGGGCGGCGCGGTAAACAGCCTGGGCCACAGCCCCAGCGTGTTGGTCAAGGCGCTGGGCAATCAGGCCCAGGCGTTGATCAACCCAGGGGCCGGTTTCCATAGCCGTGGTTTGCTGACGCTGGCCAACCGCTTGTGCCAGAGCACCGGTAGCGATCAGGCGTACCTGCTCAACAGTGGCGCCGAGGCCTGCGAGGGGGCGATCAAGCTGGCGCGCAAATGGGGCCAGCTGCACCGCAACGGCGCTTATCACATCATCACTGCCAGCCAGGGCTGCCATGGCCGCAGCCTGGGGGCCCTGTCGGCATCCGATCCGCTGCCGTGCAACCGCTGTGAACCCGGCCTGCCGGGTTTCAGCAAAGTGCCATTCAATGACTTGGCGGCGCTGCATGCAGAAGTCGACTCGCGAACTGTGGCAATCATGCTCGAGCCGGTCCAGGGCGAGGCAGGCGTGATTCCCGCGACAAGGGAATACCTCAAAGGCGTCGAGCGGTTGTGCCGTGAGCTGGGCATCCTGCTGATCCTTGACGAGGTGCAGACCGGCATTGGCCGCTGCGGAGCATTGCTGGCCGAGGAAACCTACGGGGTGCGCGCTGACATCATTACCTTGGGCAAAGGCCTGGGAGCCGGCGTGCCGCTGGCGGCCTTGCTTGCTCGTGGTACCGCTTGCTGCGCGGCCCCCGGCGAGCTGGAGGGCAGCCACCATGGTAATGCGCTGATGTGCGCTGCAGGCCTTGCGGTACTGGATACCGTACTGGAGCCGGGCTTTTTCGAGCATGTCCAGGACAGTGGCCGCCATCTGCGCGATGGCCTGAGCCGCCTGGCCGGCCGCTATGGCCAAGGCGAAGTACGCGGCCAAGGGCTTCTCTGGGCGCTTCAGCTACAGGAACACCTGGCCAAGGACCTGGTGCAGGCGGCCTTGCACGAGGGCCTGCTTTTGAATGCCCCGCAGGCCGATGTGGTGCGTTTTACACCGGCGTTGACGGTGAGCAAAGGCAACATCGATGAAATGCTCCTGCGCCTGGCCCGGGCCTTCGCCCGCCTGCACGCGCAGCAGCATGCCCGCCGTGAAGTTTCGGCCTGATACGAATTCTACGAACCGTCTGGCGTTTCTGCGCATCGCCCCTGGCCTGATTCATTTGGCCCGGGGCGTTTTTTTTGTGGGGGGCAGGCCCTTGGCAAGGTGCCTGAGCGCTGCAAAAAAACCACGGCATGCACCGGTGGAACCTCTGCGATGCCCAGCTAGTCTCTGTTTAGACCCATTGAGGAGAAACTTGCATGGACATCATTCGCATCATCATCGCCATCATCCTGCCGCCGCTGGGTGTGTTTCTGCAGGTCGGGTTCGGCGGGGCGTTCTGGCTGAATATCCTGCTGACCTTGCTGGGGTACATTCCGGGTATCGTGCATGCGGTGTACATCATCGCCAAGCGCTGAATCTGCCGGGGCCGCAGGGCGGCCCCAGGTTTCACTGGGCCAGCACCCGACAATAGAACTTCCATTCCTCCTCGAGGGCATGTGCAAGGTTTTCGGCCTTTCGAAAGCCATGCCGTTCGCCCGCGTAGAAGTGCCCCTCGGCCTCGATGCCATTGGCCTTCAACGCCTCAAGCATCGAGCGCGTCTGCTCCGGCACCACCACAGCATCCAGTTCACCCTGAAAGAAAATCACCGGTACATTGATCTGCTCGGCATGCAACAGTGGGGTGCGTTGGCGATAGCGCTCGGCATCCTGTTGCGGGTCACCGATCAGCCAGTCGAGGTAATCGCCTTCGAACTTGTGCGTGGCGCGGCCCAGCGCAACCGGGTCACTTACCCCGTAGAGGCTGGCACCGGCACGGAATACGTCATGGAACGCCAGGGCGCACAGGGTGGTATAACCGCCGGCACTGCCACCACGTATGAAGGCTTTGCGGTGGTCGATCAAACCGCGTTCGGCCAGGTGTTCGACCGCCGCGCAGGCATCCTGTACATCGCTCTGGCCCCAGCGCAGGTGCAGGGCCTGGCGATATTCGCGACCATAACCAGTACTGCCCCGATAGTTCAGGTCGGCAACGGCGAAGCCACGCTGGGTCCAGTACTGAACCCGTGGGTCCAGCACCGGATAGCAGGCTGAGGTTGGCCCACCATGGATGAACACCACCAGCGGGGAAGGCCCTTTGGCGCCGGCTGCGGGGTAAAAGAAACCATGGGAAACCTCGCCGCCACTGTCGTAGAGGATGGATTGCGGCTGGCTGATGCAATCGGCTGGCAGTAACTCGGCGCCGCCTGCCAGAACCCGTACTTCGTGGCTTGCCCGGTCAATGGCAATGACGGCTGGCGGGCTGATCGGCGAGGCAGCGATTGCGTAGAGATGCCCGGCGTCGATGGCCAGGCTACGAAAACGGCTATAGGCACTGGCGAAACGCTCCATCTGGCCGTCGACGGTGCGTAGCCCGAGTTGCCCAACGCCACCTTCGAACCAGCTGGCCAGGTAGCTTTGTGGTCCGATTGCCAGCCAGGTGCTGTTGCCCAGTTGCCAGGGTGCGGCAGCGTGGTCTGCAGGCTCGGCGGGCAAGGCTTGCCATAGCCCGCCCAACTCGCCCCAGGGCTGCCAGAAACCATTACGGTCGGACAGGCAGTACAAGCGCCCTTGCGCGTCGAAGCGAGGTTGCTGGAGGGACTCGTCATTCGCCGCGATGCAGCGCGGCGCGCCCCAGCTACCGTCACTTTGCCGTTCGCGACACATCAGCCGTGTGACTGTCCATGGCTGCGCCGGCCGGTCCCATTCGATCCAGGCCAGGCGTGTGCCATCGGCGCTGATCGTGGGGGATGCATAGAAATCAGCGCCTGCGCCGAGCTCTTCAACGGCGGTCTCACCCAATGCCACCAGGCGATGTTCCACACTCTCGCCATGGCACTCCTCGACCGCCAGCACTTGGCCGTCGTGCCATTGCAGGTCGCCGTAACGGCATTGGGCATTCTGGGTCAACGCATGCGGTGGCGCGCCATCAAGTCCCTGGTGATAGATCTGCTGGTCCTTCTCGTTGACGAACACCACTGCGTCATCGCTCAGGCAGAAACTGCCTCCACCGTATTCATAGACCCGGCTGCGCACGCTGAAGCCGTCAGGCGTGAGGCAGCGTGCCTGCTGGTCACGCCAGCACCAGATGCGGCAAGCACCGTCGGCCGGGCGAAATTCATTCCAGAACAGGCCTTGGGGGCTGGCTTTGAGTTCGGCGAAATCGGTGCCGGCGGCGACAGCCTGCGCGGCACTGAATTCACCCGCGGGCAATGACACGTGAGTTGCGCTCATTACGGAAGGTCATCTGTTCAATGGCGAGGTCGGCTGTTTCTGCCTCCTCGCGGGCCTTGAGGATGATGCCGTGGTCGCTCGACTTGGCGCACACCGGGTCGGCGTTGCTGGCATCGCCGGTGAGCATGAAGGCCTGGCAGCGGCAGCCGCCGAAGTCCTTTTCTTTCTCGTCGCACGAGCGGCAGGGCTCGGGCATCCAGTCATAACCACGGAAACGGTTGAAGCCGAACGAGTCGTACCAGATGTGCTTGAGGTCGTGATCGCGGACATTCGGGAACTGCACCGGCAGCTGACGTGCGCCATGACAGGGCAGGGCAGTGCCGTCCGGCGTGATGGTCAAAAACAGGCTGCCCCAGCCATTCATGCAGGCCTTGGGGCGCTCCTCGTAGTAGTCCGGCGTGACGAAGATCAGCTTGCACGGGTTGCCTTCGGCCTTGAGCTTTGCACGGTACTCGTTGGTGATGCGTTCAGCGCGTTCAAGCTGCTCACGGGTCGGCAGCAGGCCCAGGCGGTTGAGGTGCGCCCAGCCATAGAACTGGCAGGTTGCAAGTTCGACGAAGTCGGCTTCAAGCGCCACGCACAGCTCGATGATGCGGTCGATCTTGTCGATGTTGTGCCGGTGGGTGACGAAGTTGAGCACCATCGGATAGCCATGGGCTTTCACTGCCCGGGCCATCTCCAGCTTCTGTGCGAAGGCCTTTTTCGACCCCGCCAGCAGGTTGTTCACCTGCTCGTCGCTGGCCTGGAAACTGATTTGGATGTGGTCCAGGCCGGCGTCCTTGAAGTTGGCGATACGTGCCTCGGTCAGGCCGATGCCGGAGGTGATCAGGTTGGTGTAGTAACCCAACCGGCGCGCTTCGCCGATCAGCTCGGCGAGGTCCTGGCGCACCAGCGGCTCACCGCCGGAAAAGCCGATCTGCGCGGCACCCATTTCACGGGCCTCGGCCATCACCTTGAACCACTGCGCGGTCGACAGCTCCTTGCCCTGTTCGGCGAAGTCGAGGGGGTTGGAGCAGTACGGGCACTGCAGCGGGCAGCGATAGGTCAGTTCGGCCAGCAGCCACAGCGGCAGGCCGACCGGTACCTCAGGCGAGTGTGATCCAGTGTTCGCCACGGGCCACCTCCATGAATTGCTCGATGTCATCAGCGACTTCGGGCACACCAGGGAATTGCTGCTCGAGCTCGGTGATGATCGCGTTCACATCACGTTTGCCGTCGATCAGGCCGCCTATGAGGGAGGCGCTGTCGTTGAGCTTGATCATGCCCTCAGGGTAGAGCAGCACGTGGCCTTTCTGCGCCGGTTCGTACTGGAACCGGTAACCGGGGCGCCAGTTCGGCACTTGCTTGCGGTCGAAACTCATAGGGCAATCCCCTTGTGCCATACCCGTTGCTGGGTGACGGTGTGATACGGCGGGCGGTGCAGCTCGTAGGCCATGCTCATGGCGTCGAGCATGCTCCAGAGGATATCCAGCTTGAACTGCAGGATTTCCAGCATACGCTCCTGGCCCGCCCGGGTGGTGTAGTGCTGCAAGGTGATCGTCAGGCCGTGCTCGACATCGCGCCGGGCCTGGCCCAGGCGGGTGCGGAAGTACTCGTAGCCGGCAGGATCGATCCACGGGTAGTGTTGCGGCCAGCTGTCCAGCCGCGACTGGTGGATCTGTGGGGCGAACAGTTCGGTCAGCGAGCTGCTGGCCGCTTCCTGCCAGCTGGCACGGCGGGCGAAGTTCACGTAGGCATCGACGGCGAAGCGCACACCTGGCAGCACCAGCTCCTGGGAACGCAGCTGGTCCGGGTCGAGCCCCACGGCCTGGCCCAGGCGCAGCCAGGCTTCGATACCACCGTCTTCGCCCGGGGCTCCGTCGTGGTCGAGCAGGCGCTGGATCCACTCGCGGCGCACTTCGCGGTCCGGGCAGTTGGCGAGGATCGCGGCATCCTTCATCGGGATGTTCACCTGGTAGTAGAAGCGGTTGGCTACCCAGCCCTGGATCTGTTCGCGGGTAGCGCGCCCTTCGTACATCGCCACGTGATAGGGGTGATGAATGTGGTAGTAGGCGCCCTTGGCGCGCAGGGCCTGCTCGAATTCGGCAGGCGACAGTGGCAGTGCCTCGCTCATCGGGCCTCCTTACAACTCGATGCTCATGCCGTCGAAGGCGACTTCCACACCGCGGCGCTGGACCTCGGCGCGTTCGGGGGAGTCTTCGTCCAGAATCGGGTTGGTGTTGTTGATGTGGATAAGTACCTTGCGCTGGCGTGGGAAACCGTCCAGCACCTCGAGCATGCCGCCGGGGCCGTTCTGCGCCAGGTGACCCATTTCGCGGCCAGTGCGGGTGCCGACGCCGCGGCGCTGCATTTCATCATCCTCCCACAGCGTGCCGTCGACCAGCAGGCAGTCAGCGCCGTGCATCATTGCCAGCAGCTTGTCGTCGACCTGGCCCAGGCCGGGCGCGTAGAACAGCTTGCCGCCGGTGCGGGTGTCTTCCACCAGCAGCCCCAGGTTGTCGCCCGGATGTGGGTCGAAGCGGTGCGGGGAGTAAGGCGGTGCGGCGCTGCGCAGCGGGAACGGAGTGAACCTGAGGTTGGGGCAGGCCGGGATGACAAAGCTGCCCTCGAGCTCGATGCGGTTCCACTGCAGGCCACCGTTCCAGTGGCTGAGCATGTTGAACAGCGGGAAGCCGGTGGTGAGATCCTGATGGACCATGTCGGTGCACCAGACCTGATGCGGGCAGCCTTCGCGCAGGCTGAGCAGGCCGGTGGTGTGGTCGATCTGGCTGTCGAGCAGGACGATGGCATTGATGCCGGTGTCGCGCAGGGCACGGGCCGGCTGCATTGGCGCGAAGGCCTGCAGTTGGGCACGGATGTCGGGTGAGGCGTTGCACAGGATCCAGTGCACACCGTCGTCGGACAGGGCAATCGACGACTGGGTGCGTGCCGTGGCGCGCAGGCTGCCATCGCGATAGCCCTTGCAGTTGGCGCAGTTGCAGTTCCACTGCGGGAAGCCACCGCCGGCGGCGGAACCGAGAATCTGGATGTACATGGTTGCTCTCTATCCGAACTGTCCGAAGAACCGTAGCCGAAAAAACGACAACGCCCCGGCTGGCCGAGGCGTTGAAACGCAGGCAGTGCTTAGCGGCTTGCGAAGTACATGGTCACTTCGAAGCCGATACGTAGGTCAGTGTATGCAGGTTTGGTCCACATGGTTTTTGCTCCTTCCGGGTTAGGGTAGAGGGTTCAGCTATTTGTTTGGCGTCGCCTCGCGCCGAAGGTTCCGGCGGCTGAGATAGCGTTATCTTACAAGAAAATCTTGTACCGAAAGGTTAATTCTTCGAAAAGCGCCCTTGCGGTATACGTAACAATTGACCCCGGATCAGTGCCAGGCCCCCGCTGGCGCAGGCCCATTGGCCAGGCAGAGCAAGGGTGAATCGGCTGCGAGCAAGCGGCCCAGCAAATCGTCCAGATGCGCCTGTTGCGTCTTCAGGATAGCCACGCGTAACGCGGGCAGATCGTCGGGTAGTGTAGCCAAGTGTGTCTGCCATGCCCAATCGGCAAGCTCCGCGTTGGCCATGGCTGGCTCGTCGAACTGCGCCGCCAACCTTTGCCGTGCAGCAGCGTCGAGACATACACCTTGGCGCAGGAGGGTGAGCAGGTGACCGAGGATCTCGGCGTGGGTGGCACGGGGCGATTGCACGCCGAACAGCAGCCCGCCGATGCCCTCGACCTGACGAAAGGTACTGAATACGGCGTAACCCAGCTGCAATTCCACCCGTAGCCTTTGGTACACGGGCCCTTGCAGCAACTGGGCGAGAAGCCGGCCGCAGGCTTGCTGATGGTCAGGCACGGGGCAAAAAAGCAACAGTGCGGGTTCGCTGCCCGGCACCTTGGCGTGATGCCAGCGGCGGCCGTGCCAGTCGGGCGGAGGTACCGGCATGCCAAACTGCCCGGGGCAGCCTTGCAATGCTGCGCTCAGGGCCTGCAGGGCGGTTGCGTCGAACCCCACAGCCAGGCCATGCCATCGGCTGTGCTGCCATGCATCGTCGAGTGCCTGTTGATTGAGCGCGCGGGTTGGTTCGGGCTTTGGCACTGCGCCGGTGAGTGCATCTGGCAGTTGGTTGAGCAGGGCCCTGATCGGGATCAGCAAGGGGGGCTGTTGTGTCGCAGGCTCCCAGTCAGCGGGCGAACGCAAGCACGCCATCGCGAGTTCGACGGCCCTCGTGACCGCTGCGGGCAGGCCAGTGCAACGCAGCTGCCAATTTTCGCCTGCGGCACTGAACTGCAGTTGCAACGCGGCACGCTCGCATCGCGCCTGTAGCGGCTGCAGGGCGCGTTCGAGCACGGCGTGCAAGCCCTGGCGCAGGGCCGAAGGCACTTGCCAGCGCAGGTGAACTGCCCCGTATTGGCGTGCCGCCGGCAGTTGTTCACTGACCGTCAGCGCTGCAGGCAATTGAGGCGTCTGCGTGGGGGGCAAGCCGGTAAACAGCAAAGGCTCGGGTGCTGGCAGCTGCCATTGCCCATGCTTGCGCGATGGCAGGCCTTCGAGCAGTGCCTGAAGTGCGCAGAGTGCTTGTGCATCAAGTGCCGCCAATGGCTGGCCTGCGCTGTCACGGCGGGCCAACTCGAGGGGGCTGGCGTTGCGTTCGCGGCTCTGTTGCAGAAGGCCGAACTCGGCGTTCAGGTCCGCCGGGCCGGATTGCCGGATAAAGCCGAACCATCCGTGCAGCAGGGCGTGTACTTCCTCTGCGCAGGCGTCTGCGCTGAGTTCGAGCTCGATGTGCCAGAGCATCTGCCCGGCGAAGGCGTACAGCATTTCTGCCTTGAAAGTTTGCAGCCAGCTGCGCTGGCGCAGTGCATCCAGCCAGGTGCCCGGCCTGCTGTCGCTCAAACCGGCAATCAGCAACTCCAATGCTCGTTCGCCACCAAGGGGCAGGTTTTCATGGGTGAATACCAGGGCTGTGTTCGTGTTCGACAGGGCAGGTGGCGGTGTTTGTGGCGTGCGTTCGCCGAAGGCAAACAAACCAGCGTAGTGCCTGCCAAGCTGTTCGAGCTCATCCAGCGGTTGCGGCCCACACAGGCTCAAGGTGATCTGGCCACCGTGGTAGTAGCGTTGATGGAAATCTGTGAGGGCCCGCTGAAAGGCAGGATCCTGCAACGCCAGGGTATACCGGTTGCCAGCATGAAAACCGCCTAGCGGATGGCCAGCCGACACTGATTGCAGCAGGGCAAAATCCTTCTGGGCCTTAGGGTTGCGCGACCAGGCGATGAATTCGGCATGGATCACTTCACGCTCGCGGCGCTGGCGTTCGCTACCCAGGTCGGGTTCGGCGAGCATCTGGCAAAGGCGCTCCAGCCCGCCGGCCAAGGCTGCGGGCGGGACTTCAAAGAAGAAATCTGTGGTGCGTTCGCGGGTGCTGGCGTTGACCTGCCCGCCGAGGGTCTGGACGTAGCGCATCAGGCCGTCATCCAAGGCGAATCGAGGAGTGCCGAGGAAGAACAGATGCTCGAGAAAGTGCGCGAGCCCAGGCCATTTTGCCGGAGCATCGTGGCTGCCCGCGTGGACCCTCAGCGCAGCAGCCGAGCGCTTGAGCCGCGGGGCATGGCGCAGGGTGAGCTGCAGGCCGTTGGCTAATACGAGGTGGCGAGTGGCATCAGGCATGGGGGCTCCGGGGTAAGCACTCATGCTAACAAATTAGTTGGCCTGACCGCCGGCAAAGGCTGTTCTCAGCCCCGCCGCAGGTGCAATTCCTGGCGCAGATCTGCGAGGTAAGGAAACGCTTTGCGCCCCTGCACCACCTGTTCATGTTCCAGTTGTGCCAGCAACTGGCACTCATCCCGACCGGCCATGGCCAGCAGGCTGCCATCCGGCCCGATGATGCTGCTCTGGCCGCAGTACTGGATCTCGCCCTCGGCCCCGCAATAGTTGGCATACACCAGGTAGCACTGGTTTTCCTGGGCCCGGGAGCGCACGGTCACCTGACAGACAAAATCATACGGGGTCATGTTTGCGGTCGGCACCAGGATCAGCTCAGCGCCATCCAGCGCCAGGCGCCGGGCATTCTCCGGAAACTCGATGTCGTAGCAGATCAGCAGCCCCACCTTCCAGCCCTCCAGCTCGACCACCGGAAAGTGGTCGGCACCGGGGCTGAACAGGGCGCGGTCCAGCTCACCGAACAGGTGCGTCTTGCGGTAATTGCACAGGCTGCGGCCATGGGCGTCGATCAGTTGCACGCTGTTGTAGATCGCGCCATCGTCAGTGCGCTCGGGGTAGCCGTAGACGATGGCGATGCGATGCGCCTGGGCGATCTCCACCACCTCCATGGCCGACGGGCCATCATCGGCCTCTGCCAGGCGTTCTACCTGTGCCAACCCGATGTTGTAGCCGCTCAGGAACATCTCCGGACACACCAGCAACTGCGCGCCGCGCTCGGCCGCCAACTGCGCCTGGTGGCGCAGCCGTTGCAGGTTGCCGGGCACGTCCAGCGGGTTGGGCGTGCCCTGGAACAGAGCGATGCGCATGCTGCCTCCTTGTCTCAGTCTGCCAGGGCGATCGGCCCGATCTCGTCGAACACGTCGCCTGGGCCTGGATTGTCCGGATGGGTCTGGCCACCGAAGTGGTTCATGATACCCCACACCGCATTCAGCGAAGTCTGCACTGCCCCCTCGACCCAGGCCGGGGTCCACGACACGTCATCGCCGGCAATGAACATCCCGCGCTGCTCCATTGGCATGTCCTGCTGCATGAAGTGCGCGTACATCCGTTGGTTGTAGCGATAGTGGCCAGGCAGTGCGCCCTTGAAGGCACCGAGGAAGTGCGGGTCGGCCTCCCAGGAAATGGTGATCGGGTCGCCGATGATATGCCCGGCGATATCGGTCTTGGGGTAGATCTTCTTCAGTGCATCCAGGGCCAGTTGCACGCGTTTTTCCACGGGGTGCGGGAGCATCTTCAGGGCGTCGCTCATCCAGGCGTAGGACAGGCAGATCACGCCGGGCTTGTCGTCGCCGTTATCGAACAGGTAGGTGCCGCGGGTCAGCCGATCAGTGAGGGTCATGCTCATCAGGTCGCGGCCGGTTTGCGGGTCTTTGTCCTTCCAGAACGGCCGGTCGACCATGACGAAAGTCTTCGACGACTGCATGTAGCGGGTACGGTCCAGGGCCATCCACATCTTTTGCGAGAACAGTGATTCTTCACAATCGATCTGGGTGGTCAGCAGCCAGCTCTGGCAGGTGGCGAGCACGGCGCCGTAGTGGCGGGTGTCGCCCCAGTTGTCGGTGACGGCCAGGCGCCCGTCGGCTGCGCGGGCGATGCGCTTTACCCCGGTGCGTGGTGCGCCGCCATGCAGCGCGCTCAGGCTGGTGCCCTCGGGCCAGTGGGCGCAGCGCTCAGGTACATGGCGCCAGATGCCCTGCGGTACCTGCTCCACACCGCCGACGATCAGGTGCTGGTGGTCGTCGCAGTTGGTCATCACCACACGGAAGATTTCCAGCATCGAGTTGGGGAAGTCCGAGTCCCAGCCGCCTGTGCCGAAGCCGACCTGGCCGAACACCTCACGGTGCTGGAAGCTCAGTTGGGCGAACGAGCGCGAGGTGGCGACGAAGTCGTAGAAGGTGCGGTCGTCCCACAGCGGTACCAGCTTGTTCCACAGCGCTTTGAGGCGCGGAACATCACGATCGCGGATCGCCTGCTGGATATCGGCGAACTGCGCGCCGCTTTCCAGCGCGTCGGCCCAGGCATCGGCCACCTCATGGAACAGTTTGGGCAAATCGCTGACTTTTTCGGCGTAGTAGGTCTGGCCTTCCAGGTCGATCACCGTGCTGCCGGATGCCGGTGTCAGCGGGTTGGGGAAGGGCTTGGTTTCCAGGCCCAGCTTGTCCACATAGTGGTAGAAGGCGGTGGAGGACACCGGAAAGCGCATGCCGCCGAGCTCGGCGATGACCCCGTCGGTGCCGTTGAAGGCCTGCGAGCGCAGTCGGCCACCCATTTTCGAGGCCTCATACACCACAGGCTTGAGCCCCAGCTTCATCAGCTCGTAGGCCGCCACCAGGCCTGCGATGCCGGCACCGACGATAGCGACTTCCGCACCGTGGCGATCAGCCGGAATACTGCCCAGCCCAGCCGGGTGCTCCAGCCAGTCGTCGAAGCCGAACGGGAAGTCCGGGCCGAAGATGGTGATGGGTTTCTTGCCGTCGGCCGGGTGGCGGTTTTTCTTGTTCATTGCTGTGACCTTGCCAGAGCGGCTGCGCAGGGGCGGAGCCTGAGTATAGGAGATGCCTGGTGGTCATTTTAGGGAGCGGGGTGTTCGTAATTAAGATGCAAAACGCCGTCGTATTGGCTTTTTTTTCGTCATAACGACATGACTATAAATACTTGTGACGTTTTTTGCTCGGCAACTGTACCGCTGTCATCTAGAAGGGCTGGCCGCGGTCCACTTTGCTGCTGAGGATGATCGAGGTGGTGGTCTTCTCCACGCCCTCGACGCTGCCGATCTGGTCCAGCAGCTGGTCCAGTTGTTCTGGCGAATCGCTGCGCAGCCACGCTACGTAATCGAACTCACCGCTGACCGCGCACAATTGCTGCACTTGCCCCATGGCAGCCAGGCGCCGCACCACGTCCTTGCCGGAGCGCGGTTGCACCTTTATCCCGACATAGGCTTGCAGGCCGCCATCGACCAGGCGCTGGCCCAGTCGCACGCCGTACCCGGTGATGACTTTTCCCTTCTCCAGCCGCGCCAGGCGCGAGTTGACGGTGGTGCGAGCGATACCCAGATGGCGGGCAAGGGTGGCGACGCTTTCGCGGGCATTGATCTGCAGCAGGGCGATCAGTTGGTGATCGATTTCATCGAGGGCGATTGGGCGGGGATTCGACATGGCGAGTCTCTACAGTGGGCTTGCTAGCCTAGCCACGCAGCGCCAATCAGGGCAAGGCAAAGTGCTGCTGCGTGGCTGACTTAATTGCGGCATGATAATTGGCAGACTTTAGTGGACCCACCGTGTGAACTTCGAAACTTTGCTGGAATGCTGGCGGCAGGAAGTCTCCAACAAGAAAAAGCCCGGGCGCCGTACCAGCCTGTTCTTCAACGTGCTGCGACGTGCGCGCAAGGACAACAAGCTGCGCTTTCTTTTCGCCTACCGCCTGGCGCAGTACCTTGATGCCCGCGGCGGCCTGAGCAGGCGGTATGCCCGCAGCATGCAGCAGCGGCTCAATCTCAAGTACGCCGTGGACATCGACATCGGCGCGCAAATAGCTCCCGGCCTTCGTATCGCCCATCTGCCAGGCGTGGTGATCACTCGCCACGCAAGCATCGGGCGTAATTTTTTCATACGGCAGAATTGCTCGGTCGGGATCAAGACCCTTGGCCTGGACCATTACTCGCTGTGCATAGGCGAGAACGTCAGCCTCGGTGCCAATAGCTGCATCGTTGCTGACCACATCAGCATCGGCAACAACGTGGTCATTGGGGCCATGTCTCTGGTGACCCGAGACATTCCTCCCGATAGCACCTTCTACAACCCGCGCCAGCGGAACCTACAGCCACGGCAGGATTCTTGAGAGCCTGAAAATGAAGAAAGCCGCGCAATCGCGCGGCTTTCTTGTATCGGGTGTCCACACGGACTCGAATTGGCGTAATGGCAGGATCGTGTCGCGTTGCGCTGTTTTGTCGCTGCGAGGTCAGCCTTGAGCGTTTTCCGGGTGCTGTAGCTGGTAGCGCGTGCTGCGCCCGCCGCCGGGCAGTCGGGCAAGGCAGCCCTTCTCGACAAGATCGCTCAGGTGGCGCGTGGCGGTGGCTTTCGAGACCTTGGCCACGGCCTGGTATTGCGCGGCGCTGATGCCGTTCTCGAAACCTCTCTCGCCGCCATCGAGCAGGCGGTTAAGCACTTTGACCTGCTCGGCAGATAAAGCTTGGCTGCGGTGAGCCTGCCAGAAGCGCGCCTTGGCCAGCACGCGGTCTATACGAGCAAGGGCTTGCTCCAGACTCTTGAGCAGCGTTGCGAGGAACCATTGCAGCCAGGCGGTGATATCCAGCGTGCCCTTCTGGCTGGCCTCCAGGATGCGGTAATAGCCGGCACGATCGTCGAGGATGCTAGCCGACATGGCGTAAAAGCGGATAGCCTGCTGTTCGCCCTGAGCCAAAGCCAAGTCGGTGATGGCGCGTGTAAGACGACCATTGCCGTCATCGAATGGGTGCAGGGTAACGAACCAGAAGTGCGCAATGCCGGCACGCAAGAATGGGTCGAGGCTCGCATCGCTGCGGCTGCTCTGGAACCAGGCAAAGAAGTCGTCCAGTTGCGCTTCCAGCCCGGCGCGAGGTGGGGCCTGGAAATGTACGGTAGGGCGCGCGAGACGACCGGAAACTACCTGCATGGGCTCTTCGCCGCGCAGCATGCCGACGCGTAGCGGGCGGGCCATCAAGTGGTCATCGCTGGGGAACAGCCAAGCATGCCAGGCGAACAGCCGCTGCAGAACGAGCGGCTGCTGATAGGCGCGGGTGGCATCGAGCAGCAGTTGCGCCAGGCCTTCGGATCGAGAGGTGGTGCGACCTTCCTCGTTCAGCCCCAGGCGCCGTGCCAGCGACGAGCGCACCGAGCCGACATTCAGCTGCTCACACTCGATGGCGGATGAAGTGACGATATTCTGCAGTAGGGCATCCAGGCTGCTCTGCACTTGCGTGTCACTACTTACAGCTCCCAGCATCCCGAGCAAGCGGCCTTGAGCCTGGCCGCAAGCGCGCAGCAGCGGGGCAAGTGCATCGGCTTGCCAGCTAAAGTGCGCCCAGTTGGGCTGCTGCCAGATCCAGAGCGGTTCATTCATGGAGGGGTGCTCTTTTTTGAGCCGATTAACGAGCTTATTCGGCTCATTTGGTGAGCCGATAATGCCGGCTATTCGGCTCCCTGTCTAATTTTAAAGCCAGGTTGGCTGACTTAATGAGTGCACCTGATTTGTGGGTGTTGAGCCAGCTCACGCGACTGCTTCCAGCAATTCAGAAACACTCTTGAATCGATAAAAGAACGCATCACGATCCAGTTCGGCCAGCTTCAGGGCCTGAGCCAAAGAGCGATCGCCCGGATGCTTGATCGCAGCCCCTCGACCGTTAGTCGTGAGCTTCGCCGTAACGCCGCCAGTACCTCGCCCTATTCTGCCAGCCAGGCTCAGCAACAAATGCGCCTGCGTCGCAAGGCGTGCCGACCTGCGCGCAAGCTTGAACCAGGTGGCGAACTGGGGATTCCATGACCATCCGGACACCCATTCCACCAACATCCGGACACTGATTCCACGTTGATCCGGACACTCATTCCACAAGTATCCGGACACCGATTCCACGGCCATCCGGACACTTTCAGGCAGGCAGCAACGCAGGATTATTCACTACCATCGGCCTCTTTTATCGAAGCGAAGTGGTCGTCGTGGAGCGTTTATCCATGCGTAAAATCCGAGAGGTACTACGCCTAAAGTTCGACGCCGGCCTGTCCGTGCGCAATATCGATCGTGTCCCGGGAAGTGGTGTAACTGAACCAGCCGAAGGCGCCCTGCGGGCGAAAGAGGATGGTCATCGTGGTTCTTGGCTAACGTTGAGTTTGCGGACTTAACATTCACCAGAGAAACCACGATGACCAAGCCCACTATCGCATTGACCGAGTTGGTTGAGAAAGGGGCAGATGCTGATCTGCTCAAGCAAATGATCCAGTTCGTTGCCCAGCGCATGATGGAGTGCGGTGCTGGCTTCGATGTCAAAAGCCCAGACCGGACAAATAGCCGTAATGGCTACCGTGATCGCCTTTGGCAAACCCGCGCCGGCGACGTTGACCTGAAGATCCCGAAGCTGCGCCAAGGCAGCTACTTTCCTGGCTTCCTCGAACCCCGACGTACCGCCGAGAAGGCCAGATGGCGGGTTATGCCAAGACCGACTTGCTGATCCTGGATGACTGGGGCCTGGCGCCGTTTACCGCCGCGCAACGGCGCGACATGCTCGAACTGCTGGACGACCGCTACGGCAACCGCTCGACGCTGGTGACCAGCCAGATGCCGGTAGACAAATGGCACGCACTGATCGGCGATCCGACCTTGGGCGACGCGATCCTCGATCGGCTGGTGCACAACGCTTACCGGATCGAACTGAAGGGCGAATCGATGCGCAGGCGCGCAACGAAATTGACGACGACAGGGACTTCAGACTAACAATGCAAACCTGCGTCGCTGCGCTCCGACTGCCTGTCCGAATGAGCGTGGAACGAGTGTCCGGATGTTCGTGGGCTGAGTGTCCGAATGGCGTGGAATCCGCAATCCAGCCGCTCATGTTCTTCGTTTCCAGCACGAGATGCCGTAGGGCGAAAGGAATATGTGGTCGATCTGCGTGGTGCCGTCGGGTGTGCTCAGGGTGACGTTGTGCAGGCGGCGGTGGGTCTGCTGATCCAGCTGCCAATGGGTAAACAGTCGCACCAGGAGTTCGCCAATATGGCCCTTGTTCCAGGGCGATTTAAGTAGACCGATCAACAGTGCTGCTGGAGTAAACCAGATCAGCATGCTTTAGACTTGCGCAATGACGGGGGTGAATTCCATTTTCCAACCTTCAGCAATCCTGAGTTAACCAAATAGTACCGAAATCTGGCGTAAAGGCGCGATGATATTTATTGGCTGTATTCGGCTCATTTCGTGAGTCGAATAGTTAAGGCCAATCAGCTCACTGTGGCGTCTTAGCGCACAGCTTCGGGGGGATCTGCAGCCATTGGCCCTGCGCCATGAATTCAGCGCTTCTTTGCCAGCAACTCAGAGCGGCCAATCACCTCTCGGCTGCATTGTGGTTTGCGCGGCCCGGAGAAGCCGGCGTCTTCAATGGCGGTATCCAAGCCGCGAAAGTGCGGGGCGGCTTTGGGGCTGCGCAATGTCTCCATTCCCTCGTTCCAGGCATGCACCATGTGTTTGGCCACATCGCGCCAGGCAGGCTCGTTTTTCGCGGCTTCGATCACTTCTCTACCGACCGCTACGGCGGACTCGCAGAGTTGCTCGACCATGGTGGCATACTGGCGCGGTGGAATACCTAGGACGGCTTTGAAAAAGGTTTCCAGCGAACGGCCCGGTGTCCAGGTTTGTCTGGCGCTTACGGACAGGCCAGGTGGGTTGCTGGCGAAGCGCGGGTAGGCCTGAGTGGTCACCAGGTCATAGGCCGGAGTAAAGGCCACGTCAGCACGCGAGGTGTAAAACAGCGCGATGTTCTTCGCGTGGCAATCAGCATTGCGTACCACGTAGTTGGTCAGCAGCTGCCAGCCTAGATGCTCGCGTTGCGTCTGCAGACGATCAGCGGGGATATAGGCCCGCGTGGCCTTCCACACCCGCTCGGTGGTGGGGGCGTACTTTTCATGTGGTGGTAAACCAAGCAGCCCACAGGCGTCTTCGACTCCGTAGCGGGGGATGCCGTGCGCGTCCACGTCGAAGCGATCCACTACCAGGACTTTGCCGTCTTCTGACATACGACAGGTGGCGACAGGCACGACATTCAGCCGGGCCAGTACGCGCATGGTGTAGAACTCGTTGAAGCCTAGAAAAGGGGTCGTGTCGTCGGATCCCTTGATGATGTGCGAACCGGTGCGCAGTGTCGGTTTACCCAGCGGCTCCCGAGGTTCGGCGGCGTCGCTGGAGATGAACTTTGGCACGACCCCCGACACGGCTACCCGCGCGTATTGCCGCACCAGTGCGGCAAAGCGTTCGTTGGTGTTTTCTGCCTTGAGTAGGTGTTCTATCTCGAGCGGGGCGATCTCGACGCCAGGCTGGACGCCTTCAGGCGTCACTGAGACTCTGCCGATGCCGGTGCCACCCACCACGCCCAGCAGCGACAGGTCGGTGCCATCAAGCAGCGGGCCGAACTCTTCGCGGATAACGCCCAGTAAATACCCTTCGGGCAGGTTCTGGCGGAAAAACGGGAACAGGTCACGGGGCCAGCGCCATGCTTCTTCGCGAACCGGCATAGTCAGGCTGACAAAGTCTTCCGCTGCGCTGCCTGGCAGGTATTTCAGCACGTATTCATCGCGCTCCCGATAGAGCTTGGCCACCAGCCTTGAGCTGACGTGGACATCGAGAATCATGCTCACGCGCTCCCTGACCGCTGCTCGCTGAGGATGTCTTCAACAGTGCGCTGGTGTCCGGCTTTGACTAGCTTCAAGTCGTAGCCGGCCGCTTCCAGCAGGCGAACCAGCACTGAAACACTCATATCGCCTTTGGCCAGTGTTTCCATACGTGCCACGGTCGTGCGCGAGACGCCGGCACGTCCGGCCAGCGCTTCCTGGCTCAGCTTCGCCTCACCACGCGCCTGTTTCAGCATTTCGGAGACATCGTAGAGAGAAGTCATTTGTAGCCCTTGGGCATCAAAAATAGGTGTAATGCTGTAAAATGTAGCCCGTAAGCTACATTCGAACAAGTGTCGCCGGGACAAATTTTGTAGCTCATAGGCTACATAGTGCGTGGGTCAGCGTGATTTTGTGGCTCAGGGGCTACAAGGACACAGGTATTGCTCAGCATCTGCATCGGTTTCCGGTGCTGTTAGCTTTTGCGCGCCCTACCTCACAGCCCTGGCGTGCTATTTCCTTCTGCGCACAGCGGACATGAAAAAGCCGCGCAATGCGCGGCTTTGAGTTTGGTGGGCCCACACGGACTCGAACCGTGGACCAAAGGATTATGAGTCCTCTGCTCTAACCAACTGAGCTATAGGCCCTCAGTAAGTGCCCGGATTATAACGAGGGTTTCGAAAGCGTGCCATCCGAAAGATCGGTTAGTGCTATGCGAAGAAACGCCGCTGCAAAATCATCTGGTGGCAGCGGCAGGCTGACGATATAGCCCTGGATCTGTTCACAACCTTCGGCGGCCAGGAACCGTTGCTGCGCCTGGTTCTCCACGCCTTCGGCAATGATGGTCAACTGCATGCTACGCCCCAGCGCGATGATGGCGCGGGCGATGGCTGCATCGTGCGGGTCGTCCGGCAAGCCGCGGATGAACGACTTGTCGATCTTGAGGATGTCCAGTGGCAGGCGCTTGAGGTAGCTCAGGGATGAGTAACCGGTGCCGAAATCATCGATTGCCAATTGCACACCCAGCTGCTTTAGCTGGTGCAGCACGGCCAGGGCTTCTTCGGCCTGGCTCATGATGAAGTTTTCGGTAATTTCCAGCTGCAGGTCGCCTGCCTTCAGTTGGTAGGTCTTGAGCAACTGCTCGATGCGCTTGGCCAGGCCATGGTGGCGCAGCTGCGCCCCGGCGAGGTTTATCGAAAGCGGGCCGAAGGCCTGGTAGTGCTTCTTCCAATGGTGCATCTGCCGGCAGGCCTGCTCCAGCACCCAGTCGCCGAGCTGCAGGATGGTGCCATTCTCTTCGGCGAGGTGGATGAAGTGCTCTGGCGGCACCTCGCCGAAGCTGGGGTGGCTCCAGCGGATCAGCGCTTCGGCGCCAACCAGGGTCTGGGTCTTGAGGCTGAACTTGGGCTGGTAGCACAGGCTCATTTCGTTGCGTTCTATGGCGCGGCGCAGCTCGTGCTCCAGGGCAATACGTTCGCTGGCCTGGGCTGTGAGGTCACGGGTGTAGGCTTCGACACGGTTGCGGCCTTTGGCCTTGGAGCGGTACATGGCGGCGTCGGCGTTGCGGATCAGTGTGGCAACGTCGGTGCCGTCCTGGGGATAGAGGCTGATGCCGATACTCGCGCTGGTGAAAAACTCGTGTTCGCCGGCCTGGAAGGGGGCGCTGAAGCAGGACAGCAGTTTGTTGGCGATGGCACTGGCGTCACTGGGTTTGTGCAGGCCGGGCAGCAGGATGATGAACTCGTCGCCACCCAGGCGCGCCACGGTGTCGACGTCGCGCACTTGCTCCTTGAGACGCTGGGCGATGCCCTTGAGCAGCAGGTCGCCGACCGGATGGCCGAGGCTGTCGTTGATGTGCTTGAAGCGATCAAGGTCAAGGAACAGCACCGCGCCCTGGCGGTTGGAGGCTTGCGGGCAGGTGAGCGCGGCCTGCAGGCGGTTTTCGAACAGCGCGCGGTTGGGCAGGCCGGTGAGCGGGTCGTGGTGAGCCTGGTAGTCGAGCTTGGCCTGAGCGTGCTTGAGGCTGGAGATGTCGGCGAACACGGCGACAAAGTGGGTGATCTCGCGGTCGCTATTGCGCACCGCGCTGATGGTCAGCCAGCCCGGGTAAAGTTCGCCATTTTTGCGTTTGTTGTAGATCTCGCCCTGCCAATGGCCTTCGGCTGTGAGCTGATGCCACATGGCGGCGTAAAAGGCGCTGTCATGCTGACCGGAGGCAAGCAGGCGCGGAGTCTGGCCCAGGGCTTCGGTCTCGTTGTAGCCGGTGATTTCGCTGAACGCACGGTTTACCGCGCTGATGCGCTGGTCGATATCGGTGATCAGCACGCCTTCGGCGGTGTTTTCGAACACGGTGGCGGCCAGTTGCAGTTTTTCCTGCATCAGGTGGCGCTCGGTGATGTCACGGGCGATGGTCAGCATGCAGTCGACGCCGGCAATCGGTAGTGGCCGTGCGGACAGCTCGCAAAGGCGTATCTGCCCGTCGCTGCGGCGGATATGGCAGCTGAAATCGCGCACAAAACCATCGTGGGAGAGTTGAGCGATCAGGCGTTTACGTTCGTTGAGGTCGACCCAGATGCCCAGGTCGAAAGACGTCTGGTCCAGGGCAGGATCGAGGTCATAGCCGGTCAGCCGGCAGAAGCCCTCGTTGACCTCGATCAGCAGGCCATCGCTCTGGCGCGACAGCAGCAGGCCGTCCGGAGACGCGTGGAAGGCCTTGGCGAATTTCTCTTCGGAGGTTTGCAGTTGCTGCTGGGTTTCTTTCAGTTGGCTGATGTCGCGAACCGCCACGACGAAAGCCAGGGTGCCATCCAGCTCGAAGGTTTCGGCAGAGGTCAGGCCCGTGAACAATTGGCCATTGCTGCGACGGAAGCTCATTTCCAGGTTGCGGATACCTCCCTGGTGCAGGCGCTCGAGCAGCAATGGCCCGGCACCTTGCGCACCCCACAGGTTCAGCTCTGTAGCGGTGCGGCCGACCACCTGACCTGGGGTCAGGCCGATCTGCTCCTCGAAAGCTTCGTTGACCTCCAGCAGGCACCCATCACTGTGGCGCGCAATCAACAGGATGTCGGGGCATTGCTGGAATACCGAAGCGAACTTCTGCTCCGACAGGCGCAGGGCGTCTTCAGTGCGCTTGGTTTCGCTGATGTCGATCATCAGCCCGCGCATCACAGGCCGGTGGCCGTGCTCGATCATGCTGACGATGTTGCGCACCCAGAGTGAATGGCCATCGGCACGCATCACCCTGTAATCGAGGCTGTGGTCGCGCCCGGCTGCTGTTTCACTTTCGCAGTAGGCCTGGGCCCAGAGTGCGTCCTCCGGGTGCAGGATGCTGCGCCAGAAGCCTGGTTTGAGCCATTCATGCAAAGGGTAGCCAAGCAGGTCTTCGGCATGGGGTGAGACGTAGCTATAGGTGAAGTCATTGGCGTCAGCTTCCCAGGCGATGGCTGAGAGGCTTTCGATCAGCCCGCGGTAGTGGTACTCGCTGCTGCGCAGTTCCTGTTCCAGGGCAATGCGCCTGGATATTTCCGAGCTGAGGCGGCGGTTGATGCGGATCACCACGGCCAGGATGGCGATCAGCAAAAGGACGCCGGGCAGTCCGTACATGAGCATGTCATTCCAGAACGTGCGTTGATCGACCACATTGCCGACCCAGCGTTGCTGGATCTGCCTGATCTCGTCACTCGACATGTCGGCCATGACCTTGTCGAGGATGCCGACCAGGACCTTCTTGTCGCGCGGTGCGGCCATGGCCAGCTGATAGCGATAGGGCGTTTCGCCGCTGACATAAAGGCCGTCCAGCTTGAGCTGACGCAGGCTCCAGATGCTCGAGGCGAGGTCACCGACCACAGCATCCACCTCATCGGTGGCCAGTGCCTGCAAGGTCGAGCTGACATTGGGCATGGCGACCAGGTTGAGATCTGGATGGTGGGTACGCAGCAGTTCGTGTGGAGCGTAATTCTCCACCACAGCGATTTTCAGGCCGTACAGGTCCTTCAGTGTGCGGGGTTGCTGGCCGCCTTCATGGGCCAGGATGACGATGGGGAAATCCAGATAAGGGCGTGTGAAAGCCAGGAAGCCCTGGCGTTCGGGGGTTGACATGACGCCGGGTAAAAGGTCGATGCGGCTTTCGCGCGCCTGTTCAAGTACCTCGGTCCAGGTGCTGGGTTCGACCGGCTTGAATGCCACGCCCAGACGGTCCTGGAGCATGGCGATGTAATCGGCGGCCAATCCCTGGTACCGGCCTTGCTGGTCACGAAATTCGAACGGTGGCCAGGAGGCGTCGACGCCCAGCTTCAACTGCGGGTGGGCAGCGAGCCAGGTTTTTTCCTCGTCTGTCAGGGTCAGGGCGCCGGCCGTTGTGTTCCACAGGATCAGGAGCAGCAACAGAATGGCCGGCATTGGCGGCATGGCAGCCTCGCATTCAGGTGGTCTGAATTCGAGTGTAGACGGGCAATCGCCGCGAAGGGTAGCTACTTGCCACGACCTTTTGTCACATAAGAAAAACCCCGGCCTGGGCCGGGGTTCGTCATCACTCGTCGAGGAAGGATCGCAGGTGCTCGCTGCGCGTCGGGTGGCGCAATTTGCGCAACGCCTTCGCTTCGATCTGACGGATCCGTTCACGGGTCACGTCGAACTGCTTGCCCACTTCTTCGAGGGTGTGGTCGGTGTTCATGTCGATACCGAAACGCATGCGCAGCACCTTGGCTTCGCGTGCGGTCAGGCCCGAAAGCACGTCGCGAGTCGCTTCCTTGAGGCTTTCGACCGTGGCCACGTCGATCGGGGACTGCATGGTCGAGTCCTCGATGAAGTCGCCCAGGTGCGAATCTTCATCGTCACCGATCGGGGTTTCCATGGAGATCGGCTCTTTGGCGATCTTCAAGACCTTGCGGATCTTGTCCTCAGGCATCTCCATGCGCTCACCGAGCTCTTCCGGGGTCGGTTCGCGACCCATTTCCTGCAGCATCTGCCGGGAAATACGGTTGAGCTTGTTGATCGTCTCGATCATGTGCACCGGGATACGGATGGTGCGTGCCTGGTCGGCGATCGAGCGGGTAATCGCCTGACGAATCCACCAGGTGGCGTAGGTCGAGAACTTGTAACCGCGACGGTATTCGAACTTGTCCACCGCTTTCATCAGGCCGATGTTGCCTTCCTGAATCAGGTCGAGGAACTGCAGGCCGCGGTTGGTGTACTTCTTGGCGATGGAAATCACCAGACGCAGGTTCGCCTCGACCATTTCTTTCTTGGCGCGGCGAGCCTTGGCCTCACCGATGGACATGCGGCGGTTGATGTCCTTGATCTCGGCAACGGTCAGGCCGGTCTCGGTCTCAAGGTCGATCAACTTTTGCTGACAGGCGACGATGGCGGCGTCCTTTTCACCCAGGGCAGCAGCCCATTTGGTGTTGCGCTTGGCCAGGTCACCGCTCCAGGTCTGGTCGGTCTCGTTGCTCGGGAACAGGCGCAGGAAGTCGGCACGCGGCATGCGCGCATCACGTACGCACAGTTGCATGATGGCACGCTCTTGCTGGCGCAGGCGGGCCAGGGCATCACGAACGCGCTCGACCAGTACCTCGAACTGCTTGGGCACCAGCTTGATCGGCATGAACAGATCGGCCAGGGCCTGCATTGCACTGATGCTCTCGGCGTGGCTGCGGCCATGCTTTTTCAGCACCTTGAGGGTGATGGCGAGCTGATCCGATACCGCGCCGAAACGCTGGGCTGCAACGACTGGGTCCGGACCGCTCTCGGTCTCTTCCTCATCGTCACTGCTATCGTCGCTTTCTTCCTCGTCCTCGGCCTCTTCCTTCGTGGCAGCGGCCTTGGCGCCAGGGATCGGCACTTCTTCGGTCGGAGCGGCGATATTGTCGTCAGGGTCGATGTAACCGCTGAGAACATCGGACAGACGGCCACCTTCGGTGGTGACGCGGTCGTATTCACCGAGGATGTAGTCAACTGTGCCCGGGAAGTGGGCAATAGCGCCCATCACTTCACGGATGCCTTCCTCGATACGCTTGGCGATTTCGATTTCGCCTTCGCGGGTCAGGAGCTCGACCGTACCCATTTCGCGCATGTACATGCGCACTGGGTCGGTCGTGCGGCCGATATCGGTTTCAACGGCCGCCAACGCAGCAGCGGCTTCTTCGGCCGCGGCTTCGTCGGTGTCGGCTTCCGCCAACAGAAGGGCATCCGCATCCGGAGCACTCTCGAATACGTTGATCCCCATGTCGTTGATCATGCGGATGATGTCTTCCACCTGTTCAGGATCTGAAATATCCTCAGGCAGGTGGTCGTTGACCTCCGCGTAAGTCAGGTAGCCCTGCTCACGACCGCGGGTGATCAATTCTTTGATACGAGACTGCTGTTGCGCTTTTCCGGACATAACACCCTATCCACTGAAGGTCTTGGCGGGCAAAAAACAAGCCGAGGATTATACCCGAGCATGGGCCTCACGCGCCAGATGAGGTCGGCGTTTGTGCGGGAACATTCCGGCTCAGCAGGGCGAGAAGCTGAGATTTTTCCTCGCTGCTCAACTCGCTTTGACGTGCTTTCCTGAGCAGATGTTCCAGGCTGCGCTCGCGTTGGCGGGCGGACAAGCTAGTTATAGTGTCGAAAAACTGTTGTTCAAGGTTGTCGGCCACGATCAGCCATTCCTTTTCTGCCAGGGCCCGCAGCAAGCGGCCCTGTTCAGTGCCGTGCCAGCGTGCGATCAGCTGCATTGAGCTTAGCCCAGGATTTTTCTGCGCGGCCTCGATCAGCGCCACCAGCAACTGGCTGTAGAGATGCTCTTCGTCGGCAAAGTGGCTGGCGTCCTCGACTTTGCCGGCCAGCAACGGGTGGTGCAGCAGCGTGCGCAAGGCCGCCAGGGTCGGGGGTTCCACCGGTGCCGGCGTGCGTGGCGGCGCTTCATCGCGCTGCTGCCACGGCTTGCCTCCCTTGCGGTTCTTGTCCCAGGGCTTGTCGCTCCACGGCTTCTTGCCGCCCCCCTTGTTCGGCTTCCACTGCTGCTCCTGCTGCGCCGGGGCGTAGTCGTGTTGCGGCATGTCGCCATAGTCGGGGGTGTAACTGGCCATGGCGTCGTAGTCGTAGCCAGGGTCATAGTCCGGCACGCTGTTGGCGGCAGGCGCCTGCTGGGCCAACTGCTCGACCTGCTGTGGATCGAGGCCGGTAATTTCCTTCAGGCGATTGCGCATCAGCTGGCGCAGGTTGGCGCCGGGGATTTTTTCGATCAACGGTGCAGCCAGGGTCGCCATGTGCGCCTTGCCTTCAAGCGAGCGCGGGTCGGCCTCGACGCTCAGTTGCTCGAAGAAATAGTCGGCCAGCGGCTGGGCGTGCTGGTTGATGCGCGCCATGAAGGCATCGGTGCCCTCTGCGCGTACCAGGCTGTCCGGGTCTTCGCCTTCGGGCAGGAACAGGAAGCGCGCACGGCGCCCGTCCTGCAGTGCCGAGAGGGTCGACTCCAGGGCGCGCCAGGCGGCCTTGCGCCCGGCCTGGTCGCCGTCGAAGCAGAACAGTACGCTGGGCACCACGCGAAACAGACGCTTGAGGTGTTCTTCGCTGGTGGCGGTGCCGAGTGTCGCTACGGCATTACGCAGGCCCTGCTGGGCCAGGGCGATGACATCCATGTAACCCTCGACGACGATGATCTCGTCGAGGTTGCGGTTGTGCTTGCGTGCCTCATACAGCCCGTAAAGTTCCTGGCCCTTATGGAATACCGGGGTCTCCGGGGAGTTGAGGTACTTGGGCTTGTCGTCGCCCAGAACGCGGCCGCCAAAGGCGATGATGCGCCCGCGGCTGTCGCGTATCGGGAACATCACCCGGTCGCGGAAGCGGTCGTAGCGTTTGCCGCTTTCGGCGTTTTCGATCAGCAGGCCGGCGTCGATCATCACCTTCTGTTGCAGGGTGTCCGCGCCGAGGTGCTTGAGCAGGTTGTCCCAGCCGGGTGGTGCGAACCCAAGGCCGAAGTCGCGGGCAATTTCGCCCGACAGGCCGCGGCCCTTGAGGTAGTCCACTGCGGCTTTTCGGGTCGGGTGGCTGCGCAGGGCCTGGCGGTAGAATTCCGAGGCTGCATCCAGCAGCGGGTAAAGCGGCGAGTCTGTAGGCTGTCGCGGCTTCTGGCCGCGACGGCCTTCCTCGCGGGGCACTTCCATGCCTGCGGCACGGGCCAGTTCCTCGACGGCCTGGGGGAAGTCCAGGTTGTCGTGGTCCATGACGAAGCCCAGGGCGTTGCCGCCTGCGCCGCAACCGAAGCAGTAATAGAACTGCTTGTCCGGGCTGACCGTGAAGGACGGGGTTTTCTCTTTGTGGAACGGGCAACAGGCAGAGTAGTTCTTGCCGGCCTTTTTCAGCTGGACGCGCGAACTCACCACGTCGACGATGTCGAGGCGGTTGATCAGGTCGTCAATGAAGCTTTGGGGAATCAGCCCGGCCATGGCAGTCTCGTCATCTGGCAACTGGCAAGTCTAAACGCTAGCGCGCCGTTAGGGGCAAGAGCTGCTAGGGGATGTGCGAGGGAATGTGTGCTCGTCGGTAGCCTCCAGGTAACCAGGGGCTCGTCAGTGAGGACGTGCACGACTGGTCGAAACCAGCTCTGACGTTTTGATGCGCTTTGCCCATTGCAGGTTGCGATGGACGCCTTGAACTAGCTGCTCAAGGTTGAAACAAACCGCTGCCATCGGCCCGGCGGTGAGCCGGGCAGGGCAGAAGCTTTGCGTAGAACGGCTGTACTGTATTAGTACAGACGAACGGCGCGGCGCTGTTCGCGCTGAACTTTCTTGGCGTGACGCTTAACAGCAGCAGCTGCTTTACGCTTACGCTCGGCGGTCGGCTTCTCGTAAAACTCGCGGCTACGAACTTCAGCCAGTACACCGGCTTTTTCGCAGGAGCGCTTGAAACGACGCAGAGCTACGTCGAAGGGTTCGTTCTCTTTAACTTTGACGGCTGGCATCCAGGGCTACCTTAATTCATTACCGGGGTAGACGTGCTCCTGGCAAAACAAAGGTGTGCTGGAGAACGTCGGTTTTCAAGGGTTGCGGATGTTAACCCTTAGCAAGCCGGAATGCAAAGCCTCTGATCGAAAACCGCTGGTCGGCACCCGGCACGGGGACTATCATGCGCGGCTTCGAAATCAGCCCCCACAAGGGACGAGCCCATGCTAGTACTGGGATTGGAAACATCCTGCGACGAAACCGGCGTCGCATTATACGACAGCGAACGCGGTTTGTTGGCCGACGCGCTGTTCAGCCAGATCGACCTGCACCGCGTGTTTGGCGGGGTGGTACCCGAGCTTGCCTCACGGGACCACGTCAAGCGCATGCTGCCCCTGATCCGCCAGGTGCTGGACGAGGCGGGCTGCGTGGCCACCGAGATCGACGCCATTGCCTACACCGCAGGCCCTGGCCTGGTCGGAGCGCTGCTGGTGGGTGCGTCCTGCGCCCAGGCTCTGGCTTTCGCATGGGATATTCCGGCGATCGGCGTGCACCATATGGAAGGCCATCTGTTGGCGCCCATGCTTGAGGAAAATCCTCCGCAGTTTCCGTTCGTCGCTTTGTTGGTGTCTGGGGGGCATACCCAGCTGGTTCGGGTCGATGGCATCGGCCAGTACGAGTTGCTGGGCGAGAGCCTGGATGATGCTGCTGGCGAAGCGTTCGACAAGACTGCCAAGCTGATCGGCCTCAATTACCCGGGTGGCCCGGAAATCGCTCGCCTGGCAGAACGGGGCGTACCGGGGCGTTTTGTGTTCCCGCGGCCGATGACCGACCGTCCGGGCCTGGCGTTCAGCTTCAGTGGCCTGAAGACCTTTGCCCTGAACACTTGGCAGCAGTGCCGCGATGCTGGTGACGACAACGAGCAAACCCGTTGCGACGTGTCCCTGGCGTTCCAGCAGGCTGTGGTGGAGACTCTGACCATCAAGTGCAAGCGCGCACTGAAGCAGGCCGGCCTCAAGCGTCTGGTGATTGCCGGTGGCGTGAGCGCCAACAAGGCATTGCGTGCCTCCCTCGAGGACATGCTCGGCAGTATCAAAGGCAACGTGTACTACGCGCGTCCCCAATTCTGTACCGACAACGGCGCGATGATCGCCTATGCCGGTTGCCAGCGGCTGTTGGCCGGGCAGCAGCAGGACCTGGCGATCAGCGTGCAGGCGCGCTGGCCGATGGAGCAGTTGCCACCGTTGTAAGCCGCTTGCGTGTGCGTCAGAAGTGGCGTTCGCGCCCGGCGAACAGGTCGCGCAGGTTATTGCGGTGGCGCCAGACGATCATCACGGTCAGCACGCTGATCGGCAGCAGGGCCGCTGGCTCGCGCCAGGCCAGCAGTGGCAGGGTCAGCGGTGTGGCGATCAGCGCGGCCAGCGAGCTGGTGCGGGTGAGGTAGAACGTCAGCAGCCAGGCGGCGATGGCCAGTAGCGCGGCGGGGAAGTACAGGCCCATGAGCATGCCGGCCGCCGTGGCCACGCCCTTGCCGCCCTGGAAACGGAAGTACACTGGGAACAGGTGGCCGAGCACCGCGCAGACGCCTACCCAGGCCTGCTCTTGCAGGTCGAGCCCGGCCAGGCGTGCCAGCATTACGGGCAGCAAGCCCTTGCACAGGTCGCCAAGCAGGGTCAGGATCGCCATTTTGCGGCCCGCCAGGCGTAGCATGTTGGTGGCGCCGGCATTGCCCGAACCGCAGGAGCGCGGGTCCGGGCTGCCCGAAAGGCGGCTGAGGACGATGGCGAAGGACAGCGAGCCGAGCAGGTAGGCGAGCAGCGCCAGTAACCAAAACATGCTAACTATTCCGGGCGAGGACGCCTTGATTCTAACGGCGCCAGTCGCCCTTGTCGTGCTGTGGAGAGAAGTGCTTGGACAGAGTGTTCATCGAAGGCCTGGAAGTCGATACCGTCATCGGTGCCTATGACTGGGAACGGGATATTCGCCAGTGCCTGCGCCTGGACCTGAGTTTTGCCTGGGACAATCGCCCGGCAGCGGCTGGCGATGATCTGAACCTGGCGTTGGACTATGCCAGTGTTTCGGCGCGTATCCAGGCCTTTGCCGAGCAGGCGCGTTTCGAACTGGTGGAGACGTTCGCCGAACGGCTGGTCGCGGCCCTGATGGAAGAGTTCCACATCCCTTGGGTGCGGCTCAAGCTGACCAAGCCGGGTGCGGTCCCTGCGGCCCGAGGCGGTGTTGGCGTGGAGATCGAGCGCGGATGTCTCTGAGCACGGTTTACCTGGGCCTGGGCAGCAACATCGATCGCCATGCGCACCTGTGCGCAGGGCTCGATGCATTGGCGGCGATCCTCTGTGACATGCGTTGTTCTCCGGCGTTCGAAAGCCAGGCTGTGGGGATCAAGAGCGGCCCATTCATCAATTTCGTGGTGACGGGCAAGACCGACCTTGGGTTGATGGAGCTGGACCGCCGGCTCAAGTTCATCGAGGCTGACAATGGCCGCTACGCGCCCGACCGCAAGGGCCTGCCGCTGGATATCGATGTGCTGATGTATGACGATCTGCATGGCACGTTCGATGGGCTGGTGTTGCCCAGGGCCGAGATTCTGAAGAACGCTTTCGTGCTATGGCCGTTGGCGCTGCTGGCGCCTGAGCTGGTGCATCCGGGAGAGGGTAAGAGCATGGCCCGGTTGTGGCAGGAGGCTAATATCGACCAGGTGTTGGCGCCGGTCGCGTTTGAATGGCGCGGTTTGCAGCTTACCAGCGTCTGAGCCGGGGTGATCGCTGCTCGTACTGGCCCCTTCACGGGTAGGTACGAGCAGTTGGATCAGTTTTCGGCATTGGCCTTGTAGGCCTTCAGTGCCTCCAGGCGCTGATGCTTCAGCGCCTCCCCCAATGCCTGCCCGGTCAGCCCTGCTTCCACCAGGGGCTTCGCCTCTACCGCCCTGGCGGCCGCTGCCGCTGCGCGCAGGTAATCAGCCTGTGGATAAGCCTGTGCGCTTCCTTGGGCAACCATCTGGCACACGGAAATGAAATCCTCGAAGCGTTGTGGTCGCCGATACACGTCGAACTTCTGAAGCAATGCCAGCATGTCTTCTGGCTCCAGCTGCAAGGCCCTGTGGCCGTTGCTGGCGCATTCACCCACCAGCATGGCCAGTTCCTGGCATTCACGCGGCGCCTTGAAGCGCTGGTTGAGCGCTTTGATCGAGGCTGGCTCCAGGCTATGCAGCAGGCAGGCCCAGCGAATGTGCAGTGGCTGATGATGTTTGGCTGCTTGCGTGAGTGCCGCCAGCGCAGCCGCATCTCCCTCAAGCTCAGGCATCAGTTGTTTCAGTGCTGCACAGTCGCTCAGTACGTTGATGAACACCTGTGGCTCATCTTCCATCAGCGCTCGCTCGATCTCTTTCCAGCTGCGTTCAGCCGTCAGCGCCTGCAGTTCGCCAGAAGTCGCGATCTGCTTCATCAGCTCCAGTGTTTCATCGGCGACCCTGAACCCTAGCGGGGCATAGCGTGCGGCAAAGCGGGCAACACGCAGTACGCGCAAGGGGTCTTCGGCGAATGCCGGGGACACATGGCGCAGAAGGCGTTGCTCAAGATCGGCCCGACCGTGAAAGGGGTCCAGAACGTTCCCCTGATCATCCTCGGCCATGGCATTGATGGTGAGGTCGCGACGGATCAGGTCTTCTTCGAGGGTCACCTCGGGGCTGGCGTGGAAGGTGAAACCGCCATACCCGCGCCCGCTCTTGCGCTCGGTACGCGCCAGGGCATATTCCTCGCCCGTCTTGGGGTGCAGGAAAACCGGGAAGTCAGCGCCAACTGGGCGAAAGCCCTTGGCGTGCATTTCTTCGACGCTGGCACCCACCACCAGCCAATCGATGTCACTGACCGGGCGCCCGAGCAGGCGGTCGCGTACGGCGCCGCCGACTTTGTAGATTTGCATGTGCAGCCTCCATTACTGCCCACAGGATACCCTGTCGGCAGCAATGGTGGTGTGCAGGCTAGAGGTGATGGATGACGGCCAGGTCCATGCGGCCGTAGTCGCCGGCTTCGCCATGCTCGCCACGCGGTGGCATGTGGTGGGTCTTGACCACTTGATCGCCTTGCACGGTTTCCAGGTGGATGTCGAAGCCCCAAAGGCGGTGCAGGTGCTTGAGCACCTCCTCGGTGGAGTCACCCAGCGGTTTGCGGTTGTGTTGCTGGTGGCGCAAGGTCAGGGAGCGGTCGCCGCGGCGGTCGATGCTCCAGATCTGTACGTTGGGTTCGCGGTTGCCCAGGTTGTACTGGGCCGCGAGTTGCTCGCGTATCGCCCGGTAGCCAGCTTCGTCATGGATCGCAGGCACCAGCAGGTCGTCGCGCTGGTCGTCATCCAGGATGCTGAACAGCTTGAGGTCGCGGATCACCTTGGGAGACAGGTACTGCAGGATGAAGCTCTCATCCTTGAAGCTGCTCATGGCGAACTTGATGGTCGACAACCAATCACTGCCGGCAATGTCCGGGAACCAGCGGCGATCTTCCTCGGTAGGGTTTTCGCACATGCGGCGGATGTCGGTGTACATGGCGAAACCCAGGGCATAAGGGTTGATGCCGCTGTAATAAGGGCTGTCGAAGCCGGGCTGGAACACCACACTGGTGTGCGACTGAAGAAATTCCATGATGAAACCGTCGGTTACCAGGCCCTCGTCGTACAGGTCGTTCATCAGGGTGTAGTGCCAGAAGGTCGCCCAGCCTTCGTTCATGACCTGCGTCTGGCGTTGAGGGTAGAAGTACTGCGCGATCTTACGCACGATACGCACCACTTCGCGCTGCCAAGGCTCGAGTAGCGGGGCGTGTTTTTCGATGAAGTAAAGGATGTTTTCCTGCGGTTCGGCGGGGAAGCGCGCATCATCGCGGTCGCCGCCTTTCTCTGCGCCTTTGGGAATGGTGCGCCACAGGTCGTTGATCTGGCGTTGCAGGTGCTCCTCGCGCTCCTTCTGGCGGCGCCGCTCCTCCTCGGCGGAGATCGGGTAGGGACGTTTGTAGCGGTCCACGCCGTAGTTCATCAAGGCGTGGCAGGAGTCGATCAGGTCTTCGACAGCATCGATGCCGTGGCGCTCTTCGCACTGGGCGATGTACTGCTTGGCGAACACCAGGTAGTCGATGATCGAACTGGCATCGGTCCATGTGCGGAACAGGTAATTGCCTTTGAAGAAACTGTTGTGGCCATAGCAGGCGTGGGCAATCACCAGTGCCTGCATGCACATGGTGTTTTCTTCCATCAGGTAGGCGATGCAGGGGTCGGAGTTGATCACGATCTCGTAGGCCAGGCCCATCTGGCCGCGGCTATAGGACTTCTCGGTGCTGAGGAACTGTTTACCGTAGGACCAGTGGTGATAGCCCAGCGGCATGCCGACGGAGGCATACGCGTCCATCATCTGCTCGGCTGTGATCACTTCGATCTGATTGGGGTAGGTGTCCAGGGCATAACGTTCGGCCAAACGGCTGATTTCCCGATCGTAGGTCTGGATCAGCTCGAACGTCCACTCGGACCCGGTGGAAATGGGTTGGCGTCTCTGTTCTCTGGCGCTCATGTGGCTAACCTGCGCTGGAAGAGTTCACGGAAGACCGGGTAAATGTCACCGGCCGAAACCAACTGCTGCTGGGCGAACGTGTCGGGGAAAGCCTCGCCGATACGCTCGTATTCGTACCACAGCGCCTGATGCTCGCGGGGGGTGATCTCCACGTAAGTGTAGTACTGCACGTGCGGCATGATCTGTTTGGAAAGGATCTCACGGCAGATGGGCGAGTCGTCGTTCCAGTTGTCGCCGTCGGAAGCCTGGGCGGCATAAATGTTCCAGTCACTGGCCGGGTAACGTTCGGCCATGATCTCCTGCATCATCTTGAGTGCACTGGAAACGATGGTGCCGCCGGTCTCGCGGGAATAGAAGAACTCTTCTTCGTCCACTTCGCGGGCACTGGTGTGGTGGCGGATGAACACCACCTCGATGCGGTCATAGTTGCGCTTGAGGAACAGGTACAACAGGATGAAGAACCGCTTGGCGATGTCCTTGGTGGCCTGGGTCATCGAGCCGGACACGTCCATCAGGCAGAACATCACGGCCTTGGAACTGGGGTTGGGCTGCTTGACCAGCAGGTTGTACTTGAGGTCGAAGGTATCCAGGAACGGCAGGCGGTTGATACGGGCCTTGAGCCGCTCGATCTCTTGCTCGACCTCCTGGATGTCGGTGAAGTTGTCGGGCTCCTCGACTTTCAACCGGGCCAGTTCCTTCTGCGCCTCGCGCAGCAGTGCGCGGCTGCTGCCGGTCAAGGCGATACGCCGGGCATGGGCCGAGCGCAGGGTGCGCACGATATTGATGCGCGACGGGTTGCCTTCGTTGGCGATACCGGCGCGCACGGTCTTGAAGGTGTCGGCACCGGTCAGGTGGCGTTTGACCAGGTTGGGCAGCTCGAGGTCTTCGAACATGAACTCGAGGAACTCTTCCTGGGTGATCTGGAAGACGAAGTCGTCCATGCCCTCGCCGGAGTTGCCTGCCTTGCCGCGGCCACCACCGCCGCCACCGCCCTGCGGCCGGGCGATATGTTCGCCAGCAGTGAATTCCTTGTTGCCCGGATGCACGATGGTCTGCTTGCCGCCGCGGCCATGGTGCAGCACCGGTTCGTCGATATCACGTCCCGGGATGCTGATCTGCTCGCCGTGCTCCATGTCCATGATGGAGCGACGGCTTACGGCCTCTTCGACGGCTTTCTTGATGTGTTCACGGTAGCGCCGCAAGAAACGCTGGCGGTTGACCGTGCTCTTGTTCTTGCCGTTCAGGCGTCGGTCGATAACGTAGCTCATGGTCCCTCCGGTGACTGGATGCAGCTGCAACTGCAAGCCACAAGCTTCAAGCCACAAGCTTCAAGAAAGAGCAGCCAGCGCTGCTGCAGGCTGTGGCGTCGGGTTTGAACCGAGCGCGCACAACTTGCAGCTTGCTGCTGGCGGCTTGGAGCTTGCTGCAGGGGCAGCTTGCCGCTTTATTGCGATTTCCTGACCCGCAGGTACCATTCCGACAGCAGGCGCACCTGTTTATCGGTGTAGCCACGCTCCACCATCCGCGTGACGAAGTCGTTGTGTTTCTGTTGATCTTCTTTGCTGGCCTTGGCGTTGAAGCTGATGACTGGCAGCAAGTCTTCGGTGTTGGAGAACATTTTCTTCTCGATCACCACCCGCAGCTTCTCGTAGCTGAGCCAGCTTGGGTTCTTGCCGTTGTTGTTGGCACGGGCACGCAGTACGAAGTTGACGATCTCGTTGCGGAAATCCTTCGGATTGCTGATGCCAGCCGGTTTTTCGATCTTTTCCAGCTCTTCGTTCAGGGCAATGCGGTTGAGGATCTCGCCAGTTTCCGGGTCGCGGTATTCCTGATCCTGGATCCAGAAGTCGGCGTACAGCACGTAGCGGTCGAAGATGTTCTGACCGTATTCGCTGTAGGACTCGAGGTAGGCGGTCTGGATTTCCTTGCCGATGAACTCGATGTAGCGTGGCGCCAGGTATTCCTTCAGGTAGCGCAGGTAGCGTTCACGCACTTCCGCCGGGAATTGCTCCTGTTCGATCTGCTGTTCCAGCACATAGAGCAGGTGCACGGGGTTGGCCGCCACTTCGTGCGGGTCGAAGTTGAACACCTTGGAGAGAATCTTGAAGGCAAAACGCGTGGACAGGCCGTTCATGCCTTCATCGACACCCGCAGAATCGCGGTACTCCTGGATCGATTTGGCTTTCGGGTCGGTATCCTTGAGGTTTTCGCCATCGTAGACACGCATCTTGGAGTAGATGTTGGAGTTTTCCGGCTCCTTCAGGCGTGAGAGCACCGTGAACTGGGCGAGCATCTTGAGCGTATCGGGTGCGCAATGGGCCTTGGCCAGCGAACTGTTGACCAGCAGTTTGTCGTAGATCTTGATCTCGTCGCTGACGCGCAGGCAGTACGGCACCTTGACGATGTAGATCCGGTCGATGAACGCCTCGTTGTTCTTGTTGTTGCGGAAGGTGTGCCACTCCGATTCGTTGGAGTGGGCCAGCAGGATCCCGGAATAAGGGATCGCGCCCAGGCCTTCGGTACTGTTGTAGTTGCCTTCCTGGGTGGCGGTCAGCAGCGGGTGCAGGACTTTGATGGGCGCCTTGAACATCTCGACGAATTCCATCAGGCCCTGGTTGGCCCGGCAAAGCGCGCCCGAGTAACTGTAGGCGTCGGCATCGTTCTGCGGGAATTCCTCGAGCTTGCGGATATCCACCTTGCCGACCAGGGCCGAGATGTCCTGGTTGTTTTCGTCGCCTGGTTCGGTCTTGGCGATAGCGATCTGGTTGAGGATCGAGGGGTACAGCTTGACCACCCTGAACTTGCTGATGTCGCCACCGAACTCCTGCAGGCGCTTGGTGGCCCATGGCGACATGATGGTGTTCAGGTAGCGCCGCGAGATGCCGTACTCTTCTTCGAGGATGGCGCCATCTTCAGTGGCGTTGAACAGGCCCAGCGGCGACTCGAAAACCGGCGAGTCCTTGATCGCGTAGAAAGGGACCTTTTCCATCAGCTGCTTGAGCTTTTCGGCCAGCGACGATTTGCCGCCACCCACCGGGCCCAGCAGATAGAGGATCTGTTTCTTCTCTTCAAGGCCTTGGGCGGCGTGGCGGAAGTAGGAAACGATCTGGTCGATGCACTCTTCCATGCCATGGAAGTCGGCAAAGGCCGGATACCGGCGGATCACCTTGTTGGAGAAAATGCGCGACAGTCTGGAGTTGCTTGAGGTGTCGATCAGTTCCGGCTCGCCGATGGCCAGCAACAGCCGTTCAGCCGCCGATGCGTAGGCACTGCGATCCTCTTTGCACAGCTCGAGGTACTCCTGCAGCGAGAGTTCTTCCTGGCGCGTAGACTCGAAACGTTGTTGGAAGTGGCTAAAAATACTCATGACGTCACCTCGCTCGATACGTGGAGACGACGCCGGATCAGTCAGCTGATGCTGGCATGCAACCGGGCTTGCCGATTGCTGTATACCCCCCAGAACACCCTGTAACGCTACCGATGACCCGCACGCCGGTGTACCGGCTCTCCCCTTTTTTGGATGGCCTGCGCTTAAGAATAGTTGGTTATCCGCAAGGTCAAGGGCAAGCGGCGCAGAAGTTGTCGGCGACCGTTCGTCAGGTGAGGCGCGAGCCCGCGTGGGGCGCGGGCTGGAGTGGAATTAAAAAATTATTCAGGGGTGCCTTGCGCGGTCTCGTCCGGGTAGGTGGTGCGCCACAGCTCGAAGCCGCCATCGACGCTGTAAACGTCGGAAAAACCTTGGCCAACCAGGTACGCGGCCGCGCTCTGGCTGGAGTTGCCGTGGTAGCAGACCACAAGGGTCGGGGCATCCAGGTCGGCATTGCGGATGAAGTCGGCAACCGAATGATTGTCCAGGTGCCGGGCGCCGGCGATGTGGCCGGCGGCATAGGCCTGCGGGTCGCGAATGTCGACGACGACCGCACCTTGCGCGCGCAAGGCCAGGGCCTGCTCGGGAGGGATGCGTTTGAATTCGCTCATGGGTAGGGCTTTCCTTCAGGGCTGATCGTTAAGTTTAGTCGGTTGTGCCGGCGGGCGCAGGGTGCCGTCGTCGGCGCAGTCGCAGCGCAGGTATTCACCGCTGTCGACATTGTAGAGGGTCATGGTGCCACCCCATACACAGCCCGTATCGAGGGCGATGATGCCGGGCTCCTCGACGCGCCCTTCGAGTGCGGCCCAGTGGCCAAAGATGATCTTCACATGCCGCGAGCGGCGGTCCTTGTGCGCGAACCAGGGCTTGTAACCTTTCGGTGCCGTGCCCAGCCCTTCCTTGCTCTTGAGGTCGAGCTTGCCTGTGCCAGTGCAGAAGCGCATGCGGGTCAGGTAGTTGGTGATCACCCGAAGGCGCTCGACGCCGCTGAGGTTCTTGCTCCACTTGTTCGGCTCGTTGCCGTACATGCCATCGAGGTACAGCTTCAGGCGCTCGTCATCGCGCAGCACCTCCTCGACTTCGCCAGCCAGCTCCAGGGCTTTGCCCAGTGTCCACTGGGGGGGGATGCCAGCGTGCACCAAGGCAATGCCGCGCGGCTCGTCATAGTGGAGCAGTTTCTGTTGGCGCAGCCAGTCGAGCAGTTGATCGGCATCTGGCGCCTCGATGATTTCGCGCAGGGTATCGCTTTTCTTCAGGCGTTCGACATTTTGCCATGCAGCCAGCAGGTGCAGGTCATGGTTGCCCAGCACGCAGGTCAGCGAGTGGCGGATCGAGTAGAGGTAGCGCAGTGTCTGCAGCGATTCAGGCCCGCGGTTGACCAGGTCACCGACCAGCCACAGGCGATCGACAGCCGGGTCGAACTTGACGCGCTCCAGCAGGCACTTGAGGGGTTGCAGGCAGCCTTGCAGGTCACCGACGGCGTAGGTAGCCATCAGTGCAGGGCCCCCGGCACCGCCAGGCGGAAGGGGGCAATGTCGGCCTCGAAGCGTTTGCCGTCCTCGGCGAACATCTGGTAGCTGCCCTGCATGGTGCCCACGCGGGTGCTGATCACTGCACCGCTGCTGTACGTGTGGCTCTGGCCCGGCTCGATGGTCGGTTGTTGGCCGATCACACCTGCGCCGCGTACCTCCTCCACTTCACCATCACCGTTGGTGATCAGCCAGTGTCGAGACATCAGCTTGGCTTTGATCGAGCCATTGTTCTGCACTGTTATGGTGTACGCGAATGCAAAGCGATCGCTTTCGGGGTCGGATTGGTCTTTCAGATAGCGGGTCACGACGCTGACGTCGATCTGGTAACGGGGATCGGACATGCATGGGCCTTGGTCAAACAAGCGAATACGGCGATACATGCAGTCTAGGCCATTGGCGGGGGGGAGGGCCAGTGGTGTCGGGGAGGAGGGGCTTTAAAGTCTTGGGCTGTGGCAGCGTCTTCGCAGGTTGCCCGCGAAGACGCCGGTGCCAGCGCTGTCAGGCTTGCTGGTCTGCCAGCTGGTCTGCCAGGCGTACGAATGCGGCCAGGTCCAGCTGCTCGGGGCGCAGGCTGCCATCCACGCCAGCGGCCTCGATGGCCTGGCTGTCGAGTAGGCCTTTGAGGGTATTGCGCAGCGTCTTGCGGCGCTGGTTGAAGGCTTCGCGCACGACGCGTTCCAGCAGCAGGTGGTCCTTGGCCGGGTGCGGCAGCACCTCATGCGGTACCAGGCGTACGATGGCCGAGTCCACCTTCGGCGGCGGGTTGAACGCACCTGGGCCTACGTTGAACAGGTGCTCGACCCGGCAGTGGTACTGCACCATGATCGACAGCCGGCCCCAGTCACCGCCGCCAGGCCCTGCGGCCATGCGCTCGACCACTTCCTTCTGCAGCATGAAGTGCATGTCGCGAATCAGCCCGGCGTGGCTGAGCAGGTGAAAAATCAACGGCGTGGAGATGTTGTAGGGCAGGTTACCTACGACTTTGAGGCTGCGTGCCGGCACGCCCAGCTGGTTGAAATCGAACTTCAGGGCATCGCCCTGGTGCAGGCGGAAGTTGTCGCGCCCGGCAAACTTGTGCTGCAGGATCGGCACCAGGTCTTTGTCCAGCTCCACGACGTCCAGCTGTGCGCCGCTGCCCAGCAGGCCCTCGGTCAGGGCGCCCTGGCCCGGGCCGATCTCCAGCAGGTGTTCGCCGGCTTTGGCATTGATGGCGCGCAGGATGCGGTCGATGATGCCAGCGTCATGCAGGAAGTTCTGACCGAAGCGCTTACGCGCCCGGTGTTGATAATGCTCGTTCATGGTCGGTTCTCGGCCATCTGGTAGGCGGTTTCCAGGGCGACGCGCAGGCTGCCGGTGTCGACGTTGCCGGTACCGGCAAGGTCCAGGGCGGTGCCGTGATCGACCGACGTGCGGATGATCGGCAGGCCCAGGGTCACGTTGACTGCAGCGCCGAAACCTTTGTACTTGAGTACAGGCAGGCCTTGGTCGTGGTACATCGCCAGCACCGCGTCGCAGTGCTCCAGATATTTGGGGGTAAACAGGGTATCGGCCGGCAGCGGGCCGCGCAGGTCCATGCCTTCGGTGCGCAGGCGGGCCAGTGCCGGTTCGATGATGTCGATTTCTTCGCGGCCCAGGTGGCCGCCTTCGCCGGCATGCGGGTTGAGCCCGCAGACCAGGATGCGTGGGTTGGCGATGCCGAACTTGTCGCGCATGTCGGCGTGCAGGATGCGGGTAACCCGCTCCAGGCGCTCAGGGGTGATAGCGTCCGCGATGTCGCGCAGTGGCAGGTGCGTGGTTACCAGCGCCACGCGCAGGCCATGGGTCGCCAGCATCATCACGACCTGGGCGGTGTGGGTCAGCTCTGCCAGGAATTCGGTATGCCCGGAAAAGGCGATGCCGCTTTCGTTGATCACGCCCTTGTGCACAGGGGCCGTGATCATACCGGCGAAATGCCCTTCAAGGCAGCCTTGCCCGGCCCGCGTCAGGGTCTGCAGGACAAAAGCCGCGTTGGCCTTGTCCAGCATGCCCGGCACCACGGGGGCGGCCAGGGGAGTATCCCAGACGTAGAGGCTACCTGCCGGCGCCGGCTGGTCAGGCCAGTGGCCCGGCGCTACCGCAAGCAGGTTGACGGCCAGCCCCAGCTGCGTGGCCCGCTCGGCGAGCAGGTCACGGCTGGTGATGGCGATCAGGGGGTGAGGCTGGGGCTCGGCGGCGAGCAGCAGGCACAGGTCGGGGCCTATGCCGGCCGGTTCGCCGGGAGTGACGGCGAAGCGCAGGGGCTTCACTGTGCGGCCTGGTCAGCGCCAGGCAGCTTGATTTCAACGTAGGCTTCGTCGCGGATCTGGCGCAGCCAGGTCTGCAGCTCTTCGTCGTACTTGCGGTTACGCAGTACGTTCATTGCCTGCTGCTCGCGTGCCTGTTCGGTGCTGTCGGTGGCACGACGGCCCAGCACTTCCAGGACATGCCAGCCGTACTGGGTCTTGAACGGTTTGGTCACGACACCCTGCTGGGCGTTGGCCATCTGCTCGCGGAACTCCGGTACCAGGCTGTTCGGATCGACCCAGTTGAGGTCACCGCCGTTAAGCGCTGAACCCGGGTCTTCCGAGAAGCTTTTCGCCAGCTCGGCGAAGTCTTCGCCGTCCTTGATCCGTTCGTACAGGCGCTCAGCCAGCTGCTCGGTGGCGGCTTCGCTGCGGATTTCGCTTGGCTTGATCAGGATGTGGCGTACATGCACTTCGTCACGCAGCACGTTTTCGCTGCCGCCGCGCTTCTCTTCGAGCTTGATGATGATGAAGCCGCTAGGGATGCGCAGTGGCTGGGTGATGTCGCCCGTGGCCATGCTGCTGAGCAGCTTGGCAAATTCAGGCGGCAACTGGCCAGCTTTACGCCAGCCCATCTCGCCACCTTCAAGGGCGTTCTCGCTGGCCGAGTTGGCAATCGCCATCTGGCCAAAGTCAGCGCCCTGGCGCAGTTGCTGGTACACGTCACCGACCTTGCGCGCAGCCTTCTGGATGTCGTCCGAGTTGGCGCCTTCCGGGGTTGGGATGAGGATGTTGGCCAGACGGTAGTCTTCGGACATCTGCATCTTGCCCAGGTCCGAGGCGAGGAAGTTTTTCACTTCCTGCTCGGAAACCTGGATGCGCTCGGCCACACGGCGCTGGCGCACGCGGCTGATGATCATCTCGCGTTTGACCTGCTCGCGGGCGTCGTCGAACGACAGGCCGTCGCGGGCCAGCGCGGCGCGGAACTGGTCCAGCGACATGCCATTGCGCTGGGCAATGGTGCCGATGGCCTGGTTGAGTTCCTCGTCGGTGATGCGGATGCCCGAACGTTCACCGATCTGCAGCTGCAGGTTCTCGACGATCAGGCGTTCCAGTACCTGCTGCTCCAGCGCGCTGGTCGGCGGTACGCCGCCGCCGCGCTTGGCGATGGTTTGCTGAACCTCCTGGACGCGCTGGTCCAGTTGGCTTTGCATGACCACGTCGTTGTCGACGATGGCCACCACACGATCCAGGGGTTGCACCGCGGCATGCACCGCGCCACTCAGCAATACAGCGCCCAGCAACACTGGGCGCAGACGATCAATAAGCTTGGTCTTCACGTGTACGGTAACCTTGAATGCCTTCGTCGAGGAACGATTCGACCTTGTTGCCTACCACACCACCGAGACCTTTGAGCACGATCTGAAGGAAGATGCCGTGGTCGCCTTTCTCGTTCTGTGGGGTAGCCTGGCTGAAGTCGTCGTAGTCGATCCAGTAGCGGTTGATCAGACGCAGTTTCCAGCAGCAGTTGTCATACTCGAAACCGCCCATGGCTTCCAGGGTGCGGTTGCGGTTGTAATCGTGCTGCCAGCGGGCGATCACGCTCCATTGCGGCACGATCGGCCAGATGACCGAGAAGTCGTGCTGCTGGATCTTGTAGTAATCCTTGATGTAGTTCGCGCTGCCCGGCGTGCCATAGTCGCCGCCGCCCACTTTCCAGGTACCGGTGGTGGAGTCGTAGGCGATGGTGTCGTTGCGGTAGCGATAGCCCAGGTTGACGACCTTGTTCGGGTTGTCTTCCGGCTGGTAATGGAACATCGCGGCACCCGAGCGTGGGCTGCTGGTTTCCGGGTCCCAGTTGTAGTTGGCGTTGAAGCGCCAGTCGCGGTTGAAGCGGTAGCCGTACAGCAGGGCGTAAGGCGACACATCTGCCTGCGAGTCGGTGCGGGTGCGATAGTCGATGCCTGGCAGCTGGACCTTGCGATCCTTGAAGTAGTAAGCCTGGCCAATGCTCAGGAACTGGCGCTCGAAGCCGTTTTCTTCGATCCACCGCGTGGTCAGCCCCAGCGACAGCTTGTTCTCGTCACCGATGCGGTCGGTGCCGCTGAAGCGGTTTTCACGGAACAGGGAGTCGTAACTGAACAGCGTTTCACCCGTGTCGAACAGCGGGATGTCCATCTGGTCTTTGTACGGGACGTAGAGATAGAACAGGCGCGGTTCGAGGGTTTGACGGTAGTTGGTGCCGAACAGCGAGGTGTCGCGGTCGAAGTACAGGCCGCTGTCTACGCTGAAAATCGGGATGTCGCGGCTCTGGCTGCTCGAGAAGTCACCGCGCAGGTCGCGTGTGGCTTGCGAGGCACTGGCCAGGTCAGATTTGCCTTCGCTGTCCAGGTCCAGATCGTAGTTGGTGTACATGTAGGTCAGCTTCGGCTTCACGTAGCCGTAGCTGGCCTCCATCGGCAGGCTGATGGCCGGCGCGATGTTCAGGCGGTTACCGTTGGCCCTTGCCAGGCCGAAGATGTTCTCGTCAAGACGCTGGCCGTTGGCACCGGCAGTAGTGTCCAGCTGGCCATCTTCGTTGAAGACGGGGCCGTTCTTCAGGTCGCGATCAAAGCGCACGGCTTCGGTATTGTAGCTGAAGTCGAAGCCACCCGGGTGGTACGGCAGCATGCCGTTCAGGGTGATTTGAGGCAGCTTGTTATATGGGGTGATCTTCGAGATGGTGGCCATCTCGTAGGCCTGCAAGTTCAGGCGAGCCTGGTAGCTGTCGCCGCGATAGGTCAGTGCGCCTTGCTGGTTCAGCGCATCTTTGCTCTCGACGCCGATCTGGTCAGACTCCAGGTCCTGGAAGTAGAACGGGTCGCTGATGTCGGTGTAGTCCACCTCGGCCAACAGGCGCTCGTCCAGGCCACCTTTGTGCTGCCAGTTGACCATCCAGCGCTGATCTTCGTAATCAGTCTGCTCTTTGCGATCGTCGTTCTTGTCATTCAGGTACGCGCCGCCGAGCTGGCCTTCGCTGGACTTGGTCAGGTAGCGGAATTCGCCTTCCATCAGCAAGCCACGCTTGGTCATGTAACGCGGGTACAACGTGGCGTCGTAGTTGGGCGCCAGGTTGAAGTAGTACGGCGTGACCAGCATGAAGCCGGTGTCGCTGGTGCTGCTGAACGACGGTGGCAGGAAGCCGGATTGGCGACGGTCGTCGATCGGGAAATAGATGTACGGTGTGTAGAACACCGGGAAATCCTTGACCCGCAGGGTGACGTTGGTCGCGGTACCGAAGCCGGTGGCCGGGTTCAGGGTGATGTTGTTGCCCTTGAGCTGCCAGGCGTTGCTGCCCGGTTCGCACGTGGTGTAGGTACCATCCTTGAGGCGGATGATGGCGTTCTCGCTACGCTTGGCGTACAGGGCGTTGCCGCGGATGTGCGACTTGTGCATCACGTATTCGGCGTTGTCGACCTGGGCTTCGCCCGTGTCGAGCTGGATCTGCGCCTCGTCGCCCACGACCAGCGAGCCGTTGTCGCGAATCCTGACGTTGCCCTTGAGCTCGCCACGGTTCTCGGCCTGGTACAGGTTGGCCTCATCGGCTTCGGCCTGCATGCTGCCTTGGCGCATGACCACGTCACCGGCGAGGGTAGCGATCTGCTGCTCCTGCTGGTACTTGGAGACCTTGGCGTTGATGTAGGTCGGCGATTCGTCCTTGGGCGTGGTGTCGGCCATGCCAGGGCGAGTCGGCTCGATGTACGCGCCACCGCAGTACGGGCCGGTTTCGGCCAGCTGGGCAGCGGTGAGCTTTTCGCGCGGGACCCAATCGAGATGGCTGTAATCCTCGCTGCGCGACTTCAGGCCACGGCCTTTGCTCTCGGTGACCAGCACCGGCTTGTCAGCACTTTCGGCCTCGGCCGATGGGGCCTCGGTGCCGGAAGTGAGCGCAGCGCCGTCATGCACTGGGCGCGGTGGCAAGTTGTTGACTGGGCTCTTGGGCTTGCAGTCCCAACCACCGGAGGCGGACACTTGGCAGTCGAACTGCTCGGCTGCTACCACGTACGAGGTGGCAAAAGGTTGCAGGGCCAGCAGACCGCCGGTGACCAGCAACGGAAACTTTCTACGAAACGCGGGGGATTTCAATGCCATCTTATTAGTCCGGGCTTCCTGCGTGCCATCTGCCCGCGTGTGGGGCCGCACGCCTCTCGATGGTCTGAAAAAGATGCTGGATAATAAAGCATGACCCGCTTGACGGCTAGGGCCGTCGGAGACCCTTGTAATGCCTGACCACGATGTACGCCTGCAACAACTGACTGTCTGGCTCGCCGAGCAGCTCAATGTTCTTTTCCGCAACAACGCCTGGGGCGAGGTGCCCGAAGGCAGCCTGACCGCCGCCAGCAGCGATGCGAGCTTTCGCCGTTACTTCCGCTGGCAGGGCGCAGGCCACAGTTTTGTGATCATGGATGCGCCGCCGCCACAGGAAAACTGCCGCCCGTTCGTTGCCATCGACCATCTGCTGGCCAGTGCGGGCGTGCATGTACCGGTGATTCATGCCCAAGATCTGGACCGTGGTTTCCTGTTGCTGGGGGATCTGGGCCATCAGACATACCTCGACATCATTAACCCGGATAACGCCGATGCATTGTTTGCCGACGCGATCGACGCCCTGCTGGCGTTCCAGCGCCTGCCGATGGAAGCGCCGTTGCCGAGCTATGACGACGCCTTGCTGCGCCGTGAGGTCGAGCTGTTCCCCGAGTGGTATGTCGGGCGTGAGCTCGGCCTGGCCTTCAACGAGGCGCAGCAGGCCAGTTGGCAGCGCATCAGCCAGTTGCTGATCGACAGTGCCCTTGCCCAACCCAAGGTGCTGGTGCACCGCGACTACATGCCGCGCAACCTGATGCAGAGCGAACCGAACCCGGGCGTGCTCGACTTCCAGGACGCGGTGTACGGTCCGGTCACCTATGACATTACCTGCCTGTTCAAGGACGCTTTCCTCAGTTGGCCACAAGCGCGAGTCGAAGGCTGGTTGCGCAACTACTGGGACAAAGCGCAAGCCGCCGGGATCCCGGTTCAGCCGTCGTTCGAAGATTTCCAGCGCGCCAGCGACCTGATGGGTGTGCAGCGCCATCTGAAGGTGATCGGTATCTTCGCGCGTATCTGCCACCGTGACGGCAAGCCGCGCTACCTGGCTGATGTGCCGCGTTTCTTCGCCTATATAGACGAAGTGGTCGGCCGTCGCTCTGAACTGGCCGAGCTCGGCCAGCTGATCGCCGAACTCAAGGCCGGAGCGCGTGCATGAAAGCGATGATTCTCGCCGCAGGCAAGGGCGAGCGCATGCGCCCGCTGACCCTGCACACGCCAAAGCCGTTGCTGCCCGTGGCCGGCCAGCCGTTGATCGAATACCACCTGCGTGCCCTGGCGGCGGCCGGTTTTACCGACGTGGTGATCAACCATGCCTGGCTTGGCCAGCAGATCGAGGATCACCTCGGCGATGGCAGCCGCTTCGGCCTGAGCATTCGCTACTCCCCTGAGGGCGAGCCGCTGGAGACGGGGGGCGGGATATTCCAGGCATTGCCTTTGCTGGGCGACGCCCCGTTCCTGCTGGTCAATGGCGATGTCTGGACCGATTACCCGTTCGCGCGCTTGCGTGCACCGCTGCAGGGCCTGGCGCATCTGGTGCTGGTCGATAACCCTGGCCATCACGGGCGGGGCGACTTCCGCCTGCAAGGTGGGCAGGTGGTGGACGGTGACGAGCCCCCTGGCACCCTGACCTTCAGCGGCCTTTCAGTGCTGCATCCAGCCTTGTTCGCAGGTTGCCAGGCGGGGGCCTTCAAACTGGCGCCACTTCTGCGCCAAGCCATGTCGGCAGGCAAGGTGACCGGCGAGCACTACCGTGGCGCCTGGGTCGATGTCGGTACCCAGGAGCGCCTGGCCGAGGCCGAACGCCTTATACGCGAGCGTGCCTGAGATGTGGTGGCCAGGCACGGTAATCGGGCTAGGCGCGGGTTTCGCTGTCGCCAGCATCCCTGGCGCGCTGCTGGGGGCATTGCTTGGCCAAGCCATGGATCGGCGCCTGCGTGTGCAGGGTTGGGAAGACATGCGCGAACGGTTGGGAGGCCGGCCGGCCCTGCGTGACGAAGAGTTGTTGTTCGTCCTGCTTGGGCGGCTGGCCAAAAGCGATGGGCGAGTGGGCGAACAGCATATTCAGCAGGCGCGCCAGGAGATGGTCCGGCTGGGGCTGGCCGAGGCCGCCAGGATGCGCGCGATTGCCGCCTTCAACCGCGGCAAGGCGGGCAAGGACCGCTTGGCCCACCACCTGCGTCGCATTCGCTTGCAGCCACATGCGGCCGAGGGCACGTTGCGGGCGTGTTGGCGTATGGCTTGGGCTGACGGCAAGGCCGGGGATCATGAGCGGGAACTGCTGCTGGACTGGGGGCAGAAGCTGGGGCTCAGCCGGCGCCAGGTGCAGGCCATGTCGCTGGAATATGAGCCACGCAAAATGAGCACGGCCAGTAGCGTCATGACCTATGCGGCTGCGCTGCGCTTGCTGGGGATAGATGCCGATACGGAAGGCGACCGGGTCAAGCAGGCCTATCGCCGGCTGGTCAGCCGGCACCATCCGGACAAGCTGGCCGGGAGCGGTGCCAGTGAAGCGCAGCTCAGAGAGGCGACCGAACGCACTCGAGAGCTGCACCAGGCTTATGCGTTGATCCGTAAACGGCGGGGGCTCTAAGGCCCCTGTCACCGGCGAGCGGCGCTGTACCTGTGGCAGCCAGCCTGCTGGTGCAACGGCCGGAGCTGGCCCGTCACTTCATTCCTGCGGGCTCATCCACCCCCTGGCCCGGCGGAACAACTGTTCCTGTTCCGCGCTCTTGTTCCCCGGCATCGCAATCAGCGAAAGCTGCTTGTACTGGCTGTCTTTCTGGCGCTTGCTGGCCTGCAGGCGTTGCATGGCGGCATTGCGGTCGCCGGTGCGGGTTGCGTAGTAGATATCGGCAGTCGGCACTTTGAGGGTAGGTGTCAGGCTTTCCAGATCGTGCTCGACCCTTGCCGGGGTCTGCGCGGCGATCATCACCAGCTTCTGTACCTGCGGTGGTTGCTTCTCGCCCAGGTAGCGGGCTGCCCAGTAGGCGCCGCTGCCATGGCCGATCAGCACGATGCTGCGTGAGTTCTGTTGCTGAGCGTACGCCACCGCAGCATCCAGGCGCGCGAAGATGCGTTCGGCATCAGCCTGATCGTTCTGTTCGCTGGCCTGTTCGGCATCGGTGCTTTCTGCCGTGTCGGCATCCGCCGCAGTAGCCTGGGCCACGTTGGCGTTGGCATCGACGGGGGTTTCCTTTGCCGGTGCGCTCTCGCCCTGCTCTGGCTGCGGTGCGGCAGCTGGCGTGGCCTGGACCCGTGCCTGTGGGCTATCGGCGAGCAGGTCGGGCAGGCTCACGCTGAGGCTGTTCCAGCCGGCGTCAGGGAACTTGCGTCGCAACGGGCCGACCGCATTGGGCCAGTCGGCGGTTTCTCCGGCGCCAGGGACGATGATCACCGTGCCTTGCGGGTCGCTGTCGTTGGCTGGTTTCCACAGGGCCAGGAAGCTGTCGGACCCGGCTTCCAGCGTTTGCTGCTCGGCTTTGGGCAACAGGCGTTCAAGGGCCTGCGCATCTTCCTGGCTACGCTCCAGCAGCGGTGGGCGTGGCGCAGGTGCGGCGGCAGCCTCTTCGGTTGCTGGTTTTTCGGCGTCGGCGGCCAGGGCACCAAGTGGTAGGAGCGAGGCAAGGCAGCACATTGCCAGCGTCGTGCGATAAAGTGTGAACATGAATCAACCCAAGGCCAGAATGATACCGGCAGCCTAATAGTATTTGCCCGCGACGGCCATGCTGCATGGCCGCCCTTGCCAAGACGAGCGTGTAGATGAAGCGATTGCGTCGCCTGTTGGTTATCGGCTGCTTGTGGCTACCCTTGATTGCCTTGGCAAGGCCTGAGGCAGCACCTGCGGTGGTACTCGAACCTGCCCAGCAGCAATGGCTGGACACCCATCGCAGCCTGCGGGTCGGCCTGGTGCTGCAGGCGCCCTATGCCCAATTCGACCGCCGTCTGCAGCAACTCTACGGGGCCAATGTCGAGCTGGTGAACTGGCTGGCGCAGGCGCTCAAGCTGGACCTCACCTGGCGTAACTTCACTGACCAGGCCAGCCTCGAACACGCCCTGCAGGCGGGTGAAATCGACTTTGCCCCGGGCCTTACACAAACACCGGCCAGCTTGCGTCTGTGGTTGTTCAGCGACCCCTATATGCGTGTGCCGCAACTTGTGGTGGGGCCGCGGACCGGTGCGTTGGCCGTCGAGCTGGAAAAGCTTGAAGCCAACGAGCGTGTGGCGGTACGCATGCCCAGCGTGCTGGCCGATTACCTGCGGGGCAATTACGCCAATCTCAACCTGCAAGGTGTGCCCAACGAGCGCCAGGCCTTGCAACTGGTGGTAGGGGGCCAGGCCAGCTACGCGGTGCTGGATGAAGCCCAGCTCAGCCGGTTGTCCCGTGAAAGCGAGTTCGGTGACCTGGCAGTGCTCGGCGATATCGGCCTGCCGCAATTATTGCGCGTGGGTTCGCGGCGTGACTGGCCGTTGCTGGCCGATGTGCTTGAACGGGGCCTGCAGGCCATGCCCGCCAAAGAGCTGGAGCAACTGCATCAGCGTTGGTTGCAGCCCAAATACCCGCGTCTGAGCGACTCCACCGGTTTCTGGCAAAACCTTGCGTTGCTGTTCGGCATGTTGCTGCTGTGTGCCGGGGCCACCCTGGTGTGGCAGCGCCGCCAGCAGCGCCAGCTCGAGCGTAGCCTGCTGGCGGCGCGGGAGCACCTGGCTGAGCGGCAGGTGCGCGAGGAGGCACTGCGCCTGAGCCAGTTCGCCATCGACCAGAGTACGGTGGGCATCCTCTGGGTCAACTGGGACAGCCACGTGCGTTACGCCAACCACGCGGTGGGGCGCATGCTGGGTTATGCCGAGGCGGCGTTGCTGGAGCGTCCGCTGAGCGACTTCGAGCCGAACCTGAGCATGGACCGCTGGCTGCAGTTGTGGCGGGCCGCGCGAGCCGGGGAGGCCGGGGCTCGGCAGTTCGAAACCCAATGCCTGTGCGCCGACGGCAGTCTGTTGCCTGTTGAGTTGTCGTTGAGCTTCCTGCGCTTTCGCGATGCCGAGTACCTGGTGGTGTACCTTGCCGATGTCACCGAACGCCACCGCGCCCTGGCGGCGCTGCGTGAAAGCGAGGCGCGGCTCAAGGGTATTGCTGGCAATGTGCCGGGGCTGGTGTTCCGTCTGGAACCCGCACCAGCGGAAGGGGACCCGGAGTTCCCCTACATCAGCGAGGGCAGTGAGGCGTTGGTGGGTTATACGCCCGCGCAGATCCAGCACCCGCAGATGGGCTTGCGCAATCTGGTCCACCCGCAAGATCGTGCTGACTACCACCAGGTGCAGGACTTGGCCATTGCCAGCGATCAGGACTGGTCCTGGCAAGGGCGAATCCTCACCCGTGAAGGTGAGCAGCGGTGGGCCGACATCAAGGCCAGTACCCGCCGCCTGGCCAACGGCCGGGTGGTCTGGGACGGTATTGTCTGGGACATTACCCAGAGCAAGCGCGCGGAGCTGGCGCTTGCGAGGTCCCAGGAGCAACTGCGTGAACTGTCGGCACACCTGGAGAGCGTGCGCGAGGAAGAAAAGGCCCGTATCGCCCGCGAAGTGCACGATGAACTGGGGCAGATGCTGACCGTGCTCAAGCTTGAAGTGTCGATGTGCGAACTGGCTTTTGCCGAGCTTGACCCTGCGCTGAACGAGCGCCTGGCCAGCATGAAGCGCCTGATCGCTCAGCTGTTCCAACTGGTGCGCGATGTGGCAACGGCGCTGCGCCCGCCGATCCTGGACGCCGGTATCGCCTCGGCCATCGAATGGCAGGCACGGCGCTTCGAAGCGCGCACGCAGATCCCTTGCCTGGTGCAGGTACCGGATAATCTGCCAGCATTGAGCGATGCAAAAGCTATCGGCTTGTTCCGTATCCTGCAGGAGGCTCTGACCAACGTAATGCGCCACGCCCAGGCGCACAGTGTCGAGGTAGAGCTGGTGCGCGAGGGCGAAAAACTGCGTATGACGGTCAGTGATGACGGTAGCGGGTTCTGCCTGGACCAGCCACGGCCAACCTCGTTCGGCCTTGTGGGGCTGCGTGAGCGGGTACTGATGCTCGGTGGCAGCATGGTGTTGAATAGCGAGCCAGGTGAAGGTACCAGCCTGAGCGTGACCATAGCGTTGGATTAGGAGAACGATCGTGATTCGAGTGCTGGTGGCCGAAGACCACACCATTGTCCGCGAAGGTATCAAGCAGTTGATCGGCCTGGCCAAGGACATGCAGGTGGTGGGGGAGGCCGGTAATGGTGAACAGCTGCTGGAAACCCTGCGCCACACCGCCTGCGAAGTGGTGTTGCTGGATATCTCGATGCCCGGTGTCAGTGGGTTGGAGGCGATTGCGCGGATCCGCGCGCTGCACAACCCGCCGGCGATCCTGATGCTGTCGATGCACGACGAAGCGCAGATGGCCGCGCGCGCGCTCAAGGCCGGCGCTGCCGGCTATGCCACCAAGGACAGTGACCCTGCTTTGCTGCTGACCGCAATCCGCCGAGTGGCCGGCGGCGGGCGCTACATCGATCCGGCGTTGGCCGACCGCATGGTCTTCGAGGTTGGCCTGACCGAAACTCGGCCGCTGCATACTCTGCTGTCGGAGCGCGAGTTCTCGGTGTTCGAACGCTTGGCTCAAGGTGCCAACGTCAACGATATCGCTCAGCAGCTGGCGCTCTCCAGCAAGACCATCAGCACCCACAAGGCGAGGCTGATGCAGAAACTCAAGGTCAACTCGCTGGCTGAACTGGTGAAGTACGCCATGGAGCACAAGCTGGTATGACCGTTCTGTTTGCGACATAGGTTATCTGCCAGGCACCGCTTTCCCGCTGGCTGGCTGAGACTTGCATTCCAATCCCGCCATCGGTGTAGGGCAATCCCTACACAAACTCTTCCAACCGGATGATGGCATTCTCTCAGCGCCCCCGATTTCCGGGCGCTTGCGTCTTCTTTAGTCTTTGCCTACGCAGTCATTCCAACAAGAAGGTGCAGGCATGAGCGAGGCGAATTCGAACGCGACCACCGGTGAGACGCTGGTCAGTTTCCGTGGTGTGCAGAAGAGCTACGACGGCGAATCGCTGATCGTCAAAGACCTCAACCTGGACATTCGCAAGGGTGAATTCCTCACCTTGCTCGGCCCTTCCGGCTCGGGCAAGACCACCAGCCTGATGATGCTGGCGGGTTTCGAGACCCCGACCGCCGGTGAAATCCAGTTGGCCGGGCGCTCCATCAATAACGTGCCGCCGCACAAACGTGACATTGGCATGGTGTTCCAGAACTACGCACTGTTCCCCCACATGACCGTGGCGGAAAACCTCGCTTTTCCGCTGAGCGTGCGCAACCTGAGCAAGACCGACATCAGTGAGCGGGTCAAGCGGGTACTGAACATGGTGCAGCTCGATGCCTTCGCCAAACGCTACCCTGGCCAGCTTTCCGGTGGCCAGCAGCAGCGCGTGGCCTTGGCCAGGGCGTTGGTGTTCGAGCCGCAGCTGGTGCTGATGGACGAGCCGCTCGGCGCGCTGGACAAGCAGCTGCGTGAACACATGCAGATGGAGATCAAGCATATCCACCAGCGCCTGGGTGTAACCGTGGTCTACGTAACCCACGACCAGGGCGAGGCGTTGACCATGTCCGACCGTGTGGCCGTGTTCCATGAGGGCGAGATCCAGCAGATCGCCGACCCGCGCACTCTTTATGAGGAGCCGCGCAACACCTTCGTCGCCAACTTCATCGGCGAGAACAACCGCATCAACGGCACGCTGCTGGCCAGTGACGGTCATCGTTGCCAGGTGCAGCTGGCCCGCGGCGAGCGGGTCGAGGCGCTGGCGGTGAACGTCGGCCAGGCTGGGGAGCCGGTGACCCTGTCGGTACGCCCGGAGCGCGTGCGCCTCAATGGCCACAGCCAAAGCTGCGTCAATCGCTTCTCCGGCCGCGTGGCCGAGTTCATCTACCTGGGCGACCATGTACGGGTACGTCTGGAAGTCTGTGGCAAGGCTGACTTTTTCGTGAAACAGCCGATTGCCGAGCTCGACCCGGCCTTGGCCGTGGGCGATGTGGTACCGCTGGGCTGGGAGGTGGAGCACGCGCGCGCGCTCGATCCGATTGCCGAAGCCCACTGATGGATTGCTTCACCAACCCTGTACTGTGGAGAGAATAATAATGCGCAAGCAGCTGAAACTGACCGCCCTGGCCCTTGGCCTGTTCGCCGCCGGCCAGGCCATGGCGGCAGACCTGACCGTAGTGTCCTTCGGCGGCGCCAACAAGGCGGCCCAGGTCAAGGCGTTCTACGAGCCATGGGAGAAGGCCGGCAAGGGCAAGATCGTCGCTGGCGAGTACAACGGTGAAATGGCCAAGATCAAAGCCATGGTCGACACCAACAGCGTGTCCTGGAACCTGGTGGAGGTGGAGTCGCCAGAACTGGCCCGTGGTTGCGATGAAGGCATGTTCGAGGAGCTCGACCCGGCTCTGTTCGGCAACGAAAGCGATTATGTGAAGGGCGCCATCCAGCCGTGCGGCGTGGGCTTCTTCGTTTGGTCCACGGTGCTGGCCTACAACGCTGACAAGCTCAAGACAGCCCCGACCAGCTGGGCCGATTTCTGGGACACGAAGAAATTCCCGGGCAAGCGCGGCCTGCGCAAGGGCGCGAAGTACACGCTCGAGTTCGCCCTGATGGCCGACGGCGTTGCGCCCAAGGATGTGTACCAGGTGCTGGCCACCAAGGGCGGCGTGGACCGCGCCTTCAAGAAACTCGACGAACTCAAGCCGAGCATCCAGTGGTGGGAAGCGGGCGCCCAGCCGCCGCAGTACCTGGCCTCGGGTGATGTGGTCATGAGCTCGGCCTACAACGGGCGCATTGCTGCGGTGCAGAAAGAGAGCAACCTCAAGGTGGTGTGGAACGGTGGCATCTACGACTTCGACGCTTGGGCCATCCCGAAAGGGGCCAAGAATGTCGAGGAAGCGAAGCAATTCATCGCTTATACCGTTCAGCCCGAGCAGCAGAAGACCTACTCCGAGAACATCGCCTACGGCCCGGCCAACTCCAAAGCCGTGCCGCTGCTGGCGGACGCGGTGAAGAAGGACATGCCGACCACGCCTGAAAACATCGCCAACCAGGTGCAGATCGATGTGGCCTTCTGGGCCGACAACAGCGAGCAACTGGAGCAACGCTTCAACGCCTGGGCGGCGAAGAAGTAAGGCGCCTCGAAGGAGCGCCGGCCCGTTGGCTGGCGCTCCCTGTTCCCCTGTTTTTGCGGAGTTCGCCATGGCCATTGCAGTGCCCCTCAACGAAGGCGCAGGTCCAAGTCTCAAGCAGCGCCTCAAGCACGCCGAGCGGGTCAACCGCTGGAAGGCGCAGGCGCTCATCGCGCCGCTGGCGCTGTTTCTCCTGCTGGTGTTCCTGGTGCCCATCGCGGCGCTGCTGTTCAAGAGCGTCGACAACCCGGAAGTGGTCGGCGGCCTGCCGCGCACGGTCCAGGCTGTGTCGCAGTGGGATGGCAAGAGCCTGCCTGGCGAGGAGGTTTACAAGGCCCTGAGCCAGGACCTGGCCGAATCGCGCAAGAACCAGACCTTGGGCGACCTGTCCAAACGCCTGAACATGGAGCTGGCCGGCTACCGCAGCCTGCTCTCCAAGACCGCTCGGGCGCTGCCGTTCAAGGCCGAACCTGCCTCTTACAAAGAGGCCTTGCAGGCCCTCGATGAACGTTGGGGCGACCCGGCTTACTGGCAGGCGATCCGCCGCAACACCAGCAGCGTGACTTCTTATTACCTGCTGGCATCGGTCGACCACCGTATCGATGACCTCGGCGAGTTGGCCAAGGCCACCCCCGACCAGTCCATCTACCTGGACATCTTTGCCCGCACCCTGTGGATGGGTGTGGTGATCACGGCCATCTGCCTGGTGCTGGCGTATCCGCTGGCTTACCTGCTGGCCAACCTGCCGACCCGCCAGGGCAACCTGTTGATGATATTGGTGTTGCTGCCGTTCTGGACGTCGATTCTGGTGCGGGTGGCAGCGTGGATCGTACTGCTGCAGTCAGGCGGCCTGATCAACAGTGCATTGATGGCCATGGGCATCATCGATCAGCCGCTGGAGCTGGTGTTCAACCGCACCGGCGTGTACATCTCGATGGTCCACATCCTCTTGCCGTTCATGATCCTGCCGCTATACAGCGTGATGAAGGGCATTTCGCCGAGCTACATGCGTGCAGCGATCTCCTTGGGTTGCCACCCGTTCGCCAGCTTCTGGCGGGTGTACTTCCCGCAGACCTACGCGGGCGTGGGCGCCGGTTGCCTGCTGGTGTTCATCCTGGCCATCGGTTACTACATCACCCCGGCGCTGCTCGGCAGCCCGAACGACCAGATGGTCAGCTACTTCGTGGCCTTCTATACCAACACCAGCATCAACTGGGGCATGGCTACCGCGCTGGGCGGGCTGTTGCTGCTGGCGACCGTGCTGCTGTACCTGATCTATAGCTGGCTGGTCGGTGCCAGCCGCCTGCGCCTGAGCTGAGGAGCCTAGTGATGCTTAGCCCATACATGTCGCCCGTGGAACGGGTGTGGTTCTACAGCCTGCGTATCCTTTGTGGCCTGATATTGCTGTTTCTGGTGTTGCCGGTACTGGTGATCGTGCCGCTGTCGTTCAACAGTGGCAGCTTCCTGGTGTACCCACTGCAAGGCTTTTCCCTGCAGTGGTATCACGATTTCTTCGCCTCGGCCGAGTGGATGCGCGCCCTGAGGAACAGCGTCATCGTCGCCCCGGCGGCCACGCTGCTGGCCATGGTGTTCGGTACGCTGGCAGCGATCGGGCTTACCCGCGCCGATTTTCCGGGCAAGTCGCTGGTCATGGCGCTGGTGATTTCGCCGATGGTGGTGCCGGTGGTGATCATTGGTGTAGCCAGCTACCTGTTCTTTGCCCCGTTGGGGATGGGTAACAGCTTCATTTCGCTGATCCTGGTGCACGCGGTGCTGGGTGTGCCGTTCGTCATCATTACCGTGTCGGCGACCTTGCAAGGCTTCAATTACAACCTGGTGCGTGCGGCTGCCAGCCTGGGGGCCTCACCGGTGGTTGCGTTTCGCAGGGTCACCTTGCCGCTGATCGCCCCCGGAGTGATCTCTGGGGCGCTGTTCGCCTTCGCGACCTCGTTCGATGAGGTGGTGGTGACGCTGTTCCTCGCCGGGCCAGAACAGGCCACCCTGCCGCGGCAGATGTTCAGCGGCATTCGCGAGAACTTGAGCCCGACGATTGCAGCGGCGGCGACCTTGCTGATCGGTTTTTCGGTGGTGCTGCTGCTGACCCTGGAGTGGTTGCGCGGGCGCAGTGAGAAGCTGAGGACTCAGCAGCCTGCGTGATTGATCGGCCTTTTCGCAGGACTGCCTGCGAAAAGGCCGATGCTGGCGTCGCAGTGACCCCTTCACACGGATTGATGCCAATCAGCCCCTATCCAGTTCGCTGAGTTACAATGCGCGCCACCTAGATTCTGCCAACAGGTGCGCCATGCAGCCCTACGCTATTGCCCCCTCCATTCTCTCCGCCGATTTCGCCCGTCTGGGCGAGGATGTCGACAAGGTACTGGCCGCGGGTGCCGACATCGTCCACTTCGACGTGATGGACAACCACTACGTACCCAACCTGACCATTGGCCCGATGGTCTGCACCGCCTTGCGCAAGTACGGTGTGACCGCGCCGATCGATGTGCATCTGATGGTCAGCCCGGTAGACCGCATCATCGGTGACTTCATCGAAGCCGGTGCCAGCTACATCACCTTCCACCCGGAAGCCTCGCAGCACATCGACCGCTCGCTGCAGCTGATCCGTGACGGTGGCTGCAAGGCCGGCCTGGTGTTCAACCCGGCTACCAGCCTGGACGCGCTGAAGTACGTGATGGACAAGGTCGACATGGTGCTGCTGATGAGCGTCAACCCAGGCTTTGGCGGGCAGAAATTCATCCCCGGCACCTTGGACAAGCTGCGCGAAGCCCGTGCGCTGATCGACGCCAGTGGCCGTGATATTCGCCTGGAAATCGACGGTGGGGTGAACGTCAACAACATCCGCGAAATCGCTGCCGCTGGCGCAGATACCTTCGTCGCCGGCTCGGCGATCTTCAACGCGCCGGATTATCAGGAAGTGATCGCCAAGATGCGCGCCGAACTGGCTCAGGCCCGCCCATGAGCGGCTTCGAGCAGCTGTTCCCCGGGACGCTGCCCAGGCTGGTGATGTTCGATCTGGACGGTACCCTGATCGATTCAGTCCCCGACCTGGCCGCAGCCGTTGACCGCATGCTGCTCGAACTTGGCCGTCCGGCCGCCGGCCTTGACGCCGTGCGGCACTGGGTAGGCAACGGCGCACCGGTGCTGGTGCGCCGCGCACTTGCCGGCGGCCTGGACCACGCGACCGTAGACGATGAGCTGGCCGAGCGCGGCCTTGCACTGTTCATGGAGGCGTACGCCGAAAGCCATGATCTGACGGTTGTATACCCTGGTGTGCACGACACCTTGCGCTGGCTGCGCAAGCAGGGCGTGGAGATGGCGCTGATCACCAACAAGCCTGAACGCTTCGTCGCACCGTTGCTCGACCAGATGAAGATCGGCCGTTATTTCCGCTGGATCATTGGCGGCGATACCCTGCCACAGAAGAAGCCCGACCCTGCTGCGTTGCTGTTCGTCATGAAAATGGCCGGCGTGAAGCCCGGCCAGGCGCTGTTTGTGGGGGACTCGCGCAGTGATGTGCTGGCGGCCAAGGCCGCCGGCGTGCAGTGCGTTGGGCTGAGCTATGGCTATAACCACGGCCGGCCGATCGATGAGGAAGCGCCCAGCCTGGTCATAGGCGACCTGCGCCTGCTGCTGCCTGGTTGCGTAGTCACCGACACTGGGATAACGTTGGCGGACCTTCAAGCCTCACAAGACAGAGAGCCCACCGTGGTGGTTACCGGCAAATTGTGGATGAAAGTCATCAAGGCCCTGGCCCGTTGGCGTTGGCGCGCCTGACTTCTGCCCGCCGGCCTTTGCCGGCCCGTCCGTTTGCCCGACTCTCATTGTTGCTCCGAGGCTACTCATGACCCGCGAAGAATTCCTGCGCCTGGCCGCTGCCGGCTACAACCGCATCCCCTTGGCCTGTGAAACCCTGGCCGACTTCGATACCCCGCTTTCTATCTACCTGAAGCTGGCAGACCAGGCCAACTCGTACCTGCTCGAGTCGGTGCAGGGCGGTGAGAAGTGGGGCCGTTATTCGATGATCGGCCTGCCGTCGCGCACGGTGATGCGTGTGCATGGCTATCACGTGAGCATTCTGCACGATGGCGTGCAGGTCGAAAGCCATGATGTCGAAGACCCGCTGGCATTCGTCGAAACCTTCAAGGACCGCTACAAGGTCGCTGACATTGCCGGCCTGCCGCGTTTCAACGGTGGCCTGGTCGGCTACTTTGGCTATGACTGCGTTCGCTACGTGGAAAAGCGCCTGGGCGCTTGCCCCAACCCTGACCCTCTGGGCGTGCCGGATATCCTGCTGATGGTTTCGGATGCCGTGGTGGTGTTCGACAACCTGGCCGGCAAGATGCATGCGATCGTACTGGTCGATCCGTCCGAAGAGCAGGCTTTCGAGCAAGGCCAGGCGCGCCTGCAAGGGCTGCTGGCCAAGCTGCGCGAACCTATCACGCCGCGACGCGGCCTGGACCTGAGCGGCCCCATGGCGGCAGAGCCGGCGTTCCGCTCCTCCTTCACCCAAGAGGATTACGAGCGCGCTGTGGACACCGTGAAGGAGTACATCCTGGCCGGTGACTGCATGCAAGTGGTGCCGTCCCAGCGCATGTCGATCGACTTCAAGGCAGCGCCCATAGACTTGTACCGTGCGCTGCGCTGCTTCAACCCGACGCCATACATGTACTTCTTCAACTTCGGGGACTTCCACGTTGTTGGCAGTTCGCCGGAAGTGCTGGTGCGGGTGGAAGACAATCTGGTCACCGTACGCCCGATTGCCGGTACCCGTCCAAGGGGGGCCAACGAGGAGGCCGACCGAGCGCTGGAAGATGACCTGCTTTCGGACGACAAGGAGATCGCCGAGCACCTGATGCTCATCGACCTGGGCCGCAACGATGTGGGCCGTGTGTCCTCCACCGGTAGCGTGCGCTTGACCGAAAAGATGGTGATCGAGCGCTACTCCAATGTCATGCACATCGTTTCCAACGTTACCGGGCAACTGGCCGAAGGCTTGACCGCGATGGATGCACTGCGGGCGATTCTGCCGGCGGGTACCTTGTCGGGTGCACCGAAGATCCGCGCGATGGAGATCATCGACGAACTGGAGCCGGTCAAGCGTGGCGTCTACGGCGGTGCGGTGGGCTACTTTGCCTGGAATGGCAACATGGATACCGCGATTGCCATTCGCACGGCCGTGATCAAGGACGGCGAACTGCATGTGCAGGCAGGTGGCGGCATTGTCGCCGACTCGGTGCCGGCGCTGGAGTGGGAAGAAACCATCAACAAGCGCCGGGCGATGTTCCGTGCGGTGGCGTTGGCTGAGCAACGTCCTGCCGAGTAATTCTCAGGCGTGGGGCCGCATGGCGGCCCCATCCGGTTAAAAGTCGACGCTGACGCCCAAGCTTATTCCTTGCTGGGTCAACTCGTCGCTCTTGCGCCAGTTGTAGTTCCCGCGCAGGTGCACCCCCGCCACCAGCTCATGGCTGACCCCAAGGCTGGCACGAGTCAGGTCGCTCTGCGGTGTGTACCCGGTCAGCGTGAAGTCATTGGCTCGCAGTGTCGTCAGGTGCATCGTCACATCCTGCTGGTCATCCTCGAACTCATGTTCTTGCGCCACCTCGGCAAACAGCCTGGTGCTGGCCAGTACTTGCACGCTGCCCAGCAACCCTACGCCCAGGCGACGCGAAGTGCGTTCCTGGTCATCGAAGCCCAGGGCCGTCGAACGTCCGCTCTTCTCGTCATAACCATCCACCTTCACTCGCGCGTAGTCGGCGCTGATGAACGGCGCCAGCTGCCAGTCACTGCTATCGGCTGCCAGGTTGTATCCCAGTCGACCGGTCACAGCCCAGGCTTCGCCGTCGGTATCACCTTTCTCGCTTCGGTCATTCACGCCTAGGGCGAAGGTGCGTTTGAGGTCGTGATAGTCCAGGTGCCCTGCGCTCAGCACTGCGTCGGCCCACCAGCGGTCCTCACGAAACTGGGCGAAGGCACTGGCCAGGTAGCTGTCGAGCTTGTAGTCCGAGTCTTGTTCGCCTGCCTCCAGTTTCTGGCGATAGACCCCGCCGGCAAGCCCTAAGCGCCAAGCGTCGTTCAGCCGGTAGCTGCCACCCAGGGTGAGGTTGTAGCCGCGCCCGTCAGCGTTGGCAGAACTGCGCTCGCCGTCGAAGTCCAGATCTTGCGCGCCAGTGGCAACAAAGGCCTGCCATTGGCCAGCCGCCTGCCAGGGCGCCTGCCATTGATTACGTAGTTCGTCCTGATGCGCGCGCAGGCTGGCGTGGGCCATTTCCGGCAGCAGCGTCAGCTCCCAGGGTGCGGAAAGGATCGAGTAGCCGTAGTCGGCAATCAGTTGCTGGCCGGCGATGGTTGGGTGTACCGAGTCGTTGAACAGCAGCTTGGTGGGGTCGGGCGTGGTGCCATTGATGCCGTACAGCGGGTTTTCCACGCAACTGTTGCCGCTGTAGCAGGTGCCGACCAGATTCTGCCCGCTGGCCAGGCCGAATTGCGTCGGGCTGGCCAGTGCTTCGTTCAGCAGTACGGGAATGTTCAGTGGAATGATTTCGGCATCGATCTGGCCCAGTTGGCTGACCAGTGACTGGTTGAACACGCTGGACAGTTGCGACAGGGCGTTTTGCTGCGGCGTGCCGCTGAAATTCGGCGTTTGGCCGAGGTCGGGTAGCAGCCAGACCATGATGTAGCGGGCACCGCCTTGTTGCAGGGCCTGGGCGCTGGCGGCCAGGCGCGATCCTGCGACGGCGGCATCGGCAGGGCTGCTCACCAGGCCTTGCAGAAAGTCGTTGCCGCCACCGGTCAGGTAGTAGAGGGCATTGGGGTCTGCGCGCAAGCCATTGGCCAGATACCCGGGCTTGTCGCGTAGTACCAGGCCGGCAAAAGGTTGGCCTGGCGGAATGACTGTCTCGGAAGTGGTGGTGATCGAATCCAGGATCTGCTGCGTGGTGTAGCCGCCAACGGCCCAGTTGTTGCCGTCGGGGCGTATGCCGAGGGACGTGGACGGATTGAGATCTTCCGCGCTCACACCCAGGCGTGCGCCGAGGATCATCGGCGAGACAGGTGCAAAGTTGCCATTCTCATCACGGTTGGTAAAACGCATACCGGCAGTACCGCCGGTCAGGTCAGGAAATTGCCCGGCATCGCTGAGGCTGTCGCCGAAGACGATCATTGTCGAGTAAGGCGAGGGGGCTGCGAAAGCCTGGCTGCAGGCGAGCGCCAACGTAGCCAAGGTGAAACGTAGCAAAGGTGCTTTTCGCATCTGGGAACATCCTTTTCATTGTTTTTATGAGGACAACCCGATCGACCTTAGCAAATCGCGGGGCATGCCTTCCAAGTCCATTCGTTTCCCGTATTTACGGGCATATTGCGCCCGCCGCGCCGGTAGGCTACTGTGCCTGCAAGTATGAGCGAGACCTATCCCGTGTTGATCGTCAGCAAACTCTTGATGCGCGTTATCAAGGCCCACGCCCGTTGGCGTTGGCGCGCCTGACTTTATCTCTTGCCGGCCTGTCCGGCCCGCCCCCGTTTGCCTTCCTGTCCGTTTCCGAGCGCCCCTAGTGGCAACGCCGTGTCTGTTTTTGGTGTAGGAAGGTTCGACTTTTAAAGTCAGTAGATTCTAGAGGTTTAGCCCGATGTTACTGATGATCGACAATTACGACTCATTCACTTACAACGTCGTTCAATACCTTGGCGAGTTGGGTGCCGAGGTCAAAGTCATTCGCAACGACGAAATCACCGTTGCCGAGATAGAAGCCCTCAACCCTGAGCGCATCGTCGTCTCCCCTGGCCCTTGCACGCCGAGCGAAGCCGGTGTGTCCATCGAGGCCATTATGCATTTCGCCGGCAAGCTGCCGATCCTTGGGGTCTGCCTGGGCCACCAATCAATCGGCCAGGCGTTTGGCGGCGATGTAGTGCGTGCCCGCCAGGTCATGCACGGCAAGACCAGCCCGGTATATCACCGCGACCTGGGCGTGTTCGCCGGGCTCAACAACCCGCTCACCGTAACCCGCTACCATTCCCTGGTGGTCAAGCGCCAGACCCTGCCAGAGTGCCTGGAAGTGACTGCCTGGACTGCACATGACGATGGTTCGGTCGACGAGATCATGGGCCTGCGCCACAAGACACTGAACATTGAAGGGGTGCAGTTCCATCCCGAGTCCATCCTGACCGAGCAGGGCCACGAGCTGTTCGCCAACTTCCTCAAGCAGACCGGCGGCCGCCGCTAAGGACCGAGCATGGATATCAAAAGCGCGTTGAGCCGTATTGTCGGCCACCTGGACCTTTCCACCGAAGAAATGCGCGATGTGATGCGCCAGATCATGACCGGCCAATGCAGTGAGGCGCAGATCGGCGCCTTCCTGATGGGCATGCGCATGAAGAGCGAGAGCATCGACGAGATCGTTGGCGCGGTTTCGGTCATGCGTGAGCTGGCTGACAAGGTCGAGCTGAAAAGCCTTGATGGCGTAGTCGACATCGTCGGTACGGGCGGTGATGGCGCCAACATCTTCAACGTTTCCACCGCCTCCTCGTTCGTCCTGGCGGCGGCAGGCTGCACCGTGGCCAAACATGGCAATCGCGCAGTTTCCGGTAAGAGCGGCAGCGCTGACCTGCTGGAAGCTGCCGGCATCTACCTGAACCTGACACCTATCCAAGTGGGGCGCTGCATTGACAGCCTCGGTATCGGCTTCATGTTCGCCCAGAGCCATCACTCGGCCATGAAACATGCCGCAGGCCCGCGCCGCGACCTGGGCCTGCGTACCCTGTTCAACATGCTCGGCCCGCTTACGAATCCGGCTGGGGTGAAACACCAGGTGGTTGGTGTATTTAGCCAGGCCTTGTGCCGCCCGCTGGCGCAAGTGCTGCAACGCCTGGGTAGCAAGCATGTGCTGGTCGTGCATTCCAAGGATGGCCTGGATGAGTTCAGCCTGGCCGCGCCTACCTTTGTCGCCGAACTGAAGAACGACCAGATCAGCGAATACTGGGTCGAGCCTGAAGACCTTGGCATCAAGAGCCAGAGCCTGCATGGCCTGGCAGTCGAGAACCCACAGGCGTCGTTGGAGTTGATCCGTGATGCACTGGGCCGGCGCAAGACCGAGAATGGCCAGAAGGCTGCCGAGATGATAGTGCTCAATGCGGGCGCTGCGTTGTACGCCGCTGACCACGCCATGAGCCTGAAGGCTGGTGTGGATCTGGCCCACGATGTGCTGCACACCGGGCTGGCCTGGGAAAAGCTGCAGGAGCTGGGTGCCTTTACAGCGGTATTCAAGGTGGAGAACGAAGCATGAGTGTCCCGACGGTGCTGGAAAGGATCATTGCCCGCAAGTTCCAGGAAGTGGCAGAGCGCAGCGCGCGCGTCAGCCTCGCCGAAATGGAGCGCCTGGCCAAGGCGGCGGATGGCCCGCGCGGGTTTGCCAATGCCCTGATCGAGCAAGCCAAGCGCAAGCAGCCAGCGGTGATTGCCGAAATCAAGAAGGCCTCGCCGAGCAAGGGCGTGATCCGCGAAAACTTCGTGCCGTCGGAAATTGCCGTCAGTTACGAAAAGGGCGGGGCGACTTGCCTGTCGGTGTTGACCGATGTGGACTATTTCCAGGGTGCCGATGAGTACCTGCAGCAGGCGCGCGCCGCTGTTTCGCTGCCGGTGATCCGCAAAGATTTCATGGTCGACCCTTATCAGATCATCGAAGCACGCGCCTTGGGCGCAGACTGCGTGCTGCTGATCGTGTCGGCGCTCGATGACGTCAAGATGGCCGAGTTGGCCGCTACCGCCAAGGACGTCGGTCTCGACGTGCTGGTCGAAGTACATGACGGTGACGAGCTGGAGCGTGCGTTGAAAACGCTTGATACCCCGCTGGTGGGGGTCAACAACCGTAACCTGCATACTTTCGAAGTCAGCCTGGAGACCACTCTTGACCTGCTGCCACGCATCCCCCGGGATCGCCTGGCCATCACCGAGAGTGGCATTCTCAACCGTGCCGATGTCGAGTTGATGGAAATCAATGACGTTTACTCGTTCCTGGTGGGTGAGGCGTTCATGCGGGCCGAGCAGCCGGGGTTGGAACTGCAGCGGTTGTTCTTCCCTGAACAGGTGAAGAAGACTGTGCAGCAACTGGACTAAGCAACGTTGAAGCCGGCAATCGCCGGCTTTATCGAAGGTGGATCAATGACCGATCAACCCCTGGCCCTCACCGTCGAGCAGGGCCTGCACGCCGAGCAAGATCTTTTGGCTGCGGTCTGCCGTGGCGAAACCGAAAGTGGTGTGCTGTTCTGGCGCCCGACGGATCATGCGCTGGTCATGCCTCGGCGCATGAGCCGCCTGGACAACTTCGAGGCAGCCTGCTCGGAGTTGGCGATCGCTGGCTGGCCAGTGCTGTTGCGTGAAACCGGTGGGGAGCCGGTCCCTCAGTCGCATTCGACAGTGAATGTGGCGCTGGTGTATGTCGCTCCACGCAGCGAAGGCGACCATGGCCGTATCGAGAACGCGTATGAACGCCTCTGCCTGCCGTTGTGCGATGTACTGCGCGAATGGGGCGGTGTGGCTTCGGTGGGCGAGATCGACGGGGCCTTCTGCGACGGCCGCTATAACGTCAACCTCAATGGCCGCAAGCTGGTGGGGACTGCCCAGCGCTGGCGCCAGGGGCTGGGTGGAAAACGGCCGGTGGTGCTGGTGCATGGTGCGTTGTTGCTGGATAACGAGCGCGAGTCGATGGTCGCGGCGGTCAACCGTTTCAATGAATGTTGCGGGCTCGAGCAGCGTTGCCGGGCCGATAGTCATATTGCCCTGCACGAAGTGGCGCCCGCTGTACCCTGGTTCGAGCGCCTGTCGAAGGCTTACAGCGAAGTGCTTGCAGCGCTGCCCAAGGACTAACGGGTACCGTAAACCACCATGGTCTTGCCCTTGACCTGGACCAGGCTGCGTTCCTCGAGGTCCTTGAGCACGCGGCCGACCATTTCTCGCGAGCAACCGACGATACGGCCAATTTCCTGGCGGGTGATCTTGATTTGCATGCCGTCCGGGTGGGTCATGGCGTCTGGCTGCTTGCACAGGTCCAGCAGGCAACGGGCGACCCGGCCGGTAACGTCGAAGAAGGCCAGGTCGCCCACCTTGCGCGTGGTGTTGCGCAGGCGCTGGGCCATCTGGCTGCCGAGGGCGTAGAGAATCTCCGGGTCCTGGCGGGCCAGGTCGCGAAACTTGTCATAGCTGATCTCCGCCACCTCGCACTCGGTCTTGGCGCGCACCCAGGCGCTGCGCTGCTGATCGCTGCCGGCGGGTTCGAACAAACCCAGTTCGCCGAAGAAATCGCCACTGTTGAGGTAGGCGATGATCATCTCGTGGCCTTCGTCATCCTCAATGAGGATGGTGACTGAACCCTTGATGATGAACGACAGCGTTTCGGCCCGGTCACCCGCGCAGATGATGTTGCTCTTGGCGGTGTAGCGGCGGCGCTGGCAGTGCATCAGCAGCTTGTCGATGTTCTTGATCTTGGCGGGTAGGGCTGAGGCAACCATCACGAAATCCTGTTCGATACGACCCATAGGCTCTGGTGGGGAGTCGGCTAACGCGACGCGTCAGTCAATTGGCGCCAGCTTATCAGACACTGCAGGATGTTTCGGCACAAATGCCAAACGTGTGGAGCTTTTCCGACAGCCACACAAGGCTTAAGCTGACACCCTTTTGCGAGATTCAGGAGTACGGACAGATGAAGGCACGCATCCAATGGGCCGGTGAAGCGATGTTCCTTGGCGAATCGGGGAGCGGGCACGTCGTGGTGATGGACGGCCCACCCGAGGCTGGGGGCCGCAATCTGGGCGTGCGCCCGATGGAAATGCTCCTGCTCGGCCTGGGTGGCTGCAGCAGCTTCGACGTAGTGAGTATCCTGAAGAAATCGCGCCAAGCGGTGGAAAGCTGCGAAGCCTTCCTGGAGGCCGAGCGCGCCAGCGAAGACCCGAAGGTGTTTACCAAGATTCATATGAACTTCGTGGTCAAAGGGCGCGGGCTGAAAGAGGCGCAGGTCAAGCGTGCGGTGGAGCTGTCGGCGGAAAAATATTGCTCGGCGTCGATCATGCTGGAGCGCGCGGGCGTGGAAATCACCCACGGCTACGAGATCGTTGAGCTGGGTTGAGACTTGTGGGCTGCTGCGCAGCCCTTTCGCGACACAAGGCCGCTCGAAGGTTCGCGGTCTGTGGGCGCGGCCTTGCGTCGCGAAAGGGCCGCAAGGCGGCCCCGGCGCTCTTCAGTTGCGCAAGGCTGGGAGAGCCACTACCAGCCAACGAGGTACGCAACGCCTCAATGACTGGCTGAGGTGCTCCCGGCGCTTTTGATAACCCAGCCCCAGCCCGATCACCCCCAACCCGATCAAGGTCAGCACCACCGGGAACAGCAGCGACTCGGCAAATACCTCGTAAGACAGGTAGCCAAGATAAGCTGCCACCCCCAGCGCCCCGAACACCATGAACACCGGCCGGCGCAGCAGCACCGCCATTGCCATCAGACCCAGGTTGATCAGACAGTACAGCGCCTTACCCAGCTCGCTGTCGCTTTCGATCATCGTCAGCCCACCCCAGAACGCTGCCAGCCCTGCCAGGTAACCCCAGTGGGCGTAATCCTCACGCGTGCGCCCGTCGACCACCAGAAACACCATGAGCAGCCCGAGCCCGAACCACAGCGAAACCGTGCGCCGCTGTTCCCAGCTGAAGGGTGAGCCGAACACCCACTCGCTAAGGTCCATCGACATGAACCATAAGGCCACGGCAATCGGCATCACGATAAACGGGTAGGGGATCAGGCGCAGCATCAACAAACCGGCGACCACCGTGGCCGCCTCCATCATCAGCCATCCGCCCTGCACATAGGTGTAGTACTGGTGATAGTCCGTTTGCCGATCGTCCAGTGGCCACCACCCGGCCAGGCGTTCGATGGCAAAGACAGCCAGGGGCACGATGCTTACCGCGACCGCCGCCAAGACGCCAGCTGCGATGGGTTGCTGGCGTTTTTGCAGGTTGAGGGCGAACAGGGTGAGAAGACCGATGTAAAGAACGGCGATGGCCAGCAGCGCCCAATCACCGATTCGCATCCAGGCTTCGGTCAGCAGCCAGCCCATCGCCCCCATGATCAGTAGGGCGCCGAAATAGAAGGCGACGTGTGCCAGCTGGAAACTGCCACGAGCTGCTGGCTGCTGGCGCAGAAAGTCCAGCAGGGCCTTGTCCTGGCCCGGCTGGAGAACTCCTGCTTGTACGGCGCGCGCCAGGTCCTTGGCGTCGATACGGTCCGTCATTGGCGTGCCCTTAGATGCGGTAAGTGCTTTTGGTCATGACCTTGGCCAGCATGCTCATACCGAAACGTACGGGCGCGGGGAAGCGATAGCCACCTGCTTCAAGGGCCGAATCGGCGTGTTGCTCTTCGTCGACGCGCATCTGCTCGAGAATGGCACGGGACTTTTCGTCCTCATGGGGGATCTGCTCCAGGTGTTCGTCCAGGTGTTTGCACACCTGATGCTCGGTGGCAGCGACGAAGCCCAGGCTGACCTTGTCGCTGACCATGCCGGCGAGCGCGCCGATGCCGAACGACATGCCGTAGAACAGCGGATTGAGCACGCTGGGGTGGCTGCCCAATTGACGGATGCGCTGTTCGCACCAGGCCAGGTGGTCGATTTCTTCCTCGGCTGCATGCTCCATTGCCTTGCGCACCTGGGGCAGCTTGGCGGTCAGGGCCTGGCCTTGGTACAGCGCCTGGGCGCAGACTTCGCCGGTATGGTTGATGCGCATGAGCCCGGCGATGTGGCGGGTCTGGCTTTCGTCGAGCTCGACGTCGGGCTGGACAATGGCCGGAGACGGCCGGGAGGGTTGGCCGCTGAAGGGCAGCAATGTGCGCATGGCGGTATCGGCCTGCAGCAACAAGCGGTCGAGCGGCGAATAGTGACGTTCGGTAGCCATCGGGCACCTCCGCTGAAGTGATGCCCGACAGTTTACCTCAATCGCCCGGGGTGGGCTTGCCTTGGGTCAGCCCGGTGGCCAGTGCATCTGGCGCTGGCCGAGCACGTGCATGTGGATGTGGTAGACGGTCTGGCCGCCTTGCTCGTTGCAGTTCATGACCACGCGGAAGCCATCGTCGCAGCCAAGCTCCTTGGCCAGGCGCTGGGCGGTGAACAGGATGTGGCCGGCCAGGCCCTTGTCCTCTTCGGTCAGGTCATTGAGCGTACGGATGTGTTTTTTCGGGATGACCAGAAAGTGCACCGGCGCCTGGGGCGCGATGTCGTGGAAGGCCAGAACCTGGTCGTCCTCGTAGATGATCTTCGCCGGGATTTCCCGGTTGATGATCTTGATGAATAAATCGTCCACAGCACTTGCTCCAAGGTGAGTGTCCTGGCCGAGTGTACTTAGCCAGGCGCCGCTCGCCCAGTGGGCTATTCCATTCCGACCGGGCAGTAACGGCGGTGGATGAAGCCTGCAAGCTTGCGCGCCAACCAGCGGGGCAACAGGCGCGGGGCGAATGCCAGCCAGCGGTTGCGGCGAACCGGAATGATCAGCGCCCGGTTTTTCGCCAATGCGCGCACGGTGTACAGCGCCACCTCTTCGGGGCTGAGGCAGCGGCTGCTGCCTTCGAGCCTGGGAATACGCCGGCGCGAAGAGCGCACCGGGCCGGGGCAAAGGACCGAAACCTTGATGCCCGTGGGCTTGAGCTCTTCGCGCAGGGCTTCGGTGAAATGCAGCACATAGGCCTTGCTGGCGGCATAGGTGGCCATCCAGGGGCCTGGCGCTACGGCGGCCAGGCCGGCGACATTGAGGATCTGCCCACCACCCTGTACTGCCATGAGGTTGCCGATGGCATGGCACAGGCGGCTCATGGCGAGAATGTTCACCTCCAGCAGGTCTTGCTCGTCTGCCCACTCGTGGGCGAGAAACGGGCCATAGGTACGTTGGCCGGCGCAGTTGACCAACAGGTCGATGCGCCGCTCGCCCTCTTCCAGCTCGAGTACGAAACCGGACAGGCGCAGCGGTTGGCTGAGGTCGCAGGCGCGTAGCAGTACTTCGACGCCGAAGCGCTGGGTCAGCTCGATGGCTACCGGCTCAAGGGTTTCACGGTGGCGTGCCACCAGGATCAGATTGCGCCCGCGCCGCGCCAGAGCTTCCGCCAGGGCCAAGCCCAGGCCGCTGGAAGCACCAGTGATCATGGCGTAACGGGTCATGCAAGGCTCCTGAGGGCTAAAGAGGGCGCCTAGTGTACAGCGTGGCCAGGCCAGGTGTTGCCTTTTGCTACAAGGCCTTGGCGCGTAACGCCTGGCTGCGCTCCAGGGCTGCTCTGTATTCGCCGTGCAGGCGCTCGATCAGTGCTGCGGCGCCGGGCAGGTCATGGATATCTCCGACGCCTTGCCCGGCAGACCATACTGTCTTCCAGGCCTTGGCTTCATCATCGATTGGCTTGAGTTTGCCCTGTTCCTGGCCGGCCTTCAGTGCGGCCATGTCAAACCCAGCCTGTTCAAGGCTCTGGCGCAAAAAGCTTGCCGGTATGCCCGAAACCGCTGAGGTATGGACGATGTCCGCTGCATGGGCGCCGAGCAGCATCTGTTTATACGCCTCTTGGGCATGGCTCTCCTGGGTGGCAATGAAGCGAGTCCCCATGTAGGCCAGGTCCGCGCCAAGCAACTGGGCGGCGAGTATTTCATGGCCGTGGTTGATGCAGCCGGCCAATAGCAGGGTCTTGTCGAAAAACTGGCGGGTTTCGGCCGCAAGGGCGAACGGGCTCCAGGTGCCAGCATGCCCGCCTGCACCTGCCGCCACCGCGATCAGGCCATCGACGCCGGCCTGTGCAGCTTTCTCAGCGTGACGCCGGGTGGTCACATCATGGAACACCAGGCCGCCATAGCCGTGTACGGCATCGACGACTTCCTTCACCGCGCCAAGACTGGTGATGACTATAGGCACCTGATGCTCGACACACAGGGCAAGGTCAGCCTGCAGGCGCGGGTTGGATGGGTGGACGATCAGATTGACCGCATAAGGGGCTGGCGCCTGCAGCTGCCCAAGGCCCGCTTCGATCTCCTCGAGCCAGCCCTTGAAACCGGCACTGTCGCGCTGGTTCAGGGCGGGGAAACTGCCGACCACGCCGTTGCCGCAGCAGGCCAGGACCAGCTGGGGGTTGGAGATCAGGAACATCGGCGCCGCCACCACGGGCAAGCGCAGGCGTTGTTCGAGCGAAGCAGGCAATGACATGGGCGGGGCTCCTGTACAGTGCGATTGTCGTCAGAACGGTTTGACCACCACAAGAATCACGATGGCCAGCAGGAACAGCACGGGTACCTCGTTGAACCAGCGGTAGTAAACGTGGCTGCGGGTGTTGGCACCGGTGGCAAAGCGTTTGCGCTGGGCGCCGCACATGTGATGGTAGCCGGTGAGCAGGAGCACCAGTGTCAGCTTGGCGTGCAGCCAGCCCTGGCTCAGCCAGCCTGGCGTGAGATAGAGCATCCAGGCGCCGAACACGTAGGTGGCAATCATCGCCGGGTTCATGATGCCGCGGTACAGCTTGCGCTCCATGGTCACGAAGCGGTCCTGGCTGATGCTGTCCTGGCTTTGGGCGTGGTAGACGAACAGCCGGGGCAGGTAGAACAGACCGGCGAACCAGCAGACGACGCTGACGATGTGCAGCGCTTTTATCCATAGGTAAAGCATGGAGAGAGTTCCTTCAGGTATTCACGGTCGTCAGATAGTAGAGGCCAAGCGCCCGAAGGGTCACCCGAAGAGTTGTTACAGGCGCCTTGCGCCCCTATCATCGTGCGCTTTCCAGACGGCTCGTTGATAAGGGGCAAGCGTTATGATCAAGGTCGGTATCGTCGGCGGCACGGGTTACACCGGCGTCGAACTGTTGCGTCTGCTGGCACAGCATCCACAGGCCGAGGTGGCGGTCATCACTTCGCGCTCCGAGGCGGGCGTAGCGGTCGCCGACATGTATCCGAACCTGCGCGGCCACTATGACGGCCTGGCTTTCAGCGTGCCGGACAGCAAGGCTCTGTCAGCCTGCGACGTGGTCTTCTTCGCCACCCCGCACGGTGTCGCCCACGCTTTGGCCGGTGAGTTGCTGGCTGCCGGGACCAAGGTCATTGACCTGTCCGCCGACTTCCGCCTGCAGGACGCTGCCGAGTGGGCAAAATGGTACGGGCAGCCGCACGGCGCGCCGGAGTTGCTCAAGGATGCGGTCTACGGCCTGCCTGAAGTCAACCGTGAGAAAATTCGCCAGGCGCGCCTGATCGCTGTGCCGGGCTGCTACCCGACCGCTACCCAGTTGGGCTTCCTGCCGCTGCTTGAAGCTGGCCTGGCCGACCCGTTGCGCCTGATCGCCGACTGCAAGTCGGGTGTCAGCGGCGCCGGTCGTGGCGCCGCCGTGGGTTCGCTGTTCTGCGAAGCTGGCGAGAGCATGAAGGCCTACGCGGTCAAGGGCCACCGTCACTTGCCGGAAATCAGCCAAGGCCTACGCCTGGCTGCAGGCACGGACATCGGCCTGACCTTCGTGCCGCATCTGACCCCGATGATCCGCGGCATTCACTCGACCCTGTACGCGACAGTGGCCGATAAGTCGGTCGACTTGCAGGCACTGTTCGAGAAGCGCTACGCAGACGAGCCGTTCGTCGACGTGATGCCAGCGGGCAGCCACCCGGAAACCCGTAGCGTGCGCGGTGCCAACGTCTGCCGTATCGCCGTTCATCGCCCGCAAGGTGGTGACCTGGTGGTAGTGCTGTCGGTCATCGATAACCTGGTCAAGGGCGCGTCAGGCCAGGCGGTGCAGAACCTGAACATCCTGTTCGGCCTGGACGAGCGCATGGGCCTGTCCCATGCGGGCCTGCTGCCCTGACAGCAGCCACAAGCGGCAAGCGGCAAGCTCTAAGCTGCAAGTGAGCGTATTGCGTTCAGCTTGGAGCTTGTCACTTGCTGCTTACGTATTGTTGACCGATTTTCTCGGAGAAGCGGATAATGCGCGTCATCGAGTTTTATGGCGGCTACTGCGCCGGGAGAATCAACATGAGCGTCGAAACCTTCACCCCCACGGCTTTGGAATTTACTCACGGCGCCGCGCAAAAGGTGAAGACCCTGGTTTGCGAGGAAGGCAATGATCGCCTGAAGCTGAGGGTTTTCGTGACCGGTGGCGGCTGCTCGGGTTTCCAGTACGGCTTCACCTTCGATGAAGATGTGGCCGAAGATGACACCATCGTCGAGCGCGAAGGTGTATCTCTGGTGGTAGATCCTATGAGCTTCCAGTATCTGGCGGGCGCGGAGGTGGATTACCAGGAAGGCCTTGAGGGCTCGCGCTTCGTGATCAAGAACCCGAATGCCGCTACCACTTGTGGCTGCGGCTCTTCCTTCTCGATCTGAAGCCCGGTGGTACAAAAAACGCCGCGCATTTGCGCGGCGTTTTCGTTGCGATCGCAAGGTCAGGCCGGGTAGATCGCGCCGAGAACCCGCAGCCCCTTGGCTGCCGTCACGCTGGGGCGGTTGGCGGCGATGCCTTCCAGGCAGCAGTGGGCCAGCCAGGCAAATGCCATGCCCTCGACCCAGTCGGGGTCTACGCCATATGCCTGGGTGCTGGTGACCCGGGCATCGGGTAGCAGCGCGTCAAGGCGAGCCATCAATGCACCGTTGCGTGCACCGCCGCCACATACAAGCAGCGCTTCTGTGCCTTGCTGTGCATCGCGCAAGGACTCGATGATGCTGCGCGCCGTCAGCTCAAGCAGCGTGGCCTGAACATCTTCGTCACGATAATGCGGCATGCGAGCGAGATGGCCATCCAGCCAAGGCAGGTTGAACACTTCGCGGCCAGTACTCTTAGGGCCGCTGCCGGCGAAGAAAGGGTCGCTCAGCAACGCGTCCAGCAAATCGGTCTGGACCACTCCAGTAGCTGCCCAGGCGCCGTCTGCGTCATAAGCCTGGCCGCGTTTACGCTCGACCCAGGCATCCAGCAATACATTGCCGGGGCCGCAGTCGAAACCGTGGACCGGCTTGTCGTGCTCGATCAGGCTGAGGTTGCTGAAACCGCCTACGTTGAGCACTGCCAGCCGCTGGCCAAGACGGCCGAACAGGGTTTCATGAAACGCGGGCACCAACGGAGCGCCTTGGCCGCCAGCAGCCACATCGCGCCGGCGGAAGTCGGCTACCACTGTGATCCCGGTCAGCTCGGCGAGTAATGCCGGGTTGCCGATCTGCACGGTAAAGCCACGGGCAGGCTCGTGGCGGATGGTCTGGCCATGGCTGCCGATGGCGCGGATGGCGTCAGGCTGCAGCCCCTGTGTTTTCAGTAGCTGCTGTATACCTTCCGCGGCCAGGCTGGCCCAGCGGTTTTCCGCCAACGCTGCACGTGCGATTTCGTCAGGGCCGCTGGCGCACAGGGCTAGCAGTTGCTGACGCAGGTCGGCGGGCATTGGCAGGTAGTGGGTGGCGAGCAGCTTCAGCTGCTCGCCTTGCTCGATCAGTGCAATGTCCAGGCCGTCGAGGCTGGTGCCAGACATTACTCCCAGGTAGAGCGCCATAGCTCAGCGCTTGTTCGCTGCGAGCATGGTGGCCTTTTCCTGATCCATGCGCGCGATCAGTGGCTTGCTCTGCTGCAAGAACCGCTGACGTTCGGCCTTGGCGATCGGATCGGACATCGGTACCTTCTGGCTCAGCGGGTCGACGTGGACGCCATTGACCTGGAACTCATAGTGCAGGTGCGGCCCTGTAGACAGGCCGGTGGTACCGATATAACCGATGATCTGCCCCTGCTTCACACTGCTGCCGGTCTTGATGCCTTTGGCAAAGCCCTGCATGTGCCCGTAGAGAGTTTTGTACCGGTTGCCGTGGGCGATGATCACTGTGTTGCCGTACCCACCGCGACGGCCGGCCAGCTCGATGCGACCGTCACCGGCTGCCTTGATTGGTGTGCCGCGTGGCGCGGCATAGTCGACGCCCTTGTGTGCGCGGATCTTGTTCAGAATCGGGTGCTTGCGGCCAGCGGAAAACCGCGAGCTGATACGGGCAAAGTCCACGGGGGTACGGATGAACGCCTTGCGCAAGCTGTTGCCGTCGGCTGTGTAGTAGCTGGTGTTGCCCTGCTTGTTGGTGTAGCGCACCGCAGTGTAGGTCTTGCCGCGGTTGGTGAAGCGGGCGGACAGGATGTTGCCTGTACCGATCACCTTGCCATCCATGACTTTCTGCTCGTAGACGACGTCGAATTCGTCACCCTGGCGGATGTCCTGAGCGAAATCGATGTCGTAGCCCAGTACTTTGGCCATGTCCATGGTCAGGCTGTGCGACAGGCCGGCACGCTGGGCCGAGGCCGACAACGAACTTTTGATCACGCCGTGGGCGTAGGCAGTACGTACCAACGGCTTGCTGATTTCGCGGTCGAAGCTGTAGCCCTTGGCGGTCTTTGTCAGGCGGATGGTCTCGAGGGTACTGACCTTGCTTTGCAGGCTGGCCAGTTGGCCGTCCTTGTCGAGTTCGAATTGCAGCACCTGGCCATGCTTGAGCTGGCTGAACTGCTTGGCCTGCTTATTGCTGGCCAGCAGGTCGTGCACCGCATTGGCTGGCAGGCCGACTTTTTCGAACAGGGTGGACAGTGTATCGCCACGCGCCACGGTGACTTCGCGATGCCCAGGCTCCTTGGCCTCTGGTTTCTGTTCTAGGGCTGGGAGTTCTTGAGTAGCTTGCTCGGTTTTGGAGTCGGCACCTTCGATTTGTGCGAACGGTGAGCCTTGATCTGCTTCGCTCTGCACCAGTGGCGCGGCACCGGGCTCGCCCTTCAGTTGCTCTGCCGGGCTTTCCAGCTCGAGGCTGAGGGTGGTCTTCTTGGCTTCGACTTCGCTGGACGGAAATACCAGCAGAGCCAGGCTGAGCAGGGCGGCGATGCCGCTGGCGGCCAGCAGATGGCTTTTCGGATAAAGCGGTGGCGCTTTAGGCGTTTCGTCGGTCATAGGTAAGGTGGCTTTTTGAAGAAAAGTGAATATGGAAAAGATGAATGACATGATGAAGATGAAATAACTGTATAAAATATAACCAAATCCAATTTCACGCAAGGGCGCGTAGACGCCGCGAGGCTGCGGTCAGGTCACATCCCGTTGCGAAACTTGTATTTGATGGCCGATCTTGTATGGTTGGCTCCCCTTGAATCTGAGCCTTGCGGGTCTGTCTATGAAGTCGGTTGAAGAGCAGCTGGCGCTTATCAAGCGCGGTGCGGAAGAAGTGTTGGTCGAGTCGGAACTGGTCGAGAAGCTCAAGCGCGGCCAGCCTCTGCGTATCAAAGCAGGTTTCGATCCGACTGCGCCCGACCTGCACTTGGGGCACACCGTGCTGATCAACAAGCTGCGCCAGTTCCAGGAGCTGGGTCATCAGGTCGTCTTCCTGATCGGCGACTTCACTGGAATGATCGGTGATCCGAGTGGCAAAAGCGCGACGCGCCCGCCGTTGACCCGTGAGCAGGTGCTGGATAATGCCGAGACCTACAAGCAGCAGGTGTTCAAGATTCTCGACCCGGCCAAGACCGAGGTCGCGTTCAACTCCACCTGGATGGACAAGCTGACACCGGCGGACTTCATTCGCCTGGCGTCGCAGTACACGGTGGCGCGCATGCTTGAGCGCGACGACTTCGACAAGCGCTATACCACCAATCAGCCGATCGCCATCCATGAGTTCCTTTACCCGCTGGTGCAGGGGTACGACTCGGTAGCCCTCAAGGCTGATGTGGAGCTGGGTGGTACCGACCAGAAGTTCAACTTGCTGATGGGGCGCGAGCTGCAGCGCGCCTACGGCCAGGAAGCGCAGAGCATCGTGACCATGCCGCTGCTCGAAGGGCTGGACGGCGTTAAGAAAATGTCCAAGTCGCTGGGCAACTATGTAGGTATCCAGGAAGCGCCTGGGGTGATGTACAGCAAGCTGGTGTCGATCCCGGACACGCTGATGTGGCGTTACTTCGAATTGCTGAGCTTCCGCTCCATGGAGGAGATCGAGCAGTACCGTGCTGATGTCGCCAATGGTGCGAACCCGCGCGACATCAAGATCAAGCTGGCGGAAGAGCTCGTTGCGCGTTTCCATGGTGAAGAGGCGGCTGCCAACGCCCACCGTGCGGCGGGTAATCGCATGAAAGAGGGAGAGTTGCCGGAAGATCTGCCCGAGATTGAAGTGGCCGCGGCTGAAGACTTGCCGATCGCTGCTGTGCTGAACCGTGCTGGCCTGGTGAAGAACTCGGCGATGGCGCGCGATCTGCTCAATGGTGGTGCGGTCAAGGTTGATGGTGTGGTGGTCGAGCGTGACTTCTTGTTTGCGATTGGCGCCACTCATGTGTGTCAGGCGGGCAAGAAGGCGTTTGCCCGGGTTACGCTCAAGGCGGAGTGAGTGTCTGGTGGCGTAGCTATATATAGAAGCGGGGAGGCCGACAGGCCTCCCCGCTTTGTTTTAGGCGATATCAAGGTTTATTGAAATTAAGCCTTGACGGGGGTTCTAATCCCCTTATAATGCGCCCCACTTCCAGCGTAGTCGGAACGAGAAACTCCTTGAAATTCAAAGAGTTGCTTAATCCAGGTAGTACTGGTGGTGCTTCGATCGCCTGATCGATAGCGGTTGAAATGGTGGTTGACAGCGCTTCTAAACGCTGTATGATTCGCCTCCCGCTACGAGAGAT
>NZ_CALSFR010000009.1:0-275219 GCF_943737035.1 Pseudomonas sp. Marseille-Q5299
CGCTCCGGCCTTGCTCCCGGGAGGACCGCGCTGACGGCCCATCCATGGGCCGCAGCGCTTGACGGGCATCCATGCCCGTCACCTCCCTTCGCAAGACCTGCGCTCGGCCTCCTGAAGTCGCAATCTGTGGTGCCTATACTTGCGCGCTAGAAAAGCAAGAGCAACAGCAAGAGCAACAGCAAGAGCAACAGCAACAGCAAGAGCAAGAGCAGGGTTAATTGGAGAGGGGCGTGGGTGGTGCACGCCAACAGTTGACCACCTGCCACCCCCCGCGTAGCCTTGCCGCTTCGAGGTTCTTCGGCCAGGCCGAAGCTAAGACGGGAACGCGGTACAAGCCGCGGCTGCCCCCGCAACTGTAAGCACCGGTAACGGATCGACACAGCCACTGCGCCCAAGCGCGGGAAGGCGTCATCCCGCCAGCCCCGTGATCGAAAGGGCCGCAACGGTGCAAGCCAGGAGACCTGCCTCGCAACGTTTTCGACTATCAACCGGGCGGGGTGATCCGGTGGCGAACGAGCCCGGCCGACCTGGCCGCGGCTTTCGTCCCGCATGCCCGCGCCATCCTGCCAAGGGCAACGCGACATGAAAACACTGGCCAAACTCCCCGTCACCATCGTCACCGGCTTTCTCGGCTCGGGCAAGACCACTTTGCTCCGGCACATGCTCGACAACGCCCAAGGCCGCCGCATCGCAGTCATCGTCAACGAGTTCGGCGAACTCGGCATCGATGGTGAAATCCTCAAGCAGTGCAGCATCGGCTGCACTGAAGAAGAGGCTAGCGGCCGCGTCTACGAACTGGCCAACGGCTGCCTCTGCTGCACCGTGCAAGAAGAATTCTTCCCGGTCATGCGTGAACTGGTGGCGCGCCGTGGCGACCTCGACCACATCCTCATCGAAACCAGCGGCCTCGCACTGCCAAAACCGCTCGTGCAAGCCTTCCAGTGGCCGGAAATCCGCAACGCCTGCACCGTCGACGCGGTTATCACCGTGGTCGACAGCCCAGCTGTCGCCGCCGGTACCTTCGCCGCCTACCCGGACCAGGTCGACGCCCAACGCAAGCTCGACCCCAACCTGGACCATGAGTCGCCACTGCACGAATTGTTCGCCGATCAACTGGCCAGTGCCGATCTGGTGGTACTGAACAAAGCTGACCTGATCGACGCCGAAGGCCTGGCCAAAGTGCGCGCCGAAGTGGCCGAAGAATTGCCGCCTGCGGTCAAGGTGATCGAGGCCAGCAGCGGCCGCCTGCCGCTGAACGTGCTGCTGGGCGTCGGGGCAGAGTCCGAGGCGCACATTGATGGGCGCCGCACTCACCATGATTCGCATCACGACGGTGAAGGCCACGATGATCACGATCACGATGCCTTCGACTCCATCTCCATCGACCTGCCAGAGGCCGACGAAGCGCTGCTGCTCGATGCCCTGACCCAACTGGTGGTGGAGTTCGGCATCCTCCGCGCCAAGGGCTTCGCGGCCATTCCCGGTAAGCCGATGCGCCTGCTGGTGCAGGGTGTAGGCACCCGTTTCGACAAGCACTTCGACCGCGCCTGGCGTGCCGATGAGCCGCGCATCACCCGCCTGGTGCTGATCGGCCAAGACCTTGATGCCGCGCACCTGCAAGCGCGTCTGCGCCAGGCACTGGGCGCCTGACCCATGCACCTGCTGCGGACCCAGCCCGGCGGCTTCGTGCCGGACGACAGCATCGCCGACCTCGGCCAGACACCCGCCGAGCTGGTGATCCTCTGCAGCGGCGACTCGCATTTGGCGTTGCTCGCCGAAACCGCCGAGCAACTGCCGGACGACTACCCCAGCCTGCGCCTGGCCAACCCCATGCAGGTGCAGAACCATGCCTCCGTCGACCTGTATGTCGACGAGGTGCTGCGCCACGCCAAGGTGATCCTGGTGTCGTTGCACGGTGGCGTCGGCTACTGGCGCTATGGGGTGGAACAACTGGTCGAACTGGCTTCACGCGGCGTGCAATTGATCCTGGTGCCCGGTGACGACCGCCCCGATCCGGAACTGACCGGGCTTGGCACCGTCACTGGAGAGCCAGCCGAGCGCCTTTGGCACTACCTGCGTCAGGGCGGCAAGGCCAACGCCGTCAATCTGTTCAAGTACCTGGCCAGCCAGTGGCTGGGCCGCGATTACAGCTGGGATGCACCGCAACCGTTGCCACGCACCTCGGTGTATCACCCGGGTACTCCCAATGCCACGCTCCAGGACTGGTACGCCCAGTGGCACCCGGAGCACCCGGTAGCGCCGCTACTGTTCTACCGCTCGCACCTGCAGGCAGCCAATACCGCGTTCATCGACGTGTTTTGCCAGCGCCTGCAGGCGGCCGGCCTCAATCCGCTGCCGATCGCCGTTGCCAGCCTCAAGGAAAGCGCCTGCCTGGAACAGGTCGAAAACTGGCTGGACGAAGCGGGCGCCGAGGTCCTGATCAATACCACGGGCTTTGCCATGTCCAGTCCGGAGCGTCCCAGCCTGCGGCCGTTTCGCCGGGACATACCGGTGCTGCAGGCCATCTGTGCGCAAGACAACCAACCCGGTTGGGAAGCCAGCGAGCAAGGCCTGGGCGCTCGCGATCTGGCCATGCACATTGCCTTGCCCGAGCTGGACGGGCGCATCATTACCCGGCCGGTGAGCTTCAAGGACATGGCTTGGCGCAGCGAGCGCAGCCAGTCTGACGTGGTGTGCTATCGCGCCCATCCGGAGCGTATGGATTTTGTCGCCGAGCTGGCCAGGCGCTGGGTGGCGCTGGCGCGCCTGCCCAATGGGCAAAAGCGCATTGCGCTGGTGCTGGCCAACTACCCGACCCGGGACGGGCGCATCGGCAATGGTGTTGGGCTCGATACCCCTGCGGCGGCGCTTAACATTCTCAAGGCGCTGCAGGCTGAAGGCTACCCGCTGGGCGAATTGCCGGACAGCGGCACCCAACTGATTCACCAATTGCTCGGCGGCGTCACCAACGATCTCGATCACCTCGACCAGCGCCCCTGCGCCCAGAGCCTGAGCCTGGCAGATTATCAGGCCGCTTTCGAGCGCCTGCCCGAAGCCAACCGCAAGGCTGTGCTGGAACGCTGGGGGGCGCCCGAGCAGGACCCGATGTACCGCAGCGGCCGCCTGATGGTGGCCGGGCTGCGCTATGGCCTGACCTTCGTCGGCATCCAGCCGGCACGCGGTTACCAGGTCGACCCCAGTGCGGTGTACCACGACCCGGATCTGGTTCCGCCGCATGGCTACCTGGCATTCCATTTCTGGCTGCGCCACGCCTTTGCCGCCGATGCGGTCATCCATGTGGGCAAACATGGCAACCTGGAGTGGCTGCCCGGCAAAGGCGTCGGCCTGTCTGACCAGTGCTGGCCGGATGCGCTACTCGGCCCGCTGCCGAACATCTACCCGTTTATCGTCAACGACCCGGGCGAGGGAGCCCAGGCCAAGCGCCGCACGCAGGCAGTGATCATCGACCACCTGATGCCACCGTTGACCCGAGCCGAAACCTACGGCCCGTTGCGCGAGCTTGAACAGCTGGCTGATGAGTTCTATGAAGCGCAGATGCTCGACCCGCGCCGCGCCCGTGAACTGCAGCGCGACATCCTCGAGCTGGTCAAGGCCAACCACATCGACCGCGAGCTGCAACTGGAAGGGCAACTGGACGACGCCGCCGTGTGGCTGCCACGCCTGGATACCTACCTGTGCGATCTCAAAGAGTCACAGATCCGTGATGGCCTGCACGTATTTGGCCAGTCTCCGCAAGCCCGCCTGCGCATCGACACCTTGCTTGCTTTGCTTCGGGTCGAGCGCGGTGATGGTCGGGGTGGTAACGCCAGCTTGTTGCGCACGCTCGCCAAGGCTTTGTTGCTGGGCTTTGACCCTTTGGACTGTGACCTGGGGCAAAACTGGGCGGGGCCGCGTCCGGAGCTACTGCAGGCCGTCAGCGACGCTCCGTGGCGTACCTTTGGCGACAGCCGGGAACGCCTTGAGTTGCTGGCACTGCAGGTGATCGAGCAAGCTTTGAGCGGTACTCTGCAATTGCCCGACGAGATGCAATGGCAGCCGGTACGTCAGGTGGTGCAGGCATTACAGGAACAGGTAGCTCCAGATCTGGACGCCTGCGGGGCGGCCGAGATCAATGGCCTTCTCGCAGCCTTGGCGGGGCGCTTCGTACCAGCCGGCCCCAGCGGGGCACCCAGCCGCGGTCGCCTGGATGTACTGCCCACGGGCCGCAACTTCTATACGGTGGATGTACGCAACCTGCCCACCACGACTGCCTGGCGCCTGGGTTTCGCCTCAGCGAACCTGATCCTTGAACGCCATTTGCAGGACCACGGCGACCATCTGCGCCAGCTTGGCCTTTCGGTGTGGGGCACTGCAACCATGCGCACCGGCGGTGACGATATTGCCCAGGCCATGGCGCTGATGGGCGTGCGCCCGGTATGGGCTACCGGTAGCCAGCGTGTCGACGATTTCGAGATCCTGCCGTTGAGCCTGCTCGATCGCCCACGGGTGGATGTGACCCTGCGTGTCTCGGGCTTTTTCCGCGATGCCTTCGGCAACCTGATCCGCCTGTTCGATGCCGCGGTACAGGCGGTAGCGGCGCTGGACGAACCGGATGACCTCAACCCCCTGGCGGCGCGGGTGCGTGCCGAGCGAGCGGCGCTGCAGGCTGAAGGGGTGGAGGCCGAACAGGCTGCACGCCAGGCCGGTTGGCGGGTATTCGGCGCCAAGCCCGGCGCCTACGGGGCCGGGGTGCAGAATGCAATCGATGGCCGCCTGTGGCATAGCCGGGACGATCTGGCCGAGGTGTACCTCAACCATGGCGGCTACGCTTACGGTGGCAGTGACGAAGGTACCCCGGCGCGTGTTCAGTTCGCCAGGCGGCTGGGCCAGGTCCAGGCGGTGCTGCAGAACCAGGACAATCATGAGCACGACCTGCTCGATTCCAACGACTATTACCAGTTTCAAGGTGGCATGCTGGCGGCGTCCGAAACCTTGTCCGGTGCGGTGGTGGCCAGTTATCACGGCGACCACAGCCAGGTCGATCGGCCGCGTATCCGCACCCTCAAAGAGGAACTGAACAGGGTTATTCGCGCCCGAGCCCTCAACCCCAAATGGATCGACGGGGCCAAGCGGCACGGCTACAAGGGGGCCTTCGAACTGGCGGCGACGGTCGACAACCTGTTCGCTTTCGATGCCACCACACACCTGATCGATGACCATCATTATCAGTCGCTGGCCGATGCCTATGTGCTCGACCCGGCGACCCGCGACTTCATGCGTGAGCATAACCCCGAGGCTTTGCGAGACCTCACCGAGCGATTGCTGGAGGCCCAGCAGCGCGGGCTCTGGGAAGCGCCTGGTGAATACCGCGAAGCCCTTGAGGAGCAGTTGCTCGACGGCGAGGAACAAGCTTGAAATGAGTGAACCCGTGCAATTTCCCCTGGCGGCCGTGGTCGGTGCAGACGACCTGAAGCTGGCGCTGTGCCTGACCGCAATCGACCCGAAAATCGGCGGCGTGCTGATCGAGGGCCCGCGTGGCATGGCCAAAAGTACCTTGGCTCGCGGCTTGGCCGACCTGCTCGGTGAGGGGCCGTTCGTCACCCTGCCGCTGGGCGCCAGTGAGGAACGGCTGGTCGGCACGCTCGACCTCGATGCGGCACTGGGGCAGGGCAAGGCGCAATTTTCGCCAGGGGTGCTGGCCCAGGCTGATGGCGGCGTGCTGTACGTCGATGAGGTCAACCTGCTACCCGACACCTTGGTCGATCTTTTGCTCGATGTGGCTGCCAGCGGCACCAACCGTATAGAGCGTGACGGCATTTCCCACCGCCACAGTGCCCGTTTCGTTCTGATTGGCACCATGAACCCCGAAGAAGGCGAGTTGCGTCCGCAGTTGCTCGACCGCTTCGGTCTGAATGTGGTGCTCGATGGCTTGCCCGCGCCACAGGCGCGCCAGCAGATCATTCGTCGTCGCTTGGCATTCGACACCGACCCCCTGGCGTTCTGTGAACAGTGGGCCGCTGCTCAGGCACAGTTGCGCGAACGCTGTCATGCGGCGCGTCAGGGGCTGGCAGCGATAGCGCTGGACGATCAGGCCTTGGCCTGGATCACCGAGCGCTGTTTCGCCGCTGGGGTCGACGGCCTGCGTGCAGACCTGGTCTGGCTACGTGCCGCCCGCGCCCATTGTGCCTGGCGCGGTGGCGAGGCGATCGAGGAGCTTGATGTCGATGCGGTCGCGGAATTCGCATTGCGCCATCGACGCCGCGTACCGCCAGAGGTGGCACCACCTTCCAATCCCCCCGAGGCAGGCGGTCGCGATGGGCATAGCCAGGGCGGGCAGGGTGATTGGGGCGCGCTGCCTGCGCAGCCTGTGGCCAGCGGTGCCCGGCGTGAGGTGCCGAACTGGGCAAAAAAGCCCTGAGCATCCGCCCGTCAGGCACTAATGTGGCGGATGCCTTGCCCCGGGTCGGTAAGCTGAGCGGTGCCAGCCGTGGCCGCGTGCGTGCAGCGGGGAAGGGCCGCGTGGCCTGGCTGTCTACTTTGCTGAAAGGGCGACCACGCGTGCGCCAGGACCTTTGCTGGCAACAGCGCCAAGGCAGTGCTGCCCAGCTGTGGCTGGTGATCGTCGATGCTTCGGCCTCCACCCGCCGGCACAAGGCACTGGCACAGAGTAAAGGGCTGCTGGCAGAGTTGTTTGATCAGGCTTACCGCCAGCGTGCGCGACTAGCCTTGCTGACCGCCAGCGGCGGTGCACCGCAGTGGCAGCGTCATGGCCTGAAAGCCTCGGCGTCACTGCAACCCTGGTTGAACGCATTGGGTGCTGGCGGCGGTACGCCGCTGATCGCAGCCCTGGAGCAGGGCAGGCGCTGGCTGCAGGCAAGGCAAAAAGCCCACCCACAGGAGCAGCAGCGCTGCCTGGTATTCACCGATGGACGTCTGCAGCGCTCAAATGATCTGCAGCCGATGCCCTGTGCCACACTATTGGTGGACATGGAAATGGCGCCGGTTCGTCTGGGGCGGGCACAGCAACTTGCCGTGCAATTGCAAGCACGCTATCAGCATATCGAGCAATTCAAGCTAAAAGAGTGATGCACTGCGCGAGGGTGGGGCGACACTTTGTCGCAGTTATGCAAGTTGCCTGAGTGGCACTGGAAAGTTGCGCAAGTGCGTGTAGAACACGCACTTGCACGCAAACTCTGATATTACTTGGGCATCGACCAAGGTTGCAGGGCATAGCCTTTCTGGCACAGTTCGGCACGCACTTCTTCGATCAGGCTGGCCCACTGGGCCGGGTCGGAATAGATGCGCGAAGACACTTGCTTGCTGCCGATACGGGTGCTGGTCCGGTCGATCACTGCCAGGCTCAGCTCACCAGTACCGTTGGGTGCATCCCAGGCGACGCACTGGAAGGGTTCGAAGGCGTGGTCGGCGATCAGCAGTGCTTCGTTGACACGGAGCGGGGCATTCATGGTTCGGTCTCTCTATGGTCCCAAACATCGAAATTCAAGTCCGCGTAACTGCTATCGCTTCAGGTTGTCGCGATCCGCAGCGCGGGGTTATTTGTACTGATGCTCCAAGTTAGGGGTGAAGTCACACAGTGGTTGTAAATTTTTTTACGACGCACACATTTTTTGTTTCCTGCGCCGCCTGTGACGCCGTTTATTACGAAAAATTCCCGAATGCCCGAAAACCGTCAGAAATGGGCGGACAGACGGTAGTGGGCAGCGTCAAGTTCGTTGCTACTGTTAAATGGGCGCCGCAACTTACTGTTTTCTCGTAAAAAACCATAATCTGGCGCCAAGGAACGGTCATGCACGAAACCGCATCCCTTCGTCGCTTGCTCATCGTCGACCCCTGCGACGATTGCCACCGCCTGTTGCCAGGCCTTGAAAACGCCGGTTGGGATGTTCACAGCTGTAGCCTTGACCTGGCGCTGGAGCACCGTTGCGATATTGGCCTGCTGCGCTTGCAGGATTCGCATTTGCGACACCCGGATGCAGTCAAGGACATGATCAAGCGCAGCAACACCGAATGGATCGCGGTGCTCAACGCCGAACAACTGCGAATTCAGAATGTGGGTGACTTCGTTTGCGAGTGGTTCTTCGACTTCCATACCTTGCCGTTCGATGTGTCTCGGGTTCTGGTGACCTTGGGGCGCGCGTTTGGCATGGCCCGCTTGCGGGGCAAGGGCACCGTGCCGATCGATGGCCTCAAGGACGAGCTGCTCGGCGACAGCCGGCCGATTCTCGAATTGCGCAAACTGCTGGGCAAGCTGGCCCCAACCGAATCACCGGTGCTGATACGTGGGGAAAGCGGTACAGGCAAGGAACTGGTCGCTCGCACCCTGCATCGGCAGTCGCAGCGCTGCGAAATGCCGTTTATCGCCATCAATTGCGGTGCGATACCCGAGCACCTGATCCAGTCGGAGCTGTTCGGGCATGAGAAGGGCGCTTTTACTGGCGCCCACCAGCGCAAGGTCGGCCGTATCGAAGCAGCCCATGGCGGCACCTTGTTCCTCGACGAAATTGGCGACCTGCCGTTGGAACTACAGGCTAACCTGCTGCGGTTTTTGCAGGAAAAGCACATCGAGCGGGTAGGTGGAAGCCAGCCGATACCGGTCGATGTGCGGGTGCTGGCGGCGACGCACGTGGACCTGGAGCGTGCCATCGAACAAGGCCGCTTTCGCGAAGACCTGTACTACCGGCTCAATGTCTTGCAGGTAGTGACAGCACCTTTGCGAGACCGGCATGGTGACCTGTCGATGCTGGCCAACCATTTTTCCCATTTCTACAGCCTGGAAACAGGCCGCAGGCCGCGCACATTCAGTGACCACGCTTTGGCTGCAATGGGCCGCCATAATTGGCCGGGCAATGTGCGGGAGCTGGCCAACCGCGTGCGTCGGGGGCTGGTGCTGGCAGAAGGGCGACAGATCGAGGCTCAAGACCTTGGCCTGCATGTACTGGAACAGGAAGATCTGCCGTTGGGTACCCTGGAAGACTACAAGCATCGAGCGGAGCGTCAGGCCTTGTGTGATGTGCTCAACAGGCACAGCAACAACCTGAGCTTTGCCGCAAAGGTGCTCGGAATATCACGGCCTACGTTCTATCGGCTGTTGCACAAGCACCAGATTCGCTGATTTTTTTTGTAGCGGCGCCTACCCTGGGAGCCGCCTCCCACAGAGAGCCGATCAGCTCGACTGAGCGATATGCCCGTCCGAACCCTTTTCGGCCGTCTCCTCTTCGCCTGGCAGCGCCGTGATCACACTGAAATCGCTGACTTCGACTTCCCCTGCGCCATACCCCAGCAGGTGGAACGAAAACGCCTTGCGCTGCGTTGGGTTGTCGAAGCCGAACTCCATCTCCAGCGGCTCGGCGGCAGTCACACGAATTTCGTCAGGCAGCCCCAATGGCACATCCTGCTCCAGTTCCTTGGCCTTGAGTTGAATATAGGCGGCATGCTGTGGATCGAGTGCGCGTACCTTGACCCGTACTCGTGTGCGTGACCCCCCAGGCATCTCCAGGTACTGGGCGCCAATCAGGTTATCGGCCCAGTCATCGCGAATTCGCGCTTGCAACTGGATGGGCGAGGGGCCGCCGAACTGATAGCGCAGGTTGAGCGGCGTCTGCAGCAAGGACTGATCCAGCACGCCGGCCAGGGCGCCGAGTTGAGCACCGAGTCGGCTGTCACCAGCGCCGAGGTACTTGGCCTTTTCGGCAATGAAGCCCTCGCTGGCATAGCGGCGGCAGCGCTGCTGGAAGTCGCATTCGGTGAATACACCCCGGCCATCGTGGTAGCGCAACATGCCGTTGGTGTAGGAAATCATCTCGCGACCCGTATCGTAATCGCGGTAAAGCGAGCGGCCGCCCAAGGCGGCAGGTATTGGCAGGGCGAAATAATCGAGCAAGGACGTTGCCAGATCGATATGGCCATAGGTGCCATGTTTGATATGGGGTAGCTGCGCCTGCTCCGGGGCCAAGGTCAGGTTGAAGCCCCAGGAGGAGGCAAGGCGCACGCCGTCGATACCGTGGGACTCGTCGGAGGTTATTACGACCAGCGTATCTTTAAGCACGCCTTGGCGTTCGAGGTTGTCGAGAAATGCACCGATTGCGTCATCCAGATAAGCCACCGCAGCCTGCTTGGCTGTGTCATGCCGCTCCAGGTATTGAGCGGGCGCCGAGTATGGCTGGTGGGTACCCACGGTCAGCAGGGTAAGCATCCAGGGGCGGTCCTGTTGCCTGAGCTGGCCCACGTAGTCCAGCGCGCCCTCGAAGAACGCGCGGTCATCCTTGCCCCAGGGGAATTGCAGGTAGTTCTCGTTGCTGAACCATTCCAGGCCGTGCACCGAGTCGAAACCGATGTGCGGCATGATGCGGTCCTTGGCCATGAAGCGCAGGCCAGCGCCTTGCAGGTAATGCGTGGTGAAGCCGGCCTGACGCAACTGGGCTGGCAGGCAAGCCTGGTTGCGCTGATGCTGGGTGAGCAGTTCCATGCCCTTTGGGGTACCGTTGGCCAGCTTGTCGTAATCACCGCAAAGCATCGCATACAGGCCACGAATGGTCTGGTGGGTATGCAATACGTAGTCTGGCGTGTTCATCCCACGCTCTGCCCAGCGGCTGAGGTTGGGCATCAGGTTTTCATCAAAACGGCTGTGCAGGGCCTGACGATTGGGCCGCACGTAGGCGCCGGGGATGCCTTCGAGGGTGATCACCAGCAGGTTGCGGGCACGCCCGCTTGGCAACTTCTGGCCGTTCAGGTCTGACTGGGTCAGGCCGGCAGTGGGAAGGGGGGTGATCGGTTGCGTTTGCCCGGCCCAGCTCAGTGCCTTGTGCTGCAGCGTACCGACGCCGACGGAAAGGAGCTGATGGGGAAGGTTGTACTGGCGCCACTGATCGGCGTCGGACGGCGCCAGATGCTGAGCGCCCCAGTGCAAACCAAACAACGTCAACGGTATGGCCAGCGCCTTGGGGCCCAGCGGTGCGTCAGGCGTTGTGCGGCTGCGCCAGGCAGAGCGCGCCCAAACCAGCAAGCCAGCGCCCATGACCCACGGCAGCCAGGCATGGGCAAGCCCGCCGTCGGTGGAGTTTTCCATGAATTGTGTATCGAACAGGTAACTCAGGTCGGCACTGGTAGGCAGCCGGCCCACTGCACTGACCAGCTCTGCCGAAGCGACCCACAATGCAGCCCACGCCAGCAGCACGGGCGTGGCCAGCCACCAGGGCCTGCGGTACAACAGCAGCACCAGCAGGCTGCCCAAGGCAAGGTCCGAAAGATAGCCAAGCGGGTTGGACCAACCCAGCAGGGTGCGCGCAGCCAGGGGTATCACTATTACCAGGGTCGCAAGGGCTACGAGCCGGGTATGCGGATGGCCGTGCGGGTTTTTCACGAAAACTTTCCTTGATTGCCGTTAAAACGTCACAAATGTATGGGCAATCATAGCAGGGTGGGGTCATGAAAGCGGCTGACTTAAGGGTTGGTTACCAAAAGCCGGGCCCGCCGGGAGCCCGGTTACAGTGACGTCAGAAGTAGTAAGGGAACTTCAGGCTGAAGGAAAAGTCAGGGGCATCATCGGTCAGGCCGATGGCAAGGTTCGGGACGATGGTCAGGTTGTTGGAGGCCGCGAAGGTCATGCCGATGTTGAAGTTCGCCGCGTTGTAGTCGCTGTTGGTGATTGACTGCCAGTCACCACCGTCGGGTTTGATCTTGCTCTTGCTCGAGAACTGATCGGTGACCGAGAACGACATGCTCATTTTTTCGTTCAAGGCAAACGCAATACCGCCGCCGATCTGCCAAGAGTCGCCGAGTTTCACGTCACCAGGCACCTTGGTGTTGACCGTGGGGCTGATGTCGCTGAACGAGTCCTCCATGTTGTAGGTGTAGGACAGGCTGGCGAACAGCACGGCCGGGTCGAAGGTCTTGACCAGCGAGATGCCGGGCGTGATCGCCCAGACACCGTTGCCGGTCGGCAGGTCCTCAGGGACAGCCAGGTTGTCATTACCGGCGACCGGGATGAGTTTGATGCCATAGGGGTCGTCGCCGGTGGGCGCCTTGATGCGTAATGTGGCGACTGCGTCGGGCCAGTTCTCCGACTCATCCAGGAACTTGTAGGCCACGCCGACGTTGATATCACCGAGGGCGGGGTCGCGGGTAACGGTACCATCGGAGCTGACACCGGCAGCACCCCCCGCACCGCCGGAAGAGTAGGTCGATTCGCGGTAGACAATGGGAACGTTTATGTCGAACTGCCAGCGCTGATCGACGTTGTAGCGTGCCGTCAGGTCCAGCGTCCAGTTGTCTGCCTTGATGCGGTCGATGTTGATGTTGCCGAGGAAGATCGAATCGAGGGCGAGGAAGCCGTTAAGGGTCAAGGCGCGCGTGTCGTAGTGGGTGTAGGTCAGCCCGGTTTCGACACTGAACTTGCCGCCGCCGAAGAAACCGCTGGCTTCGTCGTACAGGTTGGACACACTTTGCGCAGGTTCCGAGTCGTCCTGCAGCGATTGGCCATAGGAACTGCCGGTGGTCCCGGGAGCGCCCGATGCCACGGTCTGCCCACCCTTGACGCCCTCGGCGGGGGACTTTGTCAGGCGTTTGGGCGCTGGCGCTCGCGGCGCCTCCTCCACCTGGCGCAGGCGTTGTTCCAGTACCATCAGTGCATTCTGTTGGGCTTCATAGCGCTCTTTGAGCGCCATCAGTTCCTGTTTGAGAGTTTCGACCTGTGGGTCGGTTGCCGCCTGTAGCAGAGTGGCCGGGGCCAAGGTTGTCAAACAAACGATAGCTCTGAACGTCAACAAACGGTGCATGGGTTAGCCGTCCCTTCTGACTACATACGATGAGACTGAGCGTAGATCAGTATCCGAGATTACGAAGGCCTTTGAGCTGATCAAGGTTTGGGGCCATCGATCCGGCTGTGGGCGCATCACGCAGCACCACATTGAGCGACGTCAGGTTGCTGACGCGGTTGCTGGTGCCGAGCAGGGTAGTGTTCTGCATAAGGCCACCCTGACCCAGGCGCTGCACGGTGTTGCCCTGGTTGTTGCTGGCGATGATGTTCAGCTGCACGCCGCGGCCACTGGAGGTAACGCTCAGCGAGCCTGCGCCATTGGCACCGACCAGCGTGGTACCTGCGGCCAGGGCCTGGCCTTGGGGTTGTGCCGCTGACGCTTCGTTGGCCTTGGTGACATTGATGTCGACATTGTTATGGGCGGTGTTGTAATCGCCGGCAGCACGCACGACCTGGGTTACGCCTTCGGTACTGTTCAGGCCACCGCCGCCGGTGACGGTACCGGTGCCGGCGCTGCCCGATTGCGGCCTGCCTGTACCTTTTTCATTGATCATCGACACATAGAACTGCGGCTTAATGGTCGACTGCTGGATCTGCATCGCGGAGGTTGCACCAATCACTTCACCGTTGGCGTTCTGCCAGGTACTGGTCATGACGATGCCAAAGCTGACGATGCGCCCAGGCATAACGTACCGCCCGCGCAGGTTGGCCAGTTCCTGATCCTTCAGCTCGATCGGTTTGAACGTTTCTGCCTGTGTCGGAAGGCTGGCGGCCAGGCAAATGGCGGCCAGCCAGATTGAAGTCTTCATGGGATGCTCCCGGAGCGTCTTGCCCATTGTCATTAGAAGAAATCGCTTTGGATGAAGCCGAAGTCCATCAGCTCGGCGTCCTGCACCGGGGTGAAGTTGCTGACACGGTTCTTGGCGCTCAGCGGCAGCGGCGGATCGAGCAGGATATTGTTCTTGTCGTACCCTTGGCCGATGACGGCGAAGATGATGCCGTTCCAGCCTTTGACGAAGTCATCGATCTTGAAGCGCTTGTGCCCTAGTACCGGGTCGCCGACGTATACCCAGCCTTTATCGACTTTTTGCATCACCACGAAGTGCTTGTAGCCGCGGATGTCCAGCAGCACGACTACCGGTATGCGGATACTGTGCAAGGTGTCCGGGGCTACCCGGTAGCCGCGGGCACGCATGCCCAGGCTTTCCACGTAGCGCTTCATGTCGAGCATCGAGAAGCCTTGGGTGCGGACCAGATCCTGGTCAGCGTGTGCCAGCATCCCCTCGATCACGTGTTGTTCGTCGACGTCAAGCCAGTAGGCCTGGCGCAGGATGGTTGCCAGAGATGCGGCGCCGCAACTGAAGTCGGTTTTTTGCTGTACCAGGTCAGCGAACTTGCGCTCGCGGATGCTCTGGATGGGTTTGTAGATCACCGCGCCACCCGGTAGCACGGACAATGGCATCTGGGCTGCTTCGCTGACACCGGCCATGCTCAGCAACACTGCCAAGGCGATCATGCGCATGTTCGACGCCCCCTGCTTTTTCTTGTTAGAAAGAGGCCCCCCGAAGGGGGCCTCCAGGCCGCAGTTGTTACATCGAGGTGTTGGAGATGGCCAGCGAGTTGCTTTGCTGGTTGCCCACACCTGCTGCCACGTTGACGCCCAGGTTGCCGCTGCCACCATTGACCGAACCACTCAGGGTCGCGGTGTTGGTCACAGGGTTGGCCCAGCCGGTCGGGGTCAGCACTTGGAACGACACGGTGTTGCTCAGCGCAAACTCGCTAGACTCGCTGAAGCTCTTCGAGATGCTGTCCGAAGATTCCGACGCTTTTTCGCCAGCTTTCTCGTAGGCCGAAGCGCTCGCTTTTTCCCATGCCGAATCGTGTGCCTTCTCGTAGGCGGTATCGCGAGACTTGTCATAGGACGAGTCACGGGTACGGTCATACGAAGAGTCATACGCCTTGTCGAAGGACGAGTTGTAGGACTTGTCGAACGACGAGTTGCTGGCCGAGTCATGCGACTTGTCCACCGAGGCGTCAAGCGATGCGTTGAGCGATGCATCGAAGTCGGAGCTGCGAGAACGCTCGAAGCGGCCAAACGTTTCGGAGGAAGAGGCGCTGCCCTCAATGCTGGCATCGAGCGAGGCGTTCAGCGAAGCGCTAGACGAAGAGCTGTGGTCCCGGCTGGCCGAACCACTGGCATCCCAACCGCTGGAGCCGCTGGCAGCCATGCTGTTGGTGCCACTGGCGCTGCTGCTGTTGGAGCCGCTGGCGCTCATGCTGCTAGAGCCGCTGGAGCTGCTGCTCTTCGAACCGCTGGCGCTGCTGCTGTTGGAGCCAGCCACGCTGAAGCTCGAGCTGGAGCTCTTGTCGACGCTCGCATCGAACGAGCCGCTACGCGAGGACGACCCGCTCTTGCTGGTGGTGAAGGTCAACGTATCGACGGTATAGGTACGGTCGGCGCGGTTGTTGACTTCCAGGCCAGGGCCATTCTGATCGGCCGAAGCGGTGGCGGTCGAGTTACCGATACCGGCACTGTTGTTGGCAATGGCCATGGTATTTTTCTGCTGGTTCAGGTCGCCGCCAGCCACGTTGATACCAATGTTGCCGCTGCTGCCATCGGCCGAGCCGCTCATGACCGCAGAGCTTTGGGTCGACCAGTTGTTGACGGTGTTATTGTTGCTGCGCTGGACAACATCGGCGGTTGCGGTGGCTGTGCCGAAGACGAAGCTGTTGTCGATGTCGGCATTGTCGGACGACGTGTTGGCGATGGCCGCGGCGTTGTCCTGCTGGTTGCCGTTACCGGCTGCCACGTTGACGCCCACGTTGCCACTTGCGCCAGTACCGGAGCTGCTCATCTCGGCTTCGTTGATGGTGCCTTCGTTGCGGATGCTGTTGTTAGTGCTTCTCTGAATGTCGGTCGCTTCAGCAGTGGCACTGGTGTACACGGCTTTTGCCGGTGGTGTGTAGTTGTGGTTGTGGCCGTTGCCACGCCTGTCGTTCTGATCCGCTTGTGCAGCAACAGCCATGACCGCAGCAATTGCGAAAACCAGAGGCTTGATTGCCATCGAGGGTTTCATGGTGTTTCTCCGTCTTTTTAGGTTAAGTGTTGTTCTCACCTGTTTGGGTCAGTTCGCGACCCGTACGCTCAGGGTGTTTGCCGTCTGGTTGCCCACCCCGGCGCTCTGATTCAGCTGGATGACCCCGCGACTACCGGTGAATGCCTGGTCACCGGTAGTGACCTGGCGATAGCCGGGTGAGGTATCAGTTGGATCGGAGCTGTTGATCAGCGCCACGTTCTGCTGCAACAGGACGCTGTCATCGATGCTTTGCGGTTGTGTACTGATGCTGATGCGCAGGGCATTGGCCTGCTGGGTGCTGGCGCCTGCGCTCTGGTTGACGCCAAGAGCGCCGCTGCCATGGCTGAAGGCGTCGCCCTGAATGCTGGCGGTGGCTCCCATGTTGGGGTCGATGATCGACTGCTGGCGTTGGCGAATCTGCGTGGTTGCATCTGCCCCGTGGCCCATCGCAAAAGCCCGGGCATTGGCCTGTTGCTGCCGGTCGCCGGCGGCCTGGTTTACGCTGAAGTTGCCTTGGTATTGCGCGCCGGAGCTGTCGATGGTGGCATTGTTGAGCACAGGAACGGGGGATTGGGCGAGGGCCGATGCACTGAACAACACGGCCATGATAGACAGCGTCTGCCTCATCTCATTTGCCTCCGGTAAGGATCTGCAGAGGGGCGAGGCCACGCTGAACACTTGAGTTGACCATGTTGGAAATACCGTTGCCCGAGCCTGTGCCACGGCCTGCTGCCAGGTTCGGTAGCTGGTTCTGGTTGCTGATGTTGCCGCCCAGGTTGTCGGTCTGCTGGGTGATCAGCGAAGAGATTCCCGTGCCACTGGTGATGTTGGCGAAGTCGCCATCGCTCAATTCGTTGCTCTGTTTGAGCACGTATGCGGATGGGTTGGCGTTGGCGGTAGTGGGGTTGGGGTCAGGCGCCAGTGGCGCACGTATCGCCATCCGAGGTTGTACATCGCGGGTGATGACGATGATGCCGTTGTCGGCCTGGACCGGCAGCGCCATGCTTGCCCCCAGTACGCAACCGACAAGCAAGAGGCGGGTAATGCCTTTATCCAGTGTGCTCACGACGGCGATTCCTTCTTCGAGCGCTGGCCTAGTTCAGCGTTGCGAGGAGGAGAGCAGGAGGCGTGCCGCTTTTGGATAAGGCTTTGAATTCAGTGGCTTGCAGAATCTAGCTGGGAGCGGCTGGAAGTTGTTGTATCAGCGCTGAGACAGATTTGCCGCCGCTCGCCGTTTTGCACGCTATGCACATTGCCTGCAGCGCTCTTTTCAACAATGTCTCACCTGCTTGACACTCCCCCGCAATTGGTGGGGAAGTGCGCAAATACGGGGGTCAACGCCCAGCGTGGTGTATCACCGGTTTAACACTCGGTGGGGCAGTGCGGCGCTGTGCCCAGCAGCAACTGTTGCACGGCACGTAATGCTGAGGCGCTACGCTGGGGCCAGTGGCCATCAATGATTTGCAGCCTTTGCCGATGGCGTTGCAGCCATTGCAGGCTGTCATCGAAGAATGCCTGGCGGTCAGCCAGGTCGGGCTGGCTGCGCTGGCCATCGGCAACCCAGTCAACCCCTTGCGGACTGAGCAGCAGATGCAGGTCGTAGTGGCGTGCAAGCAAGGCCTGTTCAAGCCAGGGTGGGCAATCCTGGAACAGCGCTTGGCTCCAGAGCATATTGCTGAGCAGGTGGGTATCGAGGATCAGCAACGGCGGCGCCATCTCCCGGGCCTGGTCTTCCCAGGCCAACTGGCCGCGGGCGATGGGGGTGATATCGGCGTAGCAGGTGTCGCGGCAGTGCTGGTCGATGAAATGCCGCACGTACTCGCTGACCACCACACCGCCAAAGTGCGCCTGGATTTCGCCGCTAAGCCAGCTTTTGCCGCTGGACTCCGGGCCGCACAGTACCAGGACCTTCATGGTTGCACCTTGCTTGGTTGCAACGCCGGATCACGGCCCCATTCCAGCCAGCCACGCACGGCGATGAGGGTCAGCACGGCAAAGAAGCCCGCCGTGAAATACAGTTGCTGGTGCAGGTACTGGCCAACATAGAACAGGTCGACCACCAACCAAAGTGGCCAGCACTGCAGGCGTTTTTGCGCCATCCACAGTTGCGCGACCAGGCTCAAGCCCGTCAGCGTAGCGTCCAGCCAAGGCAGAGCGGCGTCGGTCCAGTGGGCCATGGCTGCGCCAAGGGCAACGCTGAGCACCAGGCCCGCTGCCAGCCCGGTGAACACAGCCTTCACGGGCAGGCGCGACACTGCGCGTGCGTCCTCTACCCGGTCTGGTCGTTTCCATTGCCACCAGCCGTACAACTGCAAACCGGCGTAGGCCAGTTGCAGCAGCATCCCTGAGTACAGCTTCACCTCAAAGAACAGCCAGCCATAAATGAGCACCATCACCAGGCCGATAGGCCAGCACCAGGCGTTTTGTTTGACGGTGAGCCAGACGGCAGTGACGCCAAGCACGGCGGCGATGAGTTCGAGGCCGGACATCGGCGATCCTTGGAGAGGGTAAGGGGCGCGATTGTAGCGTGTGGGCGCAGGAAGGAGTAGAAGGCCAGCAGCACGTGCTGGCGCATGCCAGTGGGAACCGACGGGCCGGCTCCCACGAGTGTCCTCATACCCGGAACTGGCGCAGCAGTTGCTCCAACTCTTCGCTCAGGCGCCCCAGCGCCACGCCGGCATCACTGGACTGGCGCGCTGCATCGGCGGTCTGTTGCGACAACCCGGCGGTGTCCAGCACATTGCGATTGATCTCCTCAACCACATGCGACTGCTGCAAGGTCGCGCTGGCAATGGTGGCATTGAGCACGGTGAGGTTGTGCAGCGCCTGGCTGATGGCGTCCAGGCTGGAGCCGGCCTCCCGGGCTTGCTCGACTGTCTGGCGCGAAGCTTCGCTGCTGGTGTCGATGGCCTTGACCGCGGCGTCCGATTGACCTTGCAGGTGCTCGATCATGGTGTGTATCTCTGCCGTCGATTGCGCGCTGCGCTGGGCCAGCAGCCGCACCTCATCAGCCACCACCGCGAAGCCACGGCCCTGCTCGCCGGCGCGGGCCGCTTCGATGGCCGCATTGAGGGCCAGCAGGTTGGTCTGTTCGGCGATCGAGCGTATCACCTCCAGCACCCCGCCGATCTTCGTGCTGTGCCCGGCGAGGTCACGGATCACTTGTACCGCCTGCTCGATAGTTGCCGAAAGCCGGTCGATCTGCTGCAGGCTGCCATGGATCGCTTGCTGCCCGTGCTCCACCTGCTGCTGCGCTGCGCGCATTTCGCCTGCAGCCTGCTCCGCGGTCTTGGCCACGTCCTGCACCGCGTAGGTCACCTCGTTGACCGCTGTTGCCACCTGGTCCATCTGCATCGATTGCTGTGCGCTGCGTTGTTGCGCGGCACCGGCATTGTCACCGACATGCCCGGCGGACTGCGCCAACGAGTGCGCCGCGCCCTGCAGTTGGCCGACCACACGCTGCAACTTGCCGTTGAAACGGTTGAAGTGCTCGCCCAAGTGGGTGATTTCGTCACGGCCATGGGTATCCAGGCGTCGGGTCAGGTCGCTTTCGCCGCTGGCGATGTTGCCCATCGCCTGTACCGCTTCCTGCAACGGGCGCGCGATGCTGCGGGCGATGAGCATGACCACCAGAGCCATCAGCAGGGCGATACCCAGGCCCACCAGCGAGGCATGGCGCAACTGGCGGGCGAATTCAGCCTGCACATCATCGATGTACACGCCAGAGCCGATGATCCAGCCCCATGGCTTGAACAGCTGAATATAAGAAGTCTTGGCCACCGGTTCGCTGGCACCAGGCTTGGGCCAGCGGTAATTGACCGGGCCTGCGCCCTGGCTGCGGGCGAGGGCAGCCATTTCGTTGAATACGGCGAAACCGTCAGGATCGCGAATGGCGGAGAGGTCCTGGCCATCGAGCTTGGGGTTGGCCGGGTGCATGATCATTTTCGGCGCCAGGTCGTTGATCCAGAAGTAGTCGTTCTGGTCGTAGCGCAGCGCGCGCACCACCTGCAGGGCTTGTTGCTGGGCCGCATCGCGGCTGAGCGTGCCTGCGGCCTCCAGGCCTTGGTAATACGCCAGCACGCCCGCAGCGGTCTGCACCACATGGCGGGTTTTTTCCGCCTTGGCCTGGTACAGGTCGCCATGGATCTGACGCAGCATCAGCAGGCCGAGCATCACCAGCATTGCCACTGCAACCAGCAGTATCAGCCACAAACGGCGGCTGATCGACATTGACCTCAAGGTCTTCATGAACGGCACTCCCGCATTGTTCTTTTTATGAAGGTGCATCCAAGCATGCTTTGGCGCTTGGCCAAACCCGACTAATGGCTAAGTGCTAGTTAATGGCTGTGATACCGCATGCCGGGCAAGCCTTTGCAAAGCCGCTCTGCTAGGATTTCGGCCGCGCGAGATGAAACCTTTAGGCCACGTGAACTTTTCTACTGGCACGGGTCCCAACTGACGCTGTAAAAAGGCCGCGCCGCATGCGGCAATCACAAGCAAATCAAGAACAAGGGGCCTGCAAGCAGCAGCGCTCCAACCGGGGGAATGATGGATTTTTGGACTGCCTTTCAGGCAATCATCTTGGGCGTGGTCGAAGGACTGACAGAATTTTTGCCGATCTCCAGTACCGGTCACCAGATCATCGTTGCTGACCTGATCGGCTTTGGTGGCGAACGGGCCATGGCCTTCAACATCATCATTCAGTTGGCGGCCATCCTGGCGGTGGTATGGGAGTTTCGGCGCAAGATCCTCGATGTGGTGTTCGGGCTGAAAAGCCAGCCGGCGGCGCGGCGTTTCACCGCCAACCTGCTGCTGGCGTTCATGCCGGCGGTGGTGCTGGGGGTGCTGTTCGCCGACCTGATCCATGAATATCTGTTCAACCCGATCACCGTGGCGACGGCGCTGGTGATCGGCGGTGTGATCATGCTCTGGGCCGAGCGCCGCACCCACAGCGTGGCGGTCGACCACGTCGATGACATGCGCTGGTCGCATGCCTTGAAGATCGGGTTCGTGCAGTGTCTGGCGATGATCCCGGGCACCTCGCGCTCCGGCTCGACCATCATCGGCGGCCTGCTGTTCGGCCTGTCGCGCAAGGCAGCCACCGAGTTCTCGTTTTTCCTGGCAATGCCGACCATGGTCGGTGCGGCAGTGTACTCGGGTTACAAATACCGTGACCTGTTCCAGCCGAGCGATCTGCCAGTGTTCGCGATTGGCTTCGTGACTTCGTTCATCTTCGCCATGATCGCAGTGCGCGGCCTGCTCAAGTTCATCGCCAACCACAGTTATGCGGCCTTCGCCTGGTACCGCATAGCCTTCGGTTTGCTGATCCTGGCCACCTGGCAGTTCGGCTGGGTCGACTGGTCGACGGCGCACGGCTGATATGGCTCGGACACAAACGGCAGAACGGCATGCTGCGCGCAAGGTAGAGGGCGTACGCAATGTACGCCTCAAGCTGCTGATGCTTGGGGTGCTGTGCCTGCTGCCGCTGGCGGGCGCGGCGCAGATGGCCTGGAGCGGGCAGTCATGGCTGCCGTTGGCGATTTATCCCGCTGTAAGCCTGGTTACAGTTCTGCTGTATTGGCAGGATAAGCAGCAGGCCCGTACCCAGGCCTGGCGCACGCCAGAGAAGGTACTGCATGCCAGTGAGCTACTGGGTGGCTGGCCAGGTGCGCTGATCGCCCAGCAGCTTTACCGGCACAAGACCCGCAAGGCTTCATACCAGATAGTGTTCTGGGCGATTGTATTGCTGCACCAGGTGTTCTGGGTTGATCACCTGTTTCTGGGTGGGCATGTACTGTCTCTGGGGTGATGGCCTCTTACTGCCCTTCGCGGGCCCTCACATCAGCAGGCCCACCTGCAAGCGCTTCGCCAGCCGCCGCACCACCAACTGGTGCGAGCGCTGCAGCAGGTCACACAATTCTTCCCGGCCCATGGGGTAGGGCGGCGCCATGCTGATCCACCGCGCCCGTGCCAGATACGGTGCCGGGCGCACGCCTGGCCTGTCGCAGTAGCCCAGAAACAGCTCATCGGCCACCTTGAACGACAAGCCAGCCCCCGCCAGGTCGAGTACTGCGAACATCTTGTTACCGGCAACCGAAAATACCCGGATTCCGCCCCACTTGTAGTCTTCCCGTGCGCCGGGCAGCGCCAGGCAGAACGCCGCCACCTGTTCCTCGGTCATGGTCTGTCTAGACATAACGGTCTCCACACGCTTCGAACGATGCTGCCAGATGATCGATCCATACCCGTACTGCAGGCAGCAACCCACGCCGATGCGGGTAAACCGCCTGCAGATAGCCCCCCGGCAGCGACCAGTCCGGCAGCAGCCGCACCAGCTCGCCGCGTTCGAGTTCATGCTCGCAGAACATGCTCGGCAACGCAGTAAATCCCAGCCCGGCACGTACGGCGGCATTGCGCACCACAAAATCATCGATGGCCAACCGTGGCTCCAGGGCGATTTCCTGTTGGCGACCATTGGGCCCCAGCAGGCGCAAATGCACCAGCCTGTCTGCTTCAGCAGCGCCCAGTACCGGTAAGGAGGCCAGCTCGGACGGCTCACGGACATGATCGGCAAAGCCGGGCGCGGCCACCAGTTGCATCTGCGCCTGGCGCAGCCGGCGCGTGACCAGCGCCGGGTCTTCGTCGCCCAGCTCTCGCACGCGCAGGGCAACGTCGATGCCTTCGGAAATCAGGTCGACACGGCGATTGAGCAACACCATGTCCAGTTGCACCTGGGGGTACAGCTCCAGAAATCGGCTGATGACGTCCGGCAGGAACGCATGGGCCAACGCTACCGGGCAGGACACCCGCAAGCGCCCCCGCGGCTCGCTGCTCATGCTGGCCACCGCCTCGTCAGCGGCCTCGGCTTCCAGCAGCATGGCCTGGCAATGGTGCAGATAGCGTTCACCCACCGCGGTGAGCTTCAGTTGGCGCGTGGTGCGCTGCAGCAACCGCGTGCCCAACCGCTCTTCCAGTTCGGCGATGCGCCGCGACAGACGCGACTTGGGGATGCCCAGCTGGCGCCCGGCGGCGGCGAAGCCACCGGCTTCGACTACGCGAACGAAGTAGAAGAGATCGTTGAGGTCTTGCATGAGGGCTGTCTCACTGTTCTATCTGTGGGACAAACTAACGCATTTTTGCTGGCTTTTCAGCTATTCGACGGTCCGGTAGGATTCTCTCCATCGTGATCGCCCAATGCTGCGGTCTTCATTCACAGGAGAGTCCCATGAAACTGTTGCACATCGATTCGAGCATCCTGGGCGACAATTCCGCCTCGCGCCAACTGAGCCGTGAAGTGGTCCAGGCCTGGAAAGCCGCTGACCCGAGCATCGAAGTGGTCTATCGTGACCTCGCCGCCGACGCCATTGCCCACTTCTCTGCTGCCACCCTGGTTGCAGCCGGCACGCCGGAAGACGTTCGCGATGCAGCCCTTGCCTTCGAAGCCAAGCTCAGCGCCGAAACGCTGGACGAGTTTCTTGCCGCCGACGCCGTGGTGATTGGTGCGCCGATGTACAACTTCACTGTACCGACCCAGCTCAAGGCCTGGATCGACCGCGTTGCAGTGGCCGGCAAGACCTTCCGCTACACCGAGGCAGGCCCTGAAGGCCTGTGCGGTGACAAGAAAGTAGTACTGGTTTCCACCGCTGGCGGCCTGCACGCTGGCCAGCCGACCGGCGCGGGCCACGAAGACTTCCTCAAGGTGTTCCTGGGCTTCATCGGCATCACCGACCTGGAGATCGTTCGCGCCCACGGCCTGGCCTATGGCCCGGAGCACCGCAGCAAAGCCATCGATGCTGCTCAGGCGCAGATTGCCAGTGAGCTGTTCGCCACGGCATGAACAACTTGTATTAAACGAACGGCTGTCGCTTGCGCGGCGGCCGTTTTTCATGGGTAACGCTCAGCCGCGACGGCTGCGCCGCGCCAGCAACAACGTCAGGCCAACCCCAGTGAGGGCCAGCAGGGCCGCGACGCAGAATATCGACGCATAGCCAAGGTGTGCCGCCACTGCGCCCATGACCGGGCCGGCGATGGCCAATGCCATGTCGAAGAACACCGCATAGGCCCCCAGCCCGGCACCCCGGCTGCTGCTGGGCACCTGCTTGATGGCTTCAACGCCCAAGGCTGGGTACACCAGCGACAGGCCGAAACCGGTGAGGCCGGCCCCCACCAGCGCCCAGAGCGGGGAGGGCGCAAGCCACAACAGGCTCAGGCCGAGCACTTCTGTGGCCATGCAGGCAACCGCCACGTTGTAACCGCCAAAGCGGTTGACGGCGTTGACGAACAACAGCCGCGAAATGATGAAACACACACCGAAGGCACTCAGGCACAAAGCGGCGCCTGCCCATCCACGTTCCAGATAGTAAAGTGTGACGAAGGTGGTCAGGGTGCCATAGCCGATCGAAGCCAGGGTCAGCCCAAGGCCGCAAGGCGCCACACGGCTGAACGCAGACCAGAACGGCAGGCGCTCACCGCGCACCACCACCACGTCCGGGCGTTTGCGCAGCACCAGCATTGCCAGGGCGGCGAGCAGTATCAAGGCTGGGCCGAGCACGCTGAAATTCAGGCTATCGACTGCGAGCACGCCAACGGGGGCCCCGATGGCGATGGCACCATATGACGCGATGCCGTTCCAGGATATGACCCTGGCCGTATGTTCAGGCCCCACCTGGCTGATACCCCAGCTCAGGGTGGCAACGCCAATCAGGCCCTGTGCAAGCCCGAGCAGCACGCGCCCGCCAAGCAGCAGCGCCAGGCTCAGCAAGGGCGCATTCAAGGTCCAGGCCGAGGCCAGCGTCAATATTCCACAGGCCGCGATGCCCAGCAAACCGTAGCGGATCGCTTGCTTGCCGCCCAGCGTATCGGCCACACGGCCTGCGAAAGGCCGGCTGAGCAGGGTAGCCAGGTACTGCAGGCCGATGGTTACCCCGGCAATCACCGCACCGAAGCCCAGTTGGTCGTGTACATAGCTGGGCAGCACCGCGATCGGCAGGCCGATGCAGAGGAACGCGATGAAGGTGTAGAAAACGATCGAGAGGATCTGCAGGGTGATGGAGGCGTTGCTGCTGGCGGGGGCGGGCTGTGGCGCGGTCATTGGCTCGTTCGCGGGCGGGCGGTGGGCGGTGGGCGTGGCCCCATCATGGCCGTTGCGCGAAGGAAATGAAAGCAGGCTAACGAGTTATTCAAAGGGAAACCGCTCCACAGTTACTGCGTAGTACCTGTGGAGCGTGGTCGCCATATAAAGAGGCCGGCCTGGTCACCTCAAAGGGCCAGGCCGGCTAGCGACTTCAGACCAGCACACCCTGGCTGCGCAGGTAGTCGTCATAGGTGCCGCTGAAGTCCACCACACCGTCCGGCGACAGTTCGATGATGCGGGTCGCCAACGACGACACGAACTCGCGGTCATGGCTGACGAACAGCAAAGTGCCCGGGTAGTTTTCCAGCGCCAGGTTCAGCGCCTCGATCGACTCCATATCCAGGTGGTTGGTGGGTTCGTCCATCACCAGCACGTTCGGCTTCTGCAGGATCAGCTTGCCGAACAGCATGCGGCCCTGTTCACCACCGGAAATCACCTTGACCGACTTGAGGATCTCGTCGTTGGAGAACAGCATGCGCCCCAAGGTGCCACGGATGACCTGCTCACCCGAGGTCCACTGGCCCATCCAGTCGAACAGGGTCATGTCGTCTTCGAAATCGTGCGCATGGTCCTGAGCGTAGTAGCCCACTTCGGCGCTGTCGGTCCACTTCACCGAGCCTGCATCCGGCGTCATCTCGCCGACCAGGGTGCGCAGCAGGGTGGTCTTGCCGATACCGTTGGGGCCGATGATCGCTACGCGCTCGCCGGCTTCGACAGTGATGTCGAAATTCTTGAACAGCACCTTGTCGTCGAAGGCCTTGGCCATTTTTTCCACGACGACAGCCTGGCGGTGCAGCTTCTTGGTCTGCTCGAAACGGATGAACGGGCTGACCCGGCTCGAAGGCTTGACCTCGGCCAGCTGGATCTTGTCGATCTGCTTGGCACGCGAGGTTGCCTGCTTGGCTTTGGAGGCGTTGGCCGAGAAGCGGCTGACAAAGGTCTGCAGTTCAGCGATCTGGGCTTTTTTCTTGGCGTTGTCCGACAGCAACTGCTCGCGCGACTGGGTGGCCGCGGTCATGTACTCGTCGTAGTTGCCCGGGAACAGGCGCAGCTCACCGTAGTCCAGGTCAGCCATGTGAGTGCACACGCTGTTCAGGAAGTGCCGGTCGTGGGAAATGATGATCATGGTGCTGTTACGCGCCGTCAGAATCGTTTCCAGCCAGCGGATGGTGTTGATGTCCAGGTGGTTGGTCGGTTCGTCGAGCAGCAGCACGTCCGGGTCGGAGAACAGCGCCTGGGCCAGCAGTACGCGCAGTTTCCAGCCCGGGGCCACTTCACTCATCGGGCCAAAGTGCTGTTCCAGCGGAATACCCAGGCCCAGCAGCAGTTCACCGGCGCGCGATTCGGCGGTGTAGCCGTCCATTTCGGCGAATTCGGTTTCCAGCTCGGCGACGGCCATGCCGTCTTCTTCGGTCATTTCCGGCAGCGAGTAGATACGGTCACGCTCGGCCTTGACCTTCCACAGCTGGGCGTGGCCCATGATCACCGTGTCGATAACGGTGAATTCCTCGTAGGCGAACTGGTCCTGACGCAGCTTGCCCAGGCGGGTGTTCGGCTCGAGCATGACCTGACCACCGGAAGGCTCTAGGTCGCCGCCGAGGATCTTCATGAAGGTCGACTTGCCACAACCGTTGGCGCCGATCAGGCCATAGCGGTTGCCGTTGTTGAATTTGACCGAGACGTTTTCGAACAGGGGCTTGGAGCCGAACTGCATGGTGATGTTAGCGGTGGAGATCAAGGAGCTTACCTATCAATAACTTACGTGGCTTCTTCGCAGCTGCGGACCAATTTTGGACCAATCTGGAGCGTTTCCCGCTCCTGCCAGTCGTTGGACGAGTTAATCCAGCGCGCATAAGTCGATGAGAGCATCTGCACGCCATGCCCGAGCTGTTGGGCGATAAATGTGGGGTTGAGACCAGACATTGAGGGTATTGTCGCATAGGTGCGGCGGCATTGGCGCATCGCGGGCGCCGTTTTATTCATCGCGGTCTTCTTTCTGGCCGCGCAGATCGACGCTTGGCTCACAGATAAAGCCGCTTTTGGCGATGTATTCGACGGCATCGTCTTAACGACGCTCGCCGGAGGGGTGTTCTACCTGGCAGGCAGAGGGTGACCCTGGCTGGCTGACTACCCTGCAGACACTTCAGGGCTTGTACTGAATGGTGTACGACGCATCCGTTTGAGGGTCAATGGTAATCGGCATGCCGAACAGCTTCCCTTTACATTCACTGACGACGCAGCGATAAACGGACCCCTGCCTGAGCTGTGCCCACAAGCCTTCGTCATGTATCACGATACACACGACGCGGTTTTCCGGATCCTCTCTGACCTGAGCGACGTGGTGGTCCAGGTCGCAACCGAAATCGGCAGTGGTAAACTCTGGATCGTAGCCGATCAGCACACCATGCCTTTTCAGATCGTCCCTGATACGCTCAATCACGTCGTCTGCTTCTTGTTTTAGCATGATCGTTATCTCACGGTGCTTGAACATATCAAAACTCTAGCTGACCCTGCCGGTCTTCGCTGTTTATCGGTGCAACCAACGATGCACCCTCATTCCTGACATTGCCCACCGCCTTGTCTACTGGAAACCAACGAAAGTCCGCTGCCGGCCTGCAGCCCTGTTCCACGATCGCCGAAGCCCGCTCTGGTGATGTGCTTGGGGCGATCCATTCCCGGGCAAGCTCAGGGGTCAACACCAAGGGCTTTCGGTCGTGGATGTCGATCAGGCCCTCGTCCGCAGTTGCGGTGATGATAACGAACCCATCGCGCTCATCCGGCTCAATGCTCTGATGCACCTCAGCGAGCGCTGCGAAGTAGAGTGGCCCTCCATCAGCGCTGGTAATGTAGTACGGCTGCTTGCGCTTCGGCTCCGCTGGATCGGGTATCCATTCGAACCAGCCTTTGGCCGGCGCCAAGGCTCTCCCCCCCGGCCAAAGTCCTTTGAAAAACGTGCCCGTCACCACTGTCTCGGCTCGACCACCTGCCTTGGAAAACCGATAGGGGTTCGATGCCCGGAACGTCCTGCACTCGCCTTGGACGTTAAGACGTCATGCTAATGGCACAGTGGCACAGTGGCACTGAAGTCGATGGAGCGCCAACTTTCCACTTTCACTGCAAGGCAATCGATAGGAAGGAGTCGATGACTCGACTGCTGCGACGCTCGGCTAAGTAATACAAATAGGTTTCAGTGAAAACTGCGTCGCCAGCGATGCGGATGACTTTCAGGCTCGGGTCGGCAATGTATTCCGCTTCCGACACTGCGCCGATGCCGAGCTTACGAATGACCGCTTCGCGTAATGCTTCGCGGCTGCCGATTTCCATGGCAATTCGTGGGCTGACGTCAGCCTCGGCCAGAGCCTGTTCCAGTGCCAATCGGGTGGTCGATCCTTGCTCGCGACGTAGAAGAGGCTGCCCCTGCAGGGCTTGCAGCGGCACCTCATCATGCCGGGCAAACGGGTGGTCGACATGGGCGAAGAGAATGACCGGATGACGCGCGTAGCGCTGGGCGACGAATGCAGGATCGTCCTGCAGCCCCGCCAGTACACCGATGTCGCTCACGTAGTTTTCCAGATCGGCCAGCACTGAGGCTGAGTTGCCGACACGAATAGAGACATCGATCTGCGGATACTGGGCCTGGTAACGGTCAACCATTTCGATCACATGGAACGGGCCGACCGCGCCGATGCGCAGTTGCCCGCGGTTGAGCTTGCCAGCATCGCGCAGCAGGTTGGCAGCTTCGGCTTCTAGCAGCGCCAGTTGACCGGCGATGGGCAGCAATGCACGGCCCACTGTGGTCAGTTCGATACGCCGTCCGCGCCGGTGGAACAGCTCGACGTTGAATTCGCGTTCCAGGGCCTGAACCTGATTGGTGGCTGTCGGCTGGCTCAGGCCGATGGCTCTCGCTCCAGCGCTGAAGCTGGCATGGCGGGCAACGGCAAGAAACGTACGCAGTCGGGCAGATGACATCTATAGATCCTTTGAATGGAAAGCGCTCGAAAACCATATTGAACTGATGCGTTGACTGTCACATGACAGCCCTAGCTTTGGCCTCACCAAAAACAACCCTGCGGTGACGCCATGATCTCTTTTGCCAGCCTGTGCCGTTCTGCCCGCTTTATCCTGCTGCCTCTGATGTTTACTTCAGCCGTACAGGCCCAGGAGATCCTGACCGTCGGCCTGATACCTTCCGAAGACTCTCAAGCGATGATCAAAAGCAGCCAGTTGGTGCTCGACCAGCTTGAGCAGCGCTTGGGCATGCCGGTCAAACCCTTCGTTGCCACAGACTACAACGGCGTGATCGAAGCCCTGCGTGCGGGCAAATTGGATGTTGCCTACCTGGGGCCGTTCTCTTATGTGCTGGCTAAGCAGATGGCTGATGCCGAGGCGTTTGCCGTGGCCGTGACCCGTAAAACCGGCAGCAGCGCCTATCACAGCCTGATCATCGCCCGTAACGACAGTGGCATCCGCAGCCTGCAAGACCTGCACGGCAAGACATTCGCCTTTGTCGACCCCAGCTCGGCTTCGGGGCACCTGTTTCCCAAGGCGGGCCTGGAGCAGGCTGGCCACGACCCTAAAACGCTTTTCTCACGGGTGATTTTCTCTGGATCCCACGACGCGAGCATCCTCGCGGTGGAAAACCGCAAAGTGGACGCCGCAGCGGTGGCCGATCGCATCCTCGCGAGCGCGGCGCACAACGGACAGGTCAAGCAGCAGGACTTCCACGTGGTGTGGACCTCGCCGGACATTCCCGAGTCGCCGATGGTCTGGCGCAAAGGCCTCGATCCTGAGTTGCAGGCCAAATTGCGCAATGCATTCGCTGCGATCAAGGATGTCCCATGGGGCGACCAGGGCATGCTCGACGGGTTTCAGCCCACCAGCGACGCGGCCTATGACGTGGTTCGTGATACCGCCAAGGTGCTCGACCTCGACTTGCGGAGGCTGAAATGATCCGCATCCAGCAATTGGTCAAGGGCTATGCCGACAATCCGGTATTACGCGGTATCGACCTGCAGGTCGCGGCAGGCGAGTTCGTGGTGATCCTCGGCCAATCCGGTGCCGGCAAGTCCACCTTGTTGCGCTGTATCAACCGTCTGGCTCACGCTGACAGTGGCGTGCTGGAAGTCGGCGGGGTGGACGCCATGCAAGCTTCACAGCAGCGCGAACTGCGCCGGCGCGTAGCGATGATCTTCCAGCACCACAACGTGGTGCCGCGCCTTTCAGTGTTGAAGAACGTGCTGACCGGACGCCTGGCCCACTGCAGCACACTGGCCTCGCTGCTGCAGCTCTTTCGTCGAGAGGACATAGAGCTGGCCCGTGATTGCCTGAGCCGCGTCGAACTGAGCGACAAGGCCGGTGCGCGCGCAGATTCGCTATCAGGCGGGCAACTGCAGCGCGTCGGCATCGCCCGGGCGCTGGCCCAGCGTCCGGAGGTGATCCTGGCTGACGAACCGGTGGCCAGCCTAGACCCAAACACGGCACACCTGGTCATGCGTTATCTGCGCGAGGCAACCCGCACACTTGGCATCACGGTGGTGTGCAATTTGCACCAAGTGGACTTGGCACGGGCATTCGGCGACCGCATCGTGGGCCTGGCCAGTGGCCGTCTGGTATTCGACGGCCCGGCGCAGACCCTGGATGACGCCGCACTGCAGCGCATCTACCACAGTGGCGGGCCTCGTCAGGCAGGCGATTCCCCAGTGGCTGAACATCCTGTCATCGCGGCTGGCACGAGGGCCTGAACATGAATCCACGAACTCACCAATGGCTGGTGCGTACGCCGACGACATCACGCGGGTGGCTGGTCAGCGCTGTATTGCTGGCAGTGGTCCTTTGCGTGCTGCATTGGAGCGCCGAAGGTGCGCAATTGAGCTGGGGCGAGCTGGCCAGCGGCCTGCCGCAGATTGGCGACTTTCTCGGCCGCTCGCTGCCGCCGGACCTGAGTATCCTCCCAAACCTCTGGCGTCCAGCGCTGGAAACCCTGCAGATCGCGCTCTGGGGCACCCTGCTGGGGATTATCGGTGCCATCCCGCTGGGCTTGCTTGCCGCGCGCAACCTTCACGACAAGCGTTGGCTGTATCAGGGCACCCGGCAACTGCTCAACGTGATTCGTAGCATTAACGAACTGATCCTGGCGCTTGTGTTCGTTTCCGCGGTGGGCCTAGGCCCGTTCCCTGGCGTGCTGGCCCTAGCGCTGCACGGTGTGGGCATGCTCGGTAAGTTCTTCGCGGAAAGTATCGAGGAAATCGACCAGGGCCCGATCGAGGCATTGCAGGCAACGGGCGCTCGACCGCTGCAGGTGATTGTCTTCGGTGTATTACCGCAAGTGATTACAGCCTGGATTGCGGTGGTGCTGTACCGCTTCGAGGTCAACCTACGCTCGGCGACGGTGCTGGGCATGGTCGGCGCGGGTGGCGTCGGCTTTGAGCTGGTAAGCAGCCTGAAGCTGTTCAAGTACCAGGAAACCGCCACCTGTATTCTGCTGATTACCTTGATGGTGGTGCTCGCCGACCTGCTTTCCAGCCGCCTGCGCCAAGCCATCCAGGGCTCGGCTCGTCACTGATTTTTCCGCTCCCCACCAACAACAAGGAACTGCCTATGCGTGCCGGTTTCCACAATCCTGTCTCGACCGTATTCGGCGCTGGCACGCATCGCCGAGCTGTGCCCAAGCAAAGTCGCTTTAGTAACGTTTCCGGAAGCCGCGCAGCTAGGGCTGCACCATGTAATCGGTTGAGCCGATAGCGACCTTCAAACAATCGATTTGAGCTATATAACCGTGGCGCTGAATATGACCACACCTTCCAACAACAATAAAACCAAGGAGTCGTCATGACTGCTCGTTTCCACAACCCGGTCGATACGCGCTACGGCTATGGCAGCCTGAAGGAACTGGTTTCCCTCACAGACCATCAAAAAGTCGCGCTGGTCATTTTTCCGGAAGCTCGTAGCCTGGGTCTCTTGGAACGTATTCAGGGTCTGCTGGGCGATCGCTTGGTATACCTCATCGAAGATGTGCAGCCTAACCCAGATGTGGCTCAGTTGCGCGGCACTTATGAGCGCTTCTGGCGCGAGGCTGCAGACTGTGAAACCGTAATCGCCGTTGGTGGGGGTAGCGCCATTGACACTGCGAAAGCGTTGATCGTAGGCACCGAAAGCGGCACCTTTGATGAGTTGCTGCGATTGCTGGCAACAGGTAAGCCTTTCGTGCCTGCTTGGACTAAGGCACTTATCGCAGTACCTACTACCGCGGGAACTGGCAGTGAAGTAACCCCGTGGGCGACGATCTGGGATAACGCGAGCCAGAAGAAGTACTCGCTGCACCTGGACTGCACCTGGCCCAAGGTTGCTATCGTTGACCCAGAATTGATGTTGACCGTGCCGGCTGGCGTTACTGTCTCAACCGGCTTAGACGCGTTGTCTCATGCGCTGGAATCGATTTGGAATGTCAATGCCAATCCAGTCTCGGATAACTTCGCCATTTCCGCCATCCACGACATCCTTGAGTGCTTGCCGCAGCTCTATCGCGATCTCTCCAATAAGGAGTTGCGTTCGCGCATGGCGCTGGCTGCGCTTAAGGCTGGTATGGCTTTCTCTAATACCAAAACGGCACTTGCCCACTCCATTTCTTACGAAATGACCCTGCGTTATGGGCTACCTCATGGCATCGCCTGTTCCTTCACACTGCCGCTGGTCCTGGGCTTGGCCTGGGGCCGGGATGAAGCGCGCGACCGTACCCTGCAACAAGTATTTGGCAGCGACCTCAGTACCGCGCAGTCGCAACTGCGTGCGTTCCTTCACGCTTTGCAGGTAAAGACCGAGTTTACCGACTATGGCGTGTCGGCCAAGGAGGCGGAAGAAATTATCGCGTTTGCCATGCAAGGCGCGCGAGGCAAGAACTTCATCGGCGCTCAAGCCGCCTAGGAACGAATTTCCATTAGCTGCGGCGTTTGTTGCAGCGGTTTCCTGATGCACCAAAAAAGAGTGCCACCCCCGCCTGTTAACGGCTGGTGGGAACGAACAAAAAGGAAAACATCATGAATCGTGCCGACACCCTGTCCGCTCTTGCAGTGCCGACGTCATCCTTCCGCGTGGCTCAATGGCGCATGCTATTGGCTGCTATGTTGTGCTACCTATTCTTCTATACCGGGCGACAAACCTTCGGTTTTGCCATCCCCGGCATTCAGGCTGAGTTTGGTTTTACCAAAGAAACCCTGGGCTGGGCATCGGCCGTCATGCTGTGGGCGTATGCCATCGGTCAGGCCATTAATGGCAATCTCGCCGATAAGTTCGGCGGCCGGCGCATCATGAGTCTGGGCGCGGTACTGTCCTGTGGCGCCAACTGGGTAACCAGTTTCGCCGGCGGCCTCGCCAGCCTGATCCTGCCATGGGGTATCAACGGTTACTTCCAAGCTTTGGGCTGGGCGCCGGGTAGCCGCTTGCTGTCGAACTGGTGGAGCGCCGGCGAACGCGGCAAGGTCTATGGCTTCTATGTATTCGCCGCCGGCTGTGCATCGGTACTGTCGTACATCACCTCGATCGTTGTCCTGGAGGTCTTCCAGCTCGAGTGGCGGTGGATCTTCCGGCTGCCAGTATTGTTGATGCTGGCAGGTGGCATCCTGTTCTACCTGGTCGCTCGTGAACGTCCGCAGGACCTCGGCTTTGAACCACTTGCCGACACCGGTGTGGCCAATGCTGGCGATAAGGACCACGAAGTTGCCGACGGTGAAGTGGAAACTTCGGCGCAGCGTTACAAAGCTGTGCTGAAAAACTTCCGTCTGATTATTGCGGCTGTATCCCTTGGCTTCCAGAACGCCGCCCGCTATGGCTTGATCGTCTGGGTGCCGGTGCACTTCATGGGCGCTGACTGGAAACATGGTGACGGCTTCATCGACCCTAAATGGATCACCGTTGCATTGCCGGTAGGCATGGCAGTCGGTGCACTGAGCAATGGTTGGGTATCCGACAAGCTGTTTGGCTCCAAGCGTTATCTGGCGATCATGCTCTACATGTTCCTCGGCGCTGCAACCAGCCTGTGGATGTGGAGTCTGCCTTCCCACAGCGGTATTGGTCTGGTAGCCCTGTTCCTTTGCGGCTTCTTCGTCTACGGCCCTGCTTCCAGCTTCTGGGCACTGTGCCCTGATCTAGTCGGTGCCAAACGTGCTGGCACAGCCACCGGGATCATGAACTTTTCTTCCTACCTGTTCGCAGGCTTGGCAGAGCCGCTAATTGGTTCAATGCTCGACAGCACCGGTAACACTTCGCTGATCTTTATCGTAGTGACTGCGGCCTGTCTTTCCAGCGCAACCGTAGCCCTGTTCATCCGGCGCTGAAGCTTGCAACTTGTACGCTGACTCGCTTATCTAGGCGCCTCATATGTATCAACACAATGAGTGGTTCCGCTCCTTCCATACCGTGGCAAGTACGGGCAGTTTCGCCCTCGCCGCTGAGTACCTCAGCGTCGGTCGGCCGACTGTAAGCGAACAAGTCGGTGCTCTTGAGGAGAAATTCGCGGTGGAGCTTTTCCACCGCGACGGGCGCTGGTGTTGCGCGTATCACAATCGCGGACCCGGCAGCGGCTCGAAGACTATTGCCAGCAGCACGGTGTAACACTCAACTGCGTGATGCAATTGAACAGTCGTGAGGCGATAACTCACGCGATCATGCAAAACATTGGTATCGGTTTCGTCTCTGTTGTGGAATATATCGCGTTACCCGGAGCATGTCCGGTGAGCTTTATCGATGAGCCGCTACATATTGAGTACTACTTATGCTGTCTGCGCATTTGTCGTCAACGATCACTGATTGAAAACTTTTCAGTGATGCGAGTGCTGAACAGCTATTGCGTTAAAACCTGTATACAGCCCTGTAGCATGGCTAATGATCTTCGGGGTTGATCATTAAAAACTAAGTGGAGTATCAATATGAACTACGAACAACCGAATCAACTTAAAGCTGTCGTTCTGGACTGGGCTGGCACTGTTGTAGATTTCGGCTCTTTCGCGCCGACTCAGATTTTTGTCGAAGCCTTTGGCGAGTTCGGTGTTGCAGTTACTCTTGAAGAAGCCCGTGGCCCAATGGGCATGGGCAAATGGGATCATATCCGTACTCTTTGCGATGTGCCGGAAATTGCCGAACGTTATCGCGCGGCCTTCGGACGTACTCCGACTGACGACGACGTGACCGCCATCTATGAGCGCTTCATGCCGCTGCAGATCGAAAAGATTGCGGTGCACTCGGCATTGATTCCAGGCGCTCTGGATGCCATCGCCACGCTGCGTAGCAAAGGTCTGAAAATCGGTTCGTGCTCCGGTTATCCCGCGGTGGTCATGCAGAAGGTCGTCGATCTGGCCCGTGAGAACGGCTATGTCACTGACCATGTGGTAGCTACCGACGAAGTGCCGAACGGTCGTCCTTATCCCGCACAAGCGCTGGCTAACGTGATCGCCTTAGGTATCGACGACGTCGCGGCCTGCGTGAAGGTTGACGACACCTGGCCAGGTATCCTCGAAGGTCGCAGCGCAGGCATGTGGACGGTGGCGCTGACCTGTTCGGGTAACGCTCTCGGCTTGACCTATGACCAATACAAATCCTTGTCTTTGGAGGTCCTGGCAGAAGAGCGCGCGCGTATTGTCAAGATGTTCGAAGGCTCGCGTCCGCACTACCTGATCGACACCATCGCCGACCTGCCGGCAGTGATCGAAGACATCAACAAGCGTCTGGAACGCGGTGAAATGCCACAATCGAGCTAAGTGTGAATTAGTTCGCAGGGCGCTGCCTGCTTCTGCTCCTGGCAGCAGCAGGCAGCATTTTACAGAAGGACATTCACATGACCAATGCTGTAAGTGTCAATGGAACCAAATATAGCTGGCCAAAGCGACCGATTGTCGTTATTTGCATCGATGGCAGCGATCAGAGTTACTTACAGCGTTGTCTCGGACAGGCCTCGATACCCGGCATTCAAAACTTTATCAAACAAGGCTTTTCCAGGGCGGTTAATGGTTTGATATCTTTATTCACCTGCACAAGCAACATGTCTATCATCACGGGGAGACCTCCGCCCAAACACGGCATTTCCGGTAACTACTATCTGGATATCGAGACGTGGCGACCTGTGGTGAAGGCCGGCCCGGAATTGCTGCGTTGCGACACCGTTCTTGCCGGCTTTGCTCACGCCGGCGCCACTGTGGTGTCCGTCAACGCCGAAGAAAAATGGCGTCGACAGCTGGGCAAAGGCCTAACTGCCGGCCCTGGCCAAATCAGTTTTTCCGCAGAAGCCGCACGCCCCTGCACCTTGCATGAAAAACCGAGTGCCGTGGCAACGCCAGTCCAGAAGCCATCATGGCAAGGATCGGCGCCATCGACGGGGTTGAACCAATCTTGAACAAATCTGGAGGGTTTGCATGGCACCGGTAATGTGCCCAGGGTGGATTGTCCGAAGCCACTTTCCCTGTGATTATCAATCGCCCGCTGAACAATAAAATACCGCATGCGTGCTGCGGCGCGTGTTCTAAATTATTATCACGTGTTTGACCTGGCTGTAGATGTAATGCAGCAACTAACATGCTTGTGAACGCCGAAAATCTTTATTTGCCTTACTCAACCGTTTGTTCGCCGAAACCTGATTGTATGGGCTGCCACCAGCGCACCCGTGTGCTTGGGTGTATTACTCAACGTAGAGATCAAACAATAATGAAAACAAGACCTCATCACTACCTGAAAACCGCAGCGTGCATAACCCTGGTGCCATGTGCATCTAGCGCCTTCGCGGACTTTATCGGTGACAGTAAAGGTTCACTGGAGCTGCGAAATTTTTATTACAGCCGCGACTTTCGCGATGGTGCTCCGAGTCAATCAAAGCGCGAGGAGTGGGCTCAAGGTTTTATCCTGAACCTACAGTCGGGTTTTACCGATGGTACGGTTGGTTTTGGTGTCGACGCGATCGGGATGCTCGGGTTGAAACTTGATTCCAGCCCAGCCCGCACCGGCACAGGTTTGCTGCCGCGTGGGTCCGAGAAACGCGCTGAAGATGATTATTCAAAGCTGGCAGTAACCGCCAAGGCACGCTTTGCGCAATCAGAGTTGCGTATTGGTGGGTTGAATCCGGTACTGCCACTGTTGTCGTCGAACAATAGCCGCTTGTTGCCCCAGGTATTTAATGGTGCCCATCTTGTCTCTAAGGACATTACCGGCCTGAACGTTACGGCGGGACAGGTCGACTCAGTTAAGCAGCGAGATTCATCCAGTTCCGATGATCTCACATTGACCTCCCAGTTTGGAGGTTACGCTGCAGTAACTGGTGACCACTATTCCTATGGTGGCCTGGACTATCAGGTGCTCCCCAACCTGACACTTTCTTATCATCTGAGTGAGCTTGATGATATTGTTCGCCGGGACTATCTGGGGATAAAGTTCCACACGCCGCTAGGCGCAGGTAAAGCCTTTGTCGAAGCCCGCTACTTTGACGCTCGTGAAACCGGACGCAAGCTTGTCGGCGAGGTGGAGAACCGCACATTCAGTAGCAACATGGGCTACACCATTGCTGGGCACACCCTGAGCGGTGGTTATCAAAAGAGCTCTGGCGATACTGCGTTTCCCTATATTTCCGGTACCGATACCTACCTGTTTGCCGAAATGCTAGTGAGCACCTTCTCGTTGGCCAATGAACAGGCTATCTACGCGGGGTACGGGTACGACTTCGCTGCACTGGGTATCCCTGGCCTGACGTTCAACTTGCGTTATGTCAAGGGTGACGGCGTTGACCCGACCAACATCAAGACATCCAAGTCTGCCGCGTTGCGAGCCCTGGATGAAGAGGGGCATGAGTGGGAGCGCAGCACCGATATCATCTACGTTGTTCAATCCGGTCCACTGAAGAATTTTTCGCTTCGGTGGCGAAACGCGACCAATCGTTCAAACTATGCGGACAGTGGCGATGAAAACCGGGTGATCGCCAGTTATGTGATAAATTTCTAAATTATGGGCTGTCGATTCTGCTTTGCATGCATTGGCCGCGTGCTGCTGTAAAACAAACGTTTCCCTCTAGGTCGTCGACCCTTTGCGTGCCAATCCCCCCTCGTAGAAAATACGTGGATGGTCGGCGACCTCTTTTTAATCAGAAAAACGGTCTATGCTATAGGCAAGGACCCTATCATCTGGCCCTTGCGGGTATATGCCTTTTGGATTGACGATCAGATGCTCTAACAAAGAGATTAAACATGTATCAGTATCATAAATGGCTACGTTCGTTTCATGCTGTCGCACGTACAGGAAGTTTTACCCTGGCGTCGGAATACTTGAGCGTGGGCCAATCTACCATCAGTGAGCAAGTCAGCGCACTGGAGAAAAAATTTTCCGTAGAGCTGTTTCACCGGCGCGGCCGATATATCGAGCTAAGTGCTTCCGGACATATGCTATACGATATAACGCAGGGCTTGTTTGGGCAGGAAGATGAAGCGATCCAGTTGTTGCAGAGTTTTCGTCAGCGCAAGCACGGGATGTTGCGGATTGGTGCCGTTTCACCGCCGATTGCCATGAGCCTCACCTATTCGCTGATGCAGAAGCATCCAGACGTAGAATTGGAAACTTCGTTCACAACGGAAACGGGAACGCTTGACCGGCTGTATAACTTTGATATTGATATTGCCATATTGGCGTTGTCCGAGTTTGACCCTCGCCTTAGTACCCAGTTGTATCGGACCTGTCCGATTCTGGCGGTAGTGCGAGATGACCACCCGTGGGCAAGCCAGGACGTAGTAAGTGTAAAAGATATTGTTGGCCAACCTGTAGTACTACGGGAGGAGGGTTCGCGCACAAGGCAATTAGTGGAGGAGGGCTGCGCGGCTCATGACGTAAAACTTAACTGCACGATGCAGCTAAACAGTCGAGAAGCTATTGTTCATGCGGTCGTTCATGGCATCGGGGTGGGATTCGTATCATCAGTGGAGTATGCAGATCGGCCCGGGACCAAGGCGATCGCCTTTGTCGAACAACCTTTTACCATCAGCTATTACCTCTGCTGCCTGCAAACCCGTCGCAACCGGCCGATGATTTCCGAACTGTTTGAGGAGAGCGCCCAGCCACCGGTCCAGTAGCTCGCACCCTTTTGCCGTCGTATCGCTCCAGCCGTTCAAGCCCTTCGAATAATCGATTTGAGCTTGAGCCAACACCTGATAACTCTATAGCGGCACCAACGCGATGGCGGTGGGCCACCCGCTAATCCAGGCGGAAGTTTTACCTGACACGCCCCGTCCCAGGCTCCTCCAGCTAAATACAATAACTAGGAAACAATAATGCGCTACGCACATCCCGGTACTGAAGGTTCCAAGGTTTCCTTCAAGCTTCGCTACGGCAACTTTATCAACGGCGAGTTCGTCGGTCCGATCAACGCTGAATATTTCACTACCACGTCTCCGGTCAATGGCCGGCCGATTGCCGAGTTTCCGCGCTCTGGCGCTGACGATGTCGAAAGCGCTCTGGATGCGGCGCATGCCGCTGCAGATGCTTGGGGGCGTGCGTCGGTTTTGACACGCTCGACCATACTGTTAAAAATTGCCGATCGCATCGAACAGAATCTTGAGCTGCTGGCCATTACTGAAACCTGGGACAATGGCAAGCCGATCCGCGAAACGCTCAACGCCGATATTCCGTTGGCCGCCGACCACTTCCGATACTTCGCCGGTTGCCTACGCGCCCAAGAGGGCAGTGCTGCTGAGATCGACGGTAACACCGTGGCTTACCACATTCACGAGCCGCTCGGAGTAGTCGGACAGATCATCCCGTGGAACTTCCCCATCCTGATGGCTGCCTGGAAACTGGCACCCGCCCTGGCTGCGGGTAACTGCATCGTGCTCAAGCCGGCGGAGCAAACGCCGCTGGGCATCACTGTCCTGCTAGAAGTGATTGGCGACCTACTGCCGCCTGGCGTGCTCAATATCGTGCATGGTTTCGGCCGTGAAGCCGGTGAGGCACTGGCCACCAGCAAGCGCATTGCCAAGATCGCTTTCACCGGTTCTACCCCAGTGGGCTCGCACATCATGAAATGTGCTGCCGAGAACATCATTCCTTCTACGGTAGAGCTGGGCGGCAAGTCGCCGAATATCTTCTTTGAAGACATCATGCAGGCTGAGCCGAGTTTTATTGAAAAAGCCGCCGAAGGCCTGGTGCTGGCATTCTTCAACCAGGGCGAGGTGTGCACCTGCCCATCGCGAGCTTTGGTTCAAGAGTCGATCTACCCGGCGTTCATGGCTGAAGTGTTGAAGAAGATCAACCAGATCAAGCGCGGCGATCCGCTGGACACCGACACCATGGTCGGCGCCCAAGCGTCCGAGCAGCAGTTCGACAAGATCCTTTCCTATTTGGAAATCGCCGAACAGGAAGGCGCTGAACTGCTTGCTGGCGGCACGGTGGAGAAGCTCGAGGGCGGCTTGTCGGCGGGTTATTACATCCAGCCGACCCTGCTCAAGGGCCACAACAAAATGCGTGTGTTCCAAGAGGAGATCTTTGGCCCGGTCGTCGGCGTCACTACCTTTAAGGACGAAGCGGAAGCCCTGGCGATTGCCAACGACACCGAGTTTGGCCTTGGTGCAGGCCTGTGGACCCGCGACATCAACCGCGCCTACCGCATGGGCCGGGGCATCAAAGCGGGCCGCGTATGGACCAACTGCTACCACCTGTACCCGGCTCACGCCGCGTTCGGTGGCTACAAAAAGTCTGGCGTCGGTCGCGAAACCCACAAAATGATGCTCGATCATTATCAGCAAACCAAGAACCTGCTGGTCAGCTACGACATCAATCCGCTCGGCTTCTTCTAATCCCTTGGTAAGCGCTCTCGGCAGCCATTCGCACGCGCTGCCGGGCGCGGGCAATGCGATCAGCCCGCCTCGTTGGAGTTCTTGATGAAGATCCGTTACAAGGTAAGTCTTGTGGCCGCCTGTGTGCTGTTCGTCACCACTGGCCTGTTGTCGCTGCTGCAGATTACTCAAGTGCGCGAACTGTTGCGCGAGCAGGTAGAGGCGAACATCGCGGAAACCAGCAATACCATGGCCAGGCAGATTGAGAACTGGCTCAATGGCAAATTGCTGTTGATTGATCTGGCTGGCCAGGCCATCAATAGCCAGTACAGTCCCGAGGCCACTCAACGCGTTCTCGATTCGCCGGTGCTCAACACAGAATTCAAAATTGTCTTCGGCGCCTACGATTCCACCGGAAAGCCGCTGATTACCAGCGCTTCCTGGAACCCCCAGGCTGATTATGATGGGCGTACGCGGCCATGGTATGGGGTGGGTAAAGCTGCCAATCATGCCGTGTTTACTGAGCCCTACCCCGATTCCACCACCGGCGAGATTCTGATATCTGCGGTGAGCAAGGTCAGTGATGTTGGCCAGACTATCGGCGTGTTCGGCGGGCAGATTCATTTGAAGGCGGTAGCAGACGCTATAAACACCCTAGACTTCGGTGGTGCCGGCTATGCCTTTCTGCTAAGCAAGGACGGCAACATTATTTCGCACCCGCAAACCAAACTGAATGGCAAGTCCTACGGTGAGGTTTTTGCCGGTGATCTTCCGCCTCTTGAGAGCAAGCTGCGCGAGATCAACCACGACGGCAAGACCCTTCTCGTCGCTTTCATTCCCCTTAGCCAACTCAAGGGCATGGACTGGTACATTGGCATCGTTCTGGATGAAGGGGTGGTGATGGCCGCTGCCCGTGTGCTGGGCTGGCGCGCGGTTGTCGGCACCGGCCTTGGCGTGTTGATCAGCCTATTGCTCCTCGGGGTCTGGGTGAAAATGTTGCTGCGTCCACTGGACCGCCTGAAAGACTCGTTGATAGACATCAATGACGGGCAAGGCGACCTAACCCGTGAGCTGCCCGTTACCGGCAACGATGAAATATCGCTGGTTTCGGCACAGTTCAACCGGTTTTTGCAAAATCTCCGGACGCTCATTGGCGATGTGGTGAGCAGTGCCCAGCACGTGCGTGAAAGCACGACGGTGGCCTCGGTGGAGGCCAGCCAGACGGCCGACCGCGTGCAGACGAAACTGCAGGAACTGGAGCAATTGGCCACGGCCATGCAGGAGATGGCTTCCACCGCGGAAGAGGTCGCCGGCAATGCGCAGGCGGCGGTGACCGCTGATGAGCAGACTGTCAACGGCGTTGCCCTTGTTTCGCGCTCGACCAACGCAATTCTGCGTCTGGCAGAGGAAATGGACGCTACCGGCTGTGCCATCAATGAGTTGTCCCTGCTCAGCCAGAACATTGAGTCGATTCTCTCGGTGATTACCAGCATCGCCGATCAAACCAATCTGCTCGCGCTCAACGCCGCCATCGAAGCGGCATGCGCGGGCGAATCCGGGCGCGGCTTTGCCGTGGTTGCCGATGAGGTGTGGTCGCTTGCGTCGAGAACCCAGCACTCCACTCAGGAGATACGCCAGATGATCGACCAGTTGCAGTCGGGCGTTAAACAAGCGCAATCACGTATGCAATTCAGCCGGGACACAGCCAGCAAAACGGCGCAAGACGCGATCGCTGCTAACGGGATGCTTGAACGCATACGGGAAGCGATCAACCGGATAAACGAGATGAACCTGCAGATCGCTGCGGCGGCTGAACAGCAGAGTGCTACGACCGAGGAAATAAACCGGAATACCACAACGATCCGCGATATCAGCGTTGAAGTTTCCGGTAGCGCGGAACAGCAGGCCAACCAGTGCTCGGCCATGGTCGAGCATGTCGGGGAGCAAGATAGGCTGCTGGGGCGATTCAGTATTTGATCGCTTTGCGTGAGCTCGTGTGCAGCTTCAGCTGATCCAACAAAAACAATTTTGACACCGAGGTAACACAGATGAGTGCGGCTCCACTGTATCCCGTTCGTCCCGAGGTTGCGGCCACCACCCTGACCGACGAGGCCACCTACAAGGCCATGTACCAGCAGTCGGTGATCAACCCGGACGGCTTCTGGCGTGAGCAGGCCCAGCGCATCCGCTGGATCAAGCCGTTCACCAAGGTCAAGCAGACCTCCTTCGACGACCATCACGTCGATATCAAATGGTTCGCCGACGGCACTCTGAACGTTTCCTCCAACTGCCTGGACCGCCACCTCGAAGAGCGCGGCGACCAGTTGGCCATCATCTGGGAAGGCGACGACCCTTCCGAGCACCGCAACATCACCTACCGCGAACTGCACGAGCAAGTCTGCAAGTTCGCCAACGCCCTGCGTGGCCAGGATGTGCACCGCGGTGACGTGGTCACCATCTATATGCCGATGATCCCCGAGGCCGTGGTCGCCATGCTCGCCTGTGCCCGTATCGGTGCGATCCATTCGGTAGTGTTCGGCGGTTTTTCACCCGAGGCGCTGGCCGGCCGTATCATCGACTGCAAGTCCAAGATCGTGATCACCGCCGACGAAGGCGTGCGCGGTGGCCGGCGTACCCCGCTCAAGGCCAACGTCGACCTGGCGCTGACCAACCCGGAAACCAGCAGCGTGCAGAAGATCATCGTGTGCAAGCGCACTGGTGGCGACATTGCCTGGCACCAGCACCGCGACATCTGGTACGAAGACCTGATGAAAGTGGCCTCCAGCCACTGTGCGCCGAAGGAAATGGGCGCCGAAGAGCCACTGTTCATCCTCTACACCTCCGGCTCCACCGGCAAGCCCAAGGGTGTGCTGCACACCACCGGCGGCTACCTGGTGTATGCCGCGCTGACCCATGAGCGGGTGTTCGACTACCGCCCGGGCGAAACCTACTGGTGCACCGCCGACGTCGGCTGGGTCACCGGCCACAGCTACATCGTCTACGGCCCGCTGGCCAACGGTGCGACCACCTTACTGTTCGAAGGCGTGCCGAACTACCCGGATATCACCCGGGTGTCGAAGATCGTCGACAAGCACAAGGTCAACATCCTCTACACCGCGCCGACCGCGATCCGCGCCATGATGGCCGAGGGCCAGGCCGCCGTGGCCGGTGCCGACGGTTCGAGCCTGCGCCTGCTGGGCTCGGTGGGCGAGCCGATCAACCCCGAGGCCTGGAACTGGTACTACCAGACTGTCGGCAAGCAGCGTTGCCCGATCGTCGACACCTGGTGGCAGACCGAGACCGGTGGTGTCCTGATCAGCCCGCTGCCCGGCGCCACGGCGCTCAAGCCGGGCTCGGCGACCCGTCCGTTCTTCGGTGTGGTGCCGGCACTGGTGGATAACCTGGGTAACCTGATCGAAGGTGCCGCCGAGGGCAACCTGGTAATCCTCGACTCGTGGCCGGGCCAGTCGCGTTCGCTGTATGGCGACCACGACCGTTTCGTCGACACCTACTTCAAGACCTTCCGTGGCATGTATTTCACCGGTGACGGTGCTCGCCGCGACGAGGACGGTTACTACTGGATCACCGGCCGGGTGGACGACGTGCTCAACGTTTCCGGCCACCGCATGGGTACCGCCGAGATCGAGAGTGCCATGGTCGCGCACCCGAAAGTCGCCGAGGCGGCGGTAGTGGGCGTGCCGCACGACATCAAGGGGCAGGGCATCTACGTGTATGTCACCCTCAACGTTGGCGAGGTGCCGGACGAGGCGCTGCGCCTGGAGCTGAAGAACTGGGTGCGCAAGGAGATCGGCCCGATTGCCTCGCCGGACGTGATCCAGTGGGCGCCAGGGCTGCCCAAGACCCGCTCGGGAAAGATCATGCGGCGAATCCTGCGCAAGATCGCGGCTGCGGAGTATGAGGGGTTAGGAGACATCTCGACGCTTGCCGATCCAGGGGTTGTACTTCGTCTGATTGAAACACACCGAAGTATGGCCACTGCATGAGATAGTTATGCCCGCCCTCGCACCTGCCAGGACACGTTGGAGGCAATATTAATCTGACAAGCGGACGATGAAACCACCTTATCAATAGTCCAATGTGCCAGCAATACACCGAGGTGCTGGCCCAAAACTCCTGGTTAACTTTGTTTTTCGAGCGGTTCGCTGCACCGGGTTGTCTCAGATGATCATCGCAACTACCCACCTTGTGGAAAACCCTCAATAACCGCGGCCCAGGCCATTTCGAACCGTCGCCCTGGCTGCCCGTGCGCTGGACCGAACACCAGTTGAAGGAGTTCGACGCAGCGCCAGTGCTGGGCTACCTGCACCGTCCGATCAAGGTTTCCATGCAGGACGAGCACGGAAAGCGCCTCAAACCCGCATTGCAGGCCAAGGCCTTGCAGGCAGGTTGGCTCAAGGCCCTCGACACGCTGCCCGATGGGCAAAAACCGGTGCGCGTGTTCTACGACACCACTAACAACGCTGAGGCAGAAATCGCCCTGACCAACGCCTTGCACAGCCTCAATACCGACGGCCAAGGCCTGGATGTGAGCAATGTCGACGAGGGCTATGACATCGGTCGACGCCTGGGCAATACCGGCGTCAGCAGCGCGCTGGTGGAAATCAACCTGGCCACCATCGCCAGCTACCACGACGGCGGTGCCAGTGCCGTGGTGTACGCCGGCAGCGACGGCAGCCTCACCGTGCAGATGATCAGCCCGCCAGATGAGGCACGCAAAGCGAAGAACCAGCGCAACCGTGGTGCTGACCCCTTCAAGTATGGCCTCCCAAGTGTCGGGCGACCCAAGCCATGAACCGTCCCATCTGCCTGGGCGACCCCACCAGCAGCGGGGGCAGCGTGCTGTCATGCCAACTGGCTGGCACCCACACCGTCAACGGTAAAACGCCAGCGGTGCTGGGCGACAAGGCCAGTTGCCCGCTTCACAAAGGGGTTTTTGCGTTTATCGAGGGGCATCCAAGCCGACGCATGAACGGTAAGCCGGTGGTGCTGCAAGGCCATCTGCCATTCACTCGGCATCTTCCACATGATCAATATGAGCGAAGCGCTCCACGAGAAAGTCGATAAGGCTGCGCAACCGCGCTGACAGGTGTAGCTGCTGAGGATAAACCGCATAGACATCTGCCCGGGTTGGTGTTTCGTCTTCCAGCACCAGGCGCAACCGGCCGCTGCGTACATAGCGGGCTATATCCCATTCGGCGCGCATCAGTATCCCGTAACCTTCCAACGCCCAGTTCAGGGCCACCTCCCCGTCATTGCAGCCCAGGGCACCGCGGACCTTGATGTTCTGCGTACGGCTGCCAGTGGTGAAACTCCATACGCCATAAGGCGTTTCGTTCTGCCGGATGAAGATGCAGTTGTGCTGTTGCAAATCAGACAGGCGCATCGGCGTGCCGTGCTTTTCCAGATAAAGCGGCGAGGCGCACACCAGTCGGCGATTGGAGGCGATCTTGCGGGCGTGGAATGCGGCATCCGGCAGTGTACCGAAGCGGATCCCGAGGTCAAAACCGTGGGTTGCCAGATCCAAGGGATGGTCGGTGATTTTCAGCTGAATTTCCACCTCCGGATAACGGCTGAAGAACGCTGCCAAGGCCGGCCCGATATGCCGTCGACCAAAGCCGAGGGAGGCGTTCACGCGGATAAGGCCTTTGGGCGTCGCGCGGCTACTGACGACCATCTGCTCTACCTCATTGATTTGCGTGAGGATGCGCGCAGCGTGAGAAAAGTAAAGCTCGCCCTCCGAGGTCAGGCTCATCGAGCGGGTGGTGCGGTTGACCAGGCGAACACCAAACCGTGCCTCCAGCGCTGCCAGGCGTTTGCTCACTGCCGGGGGGGTTACGCCGAGTTCGCGTGCCGTGGCCGCGAGGCTGCCCTGGGTGGCGAGCAGGTGGAAAAACGAAAGGTCAAATGTCTGATTCATGGCTGGCTCGAAGCGACGATGGGCTCGTACAGAATGTGCCCCATGATTGATAACCTCAAGTAACTTTTGAAGTTATTTTGAGTAGCTTATTTCCTTGGGATTTCTGCTTACACTCTGCTCACATCCTGTCGCCTTGGTGTGATCGGCAGGGAAAACAAGAATATCCAAATGAAGGTGTCTACTCATGCATGCGTACAACATTGCAGCTGTCCCAGGCGATGGAATTGGTATTGAGGTTATTGCCGCAGGCGTTGAAGTACTGAAAGCGCTGTCAAGAAAATGTGGGTTCGAAATCTCCTTCAAAGACTTTGATTGGAGCTCGGAGAGCTACCTGAAGAATGGCCATTACATCCCTGAGGGTGGGCTGGAGGAGTTGAAAAGCTTCGACGCTATTTTCTTCGGTGCCGTGGGTGCCCTGAATGTACCGGACCATATTTCCCTATGGGGCCTGCGTCTGCCGATTTGCCAGGGTTTCGACCAGTTCGCCAACGTGCGTCCGGCTCGTGTACTGCCGGGCGTGAAAAGCCCGTTGCATAACGGCGACCAGATCGACTGGGTCGTCGTGCGTGAGAACTCAGAGGGTGAGTACTCCGGTAATGGTGGCCGCGTGCACCGCGGCCTGCCAGAAGAAGTGGCTACCGAGGTATCGGTATTTACCCGTGCCGGTGTCGAGCGCATTCACCGTTTTGCTTTCCAGCTGGCACAGAGTCGCCCACGCAAGCAACTGACCATGGTGACCAAGTCCAACGCTCAGCGTCATGGCATGGTGCTGTGGGACGAGATCTTCTACGAAGTCGCCAAGGACTTCCCGGATGTGAAGATCGACAAGGAACTGGTTGACGCAGTGACCACGCGCATGGTCCTAAAACCGTCCACACTGGACGTGATTGTCGCCACCAACCTGCACGCCGACATATTGTCCGACCTGGCCGCCGCGTTGTCTGGCAGCTTGGGCATCGCACCGACCGCCAACCTCAACCCGTCGCGTCAATTCCCTTCGATGTTCGAACCTATCCATGGTTCTGCCTTCGACATCACCGGCAAAGGCGTAGCCAACCCGATTGCGACCTTCTGGACAGCGGCATTGATGCTCGAGCACCTGGGTGAGGCGGCTGCCGCCAGGCAGTTGATGTCGGCCATCGAAGCAGTCACCGAAAGTGGCCTGCACACCCCTGATCTGGGCGGCACAGCGACTACTCGCCAGATCACCGATGCGGTCATCGCGCTGATTGATCGCTGATTGAACAGAACCGTAATTTAGACAATGCGCCGAGAGACGGGTCGTTGATCTGTCTTCTCGGTATTACCTGACAAGAATAAAAATTCAGGGGTCCTGTCATGAAAAGCATTCTGGGTAAGTTATATGTCCAAGTACTGATCGGGGTGGCCGCCGGTGTATTGCTAGGTGTTTTTTGGCCGGATATCGGCACTGACCTGAAACCGCTTGGCGATGCGTTCATCAAGCTGATCAAGATGGTATTCGCACCCATCATTTTCGCCACGGTGGTGTTGGGCATCGCCAAGATGGAGAACATGAAGGAGCTCGGCCGTGTGGGCGCTCGAGCGCTCATCTACTTTGAAGTGCTTTCTACATTCGCCCTGATCCTGGGCCTGCTGGTTGTCAACTTCGTCAAGCCAGGCGCCGGAATGAACATTGATGCGGCGCACCTCGACGCCTCTAGCATCGCTACTTACACCTCGGCTGCACAGGGTGGCGACGGTATCACTGAGTTCTTGATGAAAATCATCCCGGCCAGTATCACCGATGCGTTTGCACAGAATCAGATTTTACCGATTCTGCTGTTCTCTACCTTGTTCGGTATCGCGTTGGCGCATCTGGGGCCGCGTGGCAAACCCATGGTCGATGTGCTGGAGTCTTTCTCCCACGGCATGTTCTACATTGTCGGCATGATCATGCGGCTTGCACCGCTGGCGGCGTTTGGCGCCATGGCTTTCACCATTGGCAAGTACGGTCTGGGTTCGATCGTATCGCTTGGCAAGTTGGTGGCGACTATGTATGTCACCTGTTTCCTGTTTGTCGTGGTCGTGCTCGGTTTCATCGCTCGCTTGTCCGGCTTCAGCCTGTGGAAGTTTCTCAAGTACCTAAAGGAAGAACTGTTCACTGTCCTGGGTACCAGTTCTTCAGAGTCGGTCGTGCCGCAACTGATGAACAAACTTGAAAAGGCAGGGGTGTCCAAGCCGGTAGTCGGCCTGGTGATTCCGTCCGGGCTGACGTTCAACCCCGATGGTCAGTGCATCTACTACACCATGGCAGCCATCTTCATCGCCCAAGCTACCAACACGCCTCTGACCCTAATGGACCAATTGATCGTGCTGGGCGTGTTGTTGCTGACTTCCAAGGGCTCCGCGGGTGTCACCGGGTCCGGTTTCATCACACTGGCAGCCACCCTGGCGACGATGGACAAGATTCCGGTAGCCGGCATGGTGCTGCTGCTCGGGGTGGATCGTTTCATGTCCGAAGCCCGCGCTATCACCAATACGATCGGAAATGCAGTTGGCACCATGGCGATCGCCAAATGGGTCGGAGCACTCGATAAAAAGCAAATGGACCTGGCCCTGAATACTCAGCCAGCCGCGGCGCCAGACTCGACTGAGCAACAATCAGGTGCATCGAATCGAGCAGTGCAAACACCAATAGCTGGCCTTTTGAGCCCGCACGAATAGCCCAGTGATGCTGTGAGGAGAAAATGATGGATAAAGAGTCAGCTGTACTATCGCTTACCGAGACGATGGCGAAGTTTACCGCCTATATCGGCAAACGCCTGCCAACCGACGTGAAGAAAAAAACCGCGCAATTGCGGGCCGCGGAAACTAACCCGCTCGCCATTGCTGTCTATGACTCAATGGCTGAGAACCAGGACTACGCCGACAAACTCGACCGCCCGAGCTGCCAGGACACCGGCGTGATCCAGTACTTCATCTCGGCAGGCGCGAGCTTCCCCTTGCTCAGCGAGCTTGAGGGCATCCTCGAGAACGCCACCAAGGAAGCCACTATCAAGGGCCCGCTGCGTCACAACGCGGTAGAGACCTTTATCGAAAAGAATACGGGTACCAATACCGGTTCGAAAATTCCATGGCTGGATTGGGAGATCATCCCCAACGCCGATTATGCAATCGTGGACGTGTACATGGCCGGTGGCGGTTGCACGCTGCCTGGTTCGGCCAAAGTGTTGATGCCGGGTCAAGGATATGAAGGCGTCACCGAATTTGTCTTTGATGTGATCACCTCGCGGGGCATCAACGCGTGCCCGCCGTTGCTGGTTGGCGTCGGCGTATCAACATCAGTGGAAACCGCTGCGCGTCTGTCCAAGCGGGCAATCCTGCGCCCGGTGGACTCCAGCCACCCCAATGAAAGTGCGGCCTTGATGGAGCAGTTGCTTGAAGAGGGCCTCAACGAGATTGGTATCGGTCCGCAAGGGTTGACCGGCAATAGCAGCGTCATGGGCGTGAACATCGAATCGTCCGCTCGCCACCCATCAACCATTGGCGTGGCCGTGTCCACTGGTTGCTGGGCACACCGGCGCGGCAAGATCCGTATCAACGCCGACCTGTCTTACGACATTCTGTCCCACGAAGGAGTTGTTCTGTGAAAAAGATCCTCAGCACCCCGATCAAGGACGAAGATCTCGCAGACCTTAACGTTGGTGATGTGATTTACCTGACAGGGCAGTTGGTCACCTGTCGCGACGTGGCACACCGTCGCCTGATCGAGCTCAAGCGTGAACTGCCGGTCGACTTGCGCGGTGGGGCCATATTTCATGCTGGCCCGATCGTGCGCGAGAAAGACGATGGCACCTTCGAGATGGTTTCCATCGGCCCGACCACCAGCATGCGGATGGAAAAGTTCGAGAAGGAATTCATTGAGCAGACTGGCGTAAAGCTGATCGTCGGCAAGGGCGGCATGGGCCCCGAAACCACCACTGGGTGCCTGGAAAACAAGGCTGTGCATGCGGTGTTCCCCGGCGGTTGTGCAGTACTCGCCGCAACCCAGGTGGAAGAGATCGAGCGGGCTGAGTGGCAAGATTTGGGAATGCCCGAAACGCTTTGGGTCAATCGCGTGCGGGAGTTTGGCCCGTTGATTATCTCCATCGATACCAAGGGTAATAACCTGTTCGAGCAAAACAAGCTGCGCTTCAACGAGCGCAAAGGCTCGGTGATCGAAAAAATCAACTCACAGGTTCGCTTTATCAAATGATGGAGAAGGTTGGCCACGGCGCTTAGCTGTGGTCGTTCCTGTCCGTCGCAGCGAACCACCAGAATTTTTCCCTGCAAAGCCCTCGGCGATCATCAAGCTGCCGCGCCCGGCCTGAAGTTGTACAAATCCTTGATTTTGTAACGGTTATTTAACCGGTGGTCCGATTCAGCCCACAGTTGCGCGTGTACCGGTTGTGCGGTCGCACCGCTTCGCTATGGTGGTATTTGGCCATTCCAAATAGACATCAGTCGGAGGAGGCGGCATGCGAATTCGCGGAGAAACTTATTGGCTGTGGGCGGACCCGACCCTGCATCACCGGGAGCACGATGAGGCTCTTTATAACGGCACGGTTATCGATGTTCAGGTGAGGCTGTCGCGCACAGACGCTACGCAGATGTTCATCGGCGTCTATGCGGCCGCTGGTACCGCGCTTCACGAGGAGGCGTTCGACTCGAGGCCCGGCGAGTCGATGACCAGAGCGCTGGCGTGGGGCGTGGGGCGTGCACGCCGAATTGCCACCGAGGGTCTGGCTGCTATGGGTAGGCCCGCAACCTGCTTGAAATAGCAAGGATTGCGCAGGAGTACAGATGTACTCTGACGCGCTGGTCCGGCTTCACTGGGGCAGGTAACTTGACGAGGACAACGGAACGCACGCGTGAACGCACCAGTCGTATTTGCAGCAAAGGTGCAATCAGGGCGCCCCGTTGGAGAAACAGATGAACCTTCAGTCCACCAGTCATGATCTTTATGTGCATTCGTACCTTGGTTACCAGGCATCCATTTACGTTCTGTGGGAGTCGTGCACTGACTCACCGACCGGAATGCTGGTGGAGGTCGGCCGGCCCGGCAGCGTCTCGAGAACGCTGCGAGTGAGTCGGGCATTTTCGTCCTCGACGGAGGCCATACTCGAAGGCAAAGTGATGGCTGAGCAGTATGTGCAGAGCCAGGCGGGCAGAGCATGATGCTCACCGCTCGATGCGAAAGCATTTCTGGCCGGCAATGGTCCGGTTCCAGGGCCTTCGTCTATCACTGTATATAAGGGTTAACCGGATCAGGAGGTTTGAATGAAGCGGCGAGTGCTGGGCGTTGTTCTGATTTCTGTTGCAGGGATGGCCAACGCAGGCATCCCATTGGTGAATGCCACATGCCCGGGCGGAATCGAAGTGCACGCGGATGAAGGCGGCCCTGTCTACATAAATGCCAAGGAGGCAAAACTGAAGAAATTCAGTGACGCGTACTACGAAGCCAAGGGCGATGGGGTTACCGTCTCTATCATGGTCAACCCGGATGAGTCTGTGGGGGTCTCGTATACCGGCAAGGGGCGTGCAAATGGCGTTTGTGAGGTGGCCGAGCAAGATTGAGCGGTGCTAATGGCAAAGCGGCATGGCGTGTTCCCGTCAGCTTGCAAATAGGGTAGGGCGCTGCCACATCCCCTATAGCGAAGAAGAATATTGCTCGGTTATGACTGAGGGTTAATATGGGATTGGCCAAAAAAACGAAAAAGGGCGTTGCTCGTTAGCTATTTTCAAAGGGTTGTTGAAGGGGGCGCCGGAGTGTGTCGCGTGAAGAACTCTAGATCGCTCGCAAGCGCAATACTGATGTCAGCGTTGGCTGCAACTTTTATGACGGGGTGTGCACAGAACCCCGATGTTCGGGATGGGCATGATCATACCTCCGGTATCACCGAGAAGAGCCCGCCGGATTATCTAGGGTGCGTCAAGGAAGAGATGCATGGGAGTGCAACCACCTATGAGGTGGGTAGTGGTGATTCGGTGCGTCTGTTCGTCGACAGTACTGACCCCAACACAGCCAATGGCCTTGTAGAGTTGCGCAGCTACGGCACGCGTCAGCAGTTCATGGCCTATCAGCGCGATGCCTGGTATGACCACGGGCGGCTGCTCGATGCAGCCCTCATGTGTTCGAAGGCCTAGCCAGCCCGCCGCAAACCTGAGAACAAAAGCCCGCGCCCCAGATGCGCGGGCTTTTTGTCATGCAAAACCATGGTTAAAATGCATCCTGTCCACTTGAGTCAAATGCAAATGCCTAACTTTCGCATCTCTTTTTGCTACGCACTGGTCGTCACCCTGGCCGGTTGTGCAAACCCAGGAAAGCCAACAGCCAGCAAGCTGACCCGCAAATCGCCAGAAGTCTATGCCGCCTGTGTATTGCCCAAGTGGCAAGCGTTGGCGCCACTCACGACGCAAAAATCCATTTCCCATGGCTACCGCCTGACCGCACCCAGCGCAGTGACTTCCGATGAAGTCCTGGAAGTGTTGGAGTCCGGTGAGGGCAGCCGGGCGACTTTCTACAAAGGCAGTTTCCTCTCGGGCAACAAGCTGCGGCTGGCGGCCCGGGAATGCCTGGATTGAGGTGATGCCTGCCCCCTGGCAGTCCCATGGCTTCTAGGCTTTCAGATTCATCTGACGGCATTGCACCTGCGCATCTTCTTTGCAGGAGTAACTGGGCTTGAGACGCTCCTTTGCTTGATTGTCGTAGATGTCGTAGCCGCCGCAGACGGTAGCTGCGTAGTAGCGACCAGCGACGCGGAAGGATTCCCTTTCGATAGGCACTGCGGGAACGATAACGAATCTTGGTTGCATTGTTCGTGCCTCCCCAGGCAGAGAGTTAAGTATTAGTACCGCCAGGGGTAACCGGCAAGGCGACTCATGCATAAAAGAGAGTCGTCGCGTGAAACGAACGGCAAGACGTTGGTCAGATTGTGTAAGGGCTTTGTAAAAGGGATCGTTCGGTGTCCGAGGGGTATTGTGTTTTAGGTACTCCAAACCGATGATGGCGCGATGAATATATCTCCGTCACAGCTCGATGCCGAGCGCGGCGCGTTCTCAGGTTTCGAGGCGTGCCGAAACACCCAGAAAGGGCCGGTGGTGATTCTTGCGTCGGGCGCTTCTGCCAAACAGTTCCCCCTGCTTGAATTTTCACACCTCCCTGTGATTGCCATGAATGGTTCGGTTTCCCTCACCGCTGCGTGTGCCGTGAAGCCGTTCTTTTACATCTGCACCGACAAAAGCTTTCGCACACAGCAGCCAGAGCTGTTTGCCTTGGCGTTGCGCGATAGCCAGCGCTTGGCACTGTGGCCAGAGCAGTTCGTCGGCGCTGACATCCCGCCCGACACCGAGTGTTATCCGCTGCATAAAGCCGACAACCCCGGCATGCTCGACGGGTTGCGGGGGCACGGCGCAACCCATGTCTGCAGCAGGGCGTTGTGGAGCAAGCGGGCGCGGTCGATCGCCTTCAGCAAAGACCTCTCAAGCGGCTACTTCGATGCCCGGACAGTGGTTTATGTCGCCCTGCAACTGGCGTATCACCTGGGGTTCGAGCAGGTGTTGCTGGTGGGTGTTGACCTGGACCAGTCATTAGGGCGCTTTTACGAGAACGGTGAGGGGCAGCATTCCCCCTGTGGGCTCGACCAGCACTGGGAGAGCCGCATACTGCCGTCGCTGACGCTGATGGCCGAGCAGGTTGTCAGCGAGCGATTCCGGGTTTACAACCTGTCCGAGGTTTCTCGCATACCTGCGGCGTTGATCCCCAAAATCGACCTGGCCCAAGCCCGCCGCATCGCGAGCTGAGTGATTGCCTGAGCAAGAAAGCGGATGCGCGAGGTGTGGGCCGGCGCTACAGTGCCCGGACCTAGCCCTGCAGTGAGAAACAAGCATGTCCAGCGCCTTCACCCTGATGCAGTCCCCGGTCGGCACCTTGACCCTGGTGGCCCGCGGCGAGCGCCTGGCCGCCGTGCTGTGGGAAGAGGAGCGGGAAAACCGCGTTCGCCTGGGTGAGGTGCATCGGGATGATGAGCAGCCAATACTGCGCGAAGCCGCTCGCCAGTTGGAAGAGTACTTTGCCGGCAAGCGCCAACGGTTCGAGTTGGCACTGGATTTTGCCGGCACCGCCTTTCAGCGCCAGGTGTGGGCGGCGTTGCTCACCATTCCGTTCGGCCAGACCCGAAGCTACAGCGATATCGCCCGGCAGATCGGTAACCCGAGCGCCGTACGCGCGGTCGGTGCGGCCAACGGCCGTAATCCGATCTCGATCATTGCCCCGTGCCACCGGGTGATTGGCGCATCCGGGAGCCTGACCGGCTTTGCCGGGGGGATGCCGGCCAAGCAGTACCTCTTGGCGCTTGAGGGGCAACAAAGCCTGACTTTGGACCTTTAGCCATGCATTGTCCGCAAAGGTCGCGACTGAACCTGAAAACTCAACTGATCCAATACACGACCAGGCACGCCACCACCGCCAGCGTCGAGCCCGCCATCAGCGTGTACTGCCGATGCGCCCGGCGGGCCTGTGGCCTTACTTCGCGCAGGTACTGACCGGGCGGTGGCGCATCCGGGCGATGGCGCAACCCCTCGGCCAGCTCATTCAGCTGGCTGTTGATCAACAGCCCCACCAGATGATAGGTGCTGGCAAAGCTGGCCACTATCAAAAGCAGATACTTCATGCAGGAGGCATGCTCAGCGGTACGCCGATGGCGCTGGAGTTCGCGGTATCCAGCAAGATGATGCCTTCCTGGCGGCCGTCCAGCGCCGCCAGCAGGTTGCCTTGGCTGTCCCAGGCCGCCGAGCCGCCGGCACCCACGAAGTTTTCGGCCGGGCCCACACAGTTGGCCATCAATACCGGGATACCCAAAGTGCGAGCGACTTGCGGGTAGTGCTCATTGCCTTCACGGATGCCCTTCGCCGTCTTCGCCACGCTCACCAGGTACAGCTCTGCGCCCCTGTCGCGGGCTTGTGCTGCATGCGCGAAGAACATCGATTCGTAACAGATGGCGGGTGCTATCTGCAGTTGCCCTGCGGCGAAAACCAAGGGCTGGTCACCGGCCGAGAAAAACGCCAGCTCGTCCTCGTGCAGCCGTTGTTTGGCGTAGGCCAGCCGCGGCTGGCCGGGGCGCAGGATCGGCATTGCGATCTGAATGCCATCTGCGGTGGGCAGTGGCAGGCCCACGGCTACGCAGATTGCCAGGCGGTCGCAGATTCGCTGCAGCGGATCGAGCCGGGCAGAGATGAGCGGCAAGGCCACCTGCCTTGCCAGGGTAGGCTCGTAACCAGTCAGCGACAGCTCGGGGAACACCACCAGTTCGGCGCCCAGGTCTGCGGCCTGCTCTATGCAGTGCAGGTGGCGGTCGAGATTGACTTGTAGTTCGCCTTTGACTGATGCCAGCTGTACGGCACAGAGTTTCATGGGTAATTCCCTTCCCTGGTACAGATCGAAAGGCCGAGCATACTATCGGCAGGATCACCTGTTCCAGTGAAGGGTATTTCAGGAGGCCGCGGGCGTGGCGAAACGTTGTCGAAACCAGTTCGAACTGCGCAGGTGCTGTGCCTTGTGCCATGCTGTTGGTTGATAGGGCCATGAGCACGTCATGCACGAGAGCGGTACCCATCATCCGCTCCCCAACGTGCGGCAACAGAGGAACAATGCAATGAGCCGGTTTCGGCGGGTAGCCGCCAACAGCCACGGGCGTGACCTGGCTGTTGGCGATATTCACGGGCATTTTCGGCGCCTGGAGCAGTGCCTGGAGGCGGTGGGGTTCGACCCTGCGGTGGATCGGCTATTCAGTGTTGGTGACCTGGTCGACCGCGGCCCGCATAGTATCGAGGCGCTGACGTGGCTGACCAAGCCTTGGTTCCATGCCGTGCAGGGCAACCATGAGTCGCTGGCCATCACCTGCCTGTACGGTGGGCGGCTGGATCTGGACATGTATCGGGCAGCGGGCGGTGGCTGGTTTCTCGATCTGCCAAAGGATGAGCAGGCGGTTTTCGTCGAACAGTTCCTGCAGTTGCCGATAGCCATGGAAGTACAGACAGAGGCCGGGTTGATTGGCGTGCTGCATGCCGACAGCCCGTTTGCAGACTGGGCCGAGCTGCGCGCCAGTCTGCTGGAGGATGATGACCCGGGGGTGCGTGAAGTCTGCCAATGGTCGCGCCGGCGGCTCAAAGAAGGGGATACCGGCGCCGTCGAAGGCGTGCGTGCCCTGCTGGTGGGCCATACGCCGGTGCTCCAGGCCAAACGGTTGGGTAACGTCTGGCACCTGGACACCGGTGGCTGGGCAAGTGGCCATTTCAGCCTGATGGACTTGGCCAGCCTGGCGCTGCTCAACCCTGCACCAGGCTGAAAAGCAATGCACCTGCCAGTGCAATCAGCATCATCCCCGAGGCCCGCTCCAGCCAGGGCAGGGCATGAGAAAAGCGCCGTAGCAGGCGCTTGTTGCCGATGGCCGCTGCCACCAGCAAATCCCACAGCAGAACGATGGTGAACATCCAGGCGCCATAGGCCCACTTCCAGGCAGCACCGCTGTTGGCGACCATGCTGGCGAGGCTGGCGTAGAACAGTGCGTTCTTGGGGTTGAGCCCCCCAGATACCAAGCCCATGCCCAGCCCTCGCCACCAGCCGCTCACTGCCCCTAGGGTATCCACCGCAGCCAGGCCGGACTGCCCGGCATGGCGCAGGAACAGCGCGCCTATATAAAGCAGGTAAACCGCGCCGGCCAACTGCAAGGCGATGAACACCGGGCTGCCTTCTTGCAGTACCGCCAGGCCCGCGAAGGCCAGGCTGATGAACAGGCCATTGGCCAGAGCGATGCCCAGGCAGGTGCCACTGGCGACGCGCCAACCGGCGCTGATCGAGGTACGAGCGACCAGAAAGAAGTCCGGGCCTGGGGAAAGCAGGGCCAGGAAGTGGGCGAGGGCGACGATCAGAAACTGCTCCATGGTGCGGGCTATCTCGAGTGATAAAGCCGCAGTGTGGAGGCGGGGCAGGACCAGGTATTGAAGATTATTGCGGGTTGCTTAGGGCCTCTGATCCAGACGCAGCCGATATTGCCCCGGCGTCACGCCCACATGCGCCTTGAATACCCGCTGAAAATGGCTCTGATCGGCAAACCCCAGTCGATAGGCCACCTCGGCCAGCGCCAGCCCGTCGCGCAGCAGCCGCCGGCCCCGGTTGATGCGGGCATTGATCAGGTAGGCATGCGGCGTCAGCCCGGTGGCCGCGCGGAACGCACGGATCAACTGATAACGGCCAAGCCCTGCTTGCCGGGCAAGCACTTCAAGACTCAAGCGGGCCGGGTCTTGAGCTTCGATGCACTCGATCAGGCCACGCAGGGCCGGCATGCCCAATGCTGGCGCTGGCGCAGCCGCCAGGTGAGGATGCTGGGCAAAATCATGATCACCCATGAAGGCGATCAGTGCGGCTTCCTTTTCGCCGCTGCTCGCACCCGAGAACAGCAATTCATTCAACCCGCAGAACGCGCGGTACAACGCAGGCAGCCGGCTGATACGCGCCGGCGCCCCCGGCCCGGCCGCGTCGAGCCCCGACTCCAGGCGCAGCTGCGCAAGCCACTGGGCCTCGACATGCAGCATCTGGTAGCTCCATGCCTGGCCGGGCTCGGGGTTGCAGGCATGCACCCGCTGCGCCGGCACCAACACCAGCGTGCCTGGGGTCAGCCGCTGCTGCCCATCACCTGCGCCAGTGAAGACGCTGCACCCCGCATCCACCGCGCCGATGGAGAATGTCGGGTGGCTATGAGCCTTGTAACAGGCGCGGCTGTGGCAGGCCCGGCGGCTTTCCACCCAGGGCAGGGCCGGATCGCGCCAGAGTGAGGAGCGGGTAGGGTGCATGCTGGAGCCCTCGTTGAGGCTGGCAGCTTAACAGCGCCGAACGCGCTGCCGTACAGTTTTTCCCTGTGGCTGTACCTTGACCGGTACCGCTCAAGCATCGACATTGGCGGCAGATTTCCAGGAGAACGAAATGGACCTGTCGAGCCTGCTGTTATTCATCCCCGCCTGCTTCGCCCTGAACATGGCACCGGGGCCGAACAACCTGTTGTCGTTGCACAATGCCAGCCGCTATGGCCTGCGTACCGCATGCGTGGCAGGTGGCGGGCGCATTCTCGCCTTCAGCGGCATGATTGCCCTGGCGGCGATGGGCCTGGCGGTGGTGCTGCACACCAGTGAGTACCTGTTCCTGGTGATCAAGGTGGTGGGTGCGGCCTACCTGTTCTACATCGCCTGGCAGCTGTGGCGCGCTCCGGTGGGCGAGGCCCTGGTGGCGAGCGAGCAACCGCGTGGCGTTTGGCGCCTGGCGCGGCAGGAGTTCTGGGTGGCCGCAGGCAACCCGAAAGCAATCCTGATTTTTACCGCCTTCCTGCCGCAGTTCGTCTCGGTGGGCAGCCCCACCCCGGTCAGTGAGCAGTTCCTCTGGCTGGGGGTACTGTTCCTGCTCCTGGAGTGGGCGGCGATTGCCATCTATGCCGGCCTTGGCGCCTACCTGCAGCGCTGGTTCAGCCAGCCGGGGCCGCGCCGGCTGTTCAACCGGGTCAGCGCCTGCCTGCTCGGTTGCGCTGGCCTCGGTTTGCTGGCCGCACGCCGTTAACGGCGCTGTTCAGTCGCGGTAGAAGGTCTGCACCAGGTGATAGCCGAACTTGCTCTTTATCGGCCCGTGCACCACACGCAGGGGTTTCTTGAAAATCACCTGGTCGATCGCCCCCACCAGCTGCCCCGGGCGCACTTCGCCCAGGTCGCCGCCACGCTTGCCTGAAGGGCAGGTAGAAAACTTCTTGGCCAGCACGTCGAAGGCCTCGCCATTGGCGATGCGCTGTTTGAGCTTTTCGGCCTCCTCAGCGGTCTTGACCAGGATGTGGCGGGCTTGAGCTTTCATGGGACACCTGTGCTTCTGGGTGAAAAAAGGGCGCCATTATGCCTGAACGTGCAGCTCCGTGCGGTCACGAAAAAACTCAAGTGCTTCCGGGTTGGCCAGCGCGTCGGTATTTTTCACGGGTAACCCGTGCACCACATTACGCACCGCCAGCTCCACCAGCTTGCCGCTGATGGTACGTGGAATATCGCTGACCTGCAGGATCACCGCCGGTACATGGCGCGGCGTGGTGTACTGGCGGATCACCTGGCGAATGCGCTGTTGCAACGGCTCATCTAGCGCCAGGCCATCACGCAGACGCACGAACAGCACGACACGCACATCGCCTTTCCATTGCTGGCCGATGGCGACACTTTCCAGCACCTGCTCGACCTTTTCTACCTGCCGATAGATTTCCGCCGTGCCGATACGCACACCACCGGGGTTGAGCACGGCATCGGAACGCCCATGGATCACCATGCCGCCTGTGGTGAGCTGCTCGGCGTAGTCGCCCTGCGCCCAGACACCGGGAAACTGGCTGAAGTAGGCCTCGCGGTAGCGGCTGCCATCGTTGTCGTTCCAGAACCCCCGGGGCATCGACGGGAAGTGGCGGGTGCACACCAACTCGCCTTTTTCACCGGTCACCGGCTGGCCGTGCTCATTCCACACTTCTACCGCCATGCCCAGGCCCTTGCAGGCAATTTCGCCACGGCGTACCGGCAGCGTCGGGTTGCCCAGCACGAAGCAGGACACGATATCGGTACCACCGGACATGGACGCCAGGCACAGGTCGGCCTTTATCTTGCGGTAAACGTAGTCGTAACTGTGCGGCGACAGCGGTGAGCCGGTGGAGAGGATCAGGCGCAGGCTGGCCAGTCGATGACTGCGTGCCGGCTCCAGGCCTTCCTGTTCAAGTGCGGCCAGGTACTTGGCGCTGGTACCGAAGGCCTGGATGCCTTCGGCGTCGATCAGGTCGAGCAGGCGCTCAGGCCCCGGGTGGAAGGGGGAGCCGTCATACAGCACCAGAGTGGCCCCGACTGCCAGGCCACTGGCCAGCCAGTTCCACATCATCCAGCCGCAGGTTGTGTAGTAGAACAACACGTCATCGGCCTTGAGGTCATTGTGCAGGCCGTGTTCCTTGAGGTGTTGCAGCAGGACACCGCCGGCGCTGTGGACGATGCACTTGGGCACGCCTGTGGTGCCGCTGGAATAGAGGATGTACAGCGGGTGATCGAACGGAAACGGGGTGAAGCCTGGCGCACCTCCTGCCTGGTAGAAGTCGCCCCACAGGCTGACCTTGGCAGGGGTAGTGAATTCGTCGGCCTGGGTGTCCGGCCGCGTGTAGGGCACCACGATCAGTTGCTGCAGCCCGGGCAACTGCGCGCAGACCTGGTTGATCTTGTCGACCTGGTCGATCTGCTTGCCGGCGTACTGGTAACCGGCACAGACGATCAGCAGCTTGGGCTCGATCTGGCCGAAACGGTCGATGATGCCGTGCAGGCCAAACTCCGGCGATGACGTCGACCAGACGGCGCCGAGGCTGGTGCAGGCGAGCATGGCCACGAGGGTTTCCCAGGTGTTGGGCATCACTGCGCCAATGCGGTCACCTGGCTCGATACCGGCATTTTTGAAGGCCTTCTGCAGCCCGGCTACCTCAGCGGCCAGTTGCGCGTGGCTCAGTGAGCGGCGCTCGCCGTCTTCGCGCACGGCCGTCACCGCAGTGTGATCGTCACGCCGGCGTAGCAGGTGTTCGGCGAAGTTGAGGGTGGCCTTGGCGAACCACCGAGCATCGGGCATCTGTGCACCTTCGCTCAGTACCTGGCTGGGTGGGCTATGCCACAACACCTGGAAATAGTCGGCAATGGATTCCCAAAAAGCGGCGCGCTGCTCGATGCTCCAGTTGTGCAGTGCTGCGTAATCATTGAGCTGCAGGTTGTAGCGCAGGTTGATCCAGCGGCGAAAGGCATCCATTCGGCTGGCCTCGATTTGCGCCGCAGCAGGACACCAAAGCACATCATTCATGCCATACCTCCCATTGCCAAGACGCGCTTGATCGCCAGCTTGCCAGCTTGCCAGCTTGCCGGTGATCAAGCACCGCTACGCTTCAATTTACTCCACCTTGGCCTGTTGCACGTCCTGCGATGCCGACCACACGCGGTAACGCACTTGCACGCCATCAGGCACATACACCACGACAGGCAACTTGCTGTTGTAGCGCAGCAGGAAGCCTTCACCGACCACCGGCACGAACGCCTCGGTCTTTTTGCCATCCGGGCAGGCCATCAGGGTACTGGCCGGCCCGCCGACCTTGTCCAGGCGGTAATAGCTGTAACCCCAGCCTTGGAGGGTGTGTTCCTCCAGGCTGCCGGCCAGGCGCTGGCGGTTACAGTCCACCTGCAGCGTTTTGCCAGCCAGAATTTCCAGCTTGTAGGCTTGCTCGTCGGGTTGTGCGGGCAGGTGGATGACCTGCCGGGTAAAGCCTTTTTCAGCCTCGGGGTAAGGCGCGATGTCCTTCAGGCTGGCGGCCATCGCTGGGGCAGTGGCCGCCAGGGTCAGGGCCAGGATCGCGGACAGGGGGGGTGGGCGCATAGGGCCTCCTTGCAGTTGAACGATGGCAAGACCCGCACCAGGCCCAGGCCGCCCATCACTGGGCCAGCCAGCCACCATCGACATTCCAGGCGGCGCCGCGGACCTGGCTTGCGGCCTCGCTGCACAGGAATAGTACCAGCTCGCCCAGGTGTTCAGGAGTGACGAAGGCCAATGAAGGTTGCTTCTCGGCCAGCAAGTCCGCTTGCGCCTGCTGCGGGTCGACACCCTTGGCGGCGCGTTCGTCGATCTGCTTTTGCACCAGCGGGGTCAGCACCCAGCCCGGGCAGATGGCGTTGCAGGTGACATTGCCGGTAGCGGTTTCCAGCCCCACCACCTTGGTCAGGCCGACCACGCCGTGCTTGGCTGCCACATAGGCGGCTTTGCCGGTAGAACCGACCAACCCGTGCACCGAGGCGATATTGACGATACGCCCCCAGTTGCGCTCACGCATGCCCGGCAGCGCCAGCCGCGTGCCATGGAACACCGCCGACAGGTTCAGGGCGATGATCTTGTCCCAGCTTTCCAGCGGAAACTGCTCGACCGGCGCCACATGCTGGATGCCCGCATTATTGACCAGGATGTCGACGCCGCCGAAGGTCTGCTCGGCGAACGCGAACAATGCTTCTATCTGGGCCACCTCGCCAAGGTCGGCCGGATGGTGCGCAGCCTTCACCCCATGCTGCGTAACCTCGGCCAGAGCCGGTGCCGGGTCGCCGAAACCGTTGAGCAGGATGTTGGCGCCAGCGCGGGCCAGCACCTGGGCGATGCCCAGGCCGATGCCGCTGGTGGAACCGGTGACGAGTGCAGTCTTGCCTTTGAGGGTCATGCAAAAGCTCCTTAGACGATGCCGGTGGCGTAGAACGTGGCGATGACCACGAAGACCGCCAGGGTCTTGATCAGGGTAATACCGAAAATGTCCTTGTAGGCCTCGCGGTGGGTCAAGCCGGTGACGGCCAGTAAGGTGATCACCGCACCGTTGTGCGGCAGGGTGTCCATGCCGCCACTGGCCATCGCGGCCACCCGGTGCAGCACCTCGAGCGGGATGTTGGCGGGGTTTGCCGCAGCGATGAAGCTGTCGCCCATGGCCGCCAGGGCAATGCTCATGCCGCCAGAGGCGGACCCGGTGATGCCGGCCAGCAAGGTCACGGTGATCGCTTCATTGACCAGCGGGTTGGGGATGCCGCGCAGGGCGTCGGCCAGTACCAGAAAGCCTGGCAGCGAAGCGATCACAGCACCAAAACCGTACTCGGAGGCCGTGTTCATGGCGGCCAGCAAGGCGCCCCCGACGGCACTTTTGGTGCCTTCGGCCAGGCGCTCACGAATGGCGCCGAAGGCGCACACCAGCACCATCAGGATGCCCACCAGCAGCGCGGCCTGCACTGCCCAGATCGCCGTCAGCTTGGCCACGTCGCTGTTCACCGGCGCACTCATGCCCGGCAGTTGCAGGCTATGGCTGGCCCCATACCACTGCGGGATCCAGTGGGTGAACAGCAGGTTCATCACACCTACCAGTACCAGCGGCGAAAGCGCCAGCCATGGGTTGGGCAAGGTCAGATCGGCGGCGGTTTCCGGTTCGTTGCGCAGGTTGCTGCCATAGCCCTCGCCGGCGCGCTGGGCCTTGTTACGCTGGCGTTGCAGGTAAAGCATGCCGCTGCAGAACACGAACACCGTGCCAATCAGCCCCAACCAGGGCGCGGCCCAGGCGGTGGTGTTGAAGAAGGTGCTGGGGATGATGTTCTGGATCTGCGGGGTGCCGGGCAGGGCGTCCATGGTGAACGAGAAGGCGCCCAAGGCGATGGTTGCCGGGATCAGGCGCTTGGGAATATCACTTTGGCGGAACATTTCGGCGGCGAACGGGTACACCGCGAACACCACCACAAACAGCGATACCCCACCATAAGTGAGCAAAGCGCAAACGAGCACAATCACCAGCATGGCCTGGCGGGTGCCGAGCAGGCGGATGGCTGCGGCGACGATCGAGCGCGAGAAACCGGACAGTTCGATGAGCTTGCCGAACACCGCGCCAAGCAGGAACACCGGAAAGTACAGCTTGATGAAGCCGACCATCTTTTCCATGAACACCCCGGTAAAGGCGGGCGCCACGGCGGCGGGGTCGGTCAGCAGCACCGCGCCGAGGGCGGCGATGGGAGCGAAGAGGATCACGCTGTAACCGCGGTAGGCGGCCAGCATCAGCAGGGCCAAAGCGGCGAGGGCGATGAGCACGGTCATCGGGTAGATCTCCTGGGTAGGTCTTTTTGTTATCGGTGACCGGGAGATAGCGGGAATCGTGCCAATATTTAACCTGTTGATTTATATAGTATTTTTACAAGTTGAAGATTACTGTGTCTCTCATTTGAGATTAGCTGCGGCAGCTATTGCTCCCAACCGCGTTTCAGGGCAGAGCGCCCGCAGTAGTCTCCATTGCGAAACATCAGTCTCTGATGAGAGACTCAGACGCCCAAAGCCACCCGCTTCTTGTAGAACGTCGAACGCCCCAAACCCAATGCTTTGGCTGCTTCCACCACATTGCCGGCGTGTGCGGCCAACGTGTCGGCAATCAGCTTGCGCTCGAATTGCGCACAGGCATCGCGGTAGCTTTGCCGCACGGTAGTGGTGGCGAGCGGCGCCACCGGCCCTAGTGCCTCGCGCAAGTCCAAGGCTGTAAGGCGCGGCTGGTCCGCCAGCAGGGTTGCCCGTTCCAGCACGTTGCGCAGCTCACGGATGTTCCCTGGCCAGGCATGGCGTGCCAGCAATTGCAGCGCATCGGGCTCCAGCTCGAACTGGCTGCCCAGTTCGGCCAGGATCGCCTCGCATAACGCGGGCAGGTCTTCGAGGCGCTCGCGCAGCGGCGGTGCCTGGATTGGCAGTACATTCAGGCGGTAATACAGATCGGCGCGAAACGCCCCGCGGGCCATGGCCGCCTGCAAATCGATTGACGTGGCAGCGATGATGCGCACGTCGCTGCGCAGCATCTGGTTCGAGCCCACCGGTTCGTATTCCTTCTCCTGCAGTACGCGCAGCAGTTTGCTTTGCAGGGCCAGGGGCATGTCGCCGATTTCGTCGAGGAACAAGGTGCCACCCTCGGCCAACTGCAACTTACCGCTGCGCCCCTTACGGTCAGCGCCGGTAAAGGCGCCCGGGGCCGTGCCAAAGAACTCGGCTTCCAGCAGCGCCTCGGGGATCGCTGCACTGTTGATGCTGACAAAGGCTTTGTGCGCACGTGCCGAGGCTGCGTGAATGGCATGGGCCAGCAGCTCCTTGCCGGTACCGGTTTCGCCGAGCAACAACACCGGCGACTCGCTGGCCGCGCCACGCCTGGCACGGCGTTTGGCCTCAAGGCTCGCCGCGCTGCTGCCGACGAACTGGGCAAAACTGTATTTGGCTTGGCGCGCGCGCAGTTGCGAGCGTGTCGTGGCCAGTTCCTGCTGCATGCTCGAATAGCGCTTGAGCAGTGGCGACAGGCTGCGCAATTCGTCGAACAGGGCAAAGCCGATGGCACCGATAAGCGCCCCCTGGGCATCGTGGATCGGCAGGCGCATGACCACCAGTGGCTCCTTGGCGGTGTCGAGCATGTCCAGCAGGATCGGCCGGCCGTTACTCACCACCTCGCGCATCAGGCTGCCCGGGATCACCGTTTCGCATGGCTGGCCGATGGCACTGGCGGCATCGGCCAGGCCAAAACGGCGGGCATAGCGTTCGTTCATCCACACGATTCGCGCCTCGCGGTCGACGATCACCGTGCCCTCGCTGGACTGCTCGATGATTTCGAACAGCGAGCGGATCGCCAGTTGCCGTACCTGAGGATAGTCCTTGAGGGTATTGCTTTCTTGCATGGCAGTTCCCTGAAACCTGTGATGGCAGTACCAGCCTAAACTCTCGGGTCGAAGGCCTCGCGCAAGGCATCCCCGATAAACACCAGCAATGACAGCACCACCGCCAGCGCAAAGAACGCTGTGAAGCCCAGCCAAGGGGCCTCCAGGTGCTGCTTGCCCTGGGTGACCAGCTCACCCAGCGAGGCACTCCCGGCCGGCATGCCAAAGCCCAGAAAGTCCAGCGCGGTCAGTGTAGTGATGGCCCCGGTGAGCATGAACGGCACGTAGGTCAGCGTGGCGTTCATCGCATTGGGCAGGATGTGCCGCAGCATCACCTGGCTGTCAGGCAGGCCCAGCGCGCGGGCGGCCTTCACGTACTCCAGGTTGCGCCCACGCAGGAACTCGGCCCGCACCACATCCACCAGGGTCAACCACGAGAACAGCGCCATGATCCCCAGCAGCCACCAGAAGTCCGGCTCGACGAAACCGCTGAGGATGATCAGCAGGTACAGCACCGGCAACCCCGACCACACCTCCAGCACGCGTTGCCCAAGCAGGTCCACCCAACCACCGTGGTAGCCCTGCAAGGCCCCGGCGATCACGCCGATCAGCACGCTGACCACCGTCAGGGCAAAGGCGAACAGCAGCGATACCCGGGTGCCGTACAACACCCGCGCGAGCACGTCGCGGCCCTGGTCGTCGGTACCCAGCCAGTTGCTGCTGCTCGGTGGGCTTGGGGTGGGTACTTGCAGGTCGTAGTTGGGTGTGTCGGCACTGAACGGAATCGGTGCGAACAGCATCCAGCCGCCCTGGCCCTCGATCAGCTGGCGGACATACGCGCTACGGTAGTCCGGCTGGAACGGCAGTTGGCCGCCGAACTGCTGCTCGCTGTAGCGTTTGAGCGCAGGCATGTACAGCTCGCCCTTGTAGCCAAGCAGCAAGGGTTTGTCGTTGGCGACGAGCTCTGCACCAAGGCTGAGCAGCAGCAGGCCTGCGAACAGCCACAACGACACCCAGCCACGGCGGTTGCGGCGAAAGCGTTGCAGGCGGCGACGCGAAACCGGCGAGAGCATCAGTGCGCCCTCGCGTCAAAGTCGATGCGCGGATCGAGCAAGGTATACGACAAGTCGCCGATCAGGCGGATCAGCAGGCCGGCCAGGGTGAAGATGAACAGTGTGCCGAACACTACCGGGTAGTCACGCGACACCGCTGCCTCGTAGCTCATGCGCCCGAGGCCATCGAGTGAAAAAATCACCTCGATCAGCAGGGATCCTGCGAAGAACACCGTGATCAGCGCCTGCGGCAAGCCTGCCAGCACCACCAGCATGGCATTGCGCAGCACGTGGCCATACAGGACGCGACGCTCGCTCAGGCCCTTGGCGCGGGCCGTGACCACGTACTGACGGGAGATTTCATCGAGGAAGGCGTTCTTGGTCAGCAATGTCAGTGTGGCGAAGCCGCCGACCACCAGTGCCCCCACCGGCAGCACCAGATGCCAGAAGTAGTCGGCGACCTTGCCCAGCAGGCTGAGCTGGTCGAAGTTCTCCGAGACCAGGCCGCGTACCGGGAACCAGTTCAGCGAGGTGCCACCGGCGAACAGCACGATCAGCAGCAAGGCGAACAGGAAGGAGGGCAGAGCGTAACCGATCACGATCAGCGCACTGCTCCAGGCATCGAAGCGGCTGCCGTGGCGCACCGCCTTGCGGATGCCCAGCGGGATCGACACCAGGTAGGTGATCAACGTGGCCCAGAACCCCAGTGAAAGGGTCACCGGCAGCTTGTCCAGAATCAGGTCGGTGACCTTGGCGCCGCGGAAGAAGCTCTGGCCGAAATCCAGCCGTGCATACTGGCAGAGCATCAGCCACAGGCGCTCAGGGGCCGACTTGTCGAAGCCGTACTGGCGCTTGATCTCCTCGATCAGTTTCGGGTCCAGGCCCCGGGTGGCGCGGGATTCGCCATGAACCACGTCGGCCCGGGCGCCCGGTGCCCCGCCGCCGATGCCCTGCAGCCTGGCCACCGCCTGCTCCACCGGGCCACCGGGGGCCGCCTGGACGATGGCGAAGTTGACCAGCAGGATCGCCAGCAGCGTGGGGATGATCAGCAGCAGGCGGCGCAGGATATAGGACGTCATGGCGCAGCCTTCTGGCGCTCGGCCATCTGCGCGCTGGTCAGGGCGTTCGGGCTGATTTCCCACCAGCTGTCCAGCCCTTCGTCATAAGCAGGCTGGACCTTGGGCAGGCCGAAGCGGTTCCACCACACGGTCGAACTGCCTGGCGGGTAGTAGTTGGGGATCCAGTAGTAGTTCCACTGCAGCACACGGTCCAGCGCATGGGCGTGGCGCAGCATGTCAGCCTGGGTGTCGGCGCGCACCAGCCCGTCGATCAGGCTGTCCACCGCAGGGTCCTTGAGCACCATCAGGTTGTTCGAGCCTGGGTCGTTGGCTGCTGCAGACCCGAAGTAATTGTAGAGTTCGGCACCCGGTGAGAGGGTGGCCGGGTAGCCGGTGACGAGCATGTCGTAGTCGCGGGCCATCAGACGATTGACGTACTGGGCCGAGTCGACATTGCGGATGCTCAGGGTAACGCCGATCTGTGCCAGGTTACGCTTCCACGGCAGCAGCAAACGCTCAAGGCCGGCCTGGCCGTTGAGGAAGGTAAATGTCAGCGGCTGGCCCTCGGCGTTGACCAGGTGATCACCCTTAGGGTGCCAACCCGCCTGCTGCAGCAGGGCCAGGGCCTGCAGTTGCTGCGTGCGGATAATCCCCGAACCGTCGGTTGTGGGGGCTGTGAACACCTGGCTGAAGACTTCGCCCGGTACCTTGCCGCGCAGCGGCTCAAGCAGTTTCAGTTCATCGGCATCCGGCAATTCGCGCGCCGCCAGCGGGGTGTTGGAAAAAATACTCTGCTGGCGGATGTACAGGTTGCGCATCATCTGGCGGTTGCTCCACTCGAAGTCCCATAGCATGGCCAGCGCCTGGCGCACGCGGCGGTCCTTGAACTGCGGCCGGTCGAGGTTGAACACGAACCCCTGGGCGGTCTGTGGCTTGGCCGGGCCCAGGTGGGCGCGTTGCAGGCGGCCGTCATCCAGTTGTGCACCGTTGTAACCGAGGGTGAAGGCTGTGGCCGAGAACTCACGGTTGTAGTCGTAGCCACCGCCCTTGAGTACCTGGCGCGCCACCTCGGTATCACCAAAGTACTCGACGCGAATGCGTTCGAAGTTGAAACGGCCGCGGCTGACGGGCAAGTCCTTGGCCCACCAGTGCCGGTCACGCTCGAAGGTGACGCTGCGGCCATTGTCGATCCGCCCGATGCGGTAGGGGCCGCTGCCGACCGGTGTGTCGAAGCCGGCGCCGTTGGCGAAGTCGCGGCTGTTCCAGTCGTGTTCGGGCAGGACCGGCAAACTGGCAAGGTCCAGGGGCAGGGTGCGGCCGTGGGGTTGCTTGAAATCGAAACGCACGCGGTGCGGGCCTTCGACCGTGACACCCGCCACATCGGCGAACTGGGTCCGGTATTTGAGGCTGCCCTCGCTCATCAGCTTGTCGTAACTGAAGCGCACATCCTCGGCACGCACGGGTTTGCCATCGGCAAAGGTGGCCCTGGGGTCGATGTAAAAACGTAGCCAGGCGTCTTGCGGGCCGCGTTCCATGCGCCGGGCGATCAGGCCATAGACGGTGTAGGGCTCATCGAATGAACGCACGGCCAGAGGGGCGTACAGCCAGCCATCGACCTGGCTGACGCCGATACCTTTGTCGATGTACGGCAGGATGTGGTCGAACTGACCGATTTCGGTGGCCGAGCGGCGCAGGATACCGCCCTTGGGGGCATCGGGGTTGACGTAGTCGAAGTGGCGGAACGTTTGGGCGTAGCGCGGGGCTTCACCGTAAACGGTGAGGGCGTGGGTCGGTTCGGCGAGGGCGGTAAAACCCATGCAGGCCAGCACGATCCCCAGAAACATCTGTGGGAGCGGGCTTGCCCGCGAAGAGGCCCGGCCAGGCAACGGCGTTGCCTGCACGGGCGCATTCGCGGGCAAAGCCGCTCCCACAGAGGTGGTCATGGTCAGCGTGGACTTAGTCCTGGCGGCTGGTCACTTCCAGCAGGTGGTAGCCGAACTGGGTCTTGACCGGGCCCTGCACGGTGTTGATCGGGGCGCTGAACACAACGGTATCGAATTCCTTGACCATCTGGCCTGGGCCGAACGAGCCCAGGTCACCGCCCTGGCGGCTGGACGGGCAGGTGGAGTTGGCTTTGGCGATTTCAGCGAAGTCGGCACCGGCTTCGATCTGGGCTTTGAGTTCGTTGCACTTGTCTTCGCTGCTGACGAGGATGTGGCGGGCAGTGGCGCGTGCCATGGGTACTACTCCTTGGGTGAAAAGGGCAAGCCTAGCGCACTTGCTTGGGAAATGTCTCGCAAGGCTTGCTGTACGCTTCCTACATACGCGCTGCGGCCTCACGCAGCAGGGTTTGTGTCGCTTCCCAGCCCAGGCAGCCATCGGTGATCGACACGCCGTACTTCAGCGGGCCCTTGCCCAAGGCCTGGCAACCGTCGAACAGGTGGCCTTCAAGCATCACCCCGACAATCGATGTGTCGCCGGCCAGGCGCTGAGCCAGCACGTCCTCGAACACTGCGGGCTGCCGTGCCGGGTCCTTGCCGCTGTTGGCATGGCTGCAATCGACCATGATCCGCGCCTGCAGGCCCGCCTTGGCCAGCCCTTGGCGGGCTTGGGCAATGCTGGTGCTGTCGTGGTTCGGGCCCTTGTGGCCGCCGCGCAGCACCAGGTGGGTATCCGGGTTGCCCAAGGTCTCGATGATCGCCGGGTAGCCTTGCGCATCCATACCGAAGTGGCGGTGCGCGGCGGCAGCGCTGCGCATCGCGTCGCACGCGATGGCGACACCGCCATCGGTACCGTTCTTGAACCCGACCGGTAACTCCAGGCCGCTGACCATCTCACGGTGAACCTGCGATTCGGTGGTACGCGCGCCAATCGCCGCCCAGCCCAGCAGGTCATCGAAGTAACCGGCGACCATCGGCTGCAGCAGCTCTGTGGCGATCGGCAGGCCGCGTTCGATCATGTTCAGCATCAAGCCACGGGACAGGGCGATGCCGCCATGCATGTCGTCGCTGCCATCGAGGTGCGGATCGTATGCCAGGCCTTTCCAGCCCACCGTGGTGCGCGGTTTCTCCACGTAGGCGCGCATCACCAACAGCAACTTGTCGTCGACTTCGCGGCTCAGGGCCGCCAGGCGGTCGGCATATTCAAGGGCCGAGCGTGGGTCGTGGATCGAGCAGGGGCCGACGACCACCAGCAGGCGCGGATCGCGGCCTTCGAGGATGGCGCGAATGGCCTGGCGCTGGGCCTGGACTTGCTGGGCGTGTTCGATTGAAAGCGGCATCTGCTGCTTGAGCAGGTGCGGGCTGGGCAGGCGACGGCTGACAGTGGTGTTGGCAGCGTTTGGCTGGGTCAGGGGCAGAGCGAGGTTCGAGGCTTGCATGGCGTAGGTTCCCTGGGCGGACGGCGGGTTCTGACCCGCGCAGTCGGCCCCTATCGAGGTGTTCGACTGATCGTTGAATTCAGATTGGCTGCAGCATTGCCACCGTGGACGGACCGGTCGGAGGCGGCAGGCTGGCCCGAGCGGGATTGGCTAAATCGCCAGGCGTAGGTGCTTGCGTAGTAATAGGTGGCGTAGTTCATGAAAGTGTCCTCAGTGTGAATCGGGAATGTTCAAAGGCCTGAAAAGCAAAACCCCCGGTCGGGGAGCCGACCGGGGGTTTGAGTATTCTCATGTTCGGCGGCCCCTCGAAGGTGGGCGCCGTGTAGGTATCAGCGGCGCCTAGTGGCTAAACCAATACCCAAAATAAAAGCAGGCAGCAGCCTTGCAGCCGGCAACGGCCAGCACAGGGCGCAGGTTGCGACCGGTGTGGTTGGCGTGGTTGCGGGTGTGTTTCGGCATGTTGCTCTCCAGTTGATGAGCCCGAGCTTACTTTAGGTGGCAGGCACCGTTCAATGAATAATTTGCCATGCACCTGATCAATTTCTTTTGCCTTGCAGAAAACGGATAGCGCTTTGCACCCAGCGGATATTGCCGCCCGCCGGCACGCCCTAACCTGAGCCGGTCTGAACAATAACAATGGAGACCCTGGCCATGTCCCTGGGATTCGACTACCTCAATGCCATGCTCGAGGACGACCGTGAAAAGGGCATCTACCGCTGCAAGCGCGAGATGTTCACCGACCCACGCCTGTTCGACCTGGAGATGAAACACATCTTCGAGGGCAACTGGATCTACCTGGCCCACGAAAGCCAGATTCCCGAGAAAAACGACTTCCTCACCCTGACCATGGGGCGCCAGCCGATCTTCATCGCGCGCAACAAGGACGGTGAGCTCAATGCCTTCCTCAATGCCTGCAGCCACCGCGGCGCCATGCTCTGCCGGCACAAGCGCGGAAACCGCGCAAGCTATACCTGCCCGTTCCATGGCTGGACCTTCAACAACAGTGGCAAGCTGCTCAAGGTCAAAGATCCGGGCAACGCCGGCTACCCCGACAGTTTCAACTGCGACGGCTCCCATGACCTGACCAAGGTTGCCCGGTTCGAATCCTACCGCGGCTTCCTGTTCGGCAGCCTCAAAGCCGATGTCAAGCCGCTGGCCGAACACCTGGGCGAATCGGCCAAGATCATCGACATGATCGTTGACCAGTCCCCCGAGGGCCTGGAGGTACTGCGCGGGGCCAGTTCGTACATCTACGAAGGCAACTGGAAGCTGACCGCCGAGAACGGCGCCGACGGCTACCATGTCAGCTCCGTGCACTGGAACTACGCGGCCACCCAGAACCAGCGCAAGCAGCGTGAAGCGGGCGAAGAGATCAAGACCATGAGCGCTGGTGCATGGGCCAAGCAGGGGGGTGGTTTCTACTCCTTCGACCACGGCCACCTGCTGCTCTGGACCCGCTGGGCCAACCCCGAAGACCGCCCGGCCTTCGAACGCCGCGAACAACTCGCCGCAGACTTCGGCCAGGCTCGTGCCGACTGGATGATCGAGAACTCGCGCAACCTGTGCCTGTACCCCAACGTCTACCTGATGGACCAGTTCAGCTCGCAGATCCGCATCGCTCGGCCGATATCGGTGAACAAGACCGAGATCACCATCTACTGCATCGCGCCCAAGGGCGAGAGCGCCGAGGCCCGTGCCAGGCGCATTCGTCAGTACGAAGACTTCTTCAACGTCAGTGGCATGGCCACCCCCGACGATCTCGAGGAGTTTCGCTCCTGCCAGACCGGTTACGGCGGTGGTACCGGCTGGAACGACATGTCACGCGGCGCGGCGCACTGGGTCGAGGGGGCCGACGAAGCCGCTCGCGAAATCGAGCTCAGCCCGCTGCTGTCTGGCGTGCGCACTGAGGACGAGGGCCTGTTCGTGCTGCAGCACAAGTACTGGCAGGACACCATGCTCAAGGCTCTGGAAGACGAGCAGCAACTGATCCCCGTGGAGGCCGTGCAATGAGCCTTCATGAGACCGTGCGCGACTTCCTGTACCGCGAAGCGCGCTACCTGGACGATGCACAGTGGGACCAGTGGCTGGAAATGTATGCCAGCGATGCAAGCTTCTGGATGCCCGCGTGGGATGACGACGACTGCCTCACCACCGACCCGCAAAGCGAGATCTCGTTGATCTGGTACGGCAACCGTGGCGGCCTCGAGGACCGGGTGTTCCGCATAAAGACCGAGCGTTCCAGTGCGACCGTGCCCGACACCCGCACCTCGCACAACATCAGCAACATCGAGATCGTCGAGCAGGGCGAAGGCTACTGCCAGGTGCGCTTCAACTGGCACACGCTGAGTTTTCGCTACAAGACCACCGACAGCTACTTCGGTACGAGCTTCTACACCCTGGACCTGCGCGGCGAACAGCCGCTTATCAAGGCCAAGAAGGTGGTGCTGAAGAACGACTACGTGCGCCAGGTCATCGACATCTACCACATCTGAACCGAGGTTACGCGAACGGCCCGGTGTGCCCCATGGCGCGCCGTGGCCAGGTTCGCCCGCGAGGTGCAACATGAGCTTCCAGATCGCGCTTAATTTCGAAGACGGGGTAACCCGCTTCATCGAGGCCAGCGGCCATGAAACCGTCGCCGACGCCGCCTACCGCCAGGGCATCAATATCCCGCTGGACTGCCGCGATGGCGCCTGCGGTACCTGCAAGTGCAAGGCCGAATCCGGCCGTTATGACCTGGGCGACAACTTCATCGAAGACGCCCTCAGTGCAGACGAAATTGCCGAAGGCTATGTACTGACCTGCCAGATGCGCGCCGAAAGCGACTGCGTGGTACGCATCCCGGCGTCTTCGCAACTGTGCAAGACCGAACAAGCGAGCTTCCAGGCCGCCATCAGTGACGTGCGCCAGTTGTCGGCCAGTACCATCGCCCTGTCGATCAAGGGTGAATCGCTCAACAGGCTGGCTTTCTTGCCGGGGCAGTACGTCAACCTCACGGTGCCCGGCAGCGACCAGAGCCGCGCCTACTCCTTCAGTTCGTTGCAGAAGGACGGTGAAGTCAGCTTCCTGATTCGCAACGTGCCGGGCGGGCTGATGAGCAGCTTCCTCACCAGCCTGGCCAAGGCCGGCGACAACATGAGCCTGGCCGGGCCCTTGGGCAGTTTCTACCTGCGCCCGATCCAGCGCCCCTTGCTGCTGCTGGCCGGCGGCACGGGCCTGGCCCCGTTCACGGCGATGCTGGAGAAGGTCGCCGAACAGGGTAGCGAGCACCCCCTGCACCTGATCTATGGGGTGACCAACGACTTCGACCTGGTCGAGCTGGACCGTTTGCACGCCCTGGCTGCGCGCATCCCCAACTTCACCTTCAGCGCCTGTGTGGCCAACCCCGAAAGCCATTACCCGCGAAAGGGTTACGTCACCCAGCACATCGAGCCGTGCCACCTCAATGATGGCGATGTCGACGTGTACCTGTGCGGCCCGCCACCGATGGTCGAGGCGGTCAGCCAGTACATCCGCGAGCAGGGCATCACCCCGGCCAACTTCTACTACGAGAAGTTCGCGGCAGCGGCGGCCTGAGTTTCCTTGGGGCCGCCCCATCGTGCGGGTGAAGGTGGCCTCCTTTTCTTCCAAAGCCGGCAGTTGGGCCTGAGAGCACCGCTGTACCTGTGGGAGCCGGCTTGCCGGCGATGGGGCCAGTGCAGGCCAGGCAAGGTTGTGCCTGATAACAGGATAAGGAAGTAGCAGATGAACAACCGATTCCATAACAAAGTAGCCCTGGTCACCGGCGCCGCTCAAGGCATCGGCCGTGGTGTGTGCTGGCGGCTCAAGGCCGAAGGCGCGCAGGTGGTGGCCGTGGACCGCTCCGAACTGGTCCACGAACTGGCCGGGGAGGGCGTGCTGACGCTGATCGCCGACCTTGAGCAGTACACCGACTGTGCCCGCGTCATGGCCTCGGCGGTAGAAGCGTTCGGGCGCATCGACATTCTGGTCAACAACGTTGGCGGCACCATCTGGGCCAAGCCCTTCGAACACTATGAAGTGGCGCAGATCGAGGCCGAAGTTCGCCGCTCGCTGTTCCCCACCCTGTGGTGCTGCCACGCGGCGCTCCCGTACATGCTCGAACGCGGCAGCGGCGCCATCGTCAACGTCTCCTCGATTGCCACCCGCGGCGTCAACCGCGTGCCCTATGGCGCGGCCAAAGGCGGGGTCAATGCACTGACCGCGTGCCTTGCCTTCGAAACCGCCGGCCGCGGCATCCGGGTCAACGCTACCGCGCCCGGCGGCACCGAGGCACCACCCCGGCGGGTGCCACGCAATGAGGCCGAGCAGAGCGAACAAGACAAACGCTGGTATCAGCAGATCGTCGACCAGACCCTGGACAGCAGCCTGATGCACCGCTACGGCAGCATTGACGAACAGGTTGGCGCGATCCTTTTCCTGGCCAGCGACGAGGCGTCCTACATCACCGGCGTGACCCTGCCGGTGGGGGGCGGCGACCTCGGCTGAGCAGCACCCAAAGGCAGTTTTACTCCACAAAAAAAACAACAGAGACAGATGCCATGCGAACCCTTGACGTTCACCCGATCATCGACAACGCCCGTTTCACCGCCTTCCACTGGATGGTCATGGCCTGGTGCGGCCTGCTGCTGGTCTTTGACGGCTACGACCTGTTCATCTACGGCGTGGTACTGCCGGTGATCATGAAAGAATGGGGCCTGACCCCTTTGCAGGCCGGTGCCCTGGGCAGCTATGCGCTGTTCGGCATGATGTTCGGTGCCCTGGCTTTCGGCAGCCTGGCCGACCGGATCGGGCGCAAGAAAGGGATTGCCATCTGTTTCGCCCTGTTCTCGGGGGCGACCATCCTCAACGGCTTTGCCAGCAGCCCCAGCGAGTTCGGCATCTATCGCTTCATCGCCGGCCTTGGCTGCGGCGGTTTGATGCCCAATGCCGTGGCGCTGATGAACGAATACGCGCCCAAGCGCCTGCGCAGCACGCTGGTGGCAATCATGTTCAGCGGTTATTCGCTGGGCGGCATGCTTTCGGCGGGCGTGGGTATCTTCATGCTGCCACGCTTCGGTTGGGAGTCGATGTTCTTCGCCGCCGCAGTGCCGCTGCTGCTGTTGCCGGTGATCCTGTATTACCTGCCCGAGTCGATCGGCTTTCTGGTGCGCCAGGGCCGTACCGACGAGGCGCGCGCGTTGCTCAAGCGCCTGGACCCGCACTGCGATGTGCAGGCTGACGACCAATTGCAGGCGACTGACCGCAAAGGTAACGGCGGTTCAGTGCTGGACCTGTTCCGCAATGGCCTGGCCACCCGCACCCTGGCCCTGTGGCTGGCGTTCTTCTGCTGCCTGTTGATGGTCTACGCGCTCAGCTCGTGGCTGCCGAAACTGATGGCCAACGCCGGCTACAGCCTGGGCTCGAGCCTGTCCTTCCTGCTGGCACTGAACTTCGGCGGCATGGCCGGGGCAATTCTGGGTGGCTGGCTGGGCGACCGCTACAACCTGGTGAAAGTGAAAGTCGCGTTCTTCCTGGCAGCTGCCGTGTCGATCAGCCTGCTCGGGGTCAACAGCCCGATGCCGGTGCTGTACCTGCTGATCTTCATCGCCGGCGCCACCACCATCGGCACGCAGATCCTGCTGTACGCCGGTGCTGCGCAGCTTTACGGCCTTGCGGTGCGCTCCACCGGCCTGGGCTGGGCCTCGGGCATCGGCCGCAATGGCGCCATCGTCGGGCCGCTGCTAGGCGGTGCGCTGATGGGGATCAACCTGCCGCTGCAACTCAATTTCATCGCCTTCGCCATTCCCGGTGCAATCGCCGCGCTGGCCATGGCCGTGCACCTGGCCAGCAGCCGGCGTCACGCCCTGGCCGCGACGGCCTGACCTTACTACTGACTGAACGGGAGCTTTTCATGACAAGCCCAACCATTGAACGGCTGGAGGCGATCATCGTCGACCTGCCCACCATCCGCCCGCACAAGCTGGCCATGCACACCATGCAGCAGCAAACCCTGGTAGTCCTGCGCCTGCGTTGCAGCGACGGTGTGGAAGGTATCGGCGAGGCCACCACCATCGGCGGCCTGGCTTACGGCTACGAAAGCCCCGAGGGCATCAAGGCCAATATCGACGCGCATCTGGCGCCGGCGCTGGTGGGCATGGCTGCCGACAACATCAATGCCGCCATGCTCAAGCTCGACAAGCTGGCCAAGGGCAACACCTTCGCCAAATCCGGTATCGAGAGCGCCTTGCTCGATGCCCAGGGCAAACGCCTGGGGCTGCCGGTCAGTGAGCTGCTGGGCGGGCGCGTGCGCGACAGCCTTGAGGTGGCCTGGACCCTGGCCAGCGGGGACACGGCATGTGACATCGCCGAGGCCGAGCACATGCTGGAGGTTCGCCGCCACCGGGTGTTCAAGCTGAAGATCGGCGCCAACCCCCTGGCACAGGACCTGAAACATGTGGTGGCGATCAAGCGTGAGCTGGGCGAGCGCGCCAGTGTGCGGGTCGACGTCAACCAGTACTGGGACGAATCCCAGGCCATTCGCGCCTGCCAGGTGCTGGGTGACAACGGTATCGACCTCATCGAACAGCCGATCTCACGCATCAACCGCAGCGGCCAGGTGCGCCTGAACCAGCGCAGCCCTGCGCCGATCATGGCCGACGAGTCCATCGAAAGCGTGGAGGACGCGTTCAGCCTGGCTGCGGACGGTGCCGCCAGCATCTTCGCCCTGAAAATCGCCAAGAACGGCGGCCCGCGTGCGGTGCTGCGCACCGCACAGATTGCCGAAGCGGCCGGCATCGCCCTGTACGGCGGCACCATGCTCGAAGGCTCTATCGGCACCCTGGCTTCGGCACACGCCTTCCTCACGGTACGCCAGTTGACCTGGGGTACCGAGCTGTTCGGGCCGCTGCTGCTGACCGAAGAGATCGTCAACGAGCCGCCGCAGTACCACGACTTCCAGCTGCACGTGCCCCGTACCCCAGGCCTGGGCCTGACCCTCGACGAACACCGCCTGGCGCGGTTCGCCCGCCGCTGACATCAAAGGAGAAACCCCATGCTGTTCCACGTGAAGATGACCGTGAAGCTGCCGGTCGACATGGACCCGGCCAAGGCCAGGCAACTGAAGGCCGACGAGAAGGAACTTGCCCAGCGCCTGCAGCGCGAGGGCACCTGGCGTCACCTGTGGCGCATCGCCGGGCACTACGCCAACTACAGCGTGTTCGACGTGCCCAGCGTCGAGGCGCTGCACGACACGCTGATGTTGCTGCCGCTGTTTCCGTACATGGATATCGAGGTCGACGGCCTGTGCCGTCACCCGTCATCGATCCACGCCGACGACCGCTGAAACACGCCTTTCGCACAAGAACAAGACGAGATAACCATCATGACCGTGAAAATTTCCCACACTGCCGACGCCCAGAAGTTTTTCGAAGAAGCAGCAGGCTTTGGTAACGACAACGGCAGCCCACGCCTTAAACGCATCGTTCAGCGTGTGCTGCAGGACACCGCCCGCCTGATCGAAGACCTGGAAATCAGCGAAGACGAGTTCTGGCTGGCTGTGGACTACCTCAACCGCCTCGGCGGCCGTGGCGAGGCCGGGCTGCTGGTAGCGGGGCTGGGCATCGAGCACTTCCTCGACCTGCTGCAGGATGCCAAGGATGCCGAGGCAGGCCTGAGCGGTGGCACCCCGCGCACCATCGAAGGCCCGCTGTACGTTGCCGGCGCGCCCATCGCCCAAGGCGAGGTGCGCATGGATGACGGCAGCGAGGAGGGCGTGGCCACGGTCATGTTCCTCGAAGGCCAGGTGCTCGACCCCCAGGGCCAGCCGCTTGCCGGCGCCGTTGTCGACCTGTGGCATGCCAACACCCGTGGTACCTACTCGTTCTTCGACTCGAGCCAGTCCGAGTACAACCTGCGCCGACGCATCGTCACCGACGCAGAAGGCCGCTACCGCGCGCGCTCCATCGTGCCCTCGGGCTATGGCTGCGACCCGCAGGGGCCGACCCAGGAATGCCTGGACCTGCTGGGCCGCCACGGCCAGCGCCCGGCGCATGTGCACTTCTTCATCTCGGCGCCGGGGCACCGGCACCTGACCACACAGATCAACCTGTCTGGCGACAAGTACCTGTGGGATGACTTTGCCTATGCCACGCGCGATGGGCTGGTCGGTGAGGTGGTGTTCCGTGAGGGGGCCGACGGGCGCTATGCCGAACTCAAGTTCGACTTCCAGTTGCAGAAGGCGCTGCAAGGCGCGGATGAGCAGCGCAGCGGGCGGCCTCGGGCCTTGCAGGAAGGCTAAGTCTGGATCGCGGGCACGCCGGCGCCTGCAGGAACAGCGCAGGCACTGAACTCAGCGATGTCTGGGGGGCCGGCTAGCCGGCGATCAAGCGCAAAGCCCTTGCAACCCACTACTGCAGCGAGAGGCCCATGAAAAACCTGATCAAGGACTGCTCCCTTTCCGCCATCGTCGCAGGGTGCCTTGCGACGATGATTTCCTACGCCGGCCCGCTGGTGATCATCTTTCACGCCGCCGAAGCCGCCGGCTTGGCCCCGGGCCTGCTGTCTTCCTGGGTTTGGTCCATCTCCATGGGCAGCGCTGTACTCGGCGGTTTGTTGAGCCTGTACTACCGGGTACCCATAGTGATCGCCTGGTCCATCCCGGGCTCGGCACTATTGGTCACGGCCTTGCCCCAACTGGGACTGGAGCAGGCAGTAGGGGCATATCTGGTGGCCAACCTGGTCCTGCTGCTGATCGGCATCAGCGGGGCCTTCGACCGCATCATTGCGCACCTGCCGGGCTCGATCGCCGCCGGCATGCAGGCCGGCATTCTGTTCAGCTTCGGCACCGAGGTGTTCCGGGCATTGCCGGTGCAGCCGGGGCTGGTGCTGGCGATGTTCGTTGCCTATGTGCTGATGCGCAGGCTGCAACCGCGCTACGCCGTGGCCGCGGTGTTGTGTGTGGGTGCCGTTGTCACCTTTGCCAGTGGCGCACTGCGCAGCGAGGCACTGGTGTTGGAACTGGCCTCGGCGCAGTGGATCACCCCGCAGTTCAGCCTTGCGGCGCTGTTCAGCCTGGCACTGCCGATGGTGCTGGTGGCGCTGACCGGGCAATTCATGCCGGGCATGGCGGTGCTGCGCAACGCAGGCTATGCAACGCCCGCCAGCCCGTTGATCAGCGCCAGTGCCATCGGCGGAGCCTTGTTGGCGCCGTTCGGTTGCCATGGCCTGAACCTCGCTGCCGTCACCGCCAGCCTGTGCACGGGCCACGAGGCCCATGACAACCCGCGCCGGCGCTATGTCGCGGCGGTCGCCGGCAGTGCGCTGTACCTGTTGCTGGGCATCGCCGGGGCGACACTGATGTCGCTGTTCGCCGCCTTTCCTGCTGCTTTGATAGCCGCGCTGGCCGGGCTTGCGCTGTATGGCGCGATCAGCGACGCCTTGGCCCGCAGCCTGGCTGAGCCGCAAGAGCGCGACGCCGGCTTGTTCACCTTCCTGGTCACCGCTTCGGGGGTGTCTTTCCTTGGCCTTTCGGCAGCGTTCTGGGGGCTGCTGTTCGGCCTGCTGGCACACGCGCTGCTCAGGCTGCGTCGCCCGCATGCCCGGGAGGCCCTGCGCCGTTCACCTTGAAACTCGTATTACCAACGCTTTACCCATAACAACAAGATCAAGAGAGCTTCGGAATGAACCAAACCCCTTGCGTCGCCATCGGGCTGACCCTGCTCAGCCAACCGTTATCCGCCGCCGAAGGCGGTTTCTTCGAGGATGCCAAAGCCAGCCTCAGCGCCCGCAACTACTACTTCAGCCGTGACTTTTCCGACATCGTCGGCGCCAATCAGCAGTCCAAGGCCCAGGAGTGGGCGCAGGGCTTCATCCTTGACTTCAAGTCTGGCTACACGCCAGGTACCGTAGGCGTTGGGGTCGACGCGCTGGGCGTGCTGGGCATCAAGCTCGACAGCAGCCCTGACCGGGCCAATACAGGGCTGCTGCCAGTGCACGGTGATGGCAGGGCCGCCGACGAATACAGCCGCCTGGCACCTACGTTCAAGGCACGGGTATCCAAAACCGAATTGCGCGTCGGTGAACTGCAGCCCAACCTGCCGGTGCTGACTTTCAGCGATATCCGGCTGTTGCCGCCCACTTACCAGGGCGTGAGCCTCAGCACGTCCGAACTGGACGGCCTGACGGTGCAGGCCGGGCACCTCACCGGCTCGCACCTGCGTAACGAAGGCGGCGACGGCAAGATGAACGCCATGCTCGGCCATGTGCCCCAGCGCCAGGTCGAGAGCGACGCATTCAACTATGTCGGGGGCGACTACGCGTTCAACGGCAACCAGAGCAGCGCCAGCCTCTGGTACGGGCAACTGCAAGACGTTTACGCCCAGGGCTTTGTCGGGTTCAAGCACAGCAAGCCGCTAGGGGACTGGGTGCTCAGTGCCAACCTGGGCTATTTCACCGCCCGCGAGCAAGGTGATGCGTTGCTGGGCACCATCGACAACCAGGCATTCTTTTCGCTGCTCACTGCTAGGCGAGGGGGGCACAGCTTCCACGCGGGGTACCAGGCGATGTACGGCGACAGTCCGTTCCCTCGGGTGTTCGCCAACATTTCGCCGCTGGGCAATGAGGTGCCGACGTATGAGTTTGCCTACACCGATGAGCGCTCCTATCAGCTGCGCTATGACTACAACTTCGCAGCCATGGGCATCCCGGGGCTGACGGCGACGGTGCGCTACCTCACCGGTAACAACGTCGATACCGGCCAAGGGTACGAGGGCAAGGATCGCGAACGTGATATCGATCTGGGTTATGCGGTGCAGAGCGGTGTGCTCAAAGGGCTGGGAATACGGGTGAGGAATGCCATGGCGCGGTCCAATTACCGTAGCGATATCGATGAAAACCGGTTGATCCTGGTGTACACCTGGCAGCTGTTCTAAGCCCGTACCGGCCACGCGTTGTCACACAGCAGCAATTGCATCACCGGGGTTCGCAGGGTTAGGTTTCCTGTATTGCCCACTCAGGAAACCTTCCCTTGGACTCCATTACCCAAGCCGTACTCGGCGCCGCGCTGCAAGGCACAGTGCTTGGCCGTATCCAGGGCCGCCGCTCGTTGATCTACGGCGCCGCACTGGGCACCGTGCCGGACCTGGACGTGGTCATCCGCTACGCCGACCCGGTGTCGCAAATGACCTACCACCGCGGCTTCTCCCACTCGATCTTCGTGCTGACCGGCCTGGCCCTGTTGCTCGCCTGGCTGGTCAACCGGCTGGGCCGCACGCGCTGGCCTGACAAAGGCTACACCTTGCCCAGGCTGTTCCTGGCGTTCTGGCTGGTACTGGTGACCCACCCGATCCTTGATTCATTCACGGTATACGGCACGCAGCTGTTCTGGCCGTTGCAGTTCACCCCGCAAAGCTGGGCCAGCGTGTTCATCATTGACCCGGTCTACACCGTGCCGCTGCTGGCGGCCGTGCTCTACGCCGCTATCAGGGGCGTGAGCGGCAAGGCGTTGCGCCTGATGAGCCTGGCCCTGGTGTTCAGCACGGCTTACCTGGGGTTCGGCCTGGCCGGCCGCATGGCCGCCGAGCAGCGTTTCCAGGCTGCCCTCAAGCAGCAGGGGATTGTCGCAAACGAGGTGCGCGCGGTACCGATCGCGTTCAACAGCCTGGTCTGGCGCGTGCTGGCCAAGACCCCGGATGGCGATTATTACGAAGGCGTCAGTAGTGTTTTCGACCGTGCGCCACCGGAAATGCAGCGCCTGCCGCGTAACCTGCAGCTTGCCACCGCATTGGTCGATGCCCCCCTGCTGCAGCGCCTGCGCTGGTTTACCGATGACTGGTTACGCTATGACGAGGTGGACGGCGCGCTTGTCGTGACCGACCTGCGCATGGGTATTCCCGGCAACTACACCTTCCGCTTCAACATGGCCCATCGCGATGGGCAGGGTCACTGGATTGCCCACACGCCAAGCGTGTGGCGGGGCAGCGGGGTCGGTGGGATGTTCAACCGCCACGATCTGACGCTGATCTGGCGCCGCATCCTCGACCAGCAACCACCGTTGCCATTGGCCGCCTGGACCACCCAATACCTGCATCAGGCCGACGGCCCCGGGCGCTGAGGCGTGCGCTCAGCGGGGTTGGACCTGGTCAAGTGGACGGCCATCGTAACCATGGTTGCCGACCACGTACGTTTCCTCTGGCCGGCTGCCGAGGGGCTGTTCATTGTCGGTCGCCTGGCCTTCCCATTGTTCTGCCTGGCGATCGCAGTGAATGTCGGGCGCAGCACACCGGGCCGGCTGTTTACCCGTGCCAACCTGCGCTACCTGGGCTGGATGCTGGCTTTCATGGTGCTGTCTGAAGGGCCCTATCGTTGGCTGGACCCTGCTACCCAGACCTTCAGCGTGATCCCCACTCTGACCTTGGGGCTGCTGGTGGCCTGGGCTGTGCACCACCCCCCGGCGTCAGCGCGGCTAATCGGCCTTGGCGCCGTGCTGATTGCAACCGGGTGCAGCGCGCAACTGATGTACGGGTTGCCCGGCGTACTGCTGCCTGCGGCCTGGCTGATGGCTCGCAGCCGAGGGGGAGTGGCCTGGCTGCTGCCGTGCCTGTTGGCTGTGGCAGGCAACCTGACCAACAGCTGGTTGTTCGAGCACCTGCTGGCACCGGTCACTTTGCTGACCATGGCCGCTGCGGCCCTGGCCATACCTGTCGGGTGCATGTTGCTGCGCCACGACCACTGGCCTGTGCCTGCGGTGGGGCGCTGGGGGTATCTGTTCTACCCGTTGCACTTGCTGGTCATCAAGGCACTGCAGTGGATGCTGTAACGAGGCCCTTGCAATACTGCAATACGCACCCATTTAAGCGGGTCTTCAGTATCCGCAGGAACCTGACATGGAACCCAACCGCTTCGGCGACATCACCGCTTTCGTCAGTGCGGCGAAGGCGGGCAGTTTTACCGCTGCAGCGGCGAGCCTGGGGCTGACCCGTTCAGCCGTGGGCAAGAGCATCGCGCGCCTGGAGGCGCGTATGGCGGTACGCCTGCTCAACCGTACCACGCGCAAATTGAGCCTGACCGATGAGGGTTTGGTGGCGTATGAGCGCTGGCGGCAGATTCTCGATGACCTGGACGAGGTGGAAAGCACCATGGCCCAGCGGCGTGGCAAGCCCACCGGCACGCTGCGCCTGACCGGCCCGCTGTCGTTGGGCCAGCGGCATGTGTTGCCGGTCCTCGATGCTTACCTCAAGCAATGGCCGGAACTGCGCGCCGACATTCGTTTTACCGACCGTTTCGTCGATCTGGTCGAGGAGGGCGTGGACGTAGCCGTACGGATCGGCGCACCCAAGGAAGACTCACAGTTGCTCACTCGCACTGTGGCCTGGCAGCAGTTCGTTACCTGCGCTTCGCCGGAATATTTGCGCCAGCACGGGGTGCCGCAGGTGCCTGCAGACCTGTACGGGCATGACAAGATTGCCTTCCTGACAGGGGAAAAATCCATGCCCTGGCGCTTTCACACGCCAGAGGGCCTGCACCTGTGCGAGGAGCCCGGGCGGCTCAATATCGACAGCTCCGAAGCCATGCTCGATGGCGCACGGGCAGGGTTCGGGCTGATTCACCTGCCCACCTACATCACCGGGGAGGACCTGCGCGCGGGCACGCTGGTGGAGGTGTTGCACGCCTACAGGCCACCGGCCGACCCTATTCGCGTGGTGTACCCGAGCAAACGCCACCTGTCTCCGCGAGTACGGGGGTTCATCGACCTGCTGGTGGCGAGTTGGGAGCACGGAGTGCCCTGGGAGCAGTGATTGTGAATGTCAGGCCCCTGAAGCCGGGTTCAGCCCTGGCGCGCCTACAGCTTCGAGCCTGTAGGCGCGGGGCCCCTCATGCCATCAAGCCTGTTTCAGGAACGGGTAATCCGTATACCCCTCAGGCCCGTTTGCATAGTCGAACTGTGGCCGATGCTCATTCAGTGGCGCCTGAACCCGCAGGCGTTCCACCAGGTCCGGGTTGGCGATGAAGCTGCGCCCGAACGCCACGGCATCGATCAACCCACGCCCGATCAGGTCTTCGCCTTTCTCTGCGGTATAGGCACCTGCGGCAATGATTACCCCTGGGTAAGCTGCCCGAATAGCCTCACGGAACGTATCGCGCAGCGGCTTGCCACCAGCCCAGTCCGGCTCGGACAGGTGCAGGTAGGCCAGGTTGCGCTTGGCCAGTTCCTTGATCAGGTACAGCCCTGCTGCCTCTTGATCTTCGCCATTGTCCACGCCATTGAAACCGCCCAACGGGAAAATGCGGATACCCACGCGCTCGGCGCTCCAACCGGCAATGGCGGCATCCACCGCTTCGAGCACAATACGGGCGCGGTTCTCGACACTGCCGCCATAACGGTCCTCGCGCTGGTTGGCGCTGGGGGTGAGGAACTGGTGCAACAGATAGCCGTGAGCGGCATGCAATTCGATGAAGTCGAAGTCGGCCTCGCGAGCATTGACCGCTGCCTGGCCGAAATCGGCGACGATGTCGGCGATCTCTTCCTCGCTCAGGGCACGCGGTACGGAGGTCTCAGTGCGCAGCAGGTTGCCTTGCTCGTCACGCAACGTGGTACGGGCATTGGCAGGTAGGGCGCAGGGCGCCACTGGCGCCTGGCCACCAGGCTGCAAGGTCGTGTGCGAAACACGGCCGGTGTGCCAGACCTGCACCGCGCTGTGGCCGCCTGCAGCATGAATGCCTTCGTTTACCAGGCGCCACGCGGCAATCTGCTCGGCGGTGTGAATGCCTGGTGAACCCGAGTAGCCCTTGGCCTGGAAGGAGATTTGCGTAGCCTCGGTAATGATCAGGCCTGCACTGGCACGCTGGGCGTAGTACTCGGCCATCATCGGGGTGGGTACATCCCCAGGCTCCAGGCTGCGCAGGCGGGTGAGGGGCGCCATGAACACGCGGTTGGGCAACGTCAGTGGGCCGATCTGCAAGGGTTGGAAGAGTTTCATTGCCGCTCCGAAGGTGAAAGAACCAATGGCGCGCACGATACCGGGATGATTGGGGAATGGGGGGACCGGCACCCCGGCGGCAGGCTCCCCAATGGCTTTGATCACGCAGGTCAACACACTTTTCTGGGCCGAGGGAGCGGCTGGCACACCTGTGTCATGTCTGCAGCAGCTGTTTCATCGTTGCGCCAGTCCGTGCTGCCTGGCGATTGCCGGCAGTGCAGCGTCGAACCGCTCTGGCATGGCGGTTTGGCAAGCTCATTGTGCCAATGGCACAGCCGTTGCTCTGTGTGTTCCGACGCCTGATGCGGTGTCCATAACAAGAACGGAGAACCGAGCATGAATCGAACAGGCCCGCACCGTCGGCCTCTGCCGCACTTGCTGAGCTGCCTGGCCTTGAGCCTGGCGTGCAGCGCACCTGCCTTCGCCGCCGAAGTCGACGGCCAGCGCATCATCGAGGCCGACAAGGAACCCGGCAACTGGATGAGCCACGGCCGTACCTACGACGAGCAGCGCTACAGCCCGCTCAAGGCGATCAACCAGGGCAACGTCAACCAGCTCGGCCTTGCCTGGAGCTACAAGCTCGACCTTGACCGTGGCGTGGAGGCTACACCGATCGTGGTTGACGGGGTGATGTACACCACCGGGCCGTTTTCGGTGGTGTACGCCCTGGACGCGCGCAATGGCACGCTGCTGTGGAAGTACGATCCGCAGTCTGACCGCCACCGCGCCGGTGAGGCCTGTTGTGACGCGGTCAACCGAGGGGTGGCGGTGTGGCAGGGCAAGGTCTATGTGGGTGTGCTCGATGGGCGCCTGGAGGCGATCGATGCCAAGACTGGCAAGCGCGTGTGGTCGGTGGACACCCGCGATGACGACAAACGCAGCTATACCATCACCGGGGCGCCGCGGGTGGTCAACGGCAAGGTGATCATCGGCAATGGCGGTGCCGAATTCGGTGTGCGCGGCTACGTGACTGCGTATGACGCCGAAACCGGCAAACAGGCCTGGCGCTTCTTCACCGTGCCGGGCGACCCCAAGCTGCCGCCCGAGAACAAAGCCATGGAGATCGCCAGCAAGACCTGGCACGGCGACGCGTATGTCGAGTGGGGTGGCGGCGGTACGGCCTGGGATTCGTTCGCCTACGACCCGGAACTCAACCTGTTGTATATCGGCGTGGGCAATGGCTCGATGTGGGACCCGAAATGGCGCAGCCAGGCCAAGGGCGACAACCTGTTCCTTTCCTCGATCGTCGCGGTCAATGCCGACACCGGCGAATACGCCTGGCACTACCAGACCACGCCAGGCGATGCCTGGGACTTCACCGCCACCCAGCACATGATCCTGGCCGAGCTGCCCATTGACGGCAAACCGCGCAAAGTGCTGATGCAGGCGCCGAAAAACGGCTTCTTCTATGTGCTGGACCGTGCCACCGGCGAGCTGCTGTCGGCGAAGAACATCGTGCCGGTGAACTGGGCCAAAGGCATCGACATGAAGACCGGGCGGCCGATCATCGACGATGAGGCGGCGGCCTACTGGAAGGACGGCAAGCGCAAGCTGGTGACCCCGGCGTTCTGGGGCGCCCATGATTGGCACCCAATGTCCTACAACCCCGACACGGGGCTGGTGTACATCCCGGCGCATATCATGTCGGCCTACTACGAGCACATCCCCGAGGCGCCCAAGCGCAACCCGTTCAAGAGCGTCTACCAGCTGGGGCTGCGCACCGGCATGATGCCTGAAGGCGCCGAAGGCCTGCTGGACATGGCCAAGAGCTGGTCGGGCAAGCTGATCGCCTGGGACCCGGTCAAGCAGGCGCCGGCGTGGGAGGTGCCGTACATCACCATCTTCAACGGCGGCACCCTGAGCACTGGCGGCAACCTGGTGTTCGAAGGCAGCGCCGATGGCCGTGTGATCGCCTATGCCGCCGATTCGGGCAAAAAGCTCTGGGAGTCGCCCGCCGCCAGCGGCGTGATGGCTGCCCCGATCACCTATTCGGTGGACGGCGAGCAGTACGTGACGTTCATGGCCGGCTGGGGCGGGGCGTTTTCCACCTTTGCCGGGGCGCTGTCGCTGCGCGCCGGGGTGCAGCCGTTCGCCCAGGTGCTGACCTACAAGATCGGCGGTACCGCCAAGTTGCGTGAGCCGGCGCCACCGGCCGACGCACCGGAGCCGCCCGCGTTGACCGCCGATGCGCAAACGGTCGCTGCCGGGGCCGCCCTGTATGACGGCAACTGCTCGCAATGCCACGGTATCCACGCCGTCAGTGGTGGTGTGCTGCCCGACCTGCGCAAGCTCACTGCCGAAAAGCACCAGATGTTCCTCGGCATCCTCTATGGCGGCAGGGTACCCGATGGCATGCCTTCGTTCGCCGACAACCTCAAACCCGAGCAGGTCGAGCAGGTGCACCAGTACCTGATCAAGCGCGCCCATGACTTGAAGGCCGAAGGCGATGCGTGGCAGCGGTTCAGCGCCAAGCCCGTCGCCCAGCCGCCCCTGGCCGACAACACACCACAGGAGTGACACGAGCATGACAGACACGACCTACCAGAACTTCATCGACAACGCGTTTGTACCCAGCGAGGCACTGATCGAGGTCTACAACCCGGCCAACGCCCAGTTGCTCGGGCGGGTGCCAGAAACACCGGCCGAACAGGTGGAGCGCGCCATCGCAGCAGCACGCAAGGCGCAAAAGGGCTGGGCGGCGAAGACAGCCATTGAACGGGCAGGCTACTTGCGCCAGATCGCCAGCAAGGTGCGGGCCAATGCCGACCGCCTGGCGCGGATCATTACCCAGGAGGGCGGCAAGGTGCCGGCGCTGGCCCAGGTCGAGGTCAACTTTACCGCTGACTACCTTGACTATATGGCCGAATGGGCGCGCCGCCTGGAGGGCGAGGTACTCAGCAGCGACCGCGCCCACGAACACATCTTCCTGATGCGCAAGCCACTGGGCGTGGTGGCGGGGATTCTGCCGTGGAACTTCCCGTTCTTCCTCATCGCACGCAAGATGGCGCCGGCGCTGCTCACCGGCAATACCATCGTGATCAAGCCCAGTGAGGAAACCCCCATCAATTGCTACGCGTTCGCCCAGTTGGTGGCCGAGACAGACTTGCCCGCAGGCGTGTTCAACGTGGTGGGTGGCAAAGGGGCGAGCGTTGGTCACGGGCTGTCGAGCCATGCTGGTGTCGACCTGGTGAGCTTCACCGGCAGCGTGGCTACCGGCGCGCGGATCATGGCCGCGGCCGCACCGAACATTACCAAGCTCAACCTCGAACTGGGCGGCAAGGCCCCGGCGATCGTGCTGGCTGACGCCGACCTGGACCTTGCGGTGAAAGCCATCGTCGCCTCGCGCGTGATCAACACCGGCCAGGTCTGCAACTGTGCCGAACGGGTGTATGTGGAGCGCAAGGTGGCCGACGCCTTCGTCGACAAGGTAGGCCAGGCCATGGCGGCCATCCGCTATGGCGACCCCTCGCGCCAGGCCGATCTGGACATGGGGCCGCTGATCAACCAGGCCGGCCTCGACAAGGTGGCGCAGATGGTGCGCACGGCCGTAGGGCAGGGCGCCCAGTTGGTGACCGGGGGGCAGGTCGCCGACCTCGGCGCCGGGTTCCATTATCAGCCGACTGTGCTCGCCGGCTGTGCTGCGGACATGGAGATCATGCGCAAGGAGATCTTCGGACCGGTATTGCCGATCCAGGTGGTCGACGATCTGGACGAAGCGATTGCCTTGGCCAATGACAGTGAGTATGGGCTGACCTCATCGCTCTATACCCGCGACCTGAATGCAGCGCTGAAGGCTTGCCGCGAGATCGACTTTGGCGAGACCTACATCAACCGCGAGAACTTCGAAGCCATGCAGGGCTTCCACGCCGGTGCGCGCAAGTCCGGCATCGGCGGGGCGGATGGCAAGCATGGGCTGTATGAGTACACGCGCACCCAGGTGGTGTACATCCAGGGGTAAGTCTTCACCCCAGCGTCCCCGTCTTGCCGGCGATGCAGACGCTGGGGTGCATGGCACCGGCCTGCCGGCGATAGGGGCGCACCGGTCACCCCAACAGGTTTGGCTGCACGATCGCGTACCGCTTCATCTTGCGGTACAGCGTCGAGCGCGAAATGCCCAACGCCTGCGCCGCTGCGCTCATGTTCCAGTGCTCACGCTTCAAGACCTCCAGCAAATGCCGCGCCTGAAGGTCTTCCACCTGTTGCTCGAGCGCTGCAGGCTGGGCAGGCGCTGCACCGTCCAGCAACTCCTGGGGCAAGTCGGCCAGTTCGATCACACCGCCCTCGGCCAGCGCTACCGCCTGGCGCAGGGCGTTGAGCAGTTGGCGCACATTCCCCGGCCACGCATGGCCCAGCAGGCAACGATGCGCCTCGGCGCTCAAACGCAACCCCGACCCGGCCGACAAGCCAGAGAGCAGCGCATCGATCAGCTCGCGGCGGTCGCTGCGCTCACGCAGGGCCGGTAACCTCATGCGCATCCCGCACAGGCGATAGTAAAGGTCTTCGCGAAAACGCTTTTCGCCAATCATGGCCTGCAGGTCCTGGTGCGTCGCCGATATCACCTGGATATCAAGCGCCACTGGCGTTTCTGCACCCAGTGGCACCAGTTCACGTTCGGCCAGCACCCGTAGCAGGCGCGTTTGCAGGTGTGCAGGCATATCACCGATTTCATCGAGAAACAGTGTGCCGCCATTGGCGTGCTCCAGCTTGCCCTTCATGCCTTTGCGGCTGGCACCCGTGAAACTGCCGGCGCGGTAGCCGAACAGTTCGCTTTCGATCAATGACTCGGGTATCGCTGCGCAATTGAGCGCCACGAACGGCTTGGCATGGCGCTGGCTGGCCTGGTGCAGGGCGCGGGCGAAAGCTTCCTTGCCGGTACCGGTTTCGCCGTCGAGGAGGATGGCGATGTCCTTGTCCAGCACCTTGCGCAGCCGACGCACGCTTTGTTGCAGTTGCGCGTCCTGGCCTGCCAATTGTTCGAGGCCGGGGTGGCGAGCCCGTGCGGGCATCGGCGGTACAGCCGGCAGCGGGCGATAGCCGGCGGGGACGCGCAGGCCGACGTCCAGCAAAAGCGCTTGAGCATGGGCGCGCAACTGGGTACCGCGGGCGCCGCCACGGGTGAGGTCGAGCAGTTGGTCGATATCGGCGTGCAGCAGTTGCTCGACAGGCGCCCCCAGCAACTTGCCGCTGTGCGCAAGGAAGGCCGCCCGATTGGCACCGATCACCCGGCCACCTTCATCCAGCGCAAGCAACTGCTCGGCCGCCAGGTCCGAGAACTCGTCACGCGGTTTCAGCGCCAGGGTCAGGCGGTCGCGAAAGCGCTCGCGGAAATGGCTGTTCTCGATCAGCCGTGCGTACAGGGTCACCAACTGCAAGGTCAGGTGCTGTGCTTGCTTGGGACCGTCGTTGTACAGGCAGGTGGCATTCAGGCAACCGAGCAGTTGATTGTGGGCATCGAAGATCGGCGACACCGAGCAGCTCAGGCGGGCGTTGGCTGCCAGGAAGTGCTCCTGACGGTGGATGGTCAGGGCCTGCCGGCTAGCCAGAGCGGTGCCGATGCCGTTGGTGCCGGCCACCGACTCGTCCCAGCGCGCGCCAACGATCAGCCCGGAACGGGTATAGCGTTGCGGGTCGGCCGGCAAGCGGGAATCGAGGGTAATACCCTCGGCGTCACTGAGCAGCACGGCGAAGCCTGCATCCACTACGCGCCGCGCCAGGCCGCTGACACCCTGGCTGGCGATGGCCAGGTAGGCCTCATGCTGGGCCTGGTGCTGGCGGATTTCGGCGGCGCTGAGGATATTGTCGACGTGGCGCAGTTCAGGGTCCAGGTGATGCTGGTTGATGCTGCGGTACCAGGATTCGGCGATCACAGGCTCGGGCATCAGGCCACGTTCGGCGAAATGGCAATCGACGAATGCGGCCAGCTCACTGGCATGGGGTGAGGCGGTGTGCGCGGCCATGGGCGCTCCACGAAATTCTTGTTATTTGAGGTGGAGAAAACCATAGCTGATTTTTGCATGATCGGCAGCCGGCCTGGTGCGGGGTGAATGCGTTCAGCCGATCAACTCAAGCGCCTGAGCCAGGCTCAGTGACCGCTTCATACGCTGCGACAACTGCGCCATGGCATCCGAATAGCCTTTGGCGATCACAGCCTCCACCCGCTCACCTGCACATTGCAAGGCAATGAAATCGCCTTGCTCCGGCGCCCCGACAAACTCGATGCGGTCCCAGCCGCGCGCATGCCCCAGTACTTCATAGGTACGCCCATGCTGATAAGTCCAGAAGAACGGCACGTCTTCATACCGGCGTTGCTCGCCCAGCATGTTGGCGGCAGCTATGACACCGTGTTGCTGGGCCAGGCGCCAGTGCTCGATGCGCACCGGGCGGCCGGTGAGGGGGAAGGTCGCGATATCACCGGCCGCCCACAGCCGGTCGGCGGCCTGCAGCTCGGCGTCGACCGCTATGGAGTGGTCCTCGGCCAATTGCACGCCCTGCACGAAGGCAGTGGCCGGCGTGACGCCGGTGCCGAGCAAGACCAGTGATGTTTCGATCTTATCGCCATTGCTCAGCAGCACGGCTTCGACGTGTTGCGCACCGATGAACCGCTCGACGTCGGTCGGGCCATGGAACATCACGCCCTCGCGCTCATGCAGCGCACGAATCGAGCGGCCAATGCGTTCACCCAACTGCATGCGTAACGGAACCTCGTGGCGGGTCACCACGTGGACCTGTGCGCCGTACGTGTGCAATGCCGATGCAGCCTCCAGGCCGATGAACCCGTCACCGACGATCACCACGGGCTGGCCGGGTTCGGCGGCATCGAGCAGGCGCGCCGCATCTTCGCGCGAGCGCAGCGTCACGATGCCTGCCAGGCTTGCACCGGGCAGGTCAGGGCGTTGCGGCTTGCCGCCAGTGGCCAATAAGGCTGCGTCATAATCGATACGCTGGCCGTCGGCGAGGGTGATCTGGCGCTTTTTGGCATCCAGCAGGCGCACCTTGCCCGAGCGCCGTTCCAGTTGGCCTGTGCGCAACTGGTCAGCGTCAAGCAGCGCTGGCACTTCGTCAGGCGGCATTTCGCCGGCAATCACGAATTTGCTCAGTGCAGTACGGTCATACGCCGGTTGCCGCTCCTGGTCGAGCCACACCAGGCGACCGCCGAACCCATGGGCCAGCAGCGTGGCAACCGCCGCCGAGCCTGCGGCACCGGCGCCGATGACGACGAAGCAGCGCGCATCGCTGTGACGCGGTGGCTCGGGGTGCGGCAGAGGCTGGTCATCGACCCAGATTTCGCCATCCTTGACCCATGCGCGGTAACGGCGCAGGTCTGCCAGGGCCGGCGGCTCGCAAACCACGCCTTCGTCAACGGCGAAAGCGGCCTTGTGCCAGGGGCAGACCAGCAGGCCGTTGCATACCACGCCCTCTTCCAGCGGCGCTCCGGCGTGCGGGCAATTGGCCTGATAGGCGCGGACCTGCCCGGCGCTGCGAATCAGGATCACTTCTTCGCTGCCGGCTTGTACGCGAAGGGGGCGCTTGGGGTCGAGTTGCTCGAGGCGAGCCACGGCGTGCTGAGTCATGAATATTCTCCAAAGGGGGCCTTGGAACCATTTGACGCCTGGGATGACAGGGTGATGCAGTGATCTGACGGCCGGAAGGAGCGCCATGCTTCATGAGGGGCGTGTTCGGCCTTGGTCAGCGATAGAGCCGTGTGCCATGATCGGGCTTCTTGCGCCAAGGTCGCCTGTGCCGCGCCTGCTCGCGACCAAAACCCAATACCCTCAAGGACCACCGAATGTTCGAACTGGACCATGACCTGGCGCAGGATATTGTCGATCGGGCAATGGCCATTCTGCCGTGCAATGTCAATGTCATGGACAGCCAGGGGCTGATCCTGGGCAGTGGTGAGCCAGGGCGCATCAACACCCGCCACGAAGGTGCGCAGCTGGTATTGGCCAATGGCCGGATCGTCGAGCTGGATGCAGACGCCGCCAAGTGCCTCAAAGGCGTGCAGCCGGGGGTCAACCTGCCGCTGATGCTCGATGGGCGGCTGATCGGCGTGCTGGGGCTGACGGGTGACCCGCAGCAACTGCGCACCTACGGCGAACTGGTGCGCATGACCGCTGAAATGCTGCTGGCCCAGCGCCATTTGCAGGTTGAACAGCAATGGCGGCGCCAGCGTTGTGATGACCTGCTGGCGTTGCTGCTCGGTGGTACGGGCGACTCGCCGCGGCTGCTGGACGAAGCGCAGCAACTGGGCCTGAAGCCGCAGTTGCCACGGGTGCCGTGTTTGTTCGAACTGCGTGCCGGCCCGGCGGCCGAGGCCTTGGCTGCCTGGTTGATGAGCCGTTACCCGGACAGTTGGTGCGTGAGCCCGGCACGCGATTCCTTGCTGTGGTGCCGCCCGGCCGGGGTGGCGCTGGATGAGGTGCGCCTGCTCGAGCGCGTGCAGCGCAGCGGCTGGCAGATCCAGCGCATGGCGCTGGGTAGCCCGGCGCAGAGCCTTGAGCAGTTGCGCCGCGGTTACCGGCGGGTTCGTGACCTGCTCGCCTATGGCCGCGAAGTGTTGCCAGGCGAGCAGCTGTTGAGCCTTGCGCGTTACCGTCTGCCGGCGTTGTTGTGGCGCCACCGCAATGAAGATGCGCTGGATGAGCTGCTTGAGCCGCTGCACCGCGTGCGTGCCAAGGATGCCAGCGGGCAGTTGCTCGCCACCCTGCGTGCCTGGTGCGCGCATGATGGCCAGAGCCAGGCCTGCGCCGATGCCCTGGGGATTCACCGCAACAGCCTGCGCTACCGCCTGGAGCGCATTGCCGAGCTGGGCGAGGTCGACCCGTTGCGCCTGGAGGGCATGTTGAGCCTGTATCTGGGGTTGCAGCTGTTGCCAGCGGATTGACCTGGGCAAAAAGGCATTTGCCCAAACAACCTGTCGGCCGGTTTGTGCATCCGACCGAGGCCCCGACGCCGGCCAACTGTCAGCATGCGGCCATCTGGACAGGAGAATCCCCATGAAAATCGTCATCGCCCCCGATTCGTTCAAGGACAGCCTTGATGCTGCCGGTGTCGCCCGTGCCATCGCCGCCGGCCTGGCCGAGGCGCTGCCGACCGCTGAGCTGCTCGAGTGCCCCATGGCCGATGGTGGCGAAGGCACCATGCAGGCGATTGTCGCTGCCAGCCACGGCGAACTGCGCCGGCAGACCGTTCGCGGGCCGCTCGGCCAGTGGGTGCAGGCCGGTTGGGGCTGGCTGGCCGAAAGCCGCACAGCGATCATCGAGATGGCCCAGGCCAGTGGTATCCAACTGGTGCCTAGTGCGCAGCGTGATGCCTGCCGCAGCAGCACCTGGGGCACCGGCGAACTGATCGACGCCGCGCTCAGCGCAGGGGCACAGCGCATCGTTTTGGCAATCGGCGGCAGTGCTACCAACGATGGCGGCAGCGGCATGCTGCGTGCCCTTGGGCTGCGTTTGCTGGACACCGATGGCCAGCCACTGGAAGAGGGCGGCCTGGCCCTGGCCGGGCTGGCACGTATCGATGCCAGCGGCCTTGACCCGCGCCTGGCGCAGGTTCAGGTCGAAGTGGCGGCCGACGTCGACAACCCCCTGTGTGGGCCCAATGGCGCTTCGGCGATCTTCGGGCCACAAAAGGGTGCCAGCCCCGAGCAGGTCCAGGCCCTGGACCAAGCGCTGGGCCACTTTGCCGACCATTGTGCGCAGGTGTTGGGCCAAGATGTTCGGGAACAGCCAGGGTGTGGTGCGGCCGGCGGCATGGGGTTCGCGGCCAAAGCCTTCATGGGGGCGCAGTTCCGCCCGGGCGTGGAAGTGGTGGCGGAGTTGGCCGGCCTCGATGCGTTGGTGAAAGGTGCCGACCTTGTGATTACCGGTGAGGGCCGCTTCGATGCCCAGACCCTGCGGGGCAAGACGCCGATGGGTGTGGCGCGTGTCGCCAAGCGCCATGGGGTGCCGGTGGTGGTGCTGGCGGGCACCTTGGGTGAAGGCTATCAGCAGCTGTATGCGCACGGTATCGATGCGGCATTCGCCCTGGCCAGCGGGCCGATGACCCTGGAGCAGGCCTGCGCCGATGCCGCGCACTTGTTGCGGGCCCGGGCCAGTGATGTTGCGCGGGTATGGCGTTGCGCCCACGGGCGCTGAAGCGTCTGCGGCAAACCCATGGCGATGCGCCGCGTGTGCGGCGCTCGGTCTCAAGGTTGCTGAAAAAAGCCCGTGGCATGCCCCGGAAATACCCAAAACATCTTTGTCTGATATCCCACCGGATCCACGGCGCGAGGAATGAATAGCGCTCGGAAAAATCGCACTTGCTGATCAGGTTTTACCCGCTGAAGTTGCTGAATAATACCTCGTGACTATCACCGGCGGTTTCAAATAAGTATTTTACTTGAGCCGGACGCTCGCCAATTCTCTGCGCTGTTTATTCGAGAGGGCGAGTCGATGTTAGTTCACAGCGACCAGGATTACGGCGTGCTGAAGGCCGCGGAACGCGAGCTTCAGCTGCAGGCGGGGCATGTCCCCGACGCCGCATTTTATGAACGCAAGTTGCAAGCAATTTGGACGCGAGCACAACACAGCGCCCATTACGCAAACATAGGTCCTTACAGTTTCCCGGCCTTCCAGCAGTTGCCTGTAACCGCCAAGGCATTGCTCAAAGGCCAGCCGCTCGAGTTCTGCACGGTGGAACTGGGCGAGGCGGCCAAGTATTACGCCACCACCGGCACGACTGGCGAGCCGACCCCGACCCCGCGTTTGAAAGAAGACATCATCTGGAATGCTGTCAGTGTCGCCAGCCATTGGCGGGCAGTGCTGCGCCCGGGTTCGCGGGTGGCCAACCTGATGCCATCGGACATCGTGCCGGTGGGCGACCTGATCGCCAACGTCTGCGAGTACCTGGACGTTTCCCACGTGCGCCTCTATCCCTTCACCACCGGTATTACCGACTGGGAGCGGGTGTGCAACACCTTCGACACGTATCGGCCTACGGTCCTGTTCATTGCCCCCGGTGTGCTGGTGCAACTGACCCGCTACCTGAAACAGCGCGAATTGCTGCACAGCTTCGCCAAGTCGGTGCGCTCGATCATGCTGCTAGGCGAGGTCAACACCCAGCCGTTGCGTGAACGCCTGGCGCGCTGGTGGCAATGCGATGTTTTCGATGCCAGCTACGGCAGTACCGAAACCGGCACGTTGGCCGCAGTGGGCCAGGACGTGCAGATGCGCCTGGCCACTGCCACCAACTATTTCGAACTGCTGTTGCCCGACGGCAAGCTGGTCACCCCGGCCGAGGGGCTCACGGGCCGCCTCGTCGTTACGCCGCTCAACCTGTATGCACGCCCGCTGTTGCGTCTGGACACCGGTGACAGCGTGACCATCACCTCGTCTTGGCAGCCAGGCCAGGTCAGCCCGGCCTTGCTGATCAACGGGCGTGACAGCGATAGCGTCCGCGTGGCTGGCGTAGGCCTTGAGATCCGCGCAGTCGAGGAGTTGGTGTACGGCAGTTGCGATGCCACAGGTTATGTCATCGAAGTGGACCGCCAGGCCGACAGCGCCGCGCTTATCCTCGAGCGTGACGTCGTCTGGGACAGCAGCCAGGAAGCGCGCCTGCAAGCGCATTTGCTGGAGCGCTGCGAGCAGCACATGGGGCTGCGCTGGAGCCGCGTACTGTTCGTCAACAACCTGTCGGCGCTGAACAAGAGTGGCGGGTCGCAAAAGAGCTGGAAGAAGACCAACCTGCGCTTTGTCGGTGGCCAGCAATGACGCCGCCACGATTCCCTCTGGGGCAGGGCCTGGGCAACGGCCAACCGGACTTGTGGTGCACCTATGCGGCCATACGCAGCCTGGCCTGGGTTGGGCGCCTTGAGCAGGTTGATGTACCGGTATTACAGGCCTACATCCTGTCTCGGCGCAACCGCGATGGCGGCTTTGCCTGGAGCAAGGGGATGCCCTCCGATGCCTGGGCCACGTTTTATTGCACCGAAACCCTGCACGACCTGGGCGTTGGCGTTGAACAGTGCGACGAAACAGCGGCCTGGATCGCTACGCTGTTCGATGGCGACGCCTATGCCATGTGCCCGGGCCAGACGGCGGACGTGTGGGCCAGCCACTATGCGCTGCGCACCTTGATCGAAGTGTGCCATGGCCAGGTGCGGGACACCGAGCCCCTGTATGCCTGGCTCGAGGGGTTGCAGTGTGCCAATGGTGGCCTGAGCTGGTCGGCGGATTTCGCCCGACGCAACCTGGCCGACACCCGTGCCTGCTTCTACGGCGTGATGGCTGCGCGAGCGCTGGCTCGCCAGGGCTTGCCGGCGCCGCAATGGAACCTGCCACGCCTGATCGGCTGGCTGCAGGCACAGCAGATGGATTGCGGTGGCTTCCGCTTCAGCGAAGCGGCGGCTGTGCCGTGCCTGTGGGCGACCTATCGCGCCACCGCAAGCCTTGCGGCATTGCAGGCGCAACCGCTGGGCCGTCAGCGCTGCGCTGAATGGATCGATGCCTTGCGCGGTCCGACCGGTGCCTTCGTGCGCTGGGCCGGTTATGACGGTGAGGACGTCTGGGCGGCATTCTGCGCAGTGGGTTCGCTCAAGGCACTGGGAGAGCCGGTGGCGCATCTGGCCGACGGCGTGGCTGCGTTCATCGCCACGTTATCGATGCCCCAAGGCGGCTATTCCTATCGCCGGGCAGATACCGCCGCCGACGTGCTGACTACTGCGGCCGCGGTGCTGGGCGAATGCCTGGCGCCGCAGCAGCGCGGTGCGGCCCTGCGCTGGATCGAAGGCTGCCAAATGCCCAACGAGCCTGGGATCATGTACATGCCCGGCCGTGGTGCCGAGGTGCGTTGCACCAATTGGGGCCTTGCAGCAGGCGCCTTCGATGGCCAGCCAGGGCCCCGCCAGGCGATCGGCCGATGGCTGGCCTCGCTGCAGAACCCTGACGGCGGCTTCGGTTTCTGGGAGGGGCGCGGCTCTGACATGGTGTCCACCGCATCAGCCGTGTCGATCTTGCGGCAATTGGGCGATGACTGCGGCGTGGACTTGGCGGCCATCGAACGCTACGTCGCCAGCTGCCAGCAAGCTCATGGCTACGCAACGTTCCCCCGTGGCGAAGTGTCACTGCGCGCGGGGTTGCAGGCCCTGGGCTGCCTGGCCCATATCGGCAACGACGTCACTGAGGCTGCCGCCCGGTTACTGGCCGCGCACAAAGTGCGCCAGGGCGGCTTCGCCAACCAGGGGCAGCGCATTCCCGACCTGCTCAGCACCTACCAGGCCGTGGCACTGGCTGCCGACCTGGGCCTGCCTGTGGACCTTGCCCACCTGCGCTTTTTCCTCGACAAGGTGCGCGGCGCTGCCGGCCATGCCTGGTCACCCTTGTTCTTGCAAGGGGTTGATGCGTTGTCCACCTGCCTGGGCCGCCTGCTCGACGCCTTTGCCCAAGGCCAGCGTAAGCAGCTGCCCAGCTTGCAGTTGTCGTAAGGAGCCGCCATGCCCACCCTCACTGTTTGTTGTGCACCGCTGCAAGCGCTGGAGCGCAAGCGCCTGGCGCTGGCCTTTACCCGCCAGCTCAAGCAACTGGGCGCCGACACCGCCCATTGCATGGTGTTCTTTAACCCGTTACCTGAGGCCAGTGTGTTCAGCGCCGGCATGCCGATGCCCGTTGCCGACCGCGACGGCGCACCGGCGCAGTTCCATGTGCGCATCACCCTGTCACAGGCCCGCGACCGGCAGGCTCACCAGGCGCTGGCTGAAGGCCTGCACGGCTGCCTGCGCACGCATTACCCCAATGCCTTCATCTACCTGCACTTCGACCCGATCCTGCCCGAGCACGTGTTCTTCAGTGCCGGAGCGGAATTGACCAACGCTGCCCATCAACAAGGAAAGACCGGCTCGTGAACGACCTCAGCATTGAACAGCGTATCCGCCACACCCTCGGCCAGCTGCTTGGCGAGCACGTCGATGCCATCGACAAACGCGACAGTTTCCGTGACTTTCTCGGCGAACGCTTCGACAGCCTCATGGCTGTGGAAGTGATCACCGCCATCGAGGGCTGCTTCGACATCGAAGTGGACTACCTCAGCGATGATGTGCGCTTCTGGTTCGAAACCCTGGAAAAGATGGAGCAATTCGTCGGGCAAAAACTGGAAGATCAACTGACCCTGCAGGCCACCGAGTGAACGCCGAGCATCTGTTTACCACCTCCGGCTCAACCGGTGCGCCCCGGCAATGGCTGCGTAGCCAGGTGCAGATGGAGCACGAGGCGGCCCTGATTCTCGGCCGTTGGGCGCCCGATGCTCGGGAGATTTTCTCGTTCGCGCCGGTCAGCCACAGCTACGGCATGATCCTTGGCGAGGTCGGGTCGCGGGTTTTGAACGCCCAGTTGCACGCCTGCTCGCTGGAGCAGCAACGCATGCCAACGCTCGACGGGGACGGTCCGTGCGTGATTCTCGCCATTGCCAGTACCTGGCGCGTGCTGCCGGCGCTGCTGGCCCGGCTGAGCGCCCGGCGTGCGGTACTGGTGGTGCACAGCGCCTCGTTGCTGCCGCCGGGGGCTCTGGCCACGGTGCAGCGCCATGCCGGGCCACAGGTGCGTTTCGTCGAACTGCTCGGTTCCACCGAAACCGGGGCCATGGCTTACCGCGAGCTGGACGCTCACAGGGATGCAGAGCAGCCCTGGACCCTGCTGAGCGATGTGACCCTGCTCAGCCCCCCGGGCCAGCCCTGTGCGCTGCACGTGGCCAGCCCGCGCATCGCCCGCCAGCCGTGCCAGGCACACGCAGCAGCCACGCATTGCTGCGATGACCAGGTATTGGTGTTGGACGAACAGCGCTTCCAGTGGCTGGGGCGGGCCAGCAGCCTGATCAAGGTCAATGGGCTGCGCGTCGACCTGGCCCGTTTGGCAAGTGATCTAGCTCAACGCCTGGATTGCCCCAAGCTGGCCTGCGTTGCCGTGGCCGATGCGCTGCGCGGCGAAGCGTTCGAGGTGCTGTACAGCTGCGACACCCTCACCGAGCACGCGGTGTTGGAGGCATTTCGCCAACTACCGCCAGGCCATCCATGGCCGGTTGCGGTACGCCGTGTCACCGACCTGCCTTTGTCCGCCACCGGCAAGCCTCTGCCGTGGGCGGCTTCCACTTCTGTCAAGGAATACACCCCATGAACCACGTTGACACCCAAGATGCCATCGCCCACTACCTCAGCAACTGCGGCGCCGACGCCACCCACGGCCGCGAGCAGCCCGAATACCTCGGTCTGAGCCTGCGCAAACGCCATGAAATACTGCAGCGCAACCCCGCCATGGCCGCAGACTGGGCAGCGCAGTACGCACAATGGTCCGTGCATGCCGACAGCCACTACCGCTGCCTGACCAGCACCCGTGAGGTCGAGGCACCGTGGTACCGCCTGGGGGTGAAGGACACTGTCGACGTGCAAGGCTTGCCGACCCGCCTGGGCTTGCTCAGCTACCGCCACTACCCCCAGCGCAGCGCCGAGGCGCTGACCTTCCTCGACCCGCGCATCGCCCTGACCTGCAAGGTCGCCACTACCGAGCTGAACATTGCCTTTGGCGCCGGGTGCCGTAACCCGCGCTTCCCGAGCATCGATCCGTCTGGTTCCAGTACCGGTTCGGCGGTGTCGGTGGCGGCAGGGCTCTGCGATATCTCGTTGGGCACCGATGTACTCGGCTCGGTGCGCTGGCCGGCCTCGCACTGCGGCATGGTCGGCCTGCGCATGACCCAGAAGGCCGAGAGCCTGGCCGGGGTGTTTCCGCTGTCACCGCGCATGGACGCACTGGGCTGGGTCGCCCGCAGCGCCGATGACCTCGACCTGCTGTTCCCGTTGCTGGGCCTGGAGCCACTGCTCGGCCAGCAACAGCCACTCAAAGAGCGCTATCGGGTCGCCATGCTGGAGCACGCGCTGGACCCGGCGCTGACCAGTGCGGCCATGCTCGACATGCTGGGCCAGGCACGCAGCGCACTGGCAGACCTGGGCATGGCGCCCGCTGAGGTTGCCATGCCGGACCTGTGGGCCTGCCGTGGCGACGCCTGGCAGCTGTGCGCACGGGATGCGTGGCTGGCCTCGGCTGCCTGGGCCCGGCGCTTCGACTGCGAGCTGCATTGGTCGACACTCAGCGCCCTGAAAGTGGGTGAGGGCGTCAGCGACGCTGACTACCGGCGCATCCACCAGCGCATGGACAAGATCCGTTCCGGTATCGAGGCCTGGTTCGACAACGCCCAAGTGGATTTCGTGGTATTCCCCATGGACCCTAACCGGCCATTCGACCGGCGCAACCCGCAGCCAGGGGACTCGACCATCCCTTCGCCCGCAGACGAAGGTTATGAGCAGAAGATCAGCTTCACTCCGCTGGCCAGTTTCAGCGGCCTGCCGGCCATTACCGTGCCGATTTGCCTGAGCGCCGACGGCAAGGCGCCGCTTGCCGTGCAGATCATGGGCCGGCGTGACAGCGAGCGGCAGTTGCTGGATATCGCCAAGCGCCTGCAGGCCCTGACCGGCCTGCTTCCAACCCGTCGTCTTCAGGTGTAAGGAGTACAGCATGTGCGCAATCACAGGCTGGGTGGACTACACCCGCAACCTGACCCAAGCTGGCGAGGTTATCGGCGCCATGACCGATACGCTGGCACTGCGCGGGCCGGATGCCAGTGGCAGCTGGCAGCATCGTAATGCCCTGCTGGGCCACCGGCGGCTGGCGATCATCGACCTCAGCGGTGGCGTACAGCCGATGACCTACCGCTGCGCCAGTGGCGAGGAAGTCGCGCTGATCTACACCGGCGAGGTCTACAACCACGACGCTCTACGTGAGCGCCTGCGCAAGGCGGGCCACCAGTTCCATACCCGCAGCGACACCGAGGTGGTGCTGCACGCTTACCTGGAATGGGGTGAACAATGCTGTGAGCACCTCAGCGGTATGTTCGCCTTCGCTGTGTTCGACGGACGCGACGGCCACTTCCTGCTGGTGCGTGACCGGCTGGGGGTCAAGCCGCTGTACTACGCCCACCACCAGCATGGGCTGCTGTTTGGTTCGGAAATCAAGGCAATCCTGGCGCACCCGGAGTTCGCCAGTGCGCTGGATGTGGTCGGGCTGGTGGACGCGCTGAGCCTTTCTCGCGGCACGGCGCGCACGGCCTTGCGTGGGATCAGCGAACTGCCGCCGGGGCATCGTTTGTCCTGGCGGCCCAACGGGCGCCCCAAACTCAGCCGCTACTGGCAGTTGCAGCGGCGCGAGCACCAGGATGACCTGCCCGACACCGTGGCGCGCACCCGAGCGCTACTCGGCAAAGCGCTGGGCGAGCAGTTGCACGCCGATGTGCCGGTCTGTTCGCTGCTCTCCGGCGGGCTGGACTCGACCATCCTCACGGCCATGGCGCAACAGCGCCTGACGGCGGAGCAGGGGGGCAGGGTCAATTCGTTCTCGGTGGATTTCGTCGGCCAGGCCGAGCAGTTCCAGAGCGACACCTTCCGCCCGGAACGCGATCAGCCCTACGCGCTGGCAGCTGCCGAACACATTGGCAGCCACCACCAGACCATCCTCATCGACAACGGCGAACTGGTGGCCGACCCTGCGCGCAGCGCGGTGTACCGGGCCAACGATTCGGCGGCCACCTTCGGCGATGTGGACACCTCGTTGTACTTGCTGTTCAAGGCCATCGGCCGCCATTCAACAGTGGCCATTTCCGGCGAGGCAGCCGATGAAGTGTTTGGCGGCTACGCCTGGTTCCGCGACCCGCAGGCGCTGGCGGCGCAGCGTTTCCCGTGGCTTTCACGCATGCAGTTGCTGCAGCCCGAGCTGATCAACCCGGACTTTAACAGGCTGTGCGACTTTGCCAGTTACCAGGACGGTTGCTATCACCAGGCGCTGGACAGCGTCGAGCACTTGCCGGGCGACAGCCCGCAAGAGCGGCGCATGCGTGAAATCTGCCACATGCATCTGCAGCGCTGGCTGCCGATTCTGCTCGACCGCAAGGACCGCCTGAGCATGGCCGCCAGCCTGGAAGTGCGCGTGCCGTTCACCGACCATGAGCTGGTCGAGTACGTGTACAACGTGCCGTGGTCGATCAAGGGCAAGGATGGTGTGGAGAAGTGGCTGCTCAAGCAGGCCTGCGCCGATATCCTGCCAGCGGCCGTACTGCAGCGACGCAAGAGCCCTTATCCGACTTCGGCGAACCTTGCCTATGAACGGTTCCTGCGTGAGCGGGCCCGGCACCTGCTGGCGCAGGCGGGCAGCCCGGTGTTCCAGGTGATCGACCGTGTGCGGCTGGGCGCTGAGCTGCGCCAGCCCGAGGGGTATTTCAATTCACAGTTGCGCCGTAACAACCTGGAGACCGCTCTGGCACTGGATGCCTGGCTGCGCGAATACCGCCTAGCGGTGTAGTTCGTGCTTGTCGCTGCCATCCAGAATCAACGGTTGCTGGATGGTATCGACAAACCGCCGTGGCGCCCCCAGGTCGAGCATGGATATGAAACTGCCCAGGGCTGGGGAGGCGTTCTGTATGTTCCAGTTCATGTACAGCCCCATGGTCGGCGTGGGCTGGTCCTTGATCGGCCGCAGAGGGCGAAACTGCACGCGCTCGCGCAGCGTCGAGTAGGCAATCGATTCAGGCACCAGGGCAACGCCGAAACCGCAGGCCACCAGCCCGATCAGGGTATGGATCTGCGCCGCTTCCTGCACCACCTTGGGGTAGAAGCCGGCCGATTCGCACAGCGCAATCAACTGGCTGTGGTAACCGCTGCCAAGCGCTTGCGGGGTGAAGACGAAGTCCTCTTCGGCAAAATCCCGCAGGTCGACCACAGGTTGATGCACCTTGGCGTGGCTGGCGGGCAGCGCCATGACGATCTGCTCGTTGAGCAGCAATCTCGATTCGATGGTGTCTGGGGGCATCGGCAGCTTGCGCATGAAACCGATGTCCGCTTCACCGGCCATCAATGCCTTGGCCTGGGAGGCCGAAGGCATTTCGCGGATGGTCAGCCGCACGTTCGGGTAGATTTCGCGGAATTTCTTCAGGGTATTGAGCAGCGACTCGTAGTAAGCGATGGAAATGGCGGTGATGGTCAGCTTGCCGCAGATGCCCTCGGACACATTGCGGGCGTATTCGATGCCTTGTTCCAGCTCCTTGAGGGTACGGTAGGCGGTCTCCAGGAAGGCCATGCCTGCGGCGGTGAGCTTGACCCCGCGCTTGTTGCGCAGGAACAGGCTGAAGCCCAGTTTCTCTTCGAGTCGGTTGATCGCCTGGCTCAGGGGCGGCTGTGCCATGTGCAGGCGGATGGCTGCCTTGTGAAAGTGCAGCTCCTCGGCCACGGCAATGAACTGCCTGAGCAAACGTGTCTCGATCATTCTACGTTCCTTCATCGAGTCGAACGGGGGCCGGGAAAGCGTTCTCCGGCGGCCGACCCTGCAAGGCGGCCATGATAGTGCGTGGCATCGCGGCGACAAAGCCTCTGCTGTAAACGGCTCATCCGGGCTTGACATTGCCGGTCGGGGTGCATCGGAAGGTGGCGGGTCTCAGGTGATATCCAGAAGATATCAAAGTTGCATGCTTTTAATATTAAGTCATTGATTTTTTTATTGTTATCGTAAAAAAGGAGAATCGGAAGGGCTCTACAATGCCAAGCACAGACCCATTCAAAGATAAAGTCGCCATCGTCACCGGTGCCGCCCAGGGCCTGGGCCTGGATTACGCCATGGCGCTGGCCGCGCGGGGAGCGCGGGTAGTCATCAGCGACCTGGGCACTGACCGCTCGGGCGAAGGTCAGAACCCGGCGGCGGTCAGCGTCGCACTCGAAACCCTGCGGGGCCAGGGTTTCGATGTGGTCGCTCATGTCGGCCACCTGGAAAACGAAGAAGAATGCCGCGAACTGGTGGAGCTGGCCATCGCGCATTTCGGCGCGCTGGATATTCTCATCCACAACGCCGGTTGGGTCGATTACCAAGGCATCGAGACACAGGAACAGGCGTTTCTCGATCGCGCACTGGGCATCAGCGTGCACGCCCCGGTGTGGCTCGCCAAGCATGCCTGGAAGCACCTCAAGCAAGCCGAGGCACCACGCATAGTCCTCACCACCTCGGACCGCGCCATGTATCAACGCTATGCCCAGCCAGGCCTGGTCGCCTACTCGGCGGGCAAGATGGCCCAGGTGGGCATCATGAACGCCTTGAGCATGGAAGGGCTGGAACACGGCATCCTGGTCAATGCGGTCTCGCCGGTGGCCAAAACCCGGATGTGGGGCGTGACCCAGCCGCCGGAAGAGCTCAAGCCGCAATGGGTGACACCGGGCGTTCTGTACCTGGCCAGCCCGCTTTGCCGGGATACCGGGTACATCCTGCGTGCCAGCAATGGCCAGTTCACCGCCACGCGTTTCAGCGAGAACAGCGGGGTGAGCTACCCGCGTGACCTGGCGCGGGTAGAGGCTTCCAGCCTGGGCGAAGTGGCCGAACGCTGGAGCCTCATCAAGGAATGTCACTACGTGCCGACCAAGGTCGCCAACACCCGTGCCGACCTGGGTGAAAGCCCTGTGTGGGATGCGCGCACGGGCGCGTTGTATTTCGTCGATATCACCGGCGGGCGGATTCACCGGCTGCTACCGGATGGCGAGGTCGAGAACCTCTATGAATCCGCTGCACGTATCGGTGCCTTGGCACTGACCGACCAGGGCAACCTGATCTTCACCGAAGATGCCAGCGTTGCCATTCTGGATATGTCGTCTTGCAAGGTGCGCCAGTACTCGGCGCCGGTGCATCACCGCCCGAGTTACCGCTTCAACGACGGTACCTGCGACCCGCAGGGGCGCTTCGTCACCGGGCTGATGGATGAGGGGCCAAGTGGCAAGACCGGTGCGCTGCTGCGTTTCGACGGCGAACTGCACGATGTGGTGATCCATGACGGCATGGCGCTGCCCAATGGCATTGCTTGGTCGGCCGATGGCCAGACCGTGTTCTTCGTCGACTCCGCTGCACGCTCGATCTACCGCGCCGAGTATCTGCCCGAAGGGCGCCTGGAGCAGGTCAGCCTGTTCGCCGAGACGCCTGCCGAACTGGGGCGCCCTGACGGTATCGCGCTGGATCGTGAAGGCGGGTTATGGGTGTGTCAGTTCAATGGCAGCTGCCTGCTGCGCTATGACCGCGACGGCCATTTGACCGAACAGGTGGTGATGCCGGTGCCGCGCCCGACCAGTTGCTGTTTCGGTGGCGATGGTATGAGTACGCTGTACATCACCACGGCACGGGTCGGCATGTCGCCGACTGAACTGCGCCACTACCCGGACGCTGGCGACCTGTATGCGATTCGCCCGGAAGTGGGCGGCATTCCCCGCTATGCGTTCAAGGAATGAGCACTTGCCCCTGGCTGGCCGGTAATACGGCCAGTTCGCCAAAACGCTGAGCCGAGTCGATATAGCGCAACGCCGATTTGGCATCCTTCCAGCCCACGTAACTCATCAGCGACTTCAACTCCCAGCCGTTGGCCGTGGCCCAGGTGGCAAAACCGCGGCGCAGGGAGTGGCCGGTGTACAGCGCCGCCGGCACGCCGGCCCGTTCGAGCATGCGCCGCAACAGGCCGACCAGGCTGTTGCTGTTGAGCGCTGTGTCGCTCAGGTTGCCCCAGCGGTCGAGCTTGCGAAACACCGGGCCGTGGGCAATGCCCGCCACTTCGAGCCACTGCAGGTAGGCTGCGACCGGGCACAGCGCCTTGAGTGCCGGGGTGCGGTGCTGCACGCCGAGCGCTTCACGGTCACCTTTGCTGCGCGGCAGGAACAGGCTGATACCCACGCCGGCTTCGGCCTTGATGTGCTCCACGCGCAGGCGCGCCAGTTCGTCACCGCGAAACCCACGCCAGAAGCCCAGCAGCAACAGTGCTGTGTCACGCCGGGCGCGGCGCAGTGCTGGCAGGTCATGCTGCTCGTGGGCCAGCCTGGCCTCTTCTTCAAAACGCTCGACAGCCGTCTGCAGGTGCTGCAACAGCAGCGGTGCGGCCTGTTTCGGCGTCGTCGGGTGCAAGGTGCGGATACCGCGCAGTACCTGGCGTACCAGCGGTGCCTTGGTCGGGTCGGGGAAGCCTTGGCTGATGTGCCATTGGCTGAGGGCTGCAAGGCGTTGGCGCAGGGTGCTGACCGCATGCTGCCCGGCGTGATCGGCCAGGTAGCGGGCAATGCTGTCGGCAGTGGCGGGGAGAAAACCGCCCCAGTGGGCTTCGAAATGCTCGATGGCAGCCTGGTAACTGCGCCGGGTGTTGTCACGGGTGGCGGCGCGGACGTAGCGCTCGATGTCGGTCATGTGAGGGGGTGTCAGCGTGTGTTGCCGACACAATAAACCCTAATGACTGATCTGTCCTCTGACTCACCGCGGCATCGCGGCATCCATCAACTGGCGCAGCGGCGCGTACTGGGCCTGGCTCACTGGCACCAGCCCACTGGCACCCTGGGCGGTAACGAAGGCCGCCAGGGCTTCGGGGTCATCCAGCATCGCCTTGCGGATTCGGCTTTTCAGGGCCGGGCACAGGCGGGCACTGAACACGTATGGGTCGTAGTAGATCGGCTGCGACCGCCACTGCACCGTGAGCCTGTCTGGTGCCAACCCATGCCGGGCCAGATAGGCATCGGCCCGCTCGCTTGCAACGAACGCGGCATCGACACGGCCCTGCAGCAACGCGTCCAGCGCTTTGTCATGAGTACCGGCATACACCAGCGAGCCAAAGAACTGTTGCAATGGCGCCCCCACCTGGCCTGCAAATTCGACGCTGGGCACCAGGCTGCCTGAGGTGCTGGCCGGGTCGCTGAGGGCCACGCGCTTGCCCCGCAAAGGCTCGATCCCCTCAAGGCTGCCGGCGCGGGTCAGCAGCAGTGCCTGGTAATGGCTGCCTGCAGCGGTGTAAGGCCCGCCACTCAAGGTGAAGGTGGCAAAAGGTTCTATACGTGGGTCGCGGCGTTGGGCAAGCAAATAGGACGCAGGGCCGAGGCGGGCGATGTCGGCACCGCCGGAAACGATGGCATCGACCACGCTTTCGTAGGACGCGGCGATCACCAGTTCCACCGGCACCCCCGCTGCGTGGCTCAGTCGTTGCAGCAACACTTGATGCTCGCGCATCATGTCTTCGCTGCTTTTGATCGGAATGACGGCCAGGCGCAAGCTGTGGGGCGTACAGTCGGCCAGCACGCTGGTTGCCAGCAACTGGGCAAACAACAGGCCGGCGAGGGCCGTCAGAGCACGCATGGCTTTTCCTCCCTGTTGTTGAAGGGTGGGTAGTCGCGCAGTTGGGCCGGCGACAACGGTCGGCTGAAGTGGTAGCCCTGGGCGATATCGCAGCCGGCGAGTTTCAGGCACACCACCTGTTCGCGGGTTTCTACGCCTTCTGCGACAACCTCCAGGCCCAAGCGCTTGGCCAGAATGATGGTTGATGAGACGAACGGGCTGTCGTCGTAGCTGTTGGACAACGGTGCGATCAGCGAGCGGTCTATCTTGAGCTTGCTCAGTGGCAGTGATTGCAGGTGAGCGAAGCCGGCGTAGCCGCGGCCAAAATCGTCAAGGCTGATGCCCAGACCTGCTGCGCGCAAACGGTGCAGGTGACCGACAGCCGTTCCTTCAGGGTCGAGAATGGTGGTCTCGGTTATCTCCAGCTCCAATTGTTGCGGGGCGATGCCGTAGAGCTGCAGCTTGGCCAGCAGGCGGGTACTGAAATCGGCTTGGCGCAACTGCAATGCCGACACATTCACCGCAAGGCGGTTATCGCGACCGTGAGCATCCCAGCGCGCCAGTTCTTCGCAGGCCAGGCGCAATACTTCCCAGCCCAGTTCGATGATGAAGCCACTGCGCTCGGCCAGGTCTATGAAACGGTCCGGGTAGAGCAGGCCGAATTCCGGGTGCTCCCAGCGTACCAAGGCTTCGTACCCCAGCACGCGCTGGGTATCCAGGCGAATCTGCGGCTGGTAGTGCAGCACGAACTGGCGCTCGGTCAAGGCGCAGCCAAAAGCCTGTTCCAGGGCAAAGGCCTGGATGTCGGAGAGGTTCAACGATGGGTCGAAGAAGCGGTACTGGGCGCGCCCGGCCTGCTTGGCCGAATACATGGCCGCATCGGCACAGCGGATCAGGCTGTCGATGTCCTGACCGTCGCGCGGGCAGATGCTGACGCCCACGCTGGGGCTGGTATTGACTTCCTGGCCATCGAGGGCGTAGGTAGCCGACAGTTTCAGCACCAGTTCGCGTACCCAAACATTGATCTGCTCCTCGCTGCGCTCACCGGCCAGCAGCACCACGAATTCGTCTCCCCCGAAGCGCGAGGCCTCATCACCAGGCTCAAGCAGGCGCTGGATGCGCCCGGCCACGGCCTGCAGCAGCAAGTCGCCGATCTTGTGGCCGAGCGAATCGTTGATCGACTTGAAACGGTCCATGTCGATGAACAGGATCGCCATCAGCCGGCGCTTGCCACGTTGGTGGGTCAGTGCAAGGCCTGCTATTTCGACGAACTGGCGGCGGTTATGCAACCCGCTGAGATGGTCGGTGGCGGCTGCATGGCTGCTACGCCGGTGTTCGTCTTCCAGGCGCCCGATCAGTTGCTGGTTGACCTGTTGTGCGTGCTCAAGGGCACTGAAGGCTTCCTGGCGCTTGCGCAGCAGGCGCAAGGTCCAGGCCAGGCTGGCAAGGATCATCAGGGTCATGCTCAGGTTCAGCCAGAACTGGCGCGAATACGCCAGGGCAGAGGCCGCGAGGATTTCGTCGATGCGCTGGCTGACGATGATGCTGAAACCGCGCTCGTCGATACGGCGGTAAAGGCTCTGATACGAGTGGCCTGCGGCAAATTGCACCAGCCGGCCCGTCTCGCTGCCCGGTGCTGGCAGGCCGGGTTCGAAATCGTCGCCGGCCACGACCACACCGCTGGTATCGATACGCAAGCGTTCCTGGCCATCGTCCTGCTGCAGGCGCATCAGCCCGGTATCGCCCAGGTCGATGTGCTGGAACAGCACGGCGAGATAGCCAATGTCGAGCTGCACTACCAGAATGTTGTCGATTTCTCGGCCTGGTACATTGGGCAGCGGCAAGAGGAAGGGCAGGCGCCAGCTCGGCATGGCGGGCGGGGTGAAGCCCGGTTCGACGCGTGGCAGGAAGGGTTTGAAGCCGTAATGCGCGACGTGCAGCTTCAGCTGCTGCAACCACTCTTCCGGCAGGTGGGGAGCTTCATCGGTATGGCTCGCCGACAACAATTGACCGTGGCTGTCATACAGGCTCATCCGTTTGAATACCGGGTCTTCGGCCAGCACCCGGGCCAGGCTCAGGCTGCCTTGGCGCATCATTTTCATGTCGTCCTGAGTGACACGGCCTACGGCCTGGGCACGATCGACCAGTTGGCGCAGGCTTTCAGCGACAATGTTGGCGAGGTTCTGGTGCTCGGCTGCCTTGGCCGTCAGCGCATCCTGGCGTGCGGCGGTCTTCTGGCTGAAGTGCAACCCCCAGAGAAAGGTCAGGGTGGCTGCGCAGAGCATCAGGATCAAAAGGCGCAGAAGGCCTGCTGACGAGAGAAAACGGCGTATCACGACTGGTATTCCCGACCCTGGGTGAAGCCCGAAAATACGACAGTAAAATGACAGGCTAATGACTGGTGGCTATTGGCCTCTATGATTTTCCCTGTTGAGCGTTGGCCTCCAGCCCAGGCGTTTTGCCTCGTGACAATGCCCTTGAAGGTGCGGTATACCTGCTCACCACCAAGGGGAGCCCGGCAACGGGCTGAGAAACCGCTGGCATTGCAGCGCGGTGACCCTTAGAACCTGATCCGGATCATGCCGGCGAAGGGATGGGACTGCCGACCTGCCTTTTTGCCGGCCTCACTGCGAGGCCGCTCCATGCCCCACCGTAACGGCCTCGCTGTCACCCTATGGAGTGCAGCATCATGACCGAACGTTTTTCCCAAACCTTGCGCCGCCAGAACGAGGCGACCTGGTCGGCTGCAGTCGGCCACCGCTTCGTCACTGAACTGTGCAACGGCAGTGTGGCGGACCCGGTCATGGTCCGCTACCTGGTACAGGACCACCGTTTTCTCGACAGCTTCCTGACCTTGCTCGGCGCCGCCATCGCCACTGCCGATACCTTCGAGGCACGCCTGCGTTTCGGCCGTTTTGCCGGGATGATCAGTAGCGATGAAAACACCTATTTCCTGCGTGCCTTCCAGGCGCTGGATGTAAGCCCGCAGCAGCGCGCCGAACCCAAGGACACCGTGCCGACCGCAGGCTTCAAGGCCATCCTGCGCGAAGCCGCAGCGACCCGTTCCTATGCGGCGGCGCTGGCAGTGCTCAACGTTGCCGAAGGCCTGTATCTGGATTGGGCGCTGAAGGCACCAAAACCAATGCCGGACAACTTCGTCCACGCCGAGTGGATCACCCTGCATGACAACGCGGCATTCCAGGACTTCGTCGCCTTCCTCCAGGCCGAACTGGACCGCGTCGGCCCGCAGGAGCCGGCACTGGCCAGTGACTTCTACCAGCGCACCGTGGCGCTTGAGCTGGCCTTCTTCGACGCCATCTACGATCAAAAGGCCTGAGCATGGATATCTTCGAGCGCCTGAAGGCCGCCACTGCGCCCCAGTGGTCGAGCTATGTAGACCACGCCTTCGTTCGGCAGATGGGTGAGGGCACTTTGAGCGAAGACGCGTTCCGGACTTACCTGGTGCAGGACTACCTGTTCCTCATCCAGTTCGCCCGTGCCTGGGCGCTTGCCGCTTATAAAAGCAGGCTGCCGGCCGACATCCGCGCGGCTCAGGCTGGCCTGGCTGCCATCCTCGACGAAACCGAACTGCACCTGCGCCTGTGCGCCCGCTGGGGGTTGTCGCAGGCCGATATCGAGGCCGCGCCGGAGCACCAGGCCACGGTCGCCTACACCCGTTACGTGCTTGATTGCGGCGCCGCCGGTGACCTGCTCGAACTGCATGTGGCGTTGGCGCCCTGCGTGATCGGCTACGCCGAAATCGGCCGCACGCTGGCTGCGCACATCGGTGACCTGAGTGATCACCCTTACCGTGAGTGGATTGGCGAATACGCCGGCGAGGGTTACCAGAGCGTGGCATCCGCAGCACGCAAGCACCTTGATGAACTGGCAGCGCGCAGCATGACCGAGCAACGGTTCGTGGAACTGGCGGCAATTTTTGGCCAGGCTTCGCGGCTGGAGGCCGACTTCTGGCAGATGGGGCTGGATGGGGCTGCCTGAGCCAATTCAGGTTTTGTGCCGGTTCAATCGGGGCCGGCACAATGTGACCGGCAGGTCGTTCAGAGGATGTGCCAGGACGGTCCTGGAATAGGGGCTACTGTTTCGGTCACAGGATAATCACGGGGCCTTCAGCGCGGCCGCCCCGGTTAGTGCGCAGGCATCGCTAGCAATTACAACAACAAAAGCCTGCAGCAAAAACTGAAAAGGGCCCATCGATGGCAACGCAAGAGAACGTTGAAACACCGCCGCTCGGCGTCACCGACCCGTCCAAGACTGCTGAGGCCAGGCAGGACCGCCACCTTGAAGGCAAGCTCGACTGGGCGGTGTTCGGCGTCACCAGCCTGCTGGCGATCGCCTTCATCACCTGGGGTGTTGTCAACCAAGCCAGCCTCGCCGCGAGCGCTACCTCTGCGCAATCCTGGGTCATCGTCAACTTCGGCTGGTTTTTCGTCCTGACCTCTACCGTGTTCGTCATCTTCGTGCTGTGGCTGGCTGCCAGCCGCTACGGCAGAATCCCGCTGGGGCGCGACGGCGAAGCACCGGAATTTCGCACGGTCTCCTGGGTTGCCATGATGTTCAGCGCGGGCATGGGCATCGGCCTGATGTTCTTCGGCGTCGCCGAACCGCTGTCGCACTACGTTTCACCACCGCCCGGCACTGCCGCTGGCCAATCTGACGAGGCACTGCAGGTGGCGATGGCGACCACGCTGTTCCACTGGTCGCTGCACCCTTGGGCGATGTACGCCATCGTCGGCCTGGCAATCGCTTATGGCACGTTCCGCCGTGGCCGCTCGCAGTTGATTTCCACCGCGTTCCGGCCCTTGATCGGCAAGCATGCCAACGGCCCTGTCGGGCGGGTGATCGACATGATGGCCATCTTCGCCACCCTGTTCGGTTCAGCGGCTTCGCTGGGGCTCGGCGCCCTGCAGATTGCGGGTGGGCTGGAATACAACGGCTGGATCGATCACCCGGGCAAGCTGTTCTACATCGCCATCATCACCTTGCTGACCATTGCCTTCGTCGCTTCGGCCGTGTCCGGCATCGGCAAAGGTATTCAGTGGCTGTCCAATACCAACATGGTGCTGGCGTTGGCACTGGCGCTGTTCGTCTTCCTGGTAGGGCCGACGCTGTTGATGCTCAACCTGTTGCCAACATCGATCGGGGTCTACATCAAGTTACTGCCCGAGATGATGGCGCGTACCAGCGCCAGTGGCGGTGATGCGATGGACAGCTGGCTGGCCGGCTGGACCGTGTTCTACTGGGCCTGGTGGATTTCCTGGACGCCCTTTGTCGGCATGTTCATCGCTCGCATCAGCCGCGGGCGCAGCATCCGCCAGTTCGTCAGCGGCGTGTTGCTGGTACCAGGCCTGGTCAGCCTGGTGTGGTTCAGCGTTTTCGGCGGCGCCGGCATCGATGCACTGCGCGAAGGCAGTTTCGCTCTCATCGACGGTGCAGTGAACAGCAACCATGCCCTGTATCAGTTGCTCGACAGCTACCCCTGGGCTTGGGCCACTTCGGTGCTGGTCATGATCCTGGTGGCAATTTTCTTCGTCTCTGGGGCCGATGCAGCATCGCTGGTGATGGGTACCTTGTCCGAGCACGGCACCACGCAACCGTCCCGCGCGACAGTGATTTTCTGGGGGGCACTGACCGGCACCGTCGCGGCCATCATGCTCGCGCTGGGTGACCCAGGTAACCCCGGGGAGGCGCTTACAGGCCTGCAGAACCTGACCATCGTCGTGGCCTTGCCGTTTGTGGTGATCATGGTGCTGCTGTGCCTGGCGCTGTACCGTGACCTGCGCAAGGACCCTATGATGCTACGCCACCTGCGCGGCAGCGAGCTGATCGAAAAGGCGGTGCTGTATGGCGCAGTCAAGCACGGCGAGGAGTTCTACATCGTGGTGCAAGAGAAGAAATCCTCGCTCAAGCCGGCCTCCAGGAAGGCCCAGGTGACGGAGCCATGATTGACCGGGCTCGGCTACGTACGTCAACCCGCGGTGAGGGACGCCAACACGCAGCTTGAGATCTGTGCGTCCTGCACGGCGACCCCGGTCAGGTCGGCCAGCGTGACCTGTTCGTCATGCTCACGGCCGGTGGCGCGGCCCTCAAGCAGGGCACCAAGCTCGGCCAGTTGCTGCTCCTTGATCAGGCCGGCCTTCAGCGCATGGGAGACTTCGCCGTACTGGCTGCACTGGTAGAGGGAGTCGACGATGATAAGGTCGGCCCGTGCAACCAGCGCGGGGTCGAGCTCCTGCTTGCCAGGCGCATCGGCGCCAACGGCGGTGATATGGGTGCCAGGTTGCAGCCATTCACGCTGCAACAGCGGCTCACGTGAAGGTGTTGCGCAGACGATCAGGTTGGCGGCATGTGCAACCTCTGCGGCGTTACGCGTTACCCGCACCTCATAACCCAGGCCGTTGGCGAAGGCTTTGTAGGCAGCCAGTTCAGCATCACCGCGCCCCCACACCACCACGCTGCGGCAGGGGGTGACTGCACCCAGTTGCTCCAGCTGCATGCGCGCCTGGGTGCCGGTGCCCAGAATACCAATCGCTTTCACGGTTGCAGGGGCCAGCAGGCGGGCGGCGATGCGCCCGGCCAGCGCGGTGCGGATGCAGGTCAGCCAGCCCTCATCCTGCAACAAGGCAAGGGGTTGCCCGGTACTGGCCGAGGCCACCAGCATCAAGCCATCGTTGCTTGGCAGCCCCTTTGAAGGATTGTCGTAAAAGCCGGTCGACAGCTTCACCGTGAACGTGGCGCTACCCTCGACATGCGCTGACTTGATACAGCAGTCACCGTTGGCCTGGGGGAAAGCGAATGCCTGTACCGGTGGCACCTGGACCTTGCCTTGGGAGAACGCGATGAAACCTTGCTCCAGGCATTGCACCGCCAGCTCCATATCGAGCCGGGCGGTGATCTGTTGCTTGCTGAACACTTTCATTGAACAGCCTCGAGGAATTTATCGAGCACGATGTTGCGACCGCAAATGACGACCGCGACGCGCTTGCCGCGGTATGCCTTGGCCATCTTCTGCATGCCGGCCACCGCCACACCGGCAGCACCCTCGATGATCCAGCGCTCATGGTTGGCGACATCGCGCATCGCCGCCTTTATCTCTTCTTCGCTGACCAGCACGGTGCGCGACAGCAGCGTCTGGCAAAGGGGGAAGGTGATGCAGCCTGGCTCGACCCCACCGGCTGTACCGTCGGAGATCGTGTCTTGCTCTTGCATGTCGATGATTTGCCCGGCTTCGAGCGAGCGCTGCAGGGTAGGGGCATTCGCCGGCCAGCAGCCAATGATCTCGATGCCCGGGTTGAGAGCCCGCAGTGCCGCGCCGATACCCGAAATCATGCCGCCGCCGCCGACCGCCACGAACACTGCGTCCAGGTCCGGTGCCTGTTCAAAGAGCTCCATCCCGATGGTGCCTTGGCCGGCGATCACTTCAAGGTCGTTGTAAGGCGATACAAAAGGCTTGCCTTGGAGGGCAGCCTGACGCGCCGCTTCCAGTTCCACACCCAAAGGGTCCAGGTCGAGGCTTACCACTTCGGCGCCGAGCGCGCGAATTGCACCCAGCTTGTAGGCAGACGCCGAAGTGGTGGTGTAAACGGTGACTGGCACTCCCATCACCTTGCCAGCAAGCGCAAGCGCTTGCCCATGGTTGCCGGAGGAGGCCGTGATGACGCCCAGTTTGCGCTGCTCGGCTGGCAGCAGGCGAAGCTTGTTACTGGCACCGCGGAATTTGAACGAACCTGTGTGTTGCAGGTGCTCGCATTTCAGATACACGCTGCATTCGGTCATTGCCGAAAGCCCGACGCTGAAATTGAGCGGGGTGACATTCACCTCAGGGCGCAGTGCCTGGTGTGCATCAGCGATAGCTTGGTAGAGGGAAGACAGGTTCGTGGCATCGGCAGGCATCGTGGCAGTGTCCATTCGTGGATTTGCGTTCCACAATAGACTCAATATCCATAAGCGACAAGCGCTGACCATTCATTCAGGCGGGGTGGTCCCTCAGTTCCTTGAGGTACTTGTAAACAGTCGCTCGGCCCATGCTCAGCACATTGGCGACATAGTCCGCCCCGCTGCGCCCCTCGAATGCCCCTTCGGTATGCAGCGCCTCCACCAGCGCGCGCTTTTCTTTCATCTTCAACGTACGCAGTGACAAATTGCGCTCCTTGAGCCAGGCGTGCAGGAAGGTATTGATGCGTTCCTGCCAGTCATCCTTGAACAGCGCATCGGGCTGCGGCACCAGGCGGCTTATCTGGAAAAACGCATCCAGCGCCTCGCGTGCCTGTTCCAGTACCGAGAAATTCAGGTTGATGCAAAGCAGGTGTTCGGCTTCACCGTTCTGGTTGTAAAGCACCGTGGTAATGGAGCGGATCTTTTGGCCGTTCCAGTTGAGCTTTTCGTAAGGGCCGAGCTTGGCGGCGTTGCGAAGATCGCCCAGCTCCAGGTCCAGTGCCGAGTCATCGCCAATCTTGCGTTTGGAAAAATTATTGGCGATGTGCACGACCGTCTGACTTTGTACCTCGTGGACGATCACTTCGGCGTGGGGGAAGAGCAGCAGCGCGATGCTGTCGGCGATTGCCTTGTAGTTCTCGATGTTCATCTTGAGCCGGGCGTGGGTACTTGATTTGGCAGATAGCCGTTTTGTCCATGGTGGACTCAAGCGCTATCCAACTTCAAGGCACCTTCAGGAATCACTTTTCAGCACCTTTCGTACTGCCAGTCCAGCGCCAGCCCATCCAAAACCCGCTTTGCACACCCTCTCATGCGATAAGCCGTGATTATTACGCCTTAGAAATACCTTGAGTCAGCGTCTTAAAAAAGACAAAATTCATACGTAAATACATGGTACGTACCATGATACGAAATAGTAGGAGCAATCATGGCCCGGGGCGGCATAAACAAGGCGGTAGTGCAGCAGGCAAGGCAAGTGCTGATAGCCCGGGGCGAGTACCCCAGCATCGATGCTGTACGTATCGAACTGGGCAATACGGGCTCCAAAACCACCATTCATCGTTACCTGAAAGAGCTGGAAGGCCAAAAGCCTGCGGCGCTTCAAGGCGCGCCGGCACTGAGCGATACACTGGCCAAGCTGGTCGCGCAGCTGGCAGAGCAGCTTCAGGAAGAGGCCGATGCGCGTATCGAGCAAATTGAAGCGACCTTCAAAGAGCAACAGGAGCAGCTCCAGAGCCAGCTGCAACTGGCTCAGCAGGCGTTGGCCGCAGCGCATCAGCAACAACAGATCCAGGCCGCAGCGCTGGCCGCCGAGTCGGAGCGGCTCAGTGCCACCCAGAGCACGCTGCAAGCCGAGCAATTGCGTGGCGCCAGCCTGAACCAGTCGCTGGGTGAACTGCAGCTGCGTTTGGCCGACAAGGACGAACAGGTGCGCTCGCTGGAAGAAAAACATCAGCATGCAAGGGATGCTCTGGAACATTACCGAAGCGCCAGCCGCGAGCAGCGCGAGCAGGACCTGCGTCGCCATGAGGCACAGGTGCAACAGTTGCAGCTCGAACTGCGCCAGCTTCAACAAGGCATGATCGTCAAGCAGGATGAACTGACGCGCCTGCATCGGGACAACGAACGATTGCTTGGCGAGCACCGCCAGGCCAGCAGCGAGCGCAAGGCGCTGGACGAATTGCTGGAGCAGCGTGATACGCAGATCCAGGGCTTGCGCACGATCCTGGCGCAAGCGCAGGGGGCCAGTGACGAAATGCGCAGGCAATTGCAGGCGCAGGGCCAAAGCCTGGAAGACAAACGTGCGCTTTGTGCAGAGCAGGGCAGGCAATTGCAGTTTCTGGAAGAGGAACTGCTCAGGCGCGATGAAGCGCTGAAGGTGCTTCGGGAGGGTCAAACCACACGCTAAAAGAAGCGTTGCGGGTTTCGGCAAGCCGGCTCCCGCAACGCACGCTCAAAGGATCGAAAGATGGGGCGCTAGAGTTGGTTAGCCTTCCACCCGCTTGGCAGCCTCGACACCCGCAGCTGAAAGCTTGATCGGATAGCTGACGCTGAACTGCTGGTTACTGTCGACCGTTACGCTGCCATCGTGGATCAGGCCATGTTCCTGCAGCGTCTTGAGTGCATCGGCAACGGCATTTTCACCGCGGTAATTGTCCAGCACTTCCTTGCCCAAGCCCTGTGGGTGGGCGTGCAGCAGACGCGTCAGTATTTCGCTACGCAAAGTATCGTTAGTCATGTGTGTCCTCCGATCACTTGCCATGCTTGGCCTGGAGCGCTTTGGCCTGTTCCAGGTGCTTCTCGAGCGTTGGCAGGGTTTCACTGGCGAAAGCCTTCAGTTCCGGCTTGTCAGACGATGCCGCTTCCTTCTTGAACAGCTCCACGGTTTTTTCGTGGGCATCGACCTGGTTGTTGACATAGGACTTGTCGAACGACTCCTCGCGCCATTCGAGGATCATCTTCTTGACCTTGTCGGTCAGCGCCGCTTCATCGGGCACGCTGATGTCCAGCTTGCGGGCGATGTCGCCGAGTTGCTGGTTGGCTTTGGTGTGATCGGTGACCATATGCTGGGCGAAGGTCTTGATGTCGGCGTTCTGGCTCTTTTCCAGGGCCAGATTGCCGGTGACCACCTCGGCGATACCAGCCTCTGTGGCTGCATCGACGAAGTCATCGGAGGAAGCCGCCAGTGCCTGCAGCGATGCCATGCCCAGCACCAGCGACAGACCTGCGCGTTTTATGAACAGATTGCTCATGTTTCACTCCTTGCTATCGGTGGCGCGACCTCAGTGTCGCGTACGGTTGAGCCTGGGGCGTGGGTATAGGTTTAATTTTTTTCAGGCCTTTTTGTCAGGCAAGGTGGCCACCGCGACCCCAAGGTTGAACGATGCGCAGCAGTTGCGCTCACACATTCAAAGGTTGCCGCGAAGGAGCAGGGCATGAGCATCGAACGCAGCATTCCCGAACTTGAGGCCTGGTACGCGCAATATGACGATGGCAGCTACCGCCGCGAGTCCCCGGATGCCTATCATCACGAACTGCTGCGCACCGCCCAAGCGCTGCGCGATGACGGGGCCATCGACTGGGATGACTGGCTGGCCCTCAAGGCTCTGGCAGACGAGGCCCATGTGGGGGCGCTGCAGGAGGCGGTACAAAGCCATGTGGATGACCCTGGCACATGAAGCCATTGCGCATCGCCACGTTCAACATCAACGGCATCGGCAGCCGGCTGCCGGCGCTGCTCGCCTGGCTGGAGCGGGAAAAGCCCGATGTCGCCTGCCTTCAGGAGCTCAAGGCAGCCGACACGAAGTTTCCCCGTGAGGCCATCGAAGCGGCAGGCTATGGCTGCCTGTACATGGGGCAGCCCTCGTGGAACGGGGTGGCCATCCTGGCGCGCGACTGCCAGCCGCTGGAAGTCCGGCGCGGCCTGCCAGGCATGGAAGGTGACAGCCAGAGCCGCTATCTGGAAGCCGCGGTACAAGGCGTGCTGGTAGGTTGCCTGTACCTGCCTAATGGCAACCCGCAACCGGGGCCGAAATTCGAGTACAAACTGCGCTGGTTCGAATGCCTGGTAGCGCATGCGCGCGACGTGCTGGGCAGTGGCCATCCTACTGTGCTGGCCGGTGATTTCAATGTCGTGCCGACTGACTTCGACATCTACAACCCCAAATCCTGGCTCAAGGATGCTTTGCTTCAACCCGAGTCCCGCAACTGCTACCAGGCCTTGCTCAAGCAGGGCTGGACCGATGCCATTCGCCAGCTGTATCCCGATGAGCGCATCTACACCTTTTGGGACTACTTCCGTAATCACTGGGCACGCAATGCCGGATTGCGTATCGACCACCTGTTGCTCAGCCCGGACATCGCTTCGCACCTCAAGGCCGGCGGCGTAGACGCGTGGGTGCGCAACGAGCCCAAGCCCAGCGACCATGCACCGGCATGGATCGAACTGGGTACGCGAAAGCAGCAGTGATCTATAGTGACAGGCGGCAAACGCTTGAGGGCAAGGACTTCCATGGGTGCGGCCGGTAAGCACGACGAAGACGGGCTATTCACCGTAACCGGTGAGGGGCGCGCCGTGGCGCTGTTTCGCCTGGTGCTGTCGTTCATGGCGGTTGTGCTGCTGACCTTCGTGTCTATCGAAGGGTGGCGGATCTGGCGCGACTACAGGCAAGCTTTCACCAATGCCGAAAACATGGTCAGCAACCTGGCCAGGGCTACGGCGCAGCACGCCGAAGATGCCATTCGCCAAGTGGACGCGATTACCGCTGTGCTGGCGGAGCGCCTTGAAGGCGATGGTTTCGATCATCTCGATCGCACACGCTTGCACACCCTGTTGGCACAACAGAAAACGATCATGCCGCAACTGCACGGTTTGTTCGTGTACGGGCCCGATGGCAGCTGGATCGTCACCGACCAGGCTTCCATCCCGGCAAAGGCCAACAATGCCGACCGTGACTACTTCGCTTACCACCAGGCCCACACTGACCGTGAGGTGCGTATCGGTTCGGTGGTACGCAGCCGCTCCACCGGTGACCTGATCATTCCAATCTCGCGCAGGCTGGAGAATCGCGATGGCAGCTTTGCCGGGGTGTTGCTTGGCACCATCAAGGTGGACTGGTTCGTGCGCTATTACGGTGATTTCAAGATCGACGAGCGAGGCGCCCTGGTGCTGGCCAAGCGAGACGGCACCATCCTGGTACGCCGGCCGTTCGTGGAACACGTAGTCGGCCACAGCCTGGCAAACAGCGAAGTCTTCCGACATCACCTGCCTCATGCGAGCGAAGGGCTGGTTGAAGCGGTGGCGGTCGTTGATGGTACGCCCCGCCTGTACGCCTATCGCGCCCTGGCGCGATATCCATTGGTGGTAGAGGCGGGCTTGTCGCGTGAGTCGATCATTGCGCCCTGGCGGCACGATGTCATCAAGTCAGCCGCGATCCTGCTGCTTTTGCTGGTTGGATTGAGTGGCTTCGGCTGGGTGGTGTTGCGCCAGTTGCGTGAGCGGATCGCTATCGAAAGGGCGCTGCACCAGGCCCACCAGACCCTCAGGTCGCTGGCCCTGACCGACAGCCTGACCGGGCTGGGCAACCGCCGCAGGCTGGATGCGGTGCTGGATGCGGAAATCCGCCGGGCTCGGCGGCTGGGGCATGCGGTGGCGCTGGTGATGGTCGATCTTGATTTCTTCAAGCTGTACAACGACCGCTATGGCCACCCTGCGGGGGATCAATGCTTGCGCCGCTTTGCCGAATTGCTGCAGCAGGTGTTGAAGCGCCCGGCGGATCTGGCGGTGCGGTACGGTGGCGAGGAGTTCACGGTTTTACTTCCTGACACTGACGTACAGGGCGCCGAACAGGTGGTCGCAGAAATTCTGCAACTGTTGCGCCGCCTGATGATCGAGCATGCCGGCAGCCCGCTAGGCCGTGTATCTGCCAGTGCCGGGATTGCTGTGGGGCATCCGGCAGTGGACGCAAGCAGCCCCGAAAGCCTGATGTCTGCGGCTGACGGGGCGTTGTACCAGGCCAAGCGCCAAGGGCGCGATGGCTATGCCGTTGCCGGTGGCATGGCGATGAGTGCCGGGAACTAAGCCAGGACGCGCTCAATCGGTGGCCATGACTTGTGCCTGTAGCTGCCAGCGTACCGAACTGACGCCTTTTTCCAGGCTTACCCGGCTGACCAGGCGCTCCAGTTGTGCCGGTGCCTGTGGGTTACCGAGCAACTCTGCACGTACTTCCAGGCGCGCGGGGTTGGGCAAGTCTTCGCTGTGCAGCGACTGCAGGCGCAGTTCCGGGTCGCCCAGGCTGTGCAGCATCAGGCTGCGTACCTGAATTTCATCTTCGGCACGGCAAACCACGCGCACCTCGAAGCGTTGTTCGGCCTCGCTGGCCGGCACCACGCCCTGGCGGTCCAGGCGTTGGGCGATATCGCGCAGCAGTATGTTGGCACACAGCACCACCAGGCTACCCAGCGTGGCCTCCAGCAGCAGGCCAAGGCTGCACAGCACACCAACAGCCGCCGTGCACCACAGTGTGGCTGCAGTGTTCAGGCCGCGCACCGTGAAACCGTCGCGCATGATCACACCGCCCCCCAGAAAGCCGATCCCCGATACCACATAGGCGGCAACCCTTGAGGCATCGGTGGGGGCCATACCCGGTACCGCCTGGGTCATCAGCACGAACAGGCAGGCGCCAGTGCTGACCAGCGCATTGGTGCGCAGCCCGGTCATGCGTTGGCGCAGCTGGCGCTCGGCACCGATCAGGGCGCCAAGCAGCAAGGCGATGCTGACACGCAGCAGAAATACTTTCCAATCCATAGCGAACCTCTTGCGCGGGCACATGCCCGCTCTGACGCCATCGAAAATGGCGCGGCTTAAAAACCAGAAATGCGCAGGACCACAAGAGGAGGAACGAGGAGGGCTCAAGCCGCAGGGGCTGAGAAATCCACCGTCTGGCCAATAGCGAGACAGTGGCAGGAAGCTGCCGGACTAGCTCGCCGTGTGGGCCTGTCGCAAGCGACTGGGGCTACTGTCCAATGCAGGACTCCTGTTCAGGGATGCGAAATTGCGGGTGGACCATACGCCGCAGCTTGTACAGGGTCAAGGGCGAAAACATGACAATGGCTTCATAAGGAAATGCCCTACAGCAAGTCACGGCCGCATGGAAAAAAACACCGGTACTCGTTACCCTTGCGCCACTTTTAATCATCCCCCGGACCGTTACATGCTGCTCAATTTTGTTGTGCTGATCGGCACTCTGGTGGCCATGGAAAGTGTCGGTACGCTGGCACACAAGTACATCATGCATGGCTGGGGCTGGTGGCTGCACCGTTCGCACCATGAGCCTCAGCTGGGCATGCTGGAAACCAACGACCTCTATCTGCTGGCCCTGGGCATCATCGCTGCGGTACTGGTGGCCCTGGGCAAGGCCGGGCACGCACCGTTGCAGTGGGTGGGCGGCGGTGTGGCGAGTTACGGAATATTGTACGTGCTGGCCCACGACGGGTTTTTCCATCGGCATTGGCCGCGCAAGCCGCGGCCGATCAACCGCTACCTCAAGCACCTGCATCGTGCCCATCGCCTGCACCATGCGGTCAAGGGGCGCACGGGCAGCGTGTCGTTCGGCTTTTTCTACGCACCTCCCCTCAAGGTGCTCAAACGCCAGTTACAGGCCCGGCGCAATCGCCGCTGAAGGCGTCAATTCACAGTTTCGCCCTGCACTGTGCCATGGCCACGGCTGACCCACCAGCCAAACCCCGCCGCCGTGAAAAACATGATCAGACTATAGAGCGCCGCTGGCACCGCCATGGTGGCGTTGTTCAGCAGCGATGGGCTCAAGGCGACGGCGATCGCCAGTGTGCCATTGTGGATACCGATCTCCATGCCGATGGCAATGGCCTGGCGCTTGGGAATGCTCAACAGGCGCGGCACCCAGTAGCCGACGGCCAGGCTGATCACGTTGAACAGCAATGCAGCCAGGCCAACCACCGGGGCGTACGCAACCACGGTCTGCCAATCCTTGGCCAGGGCCAGCACAATGGTGAATGCCAGAAACAGCGCCGCCACCAGTTTCATGGGCTTTTCCATGCGTGAGGCAAAGCCTGGCGCCCAGCGGCGGATCATCATGCCCAGGGCAACCGGCAGCAGGACGATGGCGAACACCTGCATGACCTTGGCAAATTGCAGCGGGATGGCCTGGTCTGACGCCATGAACCACATCAGCGACAGGTTGACCAGCAACGGCATGGTCAGGATGGCGATCAGGGAGTTGACCGCGGTGAGGGTAATATTCAAGGCCACGTCACCATGGGCCAGGTGGCTGAACAGGTTGGCGGTGGTGCCGCCCGGGGACGCGGCCAGCAGCATCAGGCCGACCGCCAGGGCCGCTTCCAGCCCAAGACCGTTGGCGATCAGGAAACACACCAGCGGCAGTAGAAGAATCTGGCAGGCCAGGCCGATGACCACCGGCTTTGGGTACTTCACCACGCGAGCGAAGTCGGCCAATGTGAGCGACAAACCCAGGCCAAGCATGATGATGCCCAGGGCCAAAGGCAGGAAGGCGGTAAGCAAGGGCGAGGCGGTCATGGCGGCTACTCGGGCAAGGGATCAAGCCAGTCTAGGCTCGGCCTGAACGATCGCTAATTGCAATGAGCCACCACTTGGTAACCTTTTGTTACGGCAGCGTCACGATGCCAGCTGGCAAAGTGACTGCATCGCGCGTTGCGACGGGCCGCTGCGCGCAGTAGCATTCGCGCTTTTACCGAGGATTCGCCTGTCATGCCGTTCCAGCAAGGTCTGCTTGCCACCCCGGTGCCGGCCCAAGCCCGCCACCTGTTCTTCACGCTACAATCGCCCGAGGCACTGCCAGCAGCCCTGGATGCGCTGCTGCCCCATGTGGATGGCCAGCGCGTGATCGTGGGGGTAGGCGCGCCTCTGGCAAAGGCCTTGGGCCGTGAAGTGCCTGGCCTGTGCGCATTCCCTCAGTTGGATGCAGCGGTGGAAAACCCGAGCACCCAGCATGCCTTGTGGCTGTGGCTGCGTGGCAACGAGCGTGGTGACCTGCTGCTGCAGGCCCAGGCGTTGGAGCAGGCCTTGGCACCGGCACTGCGCCTGACCGACAGCATCGACGGCTTCCTGCACCGTGGCGGCCATGACCTGACTGGTTACGAGGACGGTACTGAAAACCCGGTTGATCAGGATGCCGTCGACGCGGCCATTGTCGCGGGCGAGCAGCCGGGCCTGGCAGGCTCCAGTTTTGCCGCTTTCCAGTTGTGGAAGCATGACCTGGGGTACTTCAAGTCGCTGCCCCAGGCAGACCAGGACAACATCATGGGCCGCCGCCTGAGCGATAACGAAGAGCTCGACGATGCGCCAGCCTCAGCCCACGTCAAGCGCACTGCCCAGGAAAGCTTCGCACCTGAGGCATTCATGGTGCGTCGCTCCGTGTCCTGGGCCGACCACCGTGGCGCAGGCCTGGCGTTTGTCGCTTTGGGCCGAAGCTTCGATGCCTTCGAAGTGCAACTGCGGCGTATGAGCGGGCTGGAAGACGGCATTATCGATGGCCTGTACCGCTTCAGCCGGCCGCTGACGGGTGGTTACTACTGGTGCCCACCGATGACCGACGTCGGCCTGGACCTGAGCCTTCTGCTGAAGGCCTGAACACTAAACATCCAGAAACAGAATCACCTGCAAGCGGGGGGTAGGGCGACTAGCCTTGAAAGTTTCCGACTTATGACGGGAGCTTTGCCATGTATGCACGTCGCGATGTCCTACGCGCCAGCGCGGCTTTGGGGCTGTTGGCCTGCAGCCCTTGGTTGCGGGCTGCGCCCAGCACTGGCTTGCTGACCCGCAAGGTGCCGTCCACAGGCGAGGCCTTGCCGGTCATTGGCGCAGGTACCTCCGGCAGTTTCGAAGTCGAGGCCGGCTCGGCCGATTACCAGCAGCTGAAGGCCGTACTGAAGGCGTTTTTCGAGGGCGGCGGCAAAGTCATCGACACCTCGCCCAACTATGGCGGGGCAGACCGTATTCTTGGCCAGTTGCTGGAGGAGGGGGGCTGGCACCAGCAGTGCTTCATCGCCACCAAAATCGCGGCCGACAGCCGGGCCGACGCCGAGGCACAATGGGCGGGTACCCTGAAAAGCCTGCGCACTGACAAGGTCGACCTGCTGCAGATCCACAACCTGCGAGACTGGAAGACACAGTTGCCCTATGCCCGCGAACTCAAGCAGCAGGGCAAGACCCGCTACATAGGCATTACCCATTACCTGAACAGCGGTCATGACGAAGTCGCCCGGCTGGTGCGCAGCGAACCGCTGGACTTCATCCAGATCAACTATTCGGTCAACGCGCCGCAAGCGGCAAGTGAGTTGTTGCCGTTGTGCCAGGACAAGGGCGTGGCGGTGCTGATCAACCGCGCATTCGATGACGGCCGTCTGTTCGCCAAGGTCAAGGACCAGCCACTGCCTGCCTGGGCCGCAGAAGCGGGAGTCAGCAGTTGGGCCCAGGTGTTCCTCAAGTTCGCCTTCAGCCATCCGGCTGTTACAACGGTCATCCCGGCAACCGGCCGTCCTGACCGCCAACTCGATCAGCTGAAGGCCGGCCACGAGCCTTTGTTCACCCAGGCGCAGCAGAAAGCGCTGATCGAGCAGTTCGCCTGACACCATGGCCAGCTGGCGCAAGGGGCTGGACCAAGGGTTGAACATCCAGCCCGGCGAGGGGCCGGCTGTGGCCGGCGGCCTGGCGTTGTTCTACCTGCTGTTCACCGGTTACTTCATGCTGCGCCCGGTGCGCGAGACCATGGGCGTGGCAGGGGGCGTGGACAACCTGCAATGGCTGTTCACCGGCACCTTCATCGCTACGCTGACCTGCCTGCCGCTGTTCGGCTGGCTGGCCTCCAAGGTGCGCCGGCGGCATATCCTGCCTTGGACCTATGGTTTTTTTGCCAGCAACCTGCTGCTGTTTGCACTGCTGTTTGCCAGCAAACCAGACGACTTGTGGAATGCGCGGGCGTTTTACATCTGGTTGTCGGTGTTCAACCTGCTGACCATCTCACTGGCCTGGAGCGTCCTGACCGACCTGTTCTCCACCGAGCAAGGCAAGCGCCTGTTCGGGCTGTTGGCAGCCGGGGCCAGCCTGGGCGGCTTGAGCGGGCCGTTACTGGGTACGCTGTTGGTCGCCCCGCTGGGGCACGCCGGGCTGGTTTCGCTGGCCGCCATGTTTTTACTGGGCAGCATTGCCGCTGCCGCGTACCTGCAGCGCTGGCGTGATTGCCACCCAATGCCTGCGCTGAGCGAGCAGCCAGCGTCGCGGCCATTGGGGGGTAACCCGTTCGCGGGCGCAACCGCTGTAATGCGTTCGCCGTACCTTTTGGGTATTGCCCTGTTCGTGGTGCTGTTGGCCAGTGTCAGTACCTTTCTGTATTTCGAGCAGGCGCGCATCGTCAGCGAAACGTTCACCGACCGTACTCGTCAGACTCAGGTATTTGGCCTGATCGATACGGTCGTTCAGGCCCTGGCCATCCTCACCCAGGTGTTCATCACCGGTCGGCTGGCCAAACGCATGGGGGTAGGGGTGTTGCTGGTGGCAGTGCCGCTGGTGATGGCAGCCGGCTTCGTCTGGCTGGCCCTGGCCCCGGTATTTGCGGTGTTCGTGGTGGTGATGGTAGTGCGCCGCGCAGGCGAATATGCCTTGGTGCGGCCGGGTCGGGAAATGTTGTTCACCGTATTGCCCGCCGAAGACAAATACAAAGCCAAGAACTTCATCGATACCGTGGTTTACCGTGGCGGCGACGCCTTGAGCGGGTGGGTCAAAAGAGCCCTGGATGTGCTGGGTGACCATCCGCAACTGGCGATGTTGCTAGGGGCCGCGATCGCTCTGGGCTGGGCCCTGACGGGTGGTTGGCTGGGGCGCCGGCAGCGGCTGCTGGATAGCCGCGTCACGCAATCGGCTAGCGCACAAAATACATCGCCTCCGGTTATTTAACGCCGCCGGTCCGAACGCCTGGCGATAAAACGAATCCCTCGATATCACCGAACTCCGAACCTATGTACGGCGCTTGCCGTGCATCCAGCAGTCATATGAGGTTTCAGACCATGGCTAACAAAGATAACAGCCGCACCGGCAGCCAGGGCGGCCAGGGTGGCACCAAGAACCCCGGCAACTTCGCCAACGACCGGCAAAAAGCTTCCGAAGCTGGCCGCAAGGGCGGGCAGTCCTCTGGCGGCGGCATGGCTCAAGACCGTGAGTCGGGCCGCAAGGATGCCGATATGCACAAGGACCGCGAGTCGGGCCAGAAAAGCGGCCGCTCGTAACTGACGAGAACGCGGTGCCGGGTCCTTCGGCACCGCGATTACTAAGCGGGTAAAGAGGACGTCCCATGCGCACTACAGCCATCATCGTTCTGTTGAGCAGCCTGACGCTGCTCGGCGGTTGTTTCGATCGTGACGCCGAGCATCCGGCCAAGGATGCAGACCAGAGCAAACCTTCGCTGCAAATGCAGCAACCCGACGAAAAGCCTGCGCCACAGCCTGCACCTGACCCTGAGCCCATGCCACGGGAAGGCCAGAGCCAATAGTCAAGAGAGGAGCGAGGCATGACGGTTCTGATGCGCAACAACCCATCCAGGACGCCGGCGCCGACTGTGCATCGGCCATTGAGCAGCCGCTACCACGCGATGTTGTCCGGCGACTACACCACTGCGCGCCAGTGGCTCGCCGAGCAGTTCGCGAAGGCGAACGCCATGACCGATGACCTGCCGGACACGCCTGATCAACTACAGGACTGGAGTGCACGACACGCCGCACAGGTTGCCGCCGAGCACGCCGCCTATCTGGCCCAGCGCCGTCAAGGCGCGCCTCGCCGTTATTTTGCCAACCGCGCCCACGCCTTGTGGTTCCTGCAACAGGTGGCGCCGACCAAGGTCGTTGATGGTGCCTGGCTTCACGGTGCCCTGCGCCGCTGGCAAGACCCTCGCTACCACGGCCTGATCCGGACCTACCTTGAGGAGCTGGGTGACGGCGATCCGCATTGCAACCACGTGCTTATCTACCAGAGGTTGCTGGGCAGGCTGGGTTGTTTGGATTGCATGCCTCTGGATGATGAGCGCTACCTGCAAGGGGCAGTACAACTGGCGCTGGGCAGCTGCGCGGAGTGGTTTCTGCCTGAGGTCATTGGTTACAACCTGGGTTACGAGCAGCCACCGTTACACCTGCTGATCACCACCCACGAGCTGGCCGAGCTCGGCATCGACGGTCATTATTTCCAGCTTCACGTGACGATCGACAATGCTGCCAGCGGCCATGCCAGCAAGGCCATCCAGGCGGTGCAGCAACTGTGCCCGGCGCAGGACGCCGAGGTGTTCTACCGTCGGGTCAGGCATGGCTACCGCCTCAATGATCTTGGCATTGACACGCCCACGCTAATCGGCGGCTTCGACCTTGAGGCCCAATTGCTGGCTGCCCTGGAGCGCAAGCGCGTGTTCGGGCAGTTCATGCACGCTGACCGCTGCCGATTGCAGCAGCGCACGGTCAACCAATGGCTGTCCGAACCCGCTGCGCTACCGGCATTTTTGCAGGCGCTTGTGGCCCAGGGCTGGATCAAGCGCGGGCAGAATCCGGCCGACAGCCGCTGGTGGTCGCTGATCGATGGGCCTGGCGCCCCCATGTTCGGCGTCTTCAATGCCTACGAGAAGCAGCTGTGGCACGACTGGATCGCCGGCGACTGGCAGGGCGCAGTGCGTCGCTTGCCGCCAGGCAGTTGGGAAGCTGCCCTGCACCAGCAACCACGTATTGAAGAAAGCCATGAAAGCGCTGATATCGAAACGTTGATCGAGCGCATGGCGGGCAATCAGCACGCCTTGCCGCAGGGTTTGTCCGCCACTCGGGCGTACCTGCATGCCACAGGTCTTGGCGAGGAGGGGCCGCACTGATGATACTCAACCCGCAACGAACCCAGGCCGATGAAGCCTTGCTGCAACTTGGCCGGCGCCTGCGTGCTGACGGTTACCAGTTCACCTGCGTGACGCCCGCCACCCATGCACGCAACAACGCCCGCCAGGGTGCAGAGCGGGCCGGCAACCTGCGCGACGTATTCGGCTGGAGCCGCCCGTTCCCGGCGTCATTGATCAGCGCCGACGAACTGGACCAGCTCAGCACCGCGCAGGTGCTGTACGAGGACGGCGCACTGCTGCGCAGCCAGGTACGCTGGTCCAGCCTCGACGATTTGCTGCTGGTGCATTCCGCCTACCCGACCGAGGCTGCTGATGCGGTGTTCTTCGGCCCCGACAGCTATCGCTTTGCCCAGGTCATCCATGACCATCTACAACGCAGCCCGGTACGGGTCGAACACGCTGTGGACATTGGTTGCGGCAGCGGCGTCGGTGCCTTGCTGATCGCCCGCGCGGCGCAACATGCCCAGGTCAGCGCCGTGGACATCAACCCTCTGGCACTGCGCTATACCGCGATCAATGCTGCGCTGGCGGGGGTGAGCAATGTGTCCATTGCGCACAGTGACTTGCTTGCCGGGGTCAGTGGCAATTTCGACCTCATCGTGGCCAACCCACCCTACATGCTCGATCATGGCCAGCGCACGTATCGCCACGGTGGCGATACTTTGGGCGCCGATCTGTCGTTGCGCATCATCGAACAGGCGCGCGAGCGTCTGAGCCCAGGCGGGTCACTGCTGCTGTACACCGGCGTGGCGATTGTCGAAGGTCGTGATCCATTGCTCGAGGCCATTCGCCTGCGCCTGGCGGGGCCTGAATGGGCCTGGGTGTACCGCGAGGTCGACCCGGACGTATTCGGTGAACAATTGCTGCAGCCAGGTTATGAACAAGTCGAGCGTATTGCCGCAGTGGCGCTGACTGTCAACCGCAGTGCATGACGCGCTATTGCAACTTGCCACCACGGTGGGGCTTGCAATCAGTTAGCGTTCACCGACAATGGCAGCGCCCTTTGCAAGCCATTTGGAACGCCCTGCGCCATGATGCTGACCCAGCAATTCCCCGACATTACGCTGGCCGATACCCTGTTCGTATTCGCCCTCGAGGCTGAAGCCGGTACTGTGTTCGCTGATCTCAATACGGTTTTCACCGGCATCGGCAAAGTCAATGCTGCCATCGCCCTGACCAAGGCGGTTCAGCGCCAGCGCCCCAAACTGATCGTTAACCTCGGTTCGGCAGGCAGCCAGCGATACGGCAAGGGTGAGGTGGTGTGCTGCACGCGCTTCGTGCAACGCGACATGGATGTCACTGCGCTGGGCTTCGCCCGCTATGAGACGCCGCTGTCGGATATTCCGGTGTTGCTCGAGCATGGCCAGCCGATAGATGGGCTGCCGCTGGGCATCTGCGGCAGCGGCGACAGCTTTGAGGTCAGCCACGGCGATGCTCCATACGACATCGTCGACATGGAAGCGTACGTTCTGGCGCTGATCGCCCGTAATGAAGGTATTCCGTTCGTTTGCCTGAAATACATTTCCGATGATGCCGGCAGCGATGCGGCCCAGGACTGGTCTGTGCAGGTACATCTGGCCGCCGAGGCGTTCAAGCGCGTGCTTTTCGCCATCGAACCCTGATCAGCCATGACGATCAAGCCACTGTAGTTTCGACAGCCGTAGGGCATTTGGGCTAAACCTTCAGCGCGCCGTGCAGTCATTTCAGGTAAGCGCCCGATATTTCCGGGCCAAGGAGGTGGCTGATGACCTTTGTCTGTCTGCTGCGTGGCTGCCACTGGCGCGCCATGACCCAAACCGAAGTGCCCGGGCTGCAATGCCAGCTTTGCGAACGCTGTGGCGCCTTGCGCTACTGCCAGCCGGGCCATTCCCTGCAACCATAGGAGGCACGCCATGGCCAGGGCAATCTGGAAAGGCGCGATCAGTTTCGGCCTGGTGCATATCCCGGTCTCGCTCAACACGGCAGTGCGCACCGAGCGTGTGGATTTCGACTGGCTGGACAAACGCAGCATGGAGCCGGTGGGTTATAAACGGATCAACAAGGTGACCGGCAAGGAAATCGACAAGGACAACATCGTCAAAGGTGTGGAGCATGAGAAAGGTCGTTATGTGGTGATCAGCGAGGAAGAGATCCGCAAGGCCCGGCCCGAAGCGACCCAGACCATCGATATCTTCTCGTTCGTCGCTGCCAGCGAGATCCCCTTGCAGCACTTCGATACACCGTATTACCTGAGCCCGGATCGTCGCGGCGGCAAAGTTTATGCGTTGCTGCGTGAAACACTGGAGAGCACTGGCAAGGTGGCGTTGGCCACGGTGGTGCTGCATACACGCCAGCACCTGGCATTGTTGCGGCCGCTGGACGACGCGTTGGTGATGATCACCTTGCGCTGGCCGGAAGAGGTGCGCGGGCTGGAGACGCTGGAGCTGGACAAGAGCGTGACCGACACCAAGCTCGACAAGCGCGAACTGGACATGGCCAAGCGGCTGGTCGAAGACATGAGCGGCTCGTGGGCTCCGGATGAGTACCATGATGCGTTCCGCCAGACCATCATGGACCTGGTGGAAGAAAAGGCCAGCAAAGGCAAGATCAGCGTGGTGGACAAGGGCGAAGGGGGCGAAGCCGAAAAAAGCGCCGATATCATCGACCTCACCGAACTGCTCAAGCGCAGCCTGGGCGGCAAGGCTGCGAAGAAAGCGCCTGCCGAGAAGAAGCCTGGCAAGCGTACGCGTAAGGCTTCATGACTGTAGGGGGCGGGGCGCTTGCCTAGAATATTGTGGCGTCGTTGAGATCGAGCGCCGCCGGCGCGGTACTCGATCTCGATAACACTGATACACCATGCCATCACCCGTCCAGACGAACCTGCAGACCCGCCAGAAAATCCCCAAACCCTTCCCGAGCCCGGCTGTCGCGTCGACTGCTGGTTGCCACACTGTGTTTGGCTGTCCATACGATCTGTGCGCCGCTAGCCTCCAGGTCACGCACCAGTTGCACGTCCTCATGCGCCGCCAGCGGTTGAAAGCCCCCCACACGCTCATAAGCGCGGGCACAGACACCCAGGTTGGCACCATGAATATGCCGATGGCCCTCACATGTCTGATAACCGCTGCGGTACAGCTTGCGTAGCGCAGCGCGTTGCCAGGGCTGCCAGTGCTCGATATGCACCGTGCCACAGACCACCTCTGCACTGCAGGCCAGTTGCCAGAGCAGCCAGTGCGAGGGCACCTGGCTATCGGCATCGGTACAGGCCAGCCAGCGGGCGCCACGGTCCAGCATCAGCGCCGCGCCTAGGCGGCGGGCCATGCCGACACTGCCAGCCTCCACCGCCAGCGTGCGCACACCGAAACGCTTGGCCACAGCGGCACTGGCATCACGACAACGGTCCAGCACCACCAATACCTCGACCTGATGGCCTGCCTGCCTGGCCAAGGCCACCGCCGCTGCCATGGCCTTGAGGCAGCGGCCCAGGCGACGCGCTTCGTTATGGGCGGGAATGACGACAGCAATCATGGGCATGTCTCGTCCAGGTCGACCACGCTGGGCTGGCATGACCAGTATTCCAACAGGAAATCCGCCTCTTCATGGCGAAACACCGGGTATAACGGCACGTGCTTGGCCAACAACTGATGCACTTCACGTCCATCCTGTGGGCACCCAGCAATCGGGTGGCGCCAGTGGCAGGCCAACAGCCCGCCGTCATAGGTCAGGCTCGCTACCGACTGCTCGATCACCTGCAACCAGTCGGTAGCGTTCAGGTAGTAACCCACTTCACTGAGCACGATCAGGTCGAAGCTGCCACCAGGCCAGTCCGCCGGCAAGCGCCCAGCGACGACGGTAGCATTGGGCAACCCCGCCAGGCGCTGGCGAGCCAGTGCCACTGCCTTAGGGTCAAGGTCATGGCACAGCAACTCGGCACAGCGCTCCGCCAACGCGGCGCTCAGCTCGCCATTGGCGCAGGCGGGTTCGAACACCCGCTGGTAGCACTGGCGTGGCAGGCTGGCCATCAGCAGGTCGCGCTTGCGGCGCTCGTACCAACGGGTGCGAAACGCCCAGGGGTCGTCATTGTTGGCATACAGGTCGGCGAAATATTGCGCATCGGGGCTCATGACAACTCCTTTACAGGAACACCAGTTCGAAGGGTTGCAGCAGGCAATCGAGCAGGTCGGCGGGCAGTACCGGCGCACGCCCCTGGTCGGGCTCCAGCTGGCTGTGATACGCCGCCAAGGCCTGACGCTTGCGCGCAACCCGTGCTTCATCCAGCGCAATGCGATGCGCCCGCGACCAAGGCAGGCGCGGGTCGTCAGGCTGAGCCCAATGCCAGGCCCACACGGGCACTTCCACCAATTGCACCTGGCGCGCCAGGGCGGCTTGCGCTGCCGCCCGGCCAAGCGCTTCGTGGTCGCAGTGGCCGTCGCCGCGCCAGGTCGTCATCAGCACGTCATCCGGCTCGAGCAGTTGGTTAAGGTGATTAACCAGAAACGCTTCGTCTCGTGGCAGCGCACCGTCTTTGAGGTGCAGGCGCCGCCAGTCCAGCCGGTTGAGGTCCAGGTCCAGCTGTTGCAGGGCGTGCCGGCTTTCAAGTGGCCGTTGGCGGCGCAGGCGGTGTTCGGTCCAGGTCGCGGAATCAGGGTGGCTCCCTTCACCGTCGGTGGCGGAGATCAGCAGCACGTCCTGCTCGCGGCCGTGCAGCCCTGCCAACAGTCCACCGGCCATAAGAATCTCGTCATCGGGGTGCGGCGCCAGCAGTACCAGGCGTCGACCTGCGGGTAGCAATTGGTCCGGGGTGATCCAAGTCGCCCGCGCCAAGTGTGCGGACTGCTGCCACGCAGCCCATGGCCTGCCTTCACTGGCCTCGATCAGGTTCTCGCTCATAGTTGCCAGGCTCCTGCCGGCACCTGGGCCAGCTGTTGGCCGAGTGCGGCCAGGTCGCGTTCGGCATGGCTCTGGCGCAGAAAGACCGGGAGGTCGGCGCTTAGCCGTGCAAAATGGCTGCTGCGGCAGAACGGCGTTGCACCCAACGCACGCCCCACATGGTGGATCACCTGCTCTACAGCGTGCTCTACCTGGGCACGCACGCGGCGTACCTCGAAGCTGGCGTCGGCGCTGGGCTGGCGATCTATCCACGCAGCACATTCACGCAGTGCTGCACGGGCACCGTACAACGCCGCATCCACTGCCCCCAGGTGCGCCTGGGCGTGCGGATCGGGGCGTGGTTTGCGGCAACGTTCACGCAAATAATCGGCCAGCGCCTCTGCGGCGCCGTACCAGCAGGCAGCGATCCCCGCACCGCCGTGCCAGAAACCGGGGCGTGAAAGGTACTGCCCTGGCTGGCCTACGGCGATCCCAGGCGAACCCTCAAAGGTGATTTCAATGCTGGCGGTCGTGGCCATACCCACTGCTTGCCAGTGATCGACCTGCAACCCCTGGGTGGGGTGGGCCAGTTCGATCGCCACCAGTTGCGGCTGGTCATCTTCAGCCCAGGCGGTGATCAGCGCACGGTCGATCTGCAAGGCACCTGAGCACCAGGCCTTGCTACCGGCAAGGCGCAACTTATCGCCGTCACGGGCAATGATCCGCGCCCGCGCTTCAGGGGGCTCTGCGGCCCACACGCCCCATACAGCATCCCCCACCAGGTGAGCAGCGCCGCATTCAGCCAGAATCGCCAGCGCGTCGGTATGGCCTTCGTACACTTTGGCCAGTGCCAGGTCGCAGCCGGCAATGCGCGCCAAGGTCTGCCAACGCTGCAAGGTATGCCCTTGGCCCGGCAGCGGGAGCAGGTCGAGATGGTCCGCCAACAGCGCCTGCATCAGTTGCGAAAGCTTGGTGTCCAAGCTCAAAGGCTGCGCGCGCTCGCTGAACGTACGCAGCAGGCTGTCGAGGGTGTTCAGGTCAAAATCCTGAATGATACTCATGTCACCCCCATCTGTTTGCGCATGCGCGCTGTGATCGACTGTCGGGTTTTGCCCATGTCCGCCCACGGGTCATCGACCTCGGCCAGGCGTTCGTGCAGGTTGCCGATGTGCCACTGGTTGGCGCCCTTGAGCTGGCCGAGTTCTTCGCGCCAGACCGGCACCGACACCGGCAGGCCTTCCCGGGCACGCAGGGAGTAAGCGCAGGCAGTGGTCGCACCTTTACCGTTGCGCAGGTAATCGATGAAGATCCGCCCAACCCGGTTCTTTGGCCCGGACACCGCGCTGAGCCGGTCGGGGAACAGCTTGGCCAGGTAATTGACTACGGCATGGCTGAAGTCTTTCACCTCGTCCCACCCCGCACGGCGGGTCAATGGCACCACCAGGTGCATGCCTTTGCCGCCGCTGGTTTTGAGGAACACTTTGAGGCCCAGTTCGTCGAGCAGCGTGAGGGCGAGCTGAGTGGCTTCGAGCATGGCCTTCCAGGGCAGTGCCGGGTCCGGGTCAAGGTCGAGCACAAAACGGTCGGGCTTGTCGAAGTCCTTGTCGGTGGCATTCCAGGTGTGCAGCTCGAGCATGTTCATCTGCACGGCACCGAGCAACGTGTCAGGGCGATTGATGACCATCGCCGCCTGACCGGCTTCGGCCTTGTCGTAACTGAGCACATTGGCGATATGCAACTGGCCGGCGTTCTTCTGGAAGAACAGCTCGCCATCGAGGCCCTCCGGCGCCCGTACCAGCGCCACCGGGCGGTCCTTGAGTTGCGGCAGGATCCACTGACTGACGCCTGCGTAGTATTCGGCAATCTGGCGCTTGGTGGCGCCAATGCTGGCGTCGATGATGCGCTCCGGATGCGTCAGGCGCAGGTCGCCCAGGCCTTCTGTCGCTTTGGCACGCTTGGCTTTGGGCACGGTCTTGGCAGGCATGGCACGCTCCAGGTCGATGGCGCTGGCAGGTTTATCGTCGCGCAGCCCATGGAAGACCGAATGGCGAACCACGCCGTCCCGGGTCATTTGCGCATACGCAACTTCTGCCATCAGTTTCGGCTTGAGCCAATGAACTCCTCGGGCTTCAGCCCCGGTGGGAGGCCGGGGCAGGGCGGGTTTGCCGATTTCCAGGGGTTTGAGGCGCGCGTGGATGCTGTCGAGCGTGGTGGCGCTGAAGCCGGTCCCGACCTTGCCGGCATAACGGAGCTCACCGCTGTCCGGGTCATGCAGGGCGAGCAGCAGCGCACCGAAGCCGCTTCGGCTTCCCTTGGGGTCGGTGAACCCGACGATGACGAACTCCTGGCGCTGTTTGCACTTGAGCTTGATCCAGTCCGCGCTGCGCCGGCCCGTATAGGGACTACCGGCGCGCTTGCCGATCAACCCTTCGAGCTGCAGGCGGCAGGCGCTGTCGAGCAGCGACTCCACCGGTTGCTCGAAGTCGGCAGAAAACTCCAGAACCTCGGACTGGTCATGCTCAAGCAGTTCACCCAATGCTTTGCGCCGGTCTTCCAGGGGCCGCTCGCGCAGGTCCTGGCCACCCAGGAAAAGAAGGTCAAACAGGTAATAGACGATCCGCTCGTCGTGGGCGGTGTCGAAGGCATTCTGTAACGCCTGGAAGTCGGCCACCCCGTTCTCGCCGTTGACGACCATCTCGCCATCAAGCCAGGCGCTGTCCAGGCCTAAAGCGCGAAGCGCAGCCACTTGCCTTGGCATTTTGTGACTCCAGTCATGGCCGTTGCGGGTGAACAGCCGCACGTCGTCGCCTTCAATACGAGCGAGCACGCGATAACCGTCGAACTTGACTTCATAGCGCCAGTCGCCAGCGGGGGGTGAATCGACCAGGGTCGCAAGCTGCGGCTGCAGTTGTCCGGGCAAGGCCGCTTTCTTACCCGCGCCGGCCCGCTTGCGCTTGGGCGGCTGCACAGGTTTGGCGCTGGCACTGCTTCGCGGCACCAGCGTGCGATCGCTGATCACGCTGTCAGGCTGCGCTTCAACGATGCTGTAGTCGGCCTCGCTGCGTGCCTGAGCATCGTGGGACTTGACCAGCATCCACTGCTCTTTCTTGCCTGCCATGCGGGTGCGGAACAGGTTCCACACGCCGCTCAGCTTCTCTCCTTGCAAGCGAAAGCGCAGCTTGCCCTTGGCATAGGCCTGGTTTGCGTCACCCTCTGGCTCCCAGATGCCACGGTCCCAGACGATCACATCGCCGGCGCCATAGTGACCCTGCGGGATACTGCCTTCGAAATCGGCGTAGTCGAGCGGGTGATCCTCTACGTGCACCGCCAGGCGTCGCACCTTGGGGTCCAGGGAGGGCCCTTTGGGGATGGCCCAGCTTTTCAGCGTACCGTTCAGTTCCAGACGGAAGTCGTAATGCAGGTGGCTGGCGTCGTGCTTCTGAATGCAGAACTGCAGGGCATGGCTACGTTTGGCACGGCTGCGCTTGCCACTGGGCTCGGGTGTGGCATTGAAGTCGCGCTTGCGCTCATATTCCTGCAGGGGCTTGGCCATCATCTAAGGCTCCCGGGGGGCTCGGTCTCTCATTTGGGAGGCAGCAGGCCGGGCGGTAGTTCAAAAAAATCGATTGCATGCTGGGGGTAAAAAAACTCTGAATTTTCCAGGCCCACTCACAGTCGACCGGACACACCCCTGATGGAGAGCCCAAATGAGCCGACCCGATGATCGCCAGCCCTATACCCCCAGCGAAATCGATGACACCGAGGACCGCATGGGCAGCGTGCACGAGCTGGACTTCAACGACCGCCCCGAGGGGCGCATAGGGGATGAACGCCCGGCGGCTGAAGTAGCGAAGGAGTTCCCTGCGCGGCGCGTCGCAGAAGGCGGCATGACCGGCGGTGAGACACTGACGGACAGCGTGCAGGAAGACAACGTCACCGACGATGACCTGAGCCCCGGCACCCTGCTGGATGAAACTGGCGCGCGCGACCCTTACGAACCGGGCGATGACGACGGCCCAGCGGACGAGAGCCTGCGTGAGGTCGATGAGCAGGAGATCGGTGGTGGCATTGGCCTGGACGAAGCTGAGCTGGCACGGTCCGCTCCGCTGGACGGTGAACCCTGGACTGATGAAGTGGTTGATAACGAGCCGAGGAAATGACCATGAATGAGCGACGATGTGCGTGTGCGAACTGTTCTTGCACGGTGGACGAGAATGCCCGCATGCAGAATGACAAAGCCTATTGCTGTGAGGCTTGTGCATCAGGGCACCGCAATGGTGAGCCGTGCCGCATGACTGATTGCAAGTGCGGTGAAGCGGCTCAGCCCGATGAAAACAAGGTCGACAATGCCCTGGATGAAACCTTCCCGGCCAGCGACCCGATTTCCCCCTGACCCTTTGAACAGCTTGATATCTGCTGCAGCACGCGCCCCGGGAGCTGGCAATGCCGGCTCCCGGGGCGCGGCAGGCCTGGGCCTCAATGCGTCTGCCAGATCCCGTTATTGCGCTCGCAGTCGGTACGGGCCTGGCCGAGGCTGGGAGTGTCGTAGTAATACGTGATTACCTGAGCGTCCTTGGGCAGCGTCGGGCGTGTGGAGGGCTCGTCGCGCCCTGTCGATTTCGGGTTGGCAAGGGTCTCTTGGGTCAACGGCGCGATGCAGCTGCCCACACTGCCATCGGCGCAGCGCGGGACCTTGTGCTTCTCGGTGCTGAGCATCTCCTTGCTCTCATTGCTGCACGACCAATTGATCGCTTCAGCCGGCATGTTGCTGTAGCTGTAACAGGTCCGTCCTTCAACTGGCTTGACCGCTTCACTGGCGGAGCGGGTCATCACCTCGCACGCGTCGGCCAGTACCTGCGTGCTGGCCAGGCTGCCCAGCACCACCATCAGCAGAGATAAACGCATGTGCCACCTCCCGGGCCTTGGGCCCGTGTTCAGGTCTTGCGTAATGTCGCTTCACCGCGTTGGCGCATAGCGCGGGCGCGTTTTTCCAGTATCAGGTAGGTAATCACCGCCAGCAGCAACGGGATCAGGTAGTAAAGGGTGCGGTAGCCCAGCAGCGCCGCCACCAGGCTGCCCTGGCCCAGTTGGCCGTGCAGCAGCGCAAGAAACACGGCTTCGAGCACACCCAGCCCGGCGGGAATGTGGGCGACGACTCCAGCCACGCAACTGATCAGCAAGATGCCGAGAATAGAGGGGTAGAACAGGTCTCCGGGCAGCAGCCAGTAAATCAGTGCTGCCATCAATGCCCAGTTGCTGGCCCCCAGCGCCACCTGGCACAGCGCCAGGCGCAGCGAGGGCAGGGTGATTTCATGCTCGCGCACCCGCCATGTACGACGCTTGGCAAAACCGCAGGCCAGCAGATAGGCCAGTGCCACACCCAGCAGCAGAAAACCGATCATCTGCAGCCCGGTTACGCCCACTGCCCAGTTTTCCGGCAACTTGACCAGGCGCAGGGCGAACACCGTACCGGCAAGCAGCATGTAGCCCATCCAGTTGGTCAGCAGCCCCAGGGTCAGGATCTTGGTGATGGTCCCCGTGTCCAGGCCCAGCCGTCCGTATAACCGGTAACGCAAGGCAACGCCGCCGACCCAGGTGGTGAAATTCAGGTTGAAGGCATAGCAGACGAAGGCCACCGGCAGCACTTGCCGCGCTGGCAGGTGGTGGCCGGTATAGGCCCGGGCCAGCAGGTCGTAGCCGGCGAATGTCAGGTAGCTGCACAGCGCCAGGCCCAAGCCGATGATCAGGGTGCTTGGCTTGTAGGCGACCAGTGACTGGCGTACCTCATTCCAGTCAAGGTTGCGCGCCAGCATGTACAGCAGCGCCGGTATCAGCACGATGAACAGCAGGGTCAGCAGGCGCTTGCCCCAGGTATGCCAGGCTTTGTGCTTCATCAGGTATTGCCCTCGTGAAGGTCGCCCTGGGCCTGCGCTTCAGGCTGGACAGATTTCAGGCGTTGGCGGTGCGCCGGGAACCAGCCGGCAATGCGCGGAAAGTAGCGGGTCAGGTGAAAGCCGATGAAAATCAGCGGCGCCCGCCACCAGTAGCCGCGGATCATCCGCTCCAGCGTCACCGCCTTGCATTGGTCACTGGCGAGCGAGGCCAAGTGTTGGTACAGGTGCTGGTTGAACGCCCGATCACGTATCAGCAGGTTGGCCTCAAGGTTGAACGACAGGCTCAGCGGGTCGAGGTTGCTGGAGCCCACTGTCGACCATTCATCGTCCACCAACGCCACTTTGCCGTGCAGAGGGCGCTGGCAGTATTCGTGAATATGCACGCCGTCGCGCAACAGGTAGTTGTACAACAGTCTGGACAGCGCACGTACCCAGCGCATGTCCGGCTGGCCCTGCAGGATCAGGGTTACCTGCACACCACGGCGCGCTGCATTGCGTAACTCGCGCAACAGGCGGTAACCGGGGAAGAAATAAGCATTGGCAACTACGATGCGCTGACGGGCAGCACGCACGGCCTGCAGGTAACAGGCCTCGATATCGCTACGGTGGCGCGTGTTGTCCCGCTCGACCAGCACGGCGCTTACTTGGCCTGCGGGCTGGGTGAGCGGCTGTACCTGACTGGGCGGTTCGAGGACCGGGGCCATCAGCCGTCGGCTGGAAGCGTGCACCTGCGCGACCACCGGGCCACGAACCTCCACCGCGTAGTCCTGCTTGGCCATCGGGCCATAATCGCCCAGGTGATCGGCGCTGTAGTTGATCCCGCCAACGAATGCCCGTTCGCCATCCACCACCACGATCTTGCGGTGCAGGCGGCGGAACAGGTTGGTCCGCATGCCGGCTACCCGTGGTTGCGGGTCGAAGGCGTGAAACCGCACACCCGCTTCGGTCATCGCCGAAATGAAGGCATCCGGCAGATCGGCTGTGCCGTAACCATCCACCGCCAGTTCCACCCGCACGCCGCGGCGCGCCGCATCGATCAGCACCCGTTGCAGCTGCTGGCCGACCTTGTCGTCGAAGATGATGAACGTTTCAAGCAGGATTTCTTCGCGCGCCTGAGCCATGGCCTCGAACACGCGGGGGTAAAAGCCTTCGCCATTGATCAACAGCTCGACACTGTTGCCATCCACCCAAGGTTTGTTCACAGGTTGATCTCCGCAGCCAATGGGGCATGGTCAGACAAATGCGACCAGGGATAATGGGACAACACTTGCGCCTTGCCCGGTTTGGCATTGCGCAAGTAGATACGGTCCAGCCGCAGCAGCGGCAGGCGCGCGGGGAAACTGCGGGCCGGGCTACCAAAGTGCTCACCGAACGCTTCTACCAGGCGTTGCGAGAGCACAGCGTCGGCCTTCAAGCGCCAGTCGTTGAAGTCCCCGGCGACAATCACCGGTGCATCGGCGGGCAAGCTGTCGAGCAAGTCGAACAGCAGGCTTACCTGGCGCTGCCGATGGGCTTCACGCAACCCCAGATGCACGCAGACTGCATGAACCGATTCGTGGCCCGGCACCTCCAGACGGCAGTGCAGCAAGCCGCGCTGTTCGTTGCCATGGATCGATACATCGAGGTTGCGGTGCTCGGCAATGGGGAATTTCGACAGCAGCGCGTTGCCATGATCGCCATGCGGGTAAATGGCATTACGGCCGTAGGCGAACTGCGGCCACATGCTGTCGGCGAGAAATTCATACTGCGGGGTTTCGGGCCACGCGGGATGGCGCACGGCATGGTGCTCATGGCTGCCGTGCACCTCCTGCAGGAACACAAGATCGGCATCAGTGGCTCGAACCGCCTCGCGCAATTCGGGCAGGATGAAACGCCGGTTCAGCGCGGTGAAGCCTTTGTGCACGTTGATCGTCAATACATTGAGACGATGTACCGTGGTGGCCTGGTCGATGATGCTGGCGGGTGTTTGCAGTGTCTTGTTCACAATTGCACCTGCGGTGTCACACCCGGTTCTGTCACCAAGTGGCTGTTCAGATCCAGTTTGTCCAGAAGACGGCGTGCGTCGTAAGGTGCATGTACCTTCTGGTCGTTGTCGAAATAGCAATACACATCCCGTGACGCACGCCGGGGTGGCGGCTGATCGACTATCAGGTGGGCATCGTCCGGCTGGTCGCCGCGACTCCAGCATTCGATCCGCTGCTTCCAGCGGCGCAAGGCGCGGGCGGTATACCCGCTGCTGTAAAGCTCGACATCCCCGTGCAGACGCAGGTAGACGAAATCAGCGGTCACATCCTCGACAGAGGGCCACTTTCCCGCGCTGTCGGCGACTACTAGCGCCACCCGGTACTTGCGCAGCATGCGCACGAACGCCTCGCACAAAAAGCTCTCATTACGAATCTCTACTGCGTGGCGCATACGTGCATTGCCTTCGATGGCAGTGCCGCCATTACCCCGTAAACGCTCAGCGCAGTTGCGGGCACAGGCGTGCGCCGCCTCGCGGTCGTGAGGTAATAGCGCGAGGAACCGCTCGAAACGATCCTCATCGAATTTCATGTTCGGCGGGAACTGCCACAGAATCGGCCCCAGCTTGTCCCCCAGCAACAAAAGGCCCGATGCAAAGAAATTCGCCAGCGGCTCTTCGATGTCATTGAGGCGCCGGCCATGCGTGATATAGCGGGGCCCTTTGACTGAAAAGACGAAGTCTTCCGGCGTATCGTCCCGCCAGCGCTCATAGCGTTCCGGTGTCTGCAGGCTGTAGAACGACCCGTTTATTTCTATGCTGTTGACGGCGCGCGAGGCAAATGCCAATTCATCGTCCTGCCGCAGGCCCTTGGGGTAGAAGTCCTTGCGCCAGGGGCCATAGCGCCATCCGGATATGCCGATGCGGATCTCGCTCACACTGTGGTCCTCATTGCTGTCCCTTCACTAGCGACCCGCAGCGACCACAAACGGTTCAGGATGGTTGACCAGTGGTGGCTGGCTGTGTCCTGGGAACTTTGCACCCGCGCACGTTTCCACCGAAAAGCAGACCTGACGAATACGTTGCGATGGCGCAATGGGAGGCTTGTTCGGCACACGGGAATGACCCGCTAACCTGGAGGCAAACATGGCCCGACACATCATTCACTTCACCGGCCCGATCAACTCATCCACCTGCGGCAACCTGATCAGTACCTGCTCCAAGGTGATGCAGCAGGGGGGCGATGTGCTTCAGTTGAACATCGCCACGATGGGCGGCGAATGCAGCTATGGGTTTACCTTGTACAACTTCCTGCGTGCCTTGCCTGTACCTGTGCACACGCACAACCTCGGCACCGTCGAATCGATGGGCAACATCCTGTTTCTGGCGGGCGAGCACCGTACCGCCTGCGCCATGAGCAAGTTCCTGTTTCACCCGTTTCACTGGACCCTGCATGGCGCAGTGGACCATGCGCGCATGGCCGAGTATGCGATGAGCCTGGATTATGATTTGCGGCTGTATGCCCAGATCGTCACTGAAAGAACCGCTGGCAGCGCCGAAGCACTGGACGTTCAACGCTACCTGATGGCTTATCCGCGAATACTGGATCCTCAGGAGGCACTGAAGAGCGGCCTGATCCATGCCATCGATGAAATGCCGATCGAGGCGCAAGTGACACAGTGGAGTGTGCATGCGTAAGGCTCGCAGCACCGGCAAGAAGGGAGCGCGCAAACATTTCTCCGGGCGGTGTTTCGTGCCACCGGTCGCCTGCCCGCGATTGAATTGAGCAATCCTGCGCATCGGCGGTTCGGAAAAAGGGCATGGCAAAGATTCATGCGTCCAACCATTCCATCGCAAGGAGAAACGACATGGCTCGTGATCAAGAGCGGACTGGACAACGTGGCGGCACCAAGGAAACCAACCCCGGCAATTTTGCCAATGACCGTGAACGGGCCTCCCGTGCAGGCCAGAAGGGCGGGCAGGCGTCGGGCGGCAACTTTGCCAATGATAGAGAGCGCGCCTCGCAAGCTGGCCGCAAGGGCGGGCAGAACAGCCATGGTGGAGGCCGCCAGCCGAATTGAACAGTCGCGTTAGCCGAGGCCTGTCGGCCTCGTCCGATGTCCTCTTAGGGAGACTCAAGCATGCGCGCATTGACCTATCACGGCGCTGGCGATGTCCGTGTCGACAACGTGCCAGAACCGGACCTGCAGGAAGATGACGATATCCTTCTGCGGGTGACCGCCACGGCCATCTGCGGCTCGGACTTGCACCTGTATCGTGGCAAGATCCCTTTGGTCGAGACGGGCGATATCCTCGGCCACGAGTTCATGGGGATCGTCGAAGACGTTGGTAGCGCAGTGACAGCCGTACGCCCCGGTGACCGGGTGGTGATCCCGTTCGTGATCGCGTGCGGCGGCTGCTTCTTCTGCCAGCACCAGCTGTTCGCGGCCTGTGAAACCACCAATACGGGCCACGGGGCGATTCTCAACAAGAAAGTCATCCCGCCGGGTGCAGCCTTGTTCGGCTACAGCCACCTGTATGGTGGGGTGCCAGGTGGCCAGGCCGACTACGTACGGGTTCCCAAAGGCAACACCGGGCCGTTCAAGGTACCAGGGCACCTGGCCGATGATCAGCTGCTGTTCCTTTCCGATATCCTGCCCACCGCCTGGCAGGCGGTGCTCAACGCAGAGGTCGGACAGGGCGCTTCGCTGGCCATCTATGGCGCAGGGCCGGTCGGGCTGCTGTCGGCGGCCTGTGCAAGAATGCTGGGGGTAGAGCAGATTTTCATGGTCGATGAGTGCGGCTATCGCCTAAATTATGCTCATCAGGCCTACGGCGTAATTCCTATCGACTTTGCCCACGACGACGATCCTGCCGACACCATCATTCGCCAGACGCGCGGCATGCGGGGCGTCGATGCAGTGATCGATGCCGTGGGCTTCGAAGCCAAAGGCAGCACCACCGAAACCGTGCTGACGGCCCTGAAACTCGAAGGTAGCAGCGGCAAGGCGTTACGCCAGAGCATCGCTGCGGTTCGCCGTGGTGGCGTGGTAAGCGTGCCGGGGGTCTATGCCGGTTTCATTCACGGCTTCCTGTTCGGCGACGCCTTCGACAAGGGCCTGACTTTCCGCATGGGCCAGACGCATGTCCATCGCTTCCTGCCGGAGTTGCTCGAACACATCGAGGCAGGCCGGCTCAACCCGCAAGCGATCATCACTCACCGGCTGGCGCTGGAAGATGCCGCGCGAGGCTACGAACTGTTCGATGAGCAGCAGGAGCGCTGCCGCAAGGTGATCCTGGTACCTGGCGCTGCACTCGAACCGTTGCCTTGAGGGGAGTGGTGTGGGGTGAATTGTTGGACAATTATTTTGAATCTTTCCTGGCGGGCATCACTCAATGAATGAGTCATCCATGGAGAAGAGGAGGGCCCCGTGATGCCTAACCCCCAGCTGTACATCATTGACTACCAACTGCGTGGCGAACCACGCAGTTTCATCATCCGCATGGAGCGGATGGACAACACCGAAGCCTGGCACTGGGCCAGTTGTGATGCGGGTATTGGCATCATTCCCAAGTTCGGTCGCGAAAAAATCAAGAAAGTCAGCAGGCCAATGGCTGAGCGCTATGGGATTACCGCAGTGAGTTGGCGGCTGTCCGGGGGAAAACCCAACCAGCCGGTCAGTGACTCTGCGATTAGCAGTTGAGGGAAAAGGAGCGGGCTTTTGCCCGCTCCCTAAGGTCAAGCGCCTGACTCGGGATCGCTTGCTGGTACGCCTGGACGATTTTCCTCATCGTCGGTGACATTCGGGTCAGCATCCGGGTCGTCCACCCGATCGTCAGGCTGGCCCGGATCCAGCTCAGGCCAGTCATCCTGGACGTTACCGCCACCCATTTTCATTAGTTGGTTCATCACGGTTCTCCTTGGCGTCAGATACAGTTTGGAGTGTGATCGAGCTACGGATGATCAGCCTGCGTCCTGAAAATACCGACCAATGGGTCATTGCCCATGGGCGCGACCTGGCTTGTTGGCTGCGGCGCAATTGCCGGTGCAATCAAAACCATGCTGTTGGGGGGATCGCGGCTTGAGGGCCAAAGGCGAGGAGGGCGCTTGAGCCTGCCGGACCAAGAGCGGCTGGCTGACTGCTGTGAAAGTCGGCCGGGCAACGGCCGTTAGTGAATGCCTTGATCTTCCAGTGCTTTGCGCAACGCATGGACGCCCACCGCAACGATTAATCCAGTCATTACGATGCCAGCCATTCCGATCACAACAGCCAGGCTACGAGCCAACCCATCTTTAGGTACCAAGTCACCATACCCAATCGTCAAACCTGTCACGAAGGAAAAATACAGGCCATCTCCCAAGGGCCAGCCTTCCCGCATCCCAACAACCCAGCCGAGCAGGGCCATGAATATCAGTAACAGCGAGACGATTGGCCAGACGATGGCCAGTCCGCGCCAGAACTCACGGACGAAGTTGCGCCTAAGGTCCTTCATTGCTCGCATGGCATAAGTTCCTTGGAGAGTGCAGGCGGATGCTTGACAGGGAGTTTGGCACAACTTTCATCGCGCACTGGAGCAAACAGGTCGGGCAGGCGCTTTACAATCCTCCCTCAGCCCCCCTTTATAACTAAACTAAATGAATATTTAGTGTAGTTATAACTTTAAAGAATATCGTAAAGGGTAGGCGCCGTGCAAATCAGGCCTGGCCACCACCTGATTAAGGTCAATCAGTTGGGCGATCTACTCCGACTATGCAATGATTGATGGTTATCACACACCCAAGGTAATTGAAACAACGCCCATTAGGTAAATGGAAGTTGATGGCCCGGGAAAGCGGCCACCTTATGGAGATCAAGGAATGAGCACCACCGCACATCGATTAACACACCTCGGGCAGCGTTGCCTGCTGGTGGCCGCTGGGATAGCTATCTGGTTGCCGCTCGGTGTAGCCAGCTTATTTACTATTTTGCTGGGCCACGAAAAATCGTTATCAGCGGGTATGGCGTTTGCGAATGTATGGTTCATGACTGCGCAAGCTGAACTGATCGCGATCGTCCTTTTGCTGGTTTATGCCGGATGGGCCAGGCCGTGGAAATCCAAGGGGCCTACATACGACACCTTCATTGTGCATAGCTGCGCTGCGGGGCTGATTGTGTTGGGCGGATCTATGTTCTTTCTATCATTGATTGGTGGTGGTAGATAACGCCGTGACGTGCACGATCAGTTGAAGCGCTTCATGCCGTGCCGCACGGATGTTGCAAACATTGGTCGTGGATTTCGTCCAGGTTTACGGGAATTTGGTTACCAGCGGCGAGCCGGGGCCGTGCACCTGGCTACAATTCTGGCCACCACGGGCCCGGAAGCTCCATACGAAGATGCGCATAATGCATATTATGTTAAATCGTGTATGTTCGCTCTTCGCTTGCTGACCCCTCACCGAAAGTTTCATTACCACTCACGGTGCACACCCGCTTAGCATTGGCGCGGACAGCAGATGCTCACCGCAAGATCGATGAAGAAGACTTCGCCTGCTCCTCCTCTTCACTGCACAGCCAACTCCTTGAACAGCCATTGCTTGAACTGAGTCACTGCATGCGGTTGTCGATGCCGCCGAGGATGCACGAGATAATGGCCAACGTAGCGAACGCTGTTGCTGACATGCCGAAGCGGGCTGACCAGCTGACCGCTGGCCAGCTCCTGCTCAGCTAACAAGTCAGATTCGAGCACCACCCCCAGGCCGCCAGCCGCCGCTGAAATACTCATGGAGCTTCGATCGAACGCCAAGCCGTAGCTTTTCGGTGGCTGCATGCCGTTGGCCGCGAACCAGCCTTTCCATTGCACTGACTGCCCGTCGCTCTGGATCAGGAACAGCGAATACAAGTCCTGCGGTGAACGAAGATGCCTGGCAACCTCAGGGCTGCACAGCGGCGTCAGCTCTTCGATCCGCAGTGGGGTCTTTTCGTGTGACGAAGGCCTGGGCTCGCCGTAAACGATGTCCAGGTCGAAATCATCGTTGTCGAACCGCGCGTAGTCAGTACTGGCGGAGATGCGCAGGTCGATGCCGGGATGACCGTGCAGGAAGCCCGCCAGGCGAGGCACCAACCACTGACTGGCGAACGTCGGCGCAACGTGAAGGCGCAACGGCACTGCGGGCTCATTGGTCGCAATCGCCAACCCACGGCTCATCTCCTCGAAACCCCGTTGAACATGATCCAGCAGCATGGAGCCCTCAGACGTCAGCGCCGTGTGACGCGTACTGCGGGTGAACAGCGATACCCCTGCTGCAACTTCCAGTTTGCGTATTGCATGGCTGACTGCGCTTGAGGAGAGATCCAGCTCTTTCGCTGCTTCCACGAAAGAGCAGGTACGCCCCGCCGCTTCGAAAACCCTCAGGGTAGAAAGAGGTACCTTTTTAAAGATCTTCATTAATGAATCCAATTCATTGACTGGCGAATTTAAACCTTTTGTCGAGCCTGTATTTTTACATGATCATCTCGGGGTAACTCAATTCGGCTGGTTACTGATGAATTCGCTGCGTCAGTAGCCCCGGATCGCTGGTCACCAATGGAGAATAATATGACCGAGAGTCGCAATGAGCACTTTGCCCGGATGTCGACCCATGCCTGGCGAATCCGACGTTTCGCCCTGCGCATGGGTGAAGTACAGGGCCAAGGTTATGTCGGCCAGGCGCTGGGCTGGGCCGACGTACTGGCTGTTGCCTACTGCCACGCCATGAACATCCGCGCAGATCAACCTGAATGGGAAGGCCGTGACCGTTTCCTGCTTTCCCATGGGCACTACGCCATCGCGCTTTATGCCGCCCTGCTGGAAGCCGGGGTTCTGCCGGAAGATGAGCTGGAAACCTATGGCTGCGACGACAGCCGCTTGCCAATGTCCGGCATGGCCACCTACACACCCGGCATGGAAATTTCTGGCGGCTCCCTCGGCCAGGGGTTGGCCATTGCCGTCGGCCAGGCGCTGGGCCTGCGCTTAAAGGGCAACGCTGCGTTCGTCTACAACTCAATGTCCGATGGCGAACTGGATGAGGGTGCGGTATGGGAGGCGGCCATGTCGGCCTCGCATCACAAGCTGGGCAACCTCATAAACCTGGTGGACATCAACCGCCAGCAAGCGGATGGCCCGTCCCACGACATCCTCCAGTTCGAGCCGCTTATCGACAAATGGGCGGCGTTCGGTTGGCACGTGCAACGTGTCGACGGTAATGACTTGCGGGCCGTGATCTCTGCCTTCGATATCGCACGGGCGGTACCCGGTGCTAAACCTCGGGTGATTCTCTTCGACACCCTGATGGGTAAGGGCGTGCCCTTCCTGGAGCAGCGTGACAAGAACCACTTCATCCGGGTCGAGCCCGAAGAGTGGCAGCAAGCACTTGCCAACCTCGACGAGATCTACGCGACCCGGAGCCCACAATGACCAACGCTTGCGCTGCAAAACCGAAACTCACCACCTCGTCCATGATCGCCTCCATCGCCACTGAAGGGCAGCGTACTACCCCTGCCCCGTTCGGCCATGCTTTGGTGAAGGCAGGCCAGAAGAATCCACGCGTCGTGGGCATGACAGCAGATCTTGCCAAATACACTGACATGCATATCTTTGCGCAGCGCTACCCGGAGCGCTTCCTGCAGATGGGTATGGCTGAACAGCTGCTCATGGCTGCTGCGGGCGGTATGGCCAAGGAGGGCTTTGTACCCTTCGCCACCACTTATGCGGTGTTTGCCACCCGTCGCGCCTATGACTTCATCCACCAGGTGATCGCAGAAGAAAATCTGAACGTGAAGATCTGCGCGGCCCTGCCGGGGCTCACGACTGGTTATGGCCCAAGTCACCAGGCCACGGAAGACCTGGCGATGATGCGAGCCATTCCTCAGATGATGGTTATTGACCCATGTGATGCGCTGGAAACTGAACAGTGCGTTGCCGCAATAGCCGAACACGATGGCCCTGTCTACATGCGCCTCCCCCGCGGGCGCGTACCGCTGATCCTCGACGAATACGACTACAAATTTGAGCTCGGCAAAGCCCGCTTGCTACGAGACGGCAATGATGTGCTGATCATTTCCTCGGGCCTTATGACCATGCGTGCCCTGGAAGTCGCTGATGAACTGATCAAGAGCAAGATCGGCACAGCTGTCCTGCACGTGCCGACAATCAAGCCACTCGATGTCCAGGCCATCATTGAACAATGCCGTCGTGAAGGCCGGTTGGTGGTGATTGCGGAAAACCACACGCAGATTGGCGGCCTGGGTGAAGCCATCGCCATGGCCTTGCTGCAAGCCCGTGTGCAACCGGAGGTTCGCCATGTGGCGCTGCCAGATCAGTTCCTCGATGCCGGGGCGTTGCCGACGCTGCACGACCGTTACGGCATCTCCAAAGACGTCATGGTTGCAAACATTCAGCGTTGGCTGGCCTGACGGCACGCTCGTGTAGTGCGACCCCCGCTCACTTCGCGATAGACGCTGCCCGAGTGAAGTGAGTGGCCCTTCGAGCTGGAAACCACTCTTTTCTTCCCTGGATCGTCCCAATAACTACAAGGCGATGACGATGCAAAAAGACAACCATTTTCTTAAGAAAAAACGCGTATGGATCTACGCGTTTCTCTTCACTTTGACATTGATCAACTATGTCGACCGCGTTTCGCTCTCGGTGGCGTCCAAAGTTCTCAAGGAAGAATTCGATATCTCGCCGGTCGCAATGGGCTATCTGTTCTCGTCCTTCGTCTGGCTGTACTTTCTTGCACTCATTCCCATGGGGTATCTCGTAGGCAGGTTCGGCCCGAAAAAGGTCAATGGCTACGGCATCGGCGTCTGGTCGGTGGCCACAGCCTGCACGGCATTGTCGACGGGTTTCATCTCGTTACTCAGTTGCCGGCTCATCATGGGTATGGGCGAAGCGACTACCTACCCCGCTGGCGCCCGGGTCATTCGTGAATGGATGCCGCTCAATGAACGTGGTTTGGCCACCGCTGTATTCCATAGCGGTAGCCTGGTCGGCCCTGCCATCGGCGCCATCGGTTTTGGCTGGTTGATCAGTGCCTTCGGATGGCGCATCGCCTTCGTCGTTGCCGGTGCATTGGGCTTCATCTGGTTGGCGGCTTGGTTGAAATGGTACAGCCACCCGTCAAAAGCGCCTTGGTTGGACGATGTCGAGCGCGCTGAAATCGCCGAGGGTGGCACGCGATCCGCTGATGGTCCGGAAAAATCGGTATCGCTGGGCCTCAAGGGCTTAGCCCGTTCGAGCAGCATGTGGGCAATCGCGCTCTCGCACGGCTGTGCCGTCTACGCGACCTACTTCTTTCTCACCTGGCTGCCGAGCTACCTGCAGGCCGAGAAAGGCCTGACGGTTATGTCGAGTGGCCTTTATACCGCCATCCCATACCTGGGCGCGGCCATCCTTGCCATCGTCATTGGCCGCCTGAGTGACAAGGCCATGCGCCCCGGCGCTGCCGAGACGGGCCAACGCCGCCTGGTAGTGGCCAGCGTGTTGCTCGCATCCTCGGTGATCTTCCTGGTACCGGCAATCGACAGCACCTGGGCCATTCTTTTTGTGATCACGCTCTCATTGGCGACGTGCGCATCGGCGATCTCGTTGAACCTCTCACTGGTGAATGACCTGGTGCGCTCGGAAGACGATGTTGGCACCGCCGCAGGCTTTATCACTGCCGTCGGCAATCTCTTTGGCCTGCTGGCTCCGATCGTGACCGGCTACGTGGTGGCTGGTTCGGGGAGCTTTGCCCTGGCTTTCGTAGTGGTAGGCGCGCTGTTGGTTGTTGGCGCCGTCCTGTCGATGTTCTGTACCCGTCGCCCGATCGGGATAGCCACGCCTGGTCGACAGGCGATGGCTTGAATTACTTGTAAATGAAGGAAGCAGTAGCGTCATGAATCAACGTAGTAGCGTGTCCCCCAGCAAGCTCCAGGCGCAGCCTGACTCACGTACCTGCAGTAATAAATGGCGCCTGGCAATTGCTCTGCTGGCGTTGACCCTTGGAGTATTTGGCCTGGCTCTGTTCGGGGGTGGGGTCTGGCTGATCGCGCTAGGTGGCAGCTGGTATTACGGCCTGACAGGTGCAGGTTGTGTACTGAGCGCCATCCTTATATGGCGTCAACGCCGCAGCGCCCTTTACCTGTTTGCTCTCATATGGGTACTGACGGTGATCTGGGCGCTTTGGGAAGTCGGCCTCAACTGGTGGGGCCTGGTGCCACGCCTGGTGGCCATGACCGTCATCCTGTTTTTGATCCTGATCGTATCTCCGGCGCTACGCCGCACTACCCGCACTGCTGCGTAACGAGGTTAGTAATGTTCACATCCGTCAAATACGGGGGCGCCCTCGCCCTCGCGATTTCTTGCGCGCTCCAGATGCAGTTCGCGAAGGCTCAGGAAATTTCCCAGGTCGGAAGCGACTGGCCATTCTACGGGGGCGATCATAACGCCCAGCGCTTCAGCCCCCTCAAGCAGATCACTCCTGAGAACGTCGGTCGCCTGGAGCGTGCGTTCGTGTACCACACCCGGGATCTACCGAACCCTGGGAGTCGTTATTCTCCGGAGACCACGCCAGTTAAGGTCGGCAACGATCTGCTGATGTGCTCTGCCAAAAACATCCTGATTTCGATCAATGCGGCAACTGGCACAGAGAATTGGCGTCACGATCCGGGCGTACCGGATCAGGCCATTCCTCACGCGGCAGCCTGCCGGGGCGTGGCGGTGTATACCGCACCGCAGCTACCCGAAACGGCTCAGTGCCGCAGCCGAGTGGTTGAGGCCACCCTGGATGCCCGGCTGGTAGCAGTCGACCTCGGCACCGGTGAGCCCTGCAAGGACTTTGGCCAGAACGGCACTGTCGATCTCTGGGAAGGTTTGGGCAAAAAGGTTCCTGGCTGGTACGCGGTGACCGCGCCGCCGACCATCGTGAACGGTGTTGTGGTCACCGGCGCGCAGATCCGTGATGGTCAGGATGAGGATGCTCCATCGGGCGTGATTCGTGGCTACGATGCGGTCACCGGCAAAATGGCTTGGGCGTGGGACCTGGGTAACCCGGACAATGTCCATGGCCCTGCCGAAGGCAGCACTTACACCCGGGGCACGCCGAACATGTGGACGGCGGCGGTGGGCGATGAGCAGCTCGGTTATGTCTATCTGCCGATCAGCAACTCCTCGATCGATTATTACGGCTCCAACCGCAGTGAGGCCGAGAACAAATATTCGACCTCGCTCGTGGCCGTGGACGTGAAGACCGGCAAGGACGTCTGGCACTTCCAGACCATCCGGCACGATGTGTGGGATTACGATCTGGGCAGCCAGCCGACGATGCTTGATTACCCGGGCAAAGACGGTAAGCCGGTACCCGCGGTGTTGCTGCCGACCAAGCAAGGTGACATCTACATCCTGGATCGTGCCACCGGCGAGCCGCTGATTCCGATCGGTGAGGTCAAGGCGCCTAAAGGGGGATCAGTGGAGCCGGCGTTTTTGGCTGATACCCAGCCTACCTCCGAATGGCACACCCTGCGCAAGGCACCGAAAACAGAAGCGGACATGTGGGGCTTCTCGCCGCTTGACCAACTGATGTGCCGTATCCAGTTCCGTCAGGCCAACTACGAGGGCTACCTGACCCCACCGTCAGTGGATCGTCCCTGGATTCAGTACCCCGGCTACAACGGGGGGTCGGATTGGGGGTCGGTAGCCATTGACCCGGTACGCCGACTGCTGATTGCCAACTACAACGACATTCCTAACCTGAACCAGCTGATACCGCGCGAGCAGGCCGACAAGATGGGGCTCAAACCCATCTACGCGCCGAAGCCCGATGAAACCGCCTTGAACAAAGCAGGCAGCAAGTCAGGCAAAGGCGAAGGCGGTGCCTCGACCTACCCGCAAGTCAACGCCCCATACGCGATCAGCGTGAATGCGGGTTGGCGCAACTGGGGTACCGGCGTCCCATGCTCGGCACCGCCCTATGGTGGAATCCGCGCAATCAGCCTCGACACAGGCAAGACCGTTTGGGACGAGCCGCTGGGTACCGCGCGCCGCAACGGGCCATTCGGCATCCCATCGCATTTGCCGCTGAACATCGGCTTGCCGAACAACGGCGGAACTGTGGTGACTGCGGGTGGATTGACGTTCGTCGGGGCGGCAACCGATAACCTGTTCCGTGCCATTGATACTACGACCGGTGAGGTGCTGTGGGAGGATGTGCTGACGGTGGGTGCCCAGGCAAACCCGATTTCCTATGAAGTCGACGGTGAGCAGTATGTCCTTGTCTCTGCTTCCGGGCATGCCTTCATGGAAACCGGAACCAGCGACGAAATCATCGCATACAAGCTGCGCAAGTAATCGCCAAGGCGGGGCCTGTTCAGGCCCCGCTTCGCCAAAATCGTTAAAGGAGATTGAACATGGATTTAGGCTTGCAGGGTAAGCGGGTGCTGGTCAGCGGCGCCTCCCGAGGCATTGGCCGAGCTATCGTGAAGTTGTTTCTCGAGGAAGGCGCCCAAGTGGCATTCTGTGCTCGGGGGCAAACAGGCGTTCAGAGCGCGCAGCTCGAGTTTGGCGAGCGCGCTTGGGGCACTGCGGTGGATGTTACCCAGCCCGAGCATGTTCGGGCCTGGGTCAATGAAGCAGCGCAGCATATGGGCGGGCTGGATATCGTCGTGCCCAACGTCAGTGCTTTGGCTGGGGGTGATGACCTGGAGACCTGGCGGCGAGCCTTCGACACCGACCTGTTGGGCAGTGCAACGATGGTCAAAGCCGCCCTGCCCGCTCTTCGTCAATCACAAGCGGCAGCGGTCGTGCTCATCTCGAGCGTCTCGGGCCGCGAGGTCGATATGTTCGCAGAACCCTATGGCGTTCTGAAGGCAGCCTTGCTTCACTACGGCAAGACCCTCTCGGTGCGCCATGCCCATGAGGGCATCCGCGTTAACTCCGTTTCTCCAGGCAATGTGTATTTCCCGGAAGGCGTGTGGGGAGATATCGAACGAGAACAACCCGATACCTTCGCCAAATGCCTGGCCGAAAACCCGATGGGGCGTATGGCTACTCCGGAAGAGGTCGCTAAAGCGGTGGTGTTCCTGGCCAGTCCCGCGGCAAGTTTCACAACCGGTACCAACCTTCTGGTCGATGGCGGCCTGACGCGCTCAGTGCAGTTCTGAGTGCCCGCCTCGGTATTGGCTCTAGGAGCGAGGATCGACGTGATGAAACTTTATATCTACGAACACTGCCCCTTCTGTACGCGCGCCCGCATGATCGTTGGGCTCAAGCGTCTTCCGGTAAGGCTTGAAGTCATCATGGAGGGTGATGCTGAGACACCTACCCGCCTGATCGGCAAGAAAGCCGTGCCGATCCTGCAGAAGGAGGATGGCAGTCACATCGGCGAGAGCCTGGACATTGTTCGGTATCTCGACGGCATCGGCCCTCCCGCCCTGGTCGCACCCCAAGATCGCGCACTCGACGCATGGGTCAAGGAAGCTTGGCCGACAGCGCTCAAACTTTTTATTCCACGGTTCGTAAACGGGCAGTTTGCGGAGATCGCCACGCCAACCGCGAGGGAGGCTTACCGCCGGCGGGAAGAGCAAGCCTTCGGTGACTTGGAGGTGCTACGGGAGCAAACGCCGAAACTGGCCGCTGAAATGCAACCCCTGTTTGATGCCCTGGCGCCATTGGTAGCAGATAGAGCGAAACTCGGAATCAACGACATTACCCTCTGGCCAGTGTTGCGATCGCTGTCCATCGTCCAACAGATAGCATTTCCGGCACAGGTACTCGGTTACATGCAGCGGCTGAGTGCGTCATGTAATGTTCCCCTGCTGTTCGGGCAAGAAGCGTGATTTGCCGATGGTCTGCCAATCTTTACGGCGCCAGCTAAGATGCTGACGGTGGACGTCAGCCGCCGTGTGGTGAGCTTCAATCAGCTTCACTTCCCCGTCAAAGCTACGCCCAGCCGGATTTTGACATTGCTCTTGCGCAACCAAGGGCATGTCGTGAGCAGACCGACGATTTACAGAGAAATCTGGGGGTACCAGTTCGATCCTGGTACCAAGATCATCGACGTACAGATTTGCTATCTGAGAAAGCTTCTGAAGACATTGGACGCGCCGGTCGAGATCAAAACCTTTCGGGGCAAAGGCCTTTGCCTGCAGTTGACTGTAAGAAGAGCAGCGTGACAGTGGTGTTTGGCGTGCCGGATGAGGTTTTCAGTGATTTGATCGCCTCCCCCATCAGCTGCCCTGCGAACCGAACCGTTGTTTATCGGGCATCACATTGCGGGGACTTTTCTTTCACTTAATTTTCACGGGGCTTGAGCGAGCCTGAAGCTACCCCTACGTGTGATAGACCTTGCCCGCCTAGCAGCGGGCTTTCTTTTGTGCGCAAATAACCATCCGCTCAAGCCATTCTTCCGCTGAACTGCCTGCATCTTACGAAGGCCGTCTTGAGTAGCTCTAAGCGCTCGGCAGTTTCTACCCAGCGGGTAATGAAATGCGAGTGCAGTTCGTTACGTGAAAAATCCAAGTACCTGGATGAGTTTGGAATGCTTGGTGCTATCCCTTGCTGTGTTCAGGTGACGATGGCCCCGTACCGCGCTTGATGCCCCGCGGCCCAAGTACACCCCAGATAGCCAGGCCGATAATTGGCAGCGCCAGCAGCAGCAACGCCCACATTGCCTTCGTCACATCGGGCTTGTCGCTACGAAACACGCTGACGATCGCCCATAGATCAACCAGCAGGATGATCGCCGCCACCGCAATCCAGAAATATGTCACAGGCTCGGTCATGATCGCCTCTCCTCTGCTTGGGGAACAGGCCGCACCGTCTTCGCGTACATCACGGCCCTTACTCAAAAGAAGTCATCGCGCGTGGCAAAGTTCAGACGATGTTGAGCGGTCGGGATAAGCGGAGGCCATCGGCAATGAACCAACATCGCATCCAGCACGTCCACCGAAAAACAGCAACGAGAGCTGCGCAGTGGCTACCGCTCCCCTGTCCGAAACGCTTGAATACCTCAAGTCGCACAAATTGCTGCTGACTACCGCCGAATCCTGTACGGCTGGCACGATGATCGCCCTGCTGGCCACGTTACCGGGGACCGGAGAGGTGCTGGAAAGCGGCTATGTAGTCTACTCACCCAGTGCCAAGCAGCGCCTGCTCGGCGTGAGCCCGAAAACCATCGAGCGCTACGGATTGACCAGCGAAGCGGTCGCTCGGGAAATGGCCTTGGGCGCGCTCGGGCACAGCGACGCGACCGTTGCTATCGCCACCACCGGCATCAGCGGGCCGGAACCTCATGACGGTATCGCGCCTGGCACCCTTTGTTTCGCCTGGGCATTTGCGGGTGAGCCATTGGCGGTGTTCACCCGCAGCCAACGGTTTTTTGGTGAGCGCGCCGATGTCATGCGTGAGGGGGCGCTCTACGGGTTGACGCGTCTGGCGCATTATCACCAGCGCTGGCTTCGCGGTGAGCGCGCGTGAGGGCACCACCATGAACGACGATGAGCGCGTTTCCAGGCGTCATCCCGTCGAGGAAGACATGCCTATGCAGCAACGCGTGTGGCGCTTCGAACGGGTCGGCTGGTATGCGCTGGTGTTGATCGTGCTGATGGCGCTTGCGGGGCTGTTCGGCAATGGCCCGCTCAGTGATGCCCAACTCGTGAGTACAGATGGGCGAGTGGCAGTGGCGTATCAGCGGCTCAGCCGCAGCGGTACATCTGAAAACGTGCGCATCACTGTTCACGGGATTGCTGGGCAGCCGGTGATGATACTGCTCGGGGGCGACTTGCTGCGCCAAGCGAGTATCGAAATGCTGCAACCACAACCGCAGAAGTCGCTCTCGCACGGCGAGTCGCTGCTGCTGCAGTTGGGCACCAGCAAGGATGGAGTGGCCACGCTCTACCTCACCTTGCGCAGCGAACACGTCGGCCCCCTTGAAGGGATCGTCAGCGCCGGCCCGCAAAGCGCGGTGCATTTCTCTACCTTCGTTTATCCGTAGGAGCGACCATGGACTCCATTCTTCGCGCGGCAGGCATGTACCTCGCTCTGATGTTGCTGTTTCGCGTGGCTGGCCGGCGTTCACTGGCGGACTTGACCACTTTTGACTTCGTGTTGCTGCTGATAATTGGCGAAGCGACTCAGCAGGCTTTACTGGGCGATGACTTCTCCTTCACCAACGCCATGCTGGTCATCGCCACCTTGATCGCGCTAGATGTCGGCTTGTCGCTGGCCAAGCTCAATTCCAAACGGCTGGCGCGACTGCTAGACGGGCACGCTACGCTGGTGGTCGAACAAGGACGCTTTCTTCATCACCGCATGCGTAAAGCGCGGCTGACAGAAGACGACATACTTGAGTCTGCTCGCGACAGCCAGGGCATAGAAACTGTAGCCAAGATCAAATTTGCCATCGTCGAACGCAACGGCAAGATTTCGATAATCCCTCAGGACTGATCGGGCCGCAGCAGATACTCCAGCAGGCGTGCTGGTGCACGCGCTGATGCCTGGGCCTGCTGCGGGAAGCTGGTTCGGTTCAAGGCTGTTGGTAATGGCCCGGCGACGTGCCGGGCTCATGGTCATGCTCCAGGCGCTGTACCTGCACATCAGAGAACGAAGACGCTTCGTTGCGATGAAGCCCCTGCAGGTACTCACGGGCGGCCTCCCTGCTCAGGTCTTCTTCGTCGCTGCGACACTCGCAAGTGCCAGGCTGGTTGTCGAGGATATAGCTGATCAAATAAAGGTACTTGGCCATCGCTTCAATTCTCCGAGGTTACGGGTGAAGAAGGAGTGGGTATCTAAGCATTAGATTGACTTGCAACCATGAGCCGCACCAGCACTTCGTGGTCGACCGGTCTGCTGAGCAAGAAACCTTGCACTTCATGGCACCGGTCATCACTGAGCAGCGCCAGTTGCTCAGCGGTCTCAACGCCCTCGGCGGTGACCGTCATGCCCATCGCATTGCCCAGGTTGATGATCGCCTGAACCACACTGCGGTCACTTGCGCTCTTGCCCAAAGATTGAACGAAACGTTTGTCTATCTTGATGCTGTCGAACGGATAAGTTCGCAGGTAGCCCAAGGAAGAATAACCGGTACCAAAGTCATCCATGTTCAAGCGAACCCCCAGTTCCTTTAACGCGTTCATGGTCTGCAGGGCACCTTCGACGTCATTGAGCATCACATTTTCGGTGATCTCCAATTCCAGGCGATGGGCAGGTAACCCTGTATGTCGCAACGCCTCGGCAACATCACGCACTACGTCACTGCGGCTGAACTGGGCCGGCGACATGTTGACCGAGACCATGATCTCCATTGGCCACGTCTTGGCCTTGGCACATGCTTCGTGGAGGACCCAGTTACCCAACTGCACGATCAGATCGGATTCCTCGGCCAAGGCAATGAATCGATCCGGGCGCAGCAAGCCCTTGCGCGGATGCTGCCAACGCACCAGCGCTTCCGCCGAGGCAACCGTCGTACCGTCGACCTTGTAGCGCGGCTGGAAATGCAGCACGAGCTCGTCACGGCCGATGCCTTCGCGCAGCTCCCGTTCGAGCATGCGTTTCTCCAGCAGCGCTTCGTTCATCTGCGCAGAAAAGTAGCGCCAGGTATGCTTGCCAGCAGACTTTGCGCCGTATAGCGCGATGTCTGCATATCGGATCAAGTCACTTGCAGTGCCAGGATAATCAGCTGAAAGAGCTACGCCGAGGCTGACACCGACCTGAACGCAATGGCCCTCCGCCAGAATAGGTCGTTGCAGTGACTCCACCACTCGGGCACAGAAGCCATCCACTTCTGTTCGCTGTCCGGGACGTGAGAGCACGATGATGAATTCGTCCCCTCCAAGACGGGCCACCAGGTCACTTTCTCGCGTTATTTCATCAAGGCGCCTCGCCACCTCAATGAGCACCGCGTCGCCGGTCGGGTGGCCAAGGCTGTCATTGATGGGCTTGAAGTTATCAAGGTCCAGCAAAATCAGCGCTACGGCCTGTGGCGAAGCGCCCTGTGCAGCCTGTTCCAGAAATCGGAAAAGTTTGTTGCGGTTGGGCAGCCCTGTAAGGGCGTCGTGCAGCGACAGGTGCTGGATCTGGGCATGAGCGGCGACTTCGTCGGTGATATCGCTGCAGGTTCCACGAAACCCTTTACAGTGGCCATGATCGATACTTGCCCGTGCCGCAATGCGACAAATACGCTGCTGCCCGAGGTGGTCATGGTATTGGCAGCGCAAGCTGCCCGTAGCGTGGCTGGCGGCCAAGCCGTGCAGCCAATGTTCCAGGTGCGCGGTATCGCAATCGAGCAGTTCGGTAATCGGTCGATGCAGCCAAGCGCCTGCCGGGTGCCCGGTTAGCTCGGCAAATCGAGCCGACAGGTAGATCAGATGCAAATCGGCATCGGTCTCCCATATCCAGTCGGATGAAGCTTCGGCCACAGCCCTGAACCGCTCCTCGCTGGTTTCCAGCGCCGCTTTGGAGGCGGCAAGCTGCTGGTGGCTGCGGTCGATACCCGTGCTGGCGCGCATGGCATAACGGGCGAACAGCGTCACCAATACGCCAATGAGCACGACTGCTAACGCTAGCGCTGGCACCACCGTAGAAATCAGCTCACTGCCCGGCCGTACGATGTTCCACGTCAGAATATGAGCGCTGCCTTCCAGTGGCAGGGCTCCCCTCGCCTCGTCACCGGTGTTCAGATCGGTGACGGCGAGGCCAGACAGACCAGCAGCACGGCCCAAAGGTTCGAGCACGCTGGCATCGAGCACCCTGACAAACACCATAACTGCGCTGGGAGCGGGTAGATGATGCGGCATAGAAGGCGGCTGAATGACCGCAGCGGCGAAAATCGCTGGTTGCTCACCGAACCGGAAGTAACCTGAGGCGGCTTGTTGCTTGGCAGCAACCTGCCGCGCCTGGCTGATGATCCTGTCTGCCTGAAGGCTGTAGCGAGCGAAGCCTTCACCGCTCAATTGGCCATTGACCATGGCATAAGGGGTGCCATTGCCATCTAATACGAACACGGCCGTATAACCATCCGCGGTATACAGCGTGGGGCCCACGTTGTCCTCATCAAAAGCCCACTGCACATCGGCTTCGCGACCCAGGTGATCAAATGCCGATTGCCAGATCGCATGGGTAAGTACATAGCTGCGCTCATTTTTTTGTAGCTGGTTCATTGCAGATTCAGCATGAAAACGGCTTTGCGCCCTTTCGCGATGATCCAGTGACCCCGCGATTCGATAGAGGGACACCAACCCTACGATCAGCACTAGCATCAGCAGCCCGGAAAACACCAATATCAACTGTCGAACCACATGGCTGCGCGTCGACAGATCATTGCTATTGCTATTGATTGCGTCCATTCAGTCACCGAATGCCTGGGATTTTTACGATTGACTGAACGGACACCGGAAATGATCGCTAAAAGTGACAACCGGTGGCCTGCGCGTCGGTCGCCCTGGATCTACCGGCAATCAAATGGAACAGGCCTGGGGTATCGCTGCCTAACCAGAGGCAACCCCACCGCACAGGAGCCACGACATGGCAGCTTCCAACCAACCCGACCCGTATGTCGATGAAGTCCCTCAGAACCCGGGGGAGCCAGCTCCCAAGCCTGGCCCGGACGATGAGGCGCCTGATTGGCCTGATGATCAGGTACCACCTGAAGAGCAGTCTGATGGCTGATCACCTTTCCCCTGGGAAATGTTCCATGCGCGCACTCAGAGCCTTTTACGCTGTGTTACCGGTTGCTTGCGGCCTTGGTTTATGGGGCTGCAGCGCTGCCACTACCAAATCCCCCGTAGAGGCACCTGGTAGGCCTGCAACGACTGGCACTCAATTGCTCGAAGCAGGCGCTGCGGTGCTTCAGGCCAAGCCCCCGATTGATGCGCTCAACGCCTACCTCAACGGGTTTCATTTTTATAACGGTCAGCCAGACGCCCAAATGGAGGCTCATCACTACTGCGCGATTCTCAACGAAGACGTCATTCAATGCGTGATTTACGACGGCAATACCCAGGCTGCCAAGATCATGGGCGTCGAATACATCATTGACGCCAGCCTGTTCGCCAAACTGCCTGCCGCTGAAAAGCCCATGTGGCACAGCCATGGCTATGAGGTCTCCTCCGGCCAGTTGAGCGCACCGGCGATACCCGCGAGCGCCGAGCATGCCTTGATGAAGCGCTTGGCCCATACCTATGGCAAGACGTGGCATACCTGGCACACCGATCAGGGCAAGCGGCTGCCCCTTGGTGTGCCGCAGTTGATGATGGGGTTCACTGCAGATGGGCAGGCCGATCCGTCCATGGTTCGCCAACGCAATCAACGATTGCAGCTGGATATGCGCAAAAGCAAGGCCCTACGCGCCGACATCCCCATCCCTCCAGCCGATCCCGCAGCCGATGGCTGGCAGCATGGCAATATCATCCAGATCACCGACCCGACCGGCCAGCACGATCATGCCCCGGCTGCCCTCCCGACAGCCAACGATTCGAACAGTCGTTCAAGCCCATGAATCGGGTCAGGCGATCAATGCCGGAAGCTGGCGTGCGAGCAGTTCGGCAGCTGAAGGCTTGAGGCGGGACGGTGCCAACTTGTCGCGCGGCACCCACTTGCACGCCACGATTTCGTTTCCCGGCACAGGGTGGTCTTGTTCATCGATCTGCAATGTGAAGATGTGATGGACAATACGACCCGCACGGACAGTGCACAGTGCTACCAGACGCCGGCGGCGAATACCTGTTTCCTCCTGGAGTTCGCGTATGGCCGCATTGTGGGGAGGCTCGTGCGGTTTGACGCCGCCCCCCGGGAAATTCCATTTGCGCGATTTGCGGCGCACCAGCAATAGCCTGCCGCTGCGAAAGCAAAGCACTGTAGCTCTTGCTCGAAGCTCGCCTTGTTTAGGCATGGTCACCTCCTTTACCCATTCTTGAGTAACGGTGGACTACCTGAATATTCGGTACGTTCAAAACTCTGTCCGTATCATGGCCGGCACTACAGTCAGACCTGCAAAAGGAAATCGCGCGCCAGCAATTGAATCGACAATCCCGCGCGTGGATTGGCAGCGCGTAGTTCATCTTCCACTCGCCGAAGCTGACTCAGGTTTGAGGAGCGATGGTTCGCAAGCAAATTTGCGGGCACGTCCCACACCCCAGGCCAATGCCCGGGTCATCGACTCTCCAGGCCGAGAGTCGAAAGCTTCTTCGTGCAGCGCGGCCCCAGAGGGTGCGTAGACGCCTATGAACATCTGCGTGTTTCCGGTGCGGGATAACCGGACTTGCACGTCGATGTGAGTTCCATCGTCAAGAATTTCGTCATGGCTGCGATTGTGAAGACTGGGGTCTGCCCAGTCCCAGTACACATGTCCTCGAGTTCTCATAAAGCCTCCCTCGGTATTCGGCCTGCCCTTCTTACTAGATACTTAAAATAGCGAACCTGTTCAGGCAGACAATCGAAAGTCCGTGAATTGAGAACTGAATCTGACTATCGGCAGAAAAGCTATACAGTCTCAATATTTTGTATAGTTTCCGAGGGTTCTACAGTTCTTCGCTGGAGTCCCGGTGGGGATCTCAATCCTCATTAACGTTGTCTCAGGTAGGGATGGGTGATGATGGCCTCAAGGTACCGTCAACCTTTGACCCACCAACCTGCAGGAGAGGAACTCGAATGGTACCGTTCGACCTTCAACGGATGCTCCTCGGCGAGCTGCCTCTCGCCTTTCTTCTGGAAGTCGCCTTCAGGGTCTTGGCGGCTTTTACAGCTGTATTCTTCTTTCTCAAATTCAGTGGCCGACGCGGGATCAAACAGCTCTCCCGCTTCGAGCTGGTCGTCATTCTGACCCTTGGCTCCGCTGCCGGCGATGTGACCTTCTACGAGGATGTTCCCCTGCTCCCGGTGGGACTGGTGTTCCTGACGCTCCTGCTGCTGTATCGGGGTATCGTCTTCCTCATGAAACGAAGCAAGGCTTGCGAAGCCTTGATTGATGGATTGCCAATAACAGTAGTGAAGGACGGCATGTACGAAATCCACTCGCTGCGCAATATGAACATTTCGTCGAACGAGCTCTTCATGGAGCTACGCCAGCGAGGTGTCGAGCACTTGGGCCAGGTACGTTTAGGTCTGCTGGAAACCGACGGAGAACTCAGCGTGTATTTCTATGGGCCGGAGGACACCAGGGCCGGCCTGTCAGTACTTCCATTCGAGCATCGGCCGGAATACACAACACCGCCCCAGGCTGGCCTCTATTGTTGTGTGGGCTGTGGCTTTCCTGCCTACCATCAGTCGCACGATTCGATCGCGTGTGAACGCTGCAGCCATGCTGTCTGGTCTCCAGCACTGCACACGCTGCGCAACCGTTAGCTGATACCGCCTGCCCTCTCCTCTGAACTTTGCTGCCTCTGCAGCATTCAGCTGCCTTAGTCACGCAACACATTGCAGGCATTCATGAGAAGGGGTTTCTACCATGATCGATCAAGCGACAGGCATGAAACCAGGCGAACGCTACTGCGTGGAGAACGTCGAGCGCGCTCATCAGTTCCCTGGCTTCTTTCAAGACGGCAAGTACTACCTTGGCCCCGAGCTGCTCACGGCAGTCGGCTGGCTCGAAGGGACGAAGTTCATCTATGACAGTCTGGATGCGCAAGGTGAACCGGTCTTCCCGGAGCGGGTGGCGGGCACCATTGAGGGCATGAAGCTGGTGCTGGTCGACGGCACTGCACTGCAGCTCTCGAAGATAGCAGCCAGTGATACCCTCCTACCTACGGCTGGCAACATCGAGCAAGCCTCACAACCTGACGAACCTGAAGCTCCAGCACCGGTAAAGGGCCCGTTGCGCGGCAAGGTCGTGGTCATCACTGGCGCATCGAGTGGTATAGGCAGGGCTGCCGCGCATGCCTTCGCTTGCAAAGGCGCGCGGCTGGTGCTCGCCGCACGCGATGAGCAGGCGTTGTTCGACGTGCTGGACGAATGCACCGACTGTGGAACAGACGCCGTGGCAATCATTACCGACGTCACCCGTAGCGACCAGGTGCAAGCGCTGGCCACCCAGGCGGCCGAATTTGGCCATGGCCGGATCGATATCTGGGTCAACAACGCAGGCGTTGGCGCGGTGGGCAACTTCGAGCAAACGCCCCTGGAGGCACATGAACAGGTCATTCAGACCGACCTGATCGGTTACCTGCGCGGCGCCCACGTGGCCCTGCCCTATTTCAAGGCCCAACGCAGCGGCATCCTCATCAACACACTGTCACTGGGAAGCTGGGTTGCCCAGCCCTACGCGGCCGCCTATTCGGCGAGCAAGTTCGGCCTGCGCGGCCTGACCGAGGCGCTGCGCGGAGAACTGACGGAGTTCCCCGACATCCACGTCTGCGACATTTATCCAGCGGTCATGGACACCCCAGGCTTCAGGGATGGCGGCAATTACACCGGCCATGCGCTCACACCACCCGGGCCGATCTACGATGCGGAGCGGGTAGCCAAGGCCATGGTAGCCAGCGCTATCTCCCCACGCGCCAACACCACGGTGGGCGCTGCCGCTCGCCTTGCCCACCTGGCAAGCTACGTCGTCCCGCGCCTGGCGCTGGTTTCAGGGTGGCTCACACGCAAGGCCTTGAGCCGCAGCCCCAACGCAGAGATTTCTTCCGGCAACCTGTTCGAGCCACCGAGTGGCCGACGCAGCGTGGACGGTGGCTGGAAATCCAGCAAAGGCAACATGCCGTTGTGGGTCGTGGCGGCAGCCCTCGGGGTCATCGCCGGGCTGGCCGTCACCCGCTCGCAACGCAGGCGCCGTTAAGCGCACCACCGAGCAACGAGCAGGAACTTTGCTCGCCATTGCGGGCCCCTATTTAAGGTCTATCGGTAAAGGAGATGAATGATGAGTGCACAACTGAACGGTAAGCGCGTGGCCTTTCTGGTCACCGACGGCTTCGAGCAGGTGGAACTGACCGGCCCTCGTGAGGCGTTGGAAAACAGCGGTGCGGTGGTCGACATCCTGGGGGATAAGGAAGGTACGGTCCGTGGCTGGAACCATGACAAGCCCGCCGACGAATTCGCCGTGGACGCGACTTTCGAGGGTGCCCATCTCGATCTTTACGATGCCCTGGTGCTGCCCGGCGGCGTTCAGAACTCCGACACGATTCGCTTGATTCCCGGCGCGCAAAAGCTGGTTAAAAGCCACGACGCAGCAGGCAGACCGCTGGCTGTCATCTGCCACGGTGCCTGGCTGCTGGTATCGAGCGGGTTGGCCAAAGGCAAGCGGATGACCAGCTACAAGACCTTGCAGGATGATATTCGCAACGCCGGCGGCACGTGGGTGGATGAACAGGTAGTGGTGGATGGCAACCTGATCAGCAGCCGCCAGCCGGACGATATCCCCGCCTTCAATGAACAGTTGATCAAAGCGTTGGCAGGCTGAGTTTCGCGTACCTGCGCAGAGTGTGAACAGCAGCGAAACGATTGGGATTGTGCCTGATGGAAGACTGGATCGATTTGTTGGAATGGCCTGCCATGGCTGTCACGGTATTGGCAGCCTGGTGTATAGGCTCGCGCCGTCCCGGCCGGCGTAAAGTGGGGTTCTGCTGCTTCATCGCCAGCAACCTGCTGTGGTCGGTCTGGGGCTTGCACGCTCAAGCGTGGGCTTTGATCGTGCTGCAGGTCGTGCTGTGCCTCATGAACCTTAGGGGCTGGCGGAAGAACAAAATTGCGTCAAAGAGGACGCAGGGAGCCCACTCTCGGCCTGCTTGATCAGCTGACAGGGTTTACCCAATGCACATGCCGTCTGCCGGGGGGCGTCTCACTGGCTTGTGCCATTGGGTATACGGCTTGTACCAGGCAACGCTCGATTAGTAACAGCACTTAGCGCGGTTGCCGCCAGCAAAAATACACCGCTGGCCAGGAATGTGGCTTGATGGCCGAATCCGTCGTACAGCACCCCGCCCGCAGTTGCGCCCGCCGTGATGGCCAACTGAATCACGGCGACCATCAAGCCACCTCCAGCCTCTGCCTGGTGCGGCAATGCCTTGGCCAACCAGGTGAACCAGCCCACGGGAGCACAGGTGGAGACCAGCCCCCAGATACCGAGCAAAACAGCGACTGGAACGACCCAGCTACCGACCGTGATCACGGCGAAAGCGATGGCAGTCATTATCAACGGTACTCCCAGAAGAACGCGGTTCAGGTGTCGACCAACGAGCGTGCCAACTACCATCGTACCGACCAGCCCTGCGGCGCCGATTATCAGCAGCAGAAGCGAGAGCGTGGGCACGTCCACATGCGTGACCGTTTCCAGGAAGGGCCGCAGATAGGTGAACAGTGTGAACTGCCCCATGAACAGGAATGCAACTGCCGCCATGCCGAGGGCGACCCTGGAGTCTGCCAGCAAACGCAGGGATCCGGTTGCTGACGCCGCGTTGCGCTCGCTTGGCATCGCTGGCAGCGTGAAGGCTTGCCACATCAACGCCAAGGCGGCTAGCGGCAGAACGCAAAAGAACGCCCCTCTCCAGCCAATCATGCCGCCCAGGTAGCTTCCGACCGGTGCCGCGATTGCCGTAGCCAACGCGGTACCGCCCTGCATCAGGGCAATAGCCTTGGGAACGAGCGGTTCGGGGGCGATGCGCATCATCACCGCGGTGGACATCGACCAGTAGCCACCGATGGCGACTCCTAGCACGGCGCGCCCCACCATCAATGTCAGGTAATTCGGGGCGAATGCCACCATCCCCCCGGAAATCAGCATCAGCGCGGTCGTGGCCAGCAGGACAGGCTTGCGGTCGATCCCCTGGGTCATGGGGGCCAGCATCAGGCTAGTGATGACGGCAAAGAAACCCGAGATGGATATGGCCTGCCCAGCCTGGCCTTCGGTCAGTGACAAATCGGACGCAATCGGAGTGAGCAAGCTCACTGGCAGGAACTCCGAAGCCACCAGGGCGAAGGCACAGAGCGACATCGCCAGGACAGCGCTCCAGACCTGACGGCTTGTATGTTGAAGGTGTATTGCAGGGCTGCTCATAACGGATCTCGGTTTAACAATTTCAAAGACGCAGGTGCCCAGGCCCAGGGCAGAGGCTGGGCCTGGCGATGGCGTCAGTTACTTGAGGTGTTCGCCAAAGAACGACGTCAGCTTGCCGAAGGGAATCAATGCGACGCGGTCATAGAGATCGACGTGGCCAGCGCCCGGTACGATCACCAGTTCCTTGGGTTCGCCGGCAAGGCGATACGCCTCTTCACTGAACTCACGGGAGTGTGCGTCTTCTCCCGCGATGAACAGCATTGGGCGTGGCGAGATCGTCTCGATGTCATTGAACGGGTAGAAGTTCATGAAACGGACATTACTGGTCAGCGTGGGATGCGTCGTCAGAAGCGGCGACAACCCTTTGGGGGTGAACTCCCCCCGGGGCGTGCGGTAGAAGTCGTAAAACTCGCGTTCGATGGCATTGGAGTGCTCGGTCAGCTTGTCGACCGTGCCACTGGTGTACAGGGTGTCACCGCCGGCAAACTCGACATCACGCTGAGCTGCTGCTTCAGCAATGGCTTTCTTGCGTTGCTCGACTGTTACCGCGTGCTTGAGGCCGTTGCGATTGGCGGCGCCCATGTCGTACATGCTGACCGTGGCAATGGCTTTCATTCGAGGATCAATCTTCGCCGCACTGATGGCAAAGCTGCCACTGCCGCAGATGCCCAACACGCCGATGCGGTTGCGATCAACGAAACCCTGAGCGCCGAGATAGTCGACCGCGGCACTGAAGTCTTCGGCATAGATGTCCGGCGATACCAGGTTACGCGGACGCCCGTCACTTTCCCCCCAGAACGATAGATCGATTGCCAGGGTAACGAAGCCCTGCTCTGCCAGCTTCTGGGCGTAGAGGTTCGCGCTTTGTTCCTTAACCGCGCCCATCGGATGGCCGACGATGATGGCGGGATAACGGGTATTGGGTTTCAGGTTTTCAGGAACGAACAGGTTCCCGACCGTATTCATCTGAAACTGGTTTTTGAAGGAAACCCGTTCGAGTGATACCAGGTCACTCTTATAGAAATTGTCGGCTCCATGGGACATATCGGCGGCTCCTGCAGTGAGTGAACTGGCCATCAAGGCAAACGCTACGAACAAAGACTTCATGCACTCATTCCTGTCTGCTCGAAATGGAAATGGTGCGAGGGGCATGCTCTGCTGAGCACACTGGCCACCTCGCCTATAGCCATCTTCGTCGCACAAACCGCTTCATCAGTAGAGCAAACGGGTAGTTTTATTGCCTAAATCTCCAGCTCGTACCGGCTGGGCATGGACAGATGACGCAACGCGACCGTAATGTTTTCCACAAGATGATCGGAAGCTTCCTATGCCTGCCACCACACAACCGCGCCCCCCTGCGAACCCGCTGGCCACGCTGTGCGAGGTAATAGGCGCACACGCGCCCACAGCTGGCGACTTCACGACACACATCGCAGATCTCAGCGTCTACCGACGTAACGCACCGGCCCCACCGATTACCTGTATCGTCGAGCCGAGTGTCGTGCTGGTGGTACAGGGCGCCAAGGAAATGGTCATCGGTAGCGAGGTCTTCCCCTACGACACGAGCCGCTTTCTAGTCACCTCGCTGAACATCCCCGCTAACTCGGCGGTGACGATGGCCAGCGAGCAAGCCCCTTGCCTCGGCTTGGTGTTCAAGCTCGACCTGCGCACACTGGCGGAATTGATCGCACAAGATGGTCGTTTGGCGGTGAGTGGTCAGTCCTTTCACACCAGCGCTGGAGTGGGTGAATTAGGCCCGAAGTTACTGGAGAGCTTCAGCCGCCTGATCGAGCTGCTCGAGGAGCCTGACGCGATACCTGTGCTCTGGCCGCTCATTCAGCGGGAAATCCACTATCGTTTGCTGCTGAGTGACCAGGCCCCCCTCCTGCGCTACATCGCCTCCGTGGGCAGCAAGGGCCACCGGATCGCCAAGGCCATCGACTGGATGAAGCTGAACTACGCCGCGCCGCTGCGGGTGGACGAGCTGGCTTCCCAGGTGCAGATGGGACTCTCGACCTTCCACCAGCATTTTCGTCAGCTGACCGCTATGAGCCCCCTGCAGTACCAGAAGTGGCTGAGGTTGAACGAAGCGAAACGGTTGATGCTCAACGAGCATCTGGATGCCGCCACCGCGGCCTTCAAGGTCGGCTATGAAAGCCCCTCGCAGTTCAGCCGCGAGTACGGGCGCCAGTTCGGCACACCGCCAAAGCGCGATATCGCAGAACTGCGCCTGAGCGCGGAAAGATCAGCTGCCTCCACACCCAGCGTGCCCTGAGCCCAGCGCTCAGGAAACCGTCCACTACGCGATGCAAACAACCGCTCGTAGATCGCACAATAGTTCGATAATCGCACACCATCCGCTTCCCCCCTCTCTACTTGTGCCCGATCTTGCGGCACGCTTAGCACAGTCAGCAAACATTTCCCAAGCGCTGACTGGCCCCCACGTCAAAGGGCGCGCCAGGCAGGCCCACAACCCATACTCCAGGAACAACCAGGAGCTCGCTTTGATCAATAAAACCTATGAGTCCATCGCCAGCGCGGTGGAAGGCATCACCGACGGGTCGACCATCATGGTCGGTGGTTTTGGCACTGCCGGCATGCCGTCCGAGCTGATCGATGCTCTGATCGATACCGGTACCCGCGACCTGACCATCATCAGCAACAACGCTGGCAATGGCGAGATTGGCCTGGCCGCCCTGCTCAAGGCAGGCAGCGTGCGCAAGGTGGTCTGCTCCTTCCCGCGCCAGTCCGACTCCTACGTCTTCGACGAACTGTACCGGGCCGGCAAAATCGAGCTGGAAGTGGTGCCGCAAGGCAACCTGGCCGAACGCATCCGCGCAGCGGGCTCGGGTATCGGTGCATTCTTCTCGCCGACCGGCTACGGCACTCTGCTCTCCGAAGGCAAGGAAACCCGTGAGATCGATGGCCGCCAGTACGTGCTGGAAATGCCGCTGCACGCCGACTTCGCGCTGATCAAGGCGTACAAGGGTGACCGCTGGGGCAACCTGATCTACCGCAAGGCCGCGCGTAACTTCGGCCCGATCATGGCCATGGCCGCCAAGACCGCCATCGCTCAGGTCGACCAGATCGTCGAACTCGGCGAACTGGACCCGGAACACATCATCACCCCGGGCATCTTCGTGCAGCGCGTGGTCGCCGTTACCGGCGCTGCTGCTTCTTCGATCGCCAACGCTGTCTGAGGCCTGCCATGACCATTACCACAAAACTTTCCCGCACCCAGATGGCCCAGCGCGTGGCCGCAGACATCCAGGAAGGCGCATACGTGAACCTGGGCATCGGCGCGCCTACGTTGGTGGCCAATTTCCTGGGTGACAAGGAAGTGTTTCTGCACAGCGAAAACGGCTTGCTGGGCATGGGTCCGAGCCCCGCGCCGGGCGAGGAAGACGATGACCTGATCAACGCCGGCAAGCAGCACGTGACCCTGCTCACCGGTGGTGCTTTCTTCCACCACGCCGACTCCTTCTCGATGATGCGTGGCGGCCATCTGGACATCGCCGTACTGGGCGCCTTCCAGGTGTCGGTCAAGGGCGACCTCGCCAACTGGCACACCGGCGCCGAAGGTTCGATCCCGGCCGTAGGCGGCGCGATGGACCTGGCCACCGGCGCGCGCCAGGTGTTCGTGATGATGGACCACCTGACCAAGTCCGGCGAAAGCAAGATCGTGCCTGAGTGCACCTACCCGCTGACCGGCATCGGCTGCGTCAGCCGCATCTATACCGACCTGGCCGTGCTGGAAGTGACGTCCGACGGCCTGAAAGTGGTAGAGATCTGCGCTGACATCGACTTCGACGAGTTGCAAAAGCTCAGTGGTGTGCCGCTGATCAAGTAAGCCACGCAAACTGTCTGCATCCGCCTGGCGGCGAAGGGGCCGAAAATGCCCATGGCCGCCAAAGCGGTTTCCTACTGCGCTATTCCAGCGACCCTTTTCAACCGCTTCAAACCCTTGCCGGGCGTTGGTCTCGTCACGCTTGCTGAGGCCGTCCTCAACCACTGCCACGTCCAGTCACAACTGCTCGGAAATCTCGATCAGGTTGAGATCCGGGTCGCGTACGTACACGGAACGGATAGGGCCTGTCGCACCGGTTCGCTGAATCGGACCCTCAATAATTGGCCAATGCTGACCCTCAAGGTGCTCGATAACCTCTTCGAGGCTGACACTGGCGATGAAGCACAAATCCAATGCTCCAGGAACAGGCAGATGGGCTTTTGGCTCGAACTCATGCCCCCGCACATGAACATTGATCTTCTGATTGCCGTAACAGAACGCGAGACGTCCTTGGCCGAAGGTCTCCAGGCGCATGCCCAGCACGCGGATATAGAAGTCTTTACAAGCGTCGACATCGACAGTGGTCAGCACCAGGTGGTCCAGATGGTCAATCACTTCGCGATCTCCGATTCTGTAGGGGCTTGGGGACGTGCAAGGCGTTCGCTGACAACCTTTGAAGACCCCGCCCTGTTTTAGTTGCCCCCGGAATGAACGTTTTACCCACTTGACCACTCCATGTACCGCGCCATCATTGCCGGCCGACTCAAAAGCGCGATGAAGGATCCTGCGCGTGTTCCATGGAGAGGAAGATCATGAGTGTCACCCTGAAATGCCTCGAGTGCGATGGGCAAGATCTGGTAAAGCCGGGCAGGCTCCACAGAAAGTCGATTATCACCTGCAGGGAGTGCAATGCCATCGCCCAGTATGGTGACCTGTTGGAAGCAGCGGGTCGACGGTTGCTGGCCGAGCTACAGCAGCAGCTGGCCGGGTTGAAGGCAGGCTGACCACCCTGCTCTCCCGTAACCCGCTCACAAGGCCTACTTGCCAGGATGTACTTCGACCTTGGTAATTTCCAGCGCCTTGGCCTGCTGCAGAATCTCCGTCGGGGAGGCGTGCGCGGCAGGCATCACGAGGCTATTCTCACCATCCCCGTAATGCAGCACGATCAAGTGCAACGCTGCTTCGTGAACGGGGAGCCCGCTCTGCTTGAGCTCGAGCGAGTGGTTACGCGGTTCGCCCTTGAAAAGGTACGTCAGGTTGTACGTGTGCATGCTGACCTCAATGATGCTGGATAGGTAAGCATCCTGACCAGAGGGTCAGCATATGGTTCGACTCAGGCCGACATCATTGCGCAGTAGTCACAGCCGAAACCGCTTCATCATCCCGTTCAAGCCAATCGACAAGCTGGCCAACTCCTGGCTCGCCGTGCTGATCTGGCCCGCACCCTCGGAGGTCTGCACCGCAAGATCCCGAATATTCAACAGGTTACGATCGACTTCTCGAGCCACTTGTGCCTGTTCTTCAGTGGCACTGGCCACCACCAGGTTGCGCTCGTGAATCGTTGTCGCACCATCGGTGATCTCATCCAGTGCCTGCCCGGCCAACTCAGCTACCTGCAGGGTATGCCCCACCTGCTGGCTATTGCTGTGCATCGACTCCACCACCCGCGCCGTACCGCTGCGAATGGCATTGATCATTTCCTCGATCTCCAGCGTCGAGCTCTGGGTACGCGCCGCCAGCGCGCGGACTTCATCCGCCACCACAGCAAAGCCGCGGCCCGCTTCACCTGCCCTCGCCGCCTCGATCGCTGCGTTGAGCGCCAGCAGGTTGGTCTGCCCGGCAATTGCACCGATCACATCGAGTACCTTGCCCACTTCCTGCGACTGCACCGATAGTGCTTCGATCTGCCGCGACGCCTCATGCACATCCTGGCTCATCTTGCCGATCGAACTGATCGCCTCACCCACCCGCTGACGACCGCGGCGCGCCGCGTCTTCGGACTGACGCGAGATTTCGGAGGTGCTGACGGTGTTGCGCGCCACCTCTTCCACCGCGACGCTCATCTGCGTGACGGCGGTAGCGGCTTGCTGGATCTCGTCGTTCTGGCGGTTGAGGTCGCGGGAGGTTTGCTGGGTAATCGCCGACATCTGTTCGCTGGCCGCTGCCAGCTGATGAGAAGAATCGCCGATCAGCCGCAGGGCATCCTTGAGGCTGGCCTGCATGGCCGCCAGGGCATGCATCAACTGGGTCGCCTCGTCGCGGCCGGTGGCATTTACGGTATGGGATAGATCGCCGTCGGCAATGTTCTGCGCCACTCCAATGGCTTCACGCAGCGGGCTGACGATGCTGCGGGTCAGCAACCAGGCAAGGCCGATGGTCAGCACCAGCACCAGGCCGATCACACTGAAGGTCAGGTACAGGGCACGCTGGTACTCGGCGCGGGCATGCGCGGTGTGCTGTTCTGCGGTGTCGCTGCTGAACTTGACCAGGTTGTCGTACAGCTCACCGATTCGGTTGGAGATGTCCTGCATGGCGCCGCTGAGCATCGCCTGCATCTGCGGTACCTGGTTTTGCTCGGACAACCCCTTGTACTGGTCGAGCAGCACACGGTACTGGTCGATCAACCGCTGCATCTCGGCAAAGGCCGGCTTGCCCGCCGCCGGCACTACCGCACCGTAGCCCTCGACGCCCTTGTCGAGCAGGCCTTTGAGCACCTCCAGGCGCGCCAGGGTAGGCGTCAACTGCGCGGGCTCGCGGGCAATGGCCATGCGCAGGGTGATGATGCGCAGGCCCAGCATGTGGCTGCGGACTTCACCCAGGTAGCGGGTGCCGACGTTGGTCACCTGCTCGGTGTACACCACGGCTTCGCGCATGCTGGAGATCTTGTTGATGGAAAACAGCCCGAGCACCACGACCAGGGCGGCGATCAGGCTGAAACTCAGGTAAGAGCGGGTAGCGATGTTGAGATGGCGCAAGCGCATGAGGACATATCCGGGTGGCAGTGGGATGTACTACCCATTACGTTCGGCATGCAGAGGCCAATGTTGAGTGCTTGAAGGGAGTTAGCGCCCGATAATCGAACATTATTGGTTTTGCGGTGGCAGGCATCGAGCGCCGCACGGACGACGCTCGATCTTCATATCCTATAAAAACATGGAGATACAGTAATATTCTGATGTAATTGCTTAGAAATGCGCCTTGACCAACACACTCACCGCATTCTGATCCGTCGGGAATCCGTGGCTATCCTCGATCCCGTACTTGTCCGACCAATAATCCCACTCCAGCCCCGCATAAAGCCGCTTCGGCGTGTGCCCGAGGGCCTTGCCCACGTCGTACTTGAACTGCGGATTGAAGTGGAAACTCTTGGCCACGTAATCCGACGTGCCCTTGCTGCCAACGTCATTCACATACCACTCCAGGTACCCGTCAAACAGGATGTCCGATCGCCCTAGCGGTAGGGTCATTGCCCAGGTCGGGTTGATCTGCCATTGCCCCGATGCCTTGCCGGTAATTCCGTCAGGCTTGCGGTAATAGGTATTGAGCGAGAAGCGATCGAACCCCGGGATAGTCAAGTCCACGGCAGGCCCCAACAGGTATCTGCGAGTGCGCCCCTCGCCGCGCTCGTAGGTAGCGGCAATCAGTACATCCTTGACGATGCCAAAGCGCAGGTTCTGCCCGCTGACCTTACCCAGCGACAACCGCGGGGAGAACTCACCGTAGTAGCTGTGCCCGTCATTGCCCGACAAGCCGTTGGACCACTTGTTGTCGACGAACAGAAATACATCCCCCCAAGTCCAGCCGCTGGCGTGTTCGAAGGTGACGGTTTGCTGAATGTCGTTGCCGGTGCCGTCGACTTTGTAGTTGTGGCCGTACAGGTAGCTCAGGCTGTTGTCGTACCACATCAGCGGGCCGGCCTGCGCGCCGGAACTGGCCAGGGCGCAGAGGGGCAGGAAGCAGTAGCTTAGGCAGGCAAGAGGGTTGAGTTTCATGTGCATCCCTTGGGTCGAGGTCGGTGAGGTTCACCAGCAAGGGATTCAGCGGACAGACCTCTCCTCTGGCCACGTTGCAAACCGTGGCGCCACCCTTGCCGGGTGTGCGGCGTGATGCCGCCAGAGCAATGTCCCATGCCATTTCGGCACTGACCGCTTCTACTCGACTGTGCCCTAGCAGGGGGCGTGCCAACTGATCGAATACAGTCTAGCTCAGTGATTGTGGCCAATTTAATGAATTAGTGAGCACCAAGCCGGCTCAGCATTGCGCACTTTAATGGCGCCGAGCGCTCCTGCCTTGCACCTTCCCGGATCACTGCTCTGCCCTTGCAATACCCGCCCGGCCCTGAACAGCCCGGCTTTGGCGGTTTGCGTACATTGGCACGCTTCTCGCTTCATCTGCCTTCGAGTAGAAGCGGTCAGTGCCAGAAATGGCATGGGGCATTGCTCTTGCGCCTTGAATTGGGCGTACATCCGAGCGGATGATTTGCGCGCGGCCTCACGGCCTTGGGCAAGTAGAGAAATGTCGGCCGTGGCTGCTGCATGCTGTGTGCACCCTCCTCTTGCTGCGTTCTCTCTCCGCTCGGTTTTCGCTGGCGTGTTCCCCAACACCTGGCGCATTTCGAATCGAGGTGGAGAACAATCATGAAAAACCGCTTTGCTTTGACTTACCCGCTTCGCTCGCTGCTTGGCGCAGCAGTGTTGAGCAGCGCCTCCCTGGCCATGGCCAACGACAAAGTCGTGTTGCTCACCTCCTGGTACGCCCAGGCAGAACAGGGCGGCTTTTACCAGGCCGTGGCCGATGGCTTGTATGAGAAAGAAGGCCTGGATGTGTCCATCCGCATGGGCGGCCCGCAGGTCAATGGCATGCAGTTGCTGGTCAGCAAGCAAGCCGACTTCATCGTCAACTACGACCTGCAGATCCTCAAGAGCGTGGAGCAAGGGCTGCCGGTGGTCGCGGTGGCTGCGCCCTTCCAGGGCGACCCGCAGGGCTTGATGACGCACGCCGATGTCAACGGCCTGGACGGCCTGCAAAACAAGCAGGTGCTGGTGTCCACGTCCGGCCAGCAAACCTGGTGGCCCTGGCTCAAAGGCAAGTACCAGCTTCAGGACAGCCAGGCACGGCCTTACACCTTCAACCTGCAGCCCTTCCTCGCCGGCGCCGACACCACCCAGCAAGCCTACGCCAGTTCGGAACTGTTCCAGGCCATCAAGGCAGGCCAGAAACCCAACTTCTTCCTGTTCGCCGATGCAGGTTACCCGCCCTACGGCTCCACCGTGGTCACCCGCCAGGACGTCATCGACCAGCATCCCGAGCGCGTCGCCGGGTTTGTCCGCGCCTCGCTCGAGGGCTGGAAACGTTACCTGGACAACCCCGCAGCGGGCAATGCGCTGATCAAGCGCGACAACCCCAACATGAGCGATGAGCTGCTGGCTTGGGGCGTCTCGACGCTCAAGCAATACCAGCTGGTCACAGGGGGCGACGCTGCCAGCCACGGCATCGGCACGATGAACGACGCCCGCTGGCAGGCCACCCGCGACTTCATGGTCCAGGCCGGCCTGCTCGGCGCCGCCGCCCCTTGGCAAAAGGCCTATACCACCCGCTTCGTGCAAGGCCTGAACGTGCAGCCCGACACCGTCCAGGCCGCCAGCCGCTGAGCCTTATAACAACACTTAATACCGTGAGGAAACTGGATCATGCTGGTCACCAAACAACCTGTATTGCGACGCTTCTGGTACGCCCTGCTGCCCATGACAGCCCTGGACGACGGGCCAAAACCCTTCACCTTGCTCGGTGAAGCCCTGGTCCTTTGGAAGCGCCCCGATGGCACCCCGGTAGCGATGCGCGACCGTTGCTGCCACCGCACCGCCAAATTGTCCAAGGGCTTTGTCAGCGAAGACGGCAATATCGCCTGCGGCTACCACGGCTGGGAATACGACTGCAGCGGCACCTGCGTGAAGATCCCGCAGAACCCGACGGGGGCGATACCGCCGGGCGCGGCCGTCAAGGCCTACCATTGCCAGGAAAAGTATGGCTATGCCTGGGTCGCGCTGGACGATCCGCTGCAGCCGATCCCCGACTTCCCGGAAGACGGCGCCCCCGGCTACCGGCGCATCTTCCAGTTCTACGAAGAGTGGAAAACCAGCCCGCTGCGGGTGATGGAAAACTCTTTCGACAACTCGCATTTCTCCTTCGTGCACAAGGCCAACTTCGGCCTGTTCGACCAGCCGCAACCGGCCAGCTATGAGTTTCGCGAAACCGATTATGGCTTTGAAGCCGAAACCCGCGTCCCCATCCGCAACCCTGAAGAAAGCTTCGCCATTACCGGCACCCGTGCGCCGATCACCGAGCGTCACCTGGTCAATCGCTACTACCTGCCGTTCTCCCGACGCTTTGGCTGCATGTACCCGGACAGCGGCATCCACCACATCATCTACAACTGCGCCACACCGATCGATGACGGCCGGTTGATGCTGGTGCAGTGGCTCTATCGCAACGACAGCGAAGCAGACTGCCCGACCCAGGCACTGATCGACTGGGACGCGGCGATCACCGCCGAAGACCGTGACATCCTCGAGGCCACCGACCCGGACGCCTGCGTCGATACCCGGCGGCGTGTCGAGCTGCACATGCCCTCGGACAAGCCAGGCCTGGTAATCCGCCGGCAGCTGCTGGGCCTGCTCGAAGCCCATGGCGAAAGCGAAGTGTTCGCCAGCCACTGACCGCCTGTTCGGCGCCCCGGTGTACCGGGGCATACACAACCGCTCATGACCTTTGGGGAGAGCGCCATGTTGATGCAGACCCTGTCCGAAACCTGCGCCCAGCTGCAGGCACCACCCAACGCCGACGCCTTGGGTAGCGACACGCCACTGTTCGCCAACCAGGTCGAGAAGACCTACAGCAACGGCACCGTCGCCTTGCACCGCGTCAAGCTGGCGATCCAGCGCGGCGAGTTCGTGTCGTTGCTGGGCCCCTCCGGCTGCGGCAAAAGCACCTTGTTGAAAATGTTCGCCGGCCTCGAACAACCCTCGGCCGGCCATGTGCGCTGGTGGGGCAAGGATGCCCCAGGCAGCGATCCACAGGCCAGCGGTGCTGGCCGCAGCCTGGCGATGGTGTTCCAGGAGGCGACCTTGATGCCCTGGGCCAGGGTGCAGGACAACGTGCGCCTGCCGCTGGACCTGGCGGGCACGCCCAAAGCCCACAGCCAGCCCAAGGTACAGGCTGCGCTGGAACTGGTAGGCCTGGGCGCGTTCGGCCGGGCCTACCCGCGCGAGTTGTCTGGCGGCATGCAGATGCGCGCATCGATCGCCCGGGCGCTGGCCACCGAACCTAACCTGCTGCTGATGGACGAGCCGTTCGGCGCCCTGGACGAGTTCACCCGCAACAAGCTCGACAGCGACCTGCGCCAGCTCTGGGCCCAACGCGACCTGACCGTGGTGTTCGTCACCCACAGCATCTTCGAGGCGGTGTATCTGTCGTCGCGGGTGGTGGTGATGGGCGCGCGGCCCGGGCGGGTGATCGCCGATGTGCCCATCGACGGCCCGCTGGAGCGGGACGAGGCCTACCGCACCTCCCCGGCCTTCATCGCGCAGTGCGCCCACCTGTCCCGGCTGCTGGCCCAGGCCAACGGCGAACCTGCTTGAGCGCCCAACTTCAGAGCACAACCTGAGAGCCCTGACATGAGTCGACCTTCTACCCCCTGGCTACACAACCCCACGGTACTGCGCATCGCTTCGCCGCTGCTGGTCGGCGCGGTGCTGCTGGGCCTCTGGCAGCTGGCCTGCATCGCCTGGCAAGTACCGGTCTACCTGGTGCCGTCACCCGCCGACATTGGCCGCACGCTGATCAGCGACGGCCCCATGTTGCTCGGTGCACTGTGGATGACCCTGAAGATCACCTTCCTCTCGTTCGCCCTCGCAGTCGTCATCGGCACACTGGCCGCATTCGTGTTCGTGCAGAGCCGGCTGGTGGAAGCCAGCCTGTTCCCCTACGCGATACTGCTGCAGGTGACGCCCGTGGTGGCGATCGCACCGCTGATCATCATCTGGTGCAGCGACACCACCCTGGCGCTGGTGATCTGCGCCACCCTGGTCGCGGTATTTCCGATCATCGCCAACACCGTGCTGGGCCTGCGCAGCGTCAACCCGGGGCTGCTCAACCTGTTCCGCCTCAATCGCGCAAGCCGCTGGCAGGTACTGCTGCGCCTGCGTATTCCCAGTGCCTTGCCGTGCTTCTTCGCCGGCCTGCGGATCGCCAGTGGCCTGGCCTTGATCGGCGCCGTGGTGGCCGAGTTCGTGGCCGGCACCGGGGGCACCGGCGCCGGGCTGGCGTACCAGATCCTGCAAGCGGGCTTTCAGCTCAACATTCCGCGGCTGTTCGCCGCCCTGGTGCTGATCGCCCTGACCGGCGTCGCATTGTTCAGCCTGATGGCCCTGCTGGCACGTTTGAGCCTGCGCCACTGGCACGAAAGTGAACTGGGTTAAGCCCTTGGAGCCCCCTATGAAGCATTCCGACAGCTGGCTGATCCGCAATGCCAGTGCCATCCTCACCGGCCTGCGCGGGCCAGCCGCCCGCCACGCCGGGCCGGACATCCGTATCAGCCAAGGGCGCATCGCTGCCCTCGGTGCCCTGCAACCGCTGGCGGGTGAGCAGGTGCTCGACGCCACCGACTGCGTGGTCTACCCAGGTTGGGTGAATACTCACCACCACCTGTTCCAGTCGCTGCTCAAGGGGATCCCGGCGGGCATCGATCAAAGCCTTGGAGCGTGGTTGGGCGCGGTACCCTATCGCTACCGTGGCCTGTTCGATGAGCACAGTTTCCGCCTGGCCGCGCGTATCGGCCTGGTAGAGCTTGCCCGCTCCGGCTGCAGCACGGTCGCCGACCACCATTACCTGTACCTGCCAGGCATGGCCTTCGACAGTGCGCAGATTCTGTTCGAGGAGGCAGAACGGCTGGGCCTGCGCTTCGTGCTCTGCCGGGGCGGCGCAACCCAGGTGCGCCAGGCCGAAGGCGCCGCCAGTGCCGGCCCAGAAACCCTCGAACAATACCTTGATGACGTCGGGCGGCTGGTGCGCAGTTACCACGACCCCGCCCCCGACGCCTGGCGCCGGGTGGTGATGGCGCCCACCAGCCCGCCTTACTCGATGCCGCCAGAGCACCTGCGCGAAACCGCCCGCGCCGCACGCAAGCTGGGCATCCGCCTGCACAGCCACCTGAGCGAAACGGTGGAGTACCAGAACGAAATCCAGCGCCGCTACAACCTGTCACCTGTGGCGTTCTGCGCGGAGCACGAGTGGCTCGGCGCAGACGTGTGGTTCGCCCATCTGGTCAAGCTCAGCCCCGAGGAAATCCGGCTACTGGGCGCCACCGGCACCGGCATTGCCCACTGCCCGCAGAGCAACGGGCGCTTGGGCAGCGGCATTGCCGATATCCTGGCCATGGAAGCGGCAGGCATGCCGATCTCGATCGGTGTGGACGGCGCAGCCTCCAACGAAGCCTGCGACATGATCAGCGAAACCCACGCCGCCTGGCTGATGCAACGGGCCAAGGCCGGCGAGCGGGCTTTGCCCGACTATGCAGGCGGCGAACTGGAAGGCGGCGCCCATGCCGCCAGCGTGGAAGACGTGGTGCGTTGGGGAACCGCCGGTGGCGCGCAGGTGCTGGGGCTGAACGCGCTTGGCACGCTGGAGGTTGGCATGGCAGCGGACCTGGCAGTGTACCGCCTGGACCAGCCCCGCTACTTCGGCTTGCACGACCTGGGAGTTGCGCCAGTAATGGGCGGTGGCCGGCCGACCTTGCGCGCCTTGTTGGTAGGTGGGCGCCTGAGCGTGGACAACGACACGATCCCTGGCCTGGACCTCGCCGAACTGGGTAGCCAGGCCCGTGAAGCCGTGCTGCGCCTGCAGCGGGCTGCGGGGGTACGCGCATGAGCTGGACCTCCTTGCAGGTACGCGCCTTGCGCCTGGAAGCTGACGACGTACTGGGTGTCGAACTTGGCACACCGGGCGGCGCACCGTTGCCGCTGAGCTGGGCGGCCGGCGCCCATGTCGACCTGCGCCTGGGCAACGGCCTGGTCCGCCAATACTCCGTGGTCAGCCTGCCCGAAGAGGGCCATCTGTACCTGGGCATCAAGCGTGAGCCTGCCTCGCGCGGCGGTTCACAGTGGTTGCACGAGCACCTGCGTCTGGGCGCACGGATCGAGGTCGGCACCCCGCGCAACCTGTTTGCCCTGCAACCGGGGGCGGGCCCAGTGACATTGCTGGCGGCCGGGATAGGCATCACGCCCCTGCTGCCGATGTACCGCGAATGCCTGGCGCAAGGGCGCGCGGTGCGCCTGCTGTATTTCACCAAGGACGCGCGACAGCTGCCGCTGATCCAGCGCCAGAACCTGCCGATCGAAGTGTTCAGCGGCTTGCGCGCCGCGCAGGTCAAGCAAGCCTTGAGCGGGCTTTTGCCCGTTTGGCAGCCCCAAGCCAGCCTGTATTGCTGTGGGCCCGCAGGGTTCATGGACAGTGTGGAGCAGGCCGCTTTCGCCCATGGCTGGCCAGCGTCGGCCTTGTACCGCGAGCACTTCAAGCCTGCCGAACCTGCAGCCCAGGCCGACTCCAGCTGCACACTGGTGTTGCAGCGCAGCGGGCGTGAGGTCCAGGTGCAAGCCGGCGAAAGCCTGCTGCAGGCCGCTGCGCGGGTCGGGGTGGACCTGCCCATCTCGTGCGGCATGGGCATTTGCGGTGCGTGCATGTGCCGGGTTATCGAGGGCGAGCCAGAGCACCGTGACGAGTGTCTGACTGAAGCTCAACGCAGCAGCGGCGAATGGATCACGCCGTGCGTCTCGGCGTCGCGCAGTGCGCGCCTGGTGCTGGACGCCTGAAAGCAGGCACGCTCTAAGGGCATCGAAGCACGCCTTGAATCGCTGAAACCACCTGCAGCGTAGCGTCTTCGATCGTCCCTTCATTGCGGCACAACAGCCAGCCGTTCTCTGCGACGGCTCGCTCGAAGGCCTGGGTACAGGCCACATGCTCTTCGAACCTGTGCATCACCGTGCTGCTCAACCCGCGCGTGCGTGCCGTCGCCCTCGCCCATGAAATATCCGGGGCGGTGACGACCCCCACACTCAGGTCGGGTACACGCACATTACTGGCGATGTTGAGGCGCAGGATCTCAGGGAACGGGATCAGCCGGCGAAACGCGGCTTCCGACGGGTACCAGCGGTCGATCAGGATGATGCTGCCCGGCGGTTGTCTGGGCAGCACCTGCTGGGATATCCAGGCACGGCTCTGGGCAAAGCGCTCACAAACCGCCAGCTCAAGGTCCGGGCTGGGGCTTCTGACGAACTGGTTGACCAGGGCCATGGTTTGCGCCCTGAAGGGATCGCTCTTGCGCTCACAGATACGGATGACTTTCAGGCCGTCAGCCCGTAGTGCTTGGGTGACGGCCTCCAACAGTGTGGTTTTGCCGGTGCCCTTGGGGCCGTCCATGGAAATGAACAGCGAGCGGCTCATGCTTCGCACAACGCGTGACAAGCAGCGCTTGCAGGGGGCATATCGTGCAACGGCATCTTGATTCCTTCACGTAAGACAGTGATGAACATTCTATAGCGTGGTGACGTCCGCATCAGTCAATAAAACCGCCCCTTTGCAACACCACTGAAGGTTGCGTGAATCCGGCTATGCTGGAAGCAATTCGCACGCAGGCGCCGGGAGTGGAGCATGGGGATCAAGCGTTGTTCAGGATGGGCGGCTTGGCTGATTCTGGGGTTGCACATGATGGTTTCTCCCCTCCTCCATGCGGACAGCGCTCAGCCCGCCACAGGCGTCGAGGGCGTCATCGCCGAACCAGCCGCACTCACGGTCATCAACCGCACGGTGTTCGTCTTTCGGTCTACCTTGCTGGGTGAAACTCCCAAGGCACGCGCCCAGCGCGCAAAGAGCCTGATCGAAGAAACCCTGCAGGAGAACGACGATCTCAAGGTCAGGACCGACCCTATCCTGAACAGCTATCTGGTGCTGCTGGGCGGCCGTCGGGCATTCATCGTTACTCCGCTCGATGCCGCTGCCGACGACATCACGCCAAGGGAGGCTGCCGAACGTGCTGCCGAGAACCTGCGCCTGGTGGTCGAGGAAACGCGCCAGGCACGCAGCCTCAGGTTTCTGTTGACGGCCCTTGGCTACTCGGCGGCCGCCACCCTGGTGTTTTTCCTGTTGCTCAAGGCCGCAGGGCTCAGCCGCCGCAAGCTTCTGGGGCTGTTGCCCAAGCTGATGGGCAAGCACTCCGAACGCCTCAAGGTCGGCCATACCCAGCTGTTCGACATGCAGAATCTCTACTACCTGATCGACCGCTCACTGTGGCTGTTGTACTGGTTGGTCGTGCTGTTGCTCTGCTACCAGTGGCTGGGTTTCGTGCTGTCGCAGTTCCCGTACACCCGTTCCTGGGGCGAAAGCCTCAATGTCCATTTGATGGAGCTGTTCAATTATCTGGTCAGCGGCATTCTGCGCGCCATGCCGGGCCTTGCCGTGGCCGTCTCGATCTTCTTCATCGCCCGCGGCATCAGCGCCTTCTCCAAGCGCGTACTACGGCGCATGGCCCGCCCGGGTACCTTGTCGTGGCTCACAGCCGAAACTCTACAACCCACCATGCGCCTGACCTCGCTGGCCATCTGGCTGTTCGCGCTGGTGATGGCCTACCCGTATTTGCCCGGCTCGGGCACCGATGCCTTCAAAGGGCTGTCTGTGTTGATCGGTTTGATGATTTCACTGGGTGCAACCAGCGTCATCGGCCAGGGTGCAGCCGGTTTGATCCTTACCTACACCCGTACGCTTCGGGTCGGCGAGTTCGTCCGGGTGGGCGAATACGAAGGGACAGTGACCGAAGTGGGGATGTTCACCACAACGATCAGAACCGGGCTTGGTGAGGTCCTGACGCTGCCCAATTCCATGATTACTGGGGCGGTGACCAAGAACTACTCGCGTATCGTGCAAGGGCAAGGTTATGTCGTGGACACGGTTGTCACCATCGGCTACGACACGCCTTGGCGCCAAGTAGAAGCCATGCTGCTGGAAGCCGCACGGCGCACCGAAGGCGTACTACAGGAGCCCAAACCACAGGTGTTCCAGACGGCCCTGTCGGATTTTTACCCCGAGTACCGCCTGGTCGCGCAGGCCATTCCCTCTGAACCCCGGCCACGCGCCCTGTTGCTGAGCCTGTTGCACGCCAACATCCAGGACGTGTTCAACGAATATGGCGTGCAGATCATGTCGCCGCATTACCTGGGCGACCCGGAACAGGCCAAATGGGTACCCAAAGAGCAGTGGCATACCGCCCCGGCCAATCCCCAAATCCCTGGGCAAGGCCCGGTCAGCTGACCGTCAGCGCAATGATTACCGGCCCGCAGACCGCGAGCAACACATTGGAAATGGCATAGCACACAGTAAACCCGATGACGGGTGTGTTGCTGCCAGACTGCTCAAGGATCTTGTTCATCGACGCCGCTTCGGTTTGCGCCCCGGCCAAGGCCCCAAACAGGATCAGCGGGTGCAAACGAAGCACGTAATAACCGAAGTACAAGGTCACCAGGGGCGGGATCAAGGTTACTGCCGCGCCCGAAACCAGCAACGCAAGGCCTTGCGTTTCGATCGCGGCCAGTGCGGCCGGGCCGGCCAGCAACCCTACCACAGCGCCGAACGCGGTCAGGCCGAACTCCGAAAATGCCCATTGCGCCGCCGGCGGTAACGCACCGAAGTCAGGGTGGCGCGAGTTGTACCAGCCGATCAGCAGGCCAACCAGCAATACCCCGCCACCCACACCGAGTTCGACAGGGATGATACCGATGTGCGTGGACAGCATGCCGAGCAATGACCCCACGACCAGACCAAGCGCATGAATGGCGATATCGCTCTTGTAAAGGTTCTGGCGCACCCGGCCTACCTGCCCCGCCAGGGCCTCGACACTGCTCGTGCGCCCGGTCAGGGTAATCACATCGCCACGGCGCAGCACCGTCTCGGGCAACAGCGGCAGCTCCAGGCCCTGGCGCGTGATGTCGACGATGTAACAGCCCATTCGCGTGGCGCCGACCAGTTCTTGCTTGATCTGGCGGAGGGTTTTGCCGGCAAAGGTGCGCGAAGTGAGCACAATCTGCGCCGTACGGGTAGCGAAGGACATCGATAGCGGGTCATCCACCTCCGGGCCTATCCACTGACTGAGCGCTGGCACGGCTTCACGTAATGCATAAACGCCCAGCACATCGCCACGCTGCAGGCGCACGTGTGCTTCGCGCTCAAGCACCCGACCGTCGCGCACCACCCGCTCGACACTGAGGTTGCGGTGCAAGGCCTCGATATCGGCAATGCTCATGCCCTCCGCCTCAGCCACCGCCAGTTTGTGGGCCCGCACCACGATCCGCGTGTAGGGCACGCCCAAAGCAGCGTCCTCCTGTTCGATACCCAGCGAGCGCTCAAGCTCACGGGCAGAGGCGGCAAGGTCTACGCGAAGCAGGCGCGGTGCGATGCTGCCCACGAATACCACCAACCCAATCGTGCCGAATACATAGGTGATGGCATACGCCACCGCCATGTGGCTGTTCAGTTGTGCCTTGGCGGCTTCGTCGAGCGCGAGCTGGGCAATGGCGCTGCTGGCCGTGCCCATGATCGCCGTGTCGGTCAGCGCGCCAGCGCCAAGCCCGGCAGTAAAGCCGGCATCGAAACCATAAAGACTGTGCGCAGCAAGGATGGTGGCCAACGCCGTGCCGCACAACACCACAGACAGCAGCACCAGCTTCAAGGTGCCGCGGTTGAGGCTGCCGAAGAATTCCGGGCCGCTCTTGAAACCCACCGCGTAGATGAACAACGCAAAGAATACCGATTTGAGCTCATGCGGAACGTCCAGTCCGATCTGCCCAATGGCCAGGCCCATGAGCAAAGCGCCGGCCACCGAGCCCAGGTGGAAGCTGCCAAGGCGTATCCGGCCTATCAGCACACCCAGTGCAATGGCCAGGAACACGGCAATTTCCGGGTTTGCACGCAAGGCGTGAAGTATGAATTCGATCATTGCCGCACCTCCCTGGAAGCGCAAAGGCCTGCACTCCAACACCCATTGACGGCGTCCAAGTACAGGCCTGGGTACACTGCAAACAGCGGGCTATTTGGCCTTGGCTTTCATCTGCAGATAGTACTGATGGACGTCGGATGCCCAGCTGTCCAGCACTTTCTTGGCATCCGAGGCCTGCATGACCTGGCTGCTGTTGTCCAGTTGCTGCCCAGCCCCCTTGCGCACCCCTTGGGCGATGACCTTGTTGGTCTGGGCGTCAATGAAAGCCACCTCCGTGGCAATGGTCGTGTCCTGGTCGCGAATACCGGTAGCGGCGCTGACCCCCGCCGCCACAAGGGCGATCGGAATCACTTCGTAAGGCCGCAAACCCTTGGTCTTGCTGCTTACCCCGGTAATGGCCGGGCGCACGATAATGGTGCCGGCACCCGGGGAGGTGGCCAGCGGCAATGACTTGCCCAGTTCACGTTTGAGCGCCGTGTCGTAGTAGCTGGTGATGCCTTGCAGCGTGCTCTGGGGGATTTTCTCGGTTGGTTGCGGTTTGGGATACAGCTGGCTGGGCTCGACATAGAAGGCGGTGTATTTGTTGATATCAAGCTGGGGATCGACCCAGCGCATCACCGGCGCGCCTGAAGGTGATTCGGCTTCTTTCAAGCGACTGTAGTCCTTTAGAAAACCTGAATATTCATCCGGCTGGGTCAACTTGCTGGTGCACCCCACAAGCGTAAGCGAAGCGACACACAGCGTACTTGCCAAAAACGCTAATCTCATTCCCGAAACTCCTGTATGGCCGCACGTACGCAAGCCGTGACAGACATGAAAATGTAACGTGGCACTGGCCACTTCCTACCACTGATGCAGTGCAATCAGGCAAGGGTAGTTATAGACCCGGCGCAATGAACTGGCCGACAGATTTACAGATTGTTCGCTGAACATTTGCCTAATACAGGAGCGCTTCTATATTCACAAAGGCCTGATTTCAAGTTGACCAGAGCGTCTTGATGCCCCCACCAGAGCAATTGATCATCTGCGAGCACTGCGATTGTGTGTATGAGAAAGCCTTGCTCGCCAAGCATCAGAAGACCTTGTGTTCGCGCTGTGGCGGTGTGCTGCAGCGGCACAACGGCCTGACGGTGGAGCAACGCCTGGCGCTCACGCTCACGGCCGCGGTGCTGTGGCTGTTCGCCAACTTCTACCCGGTGATGAGCATCAGCCTGAAGGGGCTGAAGAACAGCGCCACGTTGTGGGATTCGGTACTGGCACTGAGCCAGGGGCCCATTACCTTCATGGCCATGGTCGCGGCGATCTCGATCATCATCGCCCCGGCATTCCAACTGCTTTTGCTCATCTGGGTCCTGGGTTACGCCCTCACGGCCCGCCGCTCACCGGCCTTCAAGCTGTGCATGCGCTGGCTGGAAACGCTGCGCCCATGGAGCATGCTCGAAGTCTGCCTGCTGGGCGCGATGGTGGCCGTGTTCAAGCTCGCCGGCATGCTCGATGTGCTGCCGGGCATCGGCCTGCTTGCACTGGCCGCACTGAGCCTGCTGATGATCCGCATTGCCGGGCGTGACATACGCGACCTGTGGGACATGCCATGAACCGGCCGCCAACCGCTACCGAGCTCAACCTGTGCCTGTGTCACAGCTGCGGGCTGGCCTGCGACATGCGCGACGAACCGCATCAGTGCCCACGCTGCGAAGCCCCGTTGCATCGGCGCAAGACCAACTCCCTGGGCCGTACCTGGGCCTACCTGTTTGCTGCGCTGGCCTTCTACATACCGGCCAACGTGCTGCCGGTGATGAACACCACGATGCTCGGCAGCGGTGCCGACAGCACCATCATGAGCGGCGTGATCGAGTTCTGGGAGCACGGCGCCTGGGATATCGCGCTGATCATTTTCATCGCCAGTATCGCCGTGCCAGGCGTGAAGTTCATGGCATTGACGATGTTGTTGATCACGGTCCAGCGTGGCAGCACCTGGGCGCAACAGCAGCGCTCCAAGCTCTACCGGTTCGTTGAACTGATCGGCTATTGGTCGATGCTCGATGTGCTGGTGGTTGCACTGGTTGCGGCGCTGGTGAAGTTCCAGGCGCTTGGTGACATCGAGCCGCGCCCCGGCATTCTGTTCTTTGGCCTGGTGGTGGTGTTCACCATGCTTTCTGCGATGAGTTTCGACCCCCGCCTGATCTGGGATACGCCACCTGACAAGGAGCTCATGGATGAATCCATCCAGCAATGACAGCCCAGCAGTGCCGGGCAAGGCACCTGTTAAAACCCGTCGGTTCAGCTTCTCACTGGTGTGGATCGTGCCGATCGTGGCGGTACTTGTCGGCCTCTCGCTGGTGGTGCACAACCTTATGCAGGAAGGCCCGACCATCACCCTCACCTTCAAGACCGGTGCCGGGCTTGCAGCCAACAAAACCGAAGTGCGCTATCGCAACGTCGTGATCGGCCATGTTACCGAGGTGGCGCTCAGTAACGACCAGAAGAACGTCAACGCCACCGTAAAACTCGACAAGCAGGCTGAAGGCTTCACCCGTGAAGACTCGAAGTTCTGGGTGGTCCGGCCGCGCATCGGTGCCGGTGGTGTGTCGGGCATAGACACCCTGCTCTCGGGCGATTACATCGGTGCCGACATTGGCCAGTCGAACACGCGCGTCAAACATTTCACCGGGCTTGAAAACCCACCCGCCATCACCTACGGCGAGCCCGGCAAGCATTTCACCCTGCACACCCAGGACCTGGGCTCGCTGGACATCGGCTCCCCTGTGTATTTCCGCAAGATCCCGGTCGGCCAGGTGGTCGCCTACGCCCTGGACAAGGATGGCAGAGGGGTTGATGTAGAGGTCTTCATCCACGCACCCAACGATGCCTTCGTGACTGCCAACACCCGCTTCTGGAACGCAAGTGGCATTGACGTAGAGGTCGGCGCCAATGGCTTCGCGCTCAAGACCGAATCGCTGTCTTCCATTCTGGTCGGCGGCATCGCCTTCCGTGCACCGGACTTCAACCCCAACGACACCGTCGCCAGCGAAGACCAGCGCTTCGAGCTGTTTGCCGACCAGACCAGCGCGCTGGCACCGCCTGCCGGCAAGGCGCAGTACCTGGCACTGCGTTTCGACCAGGCGATGCGCGGCCTGAAAGTGGATGCACCGGTAGAATTTTTGGGCGTGGAGATTGGCCGCGTAGTCTCAGTGAACCTGGACTTCGATGAGAAACAGCGCAGTTTCCCGGTCAATGTCGGCATCGTGATCTACCCCCAGCGCCTGGGCCGTGCGCACGAGAAGATGCTCAAGACCCTGCAGCACGATCCTGATGACGAAGCGTCCTCCGCCAAACTGATGGGGACGTTCATCGACAACGGCCTGCGAGCCCAGGCACGCAGTGGCAACCTGCTCACGGGCCAGCTGTACATTGCCCTGGACTTCTTCCCCAAAGCGGAGAAAGTGGCCTTCGACCCGACTGCGCGACCTGTGATGATCCCTACCGTTCCAGGCAGCCTGGAGCTGCTGCAGGAGCAGTTGCAGACCATGGTCGACAAGGTCAACCGGCTGCCACTGGAACGTATCGCCAGCAACCTGGACGCCAACCTGGTCGAGCTGCGCAAGAGCCTGACACAGTTCAATGGCAAGACATTGCCGGGGGTACAGAGCACCTTGGCCGAAGTCAGCACTACCCTCAAATCGGCCAACTCGACCCTGGCAGAAGATTCGCCGCAACGGGAGCAACTGACGCAAACCCTCGACGAGCTCGGCCGTATGTCGCGCTCGCTGCGCGAACTCGCCGACTACCTGGGCCGCAACCCCGAGTCGCTGATCCGTGGCCGCCCGGACAACGCCGCGCCAATGGACCTGCAAGGGCCGCCACGCAAATGACCACAGGAGTGTTGAGCATGACCCCGTTGCCAAGGATTACCCTGCTGGTCGCGCTGATGGCGCTGGGCGCCTGCCGCAGTGACCCTATCCAGTTCCACACCCTCACGCCGGCACAGCCGGCACCCTCCTCTCACACGGCCCCAGACGAGATCCTCATCGAAGGTGTCAGCGTACCGCCGCAGGTTGACCGGCCCCAACTGGTCATCCGTCAAGGCGACAGCAGCCTGGCCATCCTGGAAACCCAATGGTGGGGCGCCACCCTGGTGGATGAGTTGCGCAGCGCCCTGGTCGACCAGCTGAGCACTGTGCGCGCCGCACACAAGCTGTCCTTGCGCGTGGATGTACAGCGCTTCGATTCGGTGCCTGGGCAGTATGCGCTGCTGGACGCCCGGTGGCGCCTGCGGGCCCGGGAGGCCAATATTCAGCTGACCTGTCGCAGCACCCTGCAAACCGCATCTGGCGGCAGCATCGATGAGGTGGTGATCGCCCAGCAGGCCAACGTGAAGCGCTTGGTGGCCATGATCAGCCAGGCGGCCATGTCGCCAAACGCTGGCTGCCCCGCCTCACGCTGATAGCCATTGAGGCACCGGCGGTGCGTTAACGCTCACCGCCGGTGAACCAGCGCATGTAGGGGTTCTGCGCGGTCATCGGCGCCAATGCCCGCGCCTCACGCATCCAGGCCTGGCGGTTACCGTTGTAGGCCAGCAATGACAAACCATAGAACCGCCGAAGCAGCTGCCACTCATCTTCCACCGCACCCTGCTGGGCGCGGCCGGCATTTTCCAGCGGCGGCGGTACGCGCAGTGCAAGCAACGCCGGGAGCACCCGCGTGATCTCCCGCGGACGGACCCACGGTGCATATTCGATGCGCGGCCGGTCATCGGTAACCGGCTGGGCATCACCCGCGTAGCGTTCCAGGCCCTCTCGGTTGGTCACCCAGGTGGCCAGCAACGCATCGACCGAGCCCACGCCGACCTGCGCCAGTGCAGCGGCAACCTCAGGCTGTTCGAAACGCTGGCGGATGCGCGGCACATCCAGTGCCATCGGCGATGCCGAGCCAATCAGCAGCATTTCGTGAAACTCGGTGGTCCACAACGACGCATGGGGGAAAACATCAAGGAAACTGCGCACCAGCGAGCGGCTATCCTCGTCGTTCTGGGTAGGCAACGGCAACCATTGGGCAACCAGGCCGTACTGCTCCAGGCGCGATGCCGCCAACTGATAAAAATCACGCGAGTACAGGTTCACCACCCCGGCTGCGGACGGCGGTGGCGGCTCCAGGGTGATCAGGTCGTAGCGCTGTGCGCTGCGCAGCAGTTCGCGGCGCCCATCGCGCAGGCGGATGTCCAGGCGCGGGTCGTTGACCGCATCGTAATTGCCGGAAAACAACGGCGCCGCTGCCAGCACCTGCGGCAACAGTTCGGCCACCACCGGGTGCTCCAGGCCGGGGTAGCGCAACATTGCCCCGGCAGTGATGCCAGTGCCAAAACCGATCACCAGCGCCGAGCGGGGTTCGCCGCGGTGTATCAGCAGCGGCAGCAATGCCTGCAGGCGCATGTAGCGCAGTGAAGGCATGGCATCACCGGTATTGGATACCCCCTGGATGTACAAACGGTTGAAGGCCTGGCCCTGGCGCTGCTGGTTGACCACCGCCACCGTGCCTCCCCGGCCCTCTTCGTAGAACACCAACTCGCCACTGCGGGCTCCGGGCAACAGGTGCGCCAAACGCTGGGGCGGGGTCAGCACGCCAGTGAGCACGGTTGCTGCACCGACCACCAGCACCGCTACCCGCATTCCCTTGCCCACGGCCTGGCCACGCCACACCGCCACCATACCGACGGCTGCGGCCACGACGGCGAGCACGAACAGCGTGCGTACCAGCCCAACTTCAGGCACCAGTACAAAGCCGGTGAGCATGACCCCGGCGATACCGCCCAGCGTGTTAAGCGCCACGACCGCCCCCACGTCTCGGCCCACTTGGCCACTGTCCACGGCCAGGCGCAAGGCCAGGGGGAATGCCGCACCAAGCAGCGTGGTAGGCACGAACACCACACACAGAGCCGCCGCGGCGAAGCGCGCGCACATGCCTGCAAGTTGGTTGCCAGTCAGTTGCACGACCTGTGCTTCCAGGGTGGTCTGCAGCACGATCAGCCAACGCCCGAGCCCGGCGATCTGCAGCAACGCCAGCAGGCCTGCGGCGGCGATCAGCAGCCCGAACAACCCCCAAGGGTCGCGAATACGGTCCGCTCGCCGGGCGTACACGGCGCTTCCCAGTACCAGCCCGGTCAGGTAGGTGGCCAGCACCACGGAAAATGCAAAAGCGCGGGTACTCATGAACTGCACGATCGATTGCGTCCACACCACCTCGTACCCCAGTGCCACGCCGCCTGCCACGCAGTACAGGGCGATGGCCAGCCTGGCCTTGGACGTGCGCGGTTGCAATGCCGCTGCGCCAGGGGCCAGGGCACGCTCATCCTTCGCGCGCCCAAGCCAGGCGCCCAGTGCGGCCAACAGGTTCAGCACGGCGGCCACGCACGCCGCCCCGGAAACCCCCAGCAGCGGCAGTAGGACGAACGCTGCCAACAGGGTGCCGCAGATTGCCCCGGCGGTATTGGCGGCGTACAGCCAACCGCCCGCCTCGCCCATCTGCCCCTCGGTGGGCGTCAGCGCACGCACCAGCACCGGCAAGGTGCCGCCCATCAAGAAGGCCGGCAGCCCTACCAAGGTGAAGGGCAACAACCAGGCCAGCAGGCCTGCGCTTGCCTCCAGGCGGGCAAACGTCGCGGCGCTGTGCGCCAGGGCCAGGGTTGCCCCTACTCCCAGCACTGCCACCGCCAGTTCAAGGCCAGCATAGAGCTTGACCGGGCGACGCAACCGGTCGGCCCAGCGCCCGAACACCAGGCCGCCCAGGGCCAGCCCGGCGAAAAATGCACTGATACCAGCGGTGATGGCATACACCTCAACGCCCACCACCAGTGACAGCTGCTTGACCCACAGTACCTGGTAGATAAGCGCCGCGCCGCCAGAGACGAACAACAGCGCCGCTGGCAGCATCAGCTGTAGCGGCGTCTGTTTTACCGTGGTTTCAGGGGCATGAGCGCGAGCGGAGTTCACAGCTGCTGGCATCGATAAGCCTTAGCGGACCTGAAACCCGGTCCGCAATGGATAGGAAAGAATGCGCCCGCCAAGGGCGGGCGCGGGGCATTGCCGTTACTTCTTCATTTTCTCTTCGATTTTCTTGTCCACGTCAGCACGGATCTGGTCGATGCTGAAGCTCGCCGGACGCTGGCTAGGCGGGTATTCCACGAACGTCTGCAGGAACGCTGCAGCCTTGCGGGTACCTTGGAAGATCAGATAGTCGTTCTTGGTCAGCCAATCGTAGTACTGGTCCGAGACGATATCAGCACGCTCGTAAGGGTCCATACGCAGGTTGAACATCTTGGGCACACGCAGGCAGGTAAACGGTTCGCTCCAGACCTGCAGCCCACCGGGTGCCCGCTGCTCGCAGAACACCAGTTTCCAGTCTGCAAAGCGCATGGAAACCAGTACACCGTCATCGTTGAAGTAGTAGAACTCTTTACGCGCGCTCTTGTCGGTTTTGCCCGTCAGGTAATCGAGCTGGTTGTAGCCGTCGAGGTGAACCTTGAAGTTCTTGCCTCCCACATCGGTGCCCTTGAGCAGGCGGTCCTTGATGCCTGTATCGCCTGCTGCTGCCAGCAGTGTCGGGAACCAGTCCAGCCCGGAGAACATCTGGGTGGAGATCGTCCCGGGTTGGACCTTGCCTGGCCAGCGAATCATCGCCGGCACGCGATAGGCGCCCTCCCAGTTGGAGTTCTTCTCGTTGCGGAACGGCGTGGTTGCCGCGTCCGGCCACGACCACTGGTTTGGCCCGTTGTCGGTGGTGTAGACCACGATGGTGTTGTCGGTAACCTTCAGGTCGTCCAGGGTCTTCAACAGTTTGCCCACATCGCCATCGTGCTCGAGCATGCCGTCGGCGTATTCATTGCCGATCATCCCGCTCTGGCCTTTCATCGATTCACGCACATGGGTGAAGGCATGCATGCGTGTGGTGTTCATCCAGACAAAGAACGGTTTGTCGGCCTTGACCTGCTTGTCGATGAAATTGATCGCCGCCTGGGTGGTTTCATCGTCGATGGTCTCCATGCGTTTGCGGGTCAAGGCACCGGTGTCCTCGATCTTGCCGTCCGCACTGGACTTGATCACCCCACGTGGTGAGGCGGCCTTGACGAAGTCCGGGTCATCCTTGGGCCAGAATGGCCGCTCTGGCTCCTCTTCGGCATTGAGGTGGTAGAGGTTGCCGAAAAACTCATCGAAACCGTGGTTGGTAGGCAAGTATTCGTCGCGGTCACCCAGGTGGTTCTTGCCGAACTGGCCGGTGGCATAACCTTGCGCCTTCAACGCCTGAGCGATAGTCACATCACGGTCCTGCAGGCCCACCGGCACGCCCGGCATGCCCACCTTGGACAGCCCGGTGCGCAAAGGCGTCTGGCCGGTAATGAAGCTCGACCGGCCGGCGGTGCAGCTGTTCTCTGCGTAATAGTCGGTAAACATCATGCCTTCTTTACCGATGCGGTCGATGTTCGGCGTCTGGTAACCGACTACCCCTTTGCCATAGGCGCTGATGTTGGTCTGGCCGATGTCGTCACCGAATATCACCAGGATGTTGGGTTTTTCCGCGGCATTGGCCGTACACACGCCCATCGCCGCTGTGGCGGCTAGTGCGAATGTGGTTATCCATCTTCTGCTGGACTTCATTAGGCGATCTCTCCGTATCACGTTTGCTGGCATGTGCCACGACTACGTGCACGTTCGACCTACTGCTCGGCTGGTCCCTGTGCCCCTGCGGTTTCTTTGTCACTGAGCCTGGTTGCTATCGAATGGGTAAATGCGCTGCCATTCCCGGGCCATGTCGACCACGGTCCAGTTACCGGCCCTGGCAGCGTCAAGGGCCTTGTCCAGGCGCCCTATCTGGCTGTCACGGTCATAGGCCCATTCGCGTGTTGCGTCGGTGTGGTGAACCAGGCCGGCAAAGCGCTTGCCGTCACCGGCCATGGTCCACTGCAGCATCTGCAGGTCGCCGTCGGAATTGCCGAAGGCAAATATCGGGCGGCGACCGATGCGGGCGTCGATGCTCACCGGTTTGCCCGGGCCATCGTCGTTGTGCAGCAGCTTGGGCAGCCGTTCAATGGCCAGCTTGCCGTTGTCATCGATGAAGCGGGCATCGAGTGTGGTGCCGATCACCTGCTCGGGCGGCACGCCGTAGACCTCTTGAGCGAAAGCACGCATGAAGGCCACTTCACCGCCCGACACGATATACGTCCTGAAGCCATTCGCCCGCAGGTACTGCAGAAGTTCGAGCATGGGCTGGAAGACCATTTCGGTGTACGGCTTGTGGTTGCGAGGGTGCACGGCCGTTGCCAGCCAACGCCGGGAGTTGGCGATGAAGTTTTCGGTACTGACCCCGGCATGGGTAGCAGCAACGATCTTCAGAATGCCATCCATACCGCTGTCAGTGAGGGCCTTCTGGTTGCCCTCCAGCACCGCCTTGAACGGTTGTTGGGTGGCCCACTCCGGGTGTTGCGGGGCTAGCCTTTTGACCTCATCGAGGGCGAACAGCACTTCGAAATACAGCGGCTGTTCGCTCCACAGGGTGCCGTCATTGTCGAACACGGCAATGCGCTCGGCCTCAGGCACATAATCCTTGCTGCCCTCGGTGGTCACGGCGGTGACGAAGGCTTCGATGGCCTGGCGTGAAGTGCCTTCGCGCCAGGACGGCAACGGGTTCGCGGCCTGCACCGCCAGGGGCAGCAGGAGCAACAGCGTAATCCACCAGCGTGTGCGTTGCAGGTCGAGCATGAAGTATCCCTCCTCTGTGCTACATACCCTGTTCAGCCCAAATGCTCATGGGTTGAGTGGTTTCAAACCCTTGCGATGACGGACTTGCCGTTCACTCACTGGCACTCGCCGCAGCGCTGGCAGAATCGGGCTCAGCGACGGTGTGGCCTGCTGGCCTTCGCGACCTTTGCCGTAGCGGTTCTGGAGCCAGTCTAGTAGACGTATTCGCAATGAGGACGGCAAAGTTGAGGAAAATTCTGATATTGTGCGCAGGCCCGTAACGCGCCGGATCCACAAGTACAGGGCGCCGAGCTGAGGTGGATTTTCCGCAAGCTGCTCGCGGGCCAGTTGCCAGGCGTAATCCGCCGACTGCAACCGCGCCTCGCGCCGCGCGGCTTGCCAGCCCTTGAAATACCGCCATGCCGCCTGCAGCCAAGGCCGTGCGAAATAGCTCAGCCCTACGCCAAGTACCAGCAAACCCGCCGCCCACAGCCAGTGGCCGGGCAGGCGCAACTGTGCCTCGCGGCCGAACGCGCGCAGGTCCTGGTCGATGGAAAACGGTGCCTTGTAGCCGCCGTCAATGGCGGTGACATCGATCGCGGGCAGCGTCGCTCGCCTGGGCTCACCGGTCGCAGCGTCCCACCATTGCAGCTCGATCGCGGGCAGCTGGTAGTCACCTGCGGCGGCTACCACATAGCTCACGCTGTCTTCACGCTGGCCACCGTTCGAGCCCCCTCTGCCATCACTGAGCGGCGCAATACGGGGGGGTTGCACATAGCGTTTGAGGCCTTCGATCTCCACCAGTGGCGGCGGCGGTATCAGCATCGCCTGGGCGCCCTCGGCACGCGTCAGCACCCGGCGGGTAATGCTGTCACCTGCACGCAACGGTGAATGCGACAGCTGCGTCTGTTGCTCAAGGCTGACCTTGCGCGCGACCAGGCGGTGCACGGTAGCGTCACCGGACAAGGCCTTGGCAACGAATGCCAGCGGCTCGCTGGTGAGCGTGACCGGCGTGTCCGACTGGCCCGGGAATACCTGAAAAGTTTGAGCAGGCAGTGTGAAGGCTTGGGCCGTTTGCGGGGTGATCTGGTAGGTATAACGCAGGCCGAAGAAGGTCTTGCCATCGAGTTGTTCGTTCAAATGCTGCGCTTCGCCGCTGGGCGCGCTCACCGCGGCACCCGGCAACCCAATGGCCGGCAGCACCGCCGGCTGGGTGAACCAGGTGTCGACCAGCAGGTCGACCTGCAACTCGAGCGTCGCACCCACCACCGTGTCGCCGGCCGGCACCAGGCGAGCCTGCACCCGCGCTTCGGGTGCAGCCACCGCGAGCAATGGCAGGCAGAGTGTGAACAGCAATAGCAAGCGCCTCATGGTGTGCCCTCCGCGGTTTGCCGTGAAGCATCCTGAAGCAGGAACTTGCGTCGCAGGAACTGTGCCGGCGAGGTGGTCAGGTTATTAAGCCAAACCTGATCTGACGCCGCCTGCGGGGTAAGTTGCTGCTTCTGCTTGGCGCCTGTGGAGGGTGTCTGGTCCTCCACCACCTTGTCGGCTTTTTCGTCCGGCGTGCCCGCCTTTTGCTGATCTTCGTAGTCCTTGAGCAGCGCCTGTGCCAACGCAAGATTGGCACTGGCCTCGGCAAACGTCGGCTGCCGTTTCAATGCCTGCTCATACGCCTGGACCGCCTGGGGAAACTTGAACTGGCGCACGTAGATGTTGCCCCGGTAGAAAAACGCCTGTGCGGTGTCGAGCTTGCCCAGGCTGGCCAAGGCAACGTCATAGTCGGCGGCGCTGTAGGCGGCCAGGCCTTTCCAGTAAGGGTCGCTGAAGTGCGCGGCAGCCTGCGGGTAATGACCATGCTCAAAGGCCCAGCGCCCCTGCTGGTCAGGGGTGAAGAACGCATCGGCAACAGGCCCGGCCCGCGCCGTTTGCGGCTGAGTGCCCAACAGCAGCGCCAGCAGCACAGTGGCCATCCAGTGCACCTGCCAGCCACGGCGCAGGCACAACAGTGCAATCAGTGCAAGTGGCCAGCACAGCCAGTACCCGGCGTCCTTCCAGTGCACCTGCTGCGGGTCGCCCTGGGCCGCCTGAAAATGCTGCTGCGCATGCAGTTCGATCCAGTCCAGGTCATCGTCATTCAAGGTCAGGCTACCCAACGGGGCGCTGACAGCCTTGGCTAACTGGCGCAAGCCATCCTGGTCGAAATCGGCCTGCAGCGGGCGCCCGTCGGCGGCAATTCGGGCACGGCCCTGGGCGTCGTGCAGCACACCGCTGTCGTGGCTGCCGACTGCCAACACCATCACCTGCAGGTCGCTGCCCTTGAGCGCGTCCGCAAGCACTGGCAATTGCCCTGCATCAGCGCCATCGGTGAGCAATACCAGCGTGCCGGGTACCTGCTCGGCCGCCAGCAAGCGTTTGGCTACCTCGATCACCCCCGCCACGTCCTTGCCGGGCTTGGCAATCAAATCAGTGCTCAGCGCCTGCAAGAACGTGTCGAGCAAGTGCGGGTCTTCGGTAGCCGGCAGTACCAGGTGCGCGCTGCCGGCATAGGCGATCAGCGCCGTGCGCGCACCCGCCCTGCGCATCACCAGGTCGTGCAGGGTGTGCTTGGCCGCTTGCAGGCGGCTCGGTGGGACATCGTCGGCGTCCATCGACGGCGACAGGTCCAGCGCAAGAATCAACGGCGCACGGTTGTCGACGAACGCCGGGATATCCCGCTGCCATGTCGGCCCGGCAGCGGCCAAGGCGCCCAGGCCAAGCAGTGTTGCCAGCAAATGCACAGGCCGCACGCGCTGGCGTTGTTCAGGCGTGATGATCAAATGCTGCACCAGGTGCGGGGCGATGACGCCTTGCAATTGCCGTTTCAGGTCATGGCGCCGCTGCCAGGCCCAGGGCAACAGCGCCGCCGGAATCCACAGCAACAACCAGTATGGCCGCAGCAGATGCAATGCACTGAGGTCGATGTCCATGTCACGGCCTCCCCTGCGCAGGCCGCGCCCGCACAGTGCTGGCTATCGCAGCCAGGCTGTGGCTCAGGGCCAGCAACAGCAGGGCGGCGCCCAGCGGCCACCAGAACAGGTCACGCTTGGGCTGATGGCTGAAGGTCTTGACCGTGTGCGGGGTGATCCGGTCGAGCGTGGCATATACCTGGGCCAGCGCGCCCCGGTCATCGGCCCGGAAGAACCTGCCACCGGTGGTGCGTGCGATGCCTTCAAGCGCTTGCAGGTCGACTTTGTCCTCACCGCTAGCCTGGGGATCGCCGATACCGATGGTATGTACCATGATATCCCGCTCTCGGGCCAAGGCCGCCGCGTGCTCGGGCGTGATCGCGCTGCCGGTGTCATTGCCATCGCTGAGCAGCACCATCACCTTTTCCTGCTCCTTGGCCTGGTCGAGCAGCTTGATGGCAAGGCCAATGGCGTCACCGATCGCGGTATTCGGCCCGGCCATGCCGACCCCGACCTCATCCAGCAGCAGCGACAGGCTGGCGTGGTCCAGGGTCAAGGGTGCCTGCGGGTAGGCACCGGTGCCAAAGACGATCAGGCCAATGCGGTCTTGCTTGCGCTGGGTGATGAAGTCGCGCACCACCGCTTTGACTGCCGTCAACCGGTCCACCTGCCGGCCATTGGCATCGGTGAAGTCCTTGGCCTGCATGGATTGAGAAATATCGATCGCCAGCAGCATGTCGCGGATCGGCTGATTATGCTCGATAGCCTTCTCCACCAGCACCGGCCGCGCGCAGGCCGCCACCAGAAGGCCCCATACCAGCAGGTTCATGAGCGCCTGCCAGCGCCCGCCCGACCTTCGCGAAGTGCCCGGCAACTGGTTCACGGCACGGCTCATGGCGAAGAAAAACGGCACCCGCAGTGCGCTGTGCGCTTCGCGATAAGGCCGCATGAAACGGTAGGCCAGCCAGGGCAAGGGCAGCAGCAAAAACACCCAGAGGTAGTCAAACTGCCACATGATGCACCTCGATCCAGCGCCTGCAGGTGTGCACCAAGGTGCTGAGTTCTTGATCGTCAATCGCTTGCACCTGCAGGTCAGGTGCATAGGCCAAGGTGTGCAGTTGCGCGGCAAACTGCACCGGCAAGGCAAAACGTGCCCTGTGCTGAAGAAAGCCCTGCCAATGCTGGCCTGACAGGCTTTGCACCGGCGGCGCATCAGGCATGGAAAGCGCAACCCGCTTGAGCAGTTCCGGCAACTCACGCAGGGCCGGCAAGCGCTGCTCGGGGGTGTTGAGTGCCGCCACGAGTGCGTCCAGCCGCAGCAACGCTTCACGCCGATAACGGTTGCGCTGCCAACGGCGCCAGGCATAGGCGGCACAGACCAGCCCGGCCACCAACACGATCGCCAGCACTACCGCCCAGCCCCAGGTTTGCGGGGTATAACTGAACGGCGGCACCGGCAGTGGCAGCTCCTTGAGCTGGTCGATGGCGGGAGGCGGCGGCCGAACACTCATCGGGCACCTCCGGACAGCCGCCCCAGTTCGCGTCGCACCTGGCCCAGCACCTCTTCGCCGGTACTGATCATCATCAGGGGGATCTGGCTGCGGCGCAGCAACTGGGCCACTGCCTGCAGGCGCCCGGAGAGGAAATCGCCCAATGGCCGGTGCACCTGGCGGCGCCCGACTTCAAGCTCGACTTGCATTTCACCCTGGGTCACGCTCAACCGCCCCTTGTCCGGCACATCAAGCGCGATAGGGTCGTACACCTGCATGGCGATCACATCATTGTGCGCACTCAACTGTCGCAGCAGCTTCAAGGTCTGCTCCGACACCCCAGCAAAGTCACTGATGATGCAGATCAGGGCATCATGCCCGGCAATGCCGATGGCCGTGCGCAGCATGTTGTCGAGTTGCCCCTCATGCTCGCTGTCCGGGCCATCTGCGCTAAGGCGGTTGTTGCTGCGCACCACGGCCGCGCAAAGTGCTTGCACCCGTGCGCGGCTGCGCAACGGCTTGATGTGCACCACCTGTTGGTCATCGAACACCAGCCCGCCTACCCGGTCACCGGCCTGCAGGGCAATCCATGCCGACAACGCCGCAAGCTCTGCGGCGGTGACCGATTTGAAGCTGCGCTGTGAACCGAAATACATGCTCATGCGTTGATCTACCAGCAGCAGCGTTGGCCGATCGCGCTCTTCGGTGAAGGTGCGCACGAACGGCTTGCCGTAACGCAACGACGCACGCCAGTCCAGATGGCGCAGGTCGTCACCCGGGATATACCGGCGCAGCTCGTCGAAGCTCAAGCCCCGGCCACGCAGGCGCGAAGCATGGTTGCCCGCGAGGATGCTTGCCAGCGGTTGGCGGGCAACGAAACTCAAGCCGCGCGCGTGGTGTTCGAACGCCATCAACTGGCTGAGCGAGGCATGGACGAAGCCGTCCTGGGTCGATTGCATCGGCTTGCTCCGTTCAGGCCGGGATCGCCACTGTGTCCAGCAACCGGTCGATCACTTGGTCGGGGCCAATACCATCGGCCACCGCGTCGTAAGAAAGTTGCAGGCGGTGGCGCAACACCGGGTGCACCACTGCACGCACGTCGTCGGGGGTGACGAAGTCCTGCCCTGCCAGCCAGGCATGGGCGCGGGCTACGCGGTCCAGGCTGATGCCGCCACGCGGGCTGGCGCCGATCTTGATCCAGCGCGCCAGGTCAGGGTCATGCTCAGCGGGGTGGCGTGTGGCATTGATCAGGTCGATCAGGTAACGGTCGAGCGCAGGCGCTACCTGTATGCCAGCAATAGCGCTGCGCGCCGCGAACACCACCTCCTGGGCCAGGCGCTCAGGCGCCTGATGCGGGCGGCCGGCCTGCTGTTCCTCGTTGCGCACCAGGCGCAGCACCTGGGTCTCGTCCTCGACTTTGGGATAGTCCAGCTGCAGTTTCATCAGAAACCGGTCCATCTGCGCCTCGGGCAACGGGTACGTGCCCTCCTGCTCGATCGGGTTCTGGGTTGCCAGCACCATGAACAGCCCGGACATCGGGTAGCTCTTCCCGGCCACGGTGATCTGGCGTTCTTCCATGGCCTCCAGCAAGGCAGCCTGGACCTTGGCCGGTGCGCGGTTGATTTCGTCGGCAAGAATCACGTTGCCGAACAACGGCCCGGGCTGAAACTTGATTTCGTTGCCCTGCGCGGTCTGCTGCAGAATCTCGCCACCGGTGATGTCCGATGGCAGCAGGTCGGGGGTGAACTGGATGCGCCGCATGCTGGCTTCCAGATGCGTGGCCAAGGCCTTGACCGTGCGCGTCTTGGCCAGCCCCGGCAGGCTCTCCAGCAATACGTGACCGTTGGCCAGCAAGCCGAGGATCACATGGCGGATGGTATCTGCCTGGCCCAGTACGCTTTGCGCCACACTGGCTTCAAGCGCTGCTATCTGCTCGCGTATATCCACTGATCCGATCCTAGTCAGTCGAGGCCTCGGCAGGAGGCCCCTGGATGTTCGCAACTGCTGTAGGCGACGAGGTAAATCTAGACGCTCGCCTCGCCAACGCCAGCTCAGTTGGTAGTTTCGTACTTCTGCCAATAGGGCTCGATGCCTTGCAGGCGCGGGTCATCGGGGGCCACTTTGCGCATGCGCTGCACATAGGCGTAGGCCTCACTGCGCTCACCGGCCAAGGCATGCAGGTAGATCAGCGAGTACAGCAGGTCGGCGTTGTCCGGTGCCTGCTCAAGGCCACGTTCCAAGGCCACCAACGCTTCATCCCGACGGTTCATGCGTGACAGCAATAGGCCTTGGTTGTAGCGAATGCGCGTGTTGCCTGGCAGCGCGACAGCCGCGGTTTCCATCCAGCCCAGCGCCTCTTCGGGCTGGCGTCGCTCCACCAGCAGCAAGGCCAGCATGTAAGCCAGGTTGCCCCGATCGGTGGCCGGCATCTTGTCCAGTGCCACGCCTGCGCGCAGGACCTTTTCCGCTTCATCCAGCTGATTTTCGCCCGTTGCAAGGTTGGCCAGGTTGACGCGCGCAGGCACAAAGTACGGGTCCAGCCTCAAAGCCTGCCGGTATTGGTCCATGGCTTCGCCCTGCCGCCCCTGCCTGCTCAGCAGCACCGCCAGGTTCAAGCGCCCGCCGGGCAGGTCCGCATTGCCACGCAGGCGCGTCTCATAGTCGGCCAGAGCAGTGCTGAACGCATCCAGAGACTGGGCAGGCACCTGCGCCTTAGGCACATCGGCCAACGCCCGGACGGCCTCATCGCGTACCGCCAGGGCGGGGTCTTCAAGCAATGGCAACAGCGGCTTGAGGCGCTGCTCCGCAGGCACGCTGACAAACCCCGACACCGCGTAGGCACGCACCAGCGGGCTCGGGTCTTTCAACGCCCAGCCCAGACTGATGAGAGCCTGTGGGCCGAGGTCGGCCATCTGTTCGGCAGCAGTGGCGCGCACGATGGCTGGCTTGCCCTTGTCGGCCAGCACCGTGCCCAACAGGCTCAACGGGATGCCGTCGCCATTACGTACCGCCTGGAAAGCCTCGCCAAAAAGCACCGGCCGACGCGGCTCGCCAAACCACCCCTCGATGGCCTTGGCTGCCCAGGCCGGTTGCTGGTCCGTGTGGCAGGCGGTGCAGGCATCGGGGCTGTCGACCTTGCTTGCCAGGTCCGGCCGCGGGATGCGCAGGCTGTGGTCGCGCCGTGGGTCGACCACCATGTAGGTCTTGGTCGGCATGTGGCAGCTCACGCACTGTGCGCCAGGGCTGCCCGGCGCGTGATGATGGTGAGCCGGCGTGTCGTAATCCTTGGCTTGCAGGGAGGCGAAGCGCGCAACCGGTGGATTGCCGTTGTGGCATTGCAGGCACAGGCCGTTGCCTTCGACCTTCACCTTGTTGGTGTGCGGGTTGTGGCAATCGGTGCACCCCACCCCGGCGGCGTACATCTTGCTTTGGGTGAACGAGCCGAACTCGTATACCTCACCGTCAATCTGCCCATCGGCATGATAGAGGCCGGTGCGCAAGGTGGCCGGCAAACTCTGGTCAAGCTGCGGGTGGCCGGGCAGCTGGCCAACGCCCAGCGTTTGCCGGCGGCTATGGCAGAATGCGCACTGTTCGACCTGGCCCTGGCTGCCCAATGCCTTGTAGTCCACCGCAAGGCCCATGTCCTTGGCCGACGCTTGAGCATGGTCGCCCGGCGCGGCCTGCTTCGCCCAGTCGACATGCGCCTGCCCCGGCCCGTGACAGCTCTGGCAGCCGACATTCTGCTCTTTCCAGGTGGTGGCGAAGCTGTCCTGACGATCGTCGTATTGCTTGAGCAGCCGCGTGGAATGGCAATCAGCGCACATGCCGTTCCAGTTCTGATAGCGGCCGGTCCAGTGCAAGGGGTCGTCGGGGGCAAAACGTTGCCCTGGATACAGTGAGAACCAGCGCTGCCCGCCCTCGCCCTGTGCCCGGCTGTCCCAGGCGATGGTCAGAGCCTGCAGGCGCCCTCTGGGCAGCGCCACAAGGTACTGTTGCAACGGGTAGTGGCCGAAGGTGTAGAGGATCTGGAAGTCTGCCGGCTGCCCATCCTCACCCTCGGTATTGACGAAAAAACCGTCTGCGTTGCGAAAGAAGCGGGCCTTTACTCCAGCCTCATCGAAGGCGGCGTCCTTGAAATTGCCCAGCACGTTGGCCTCGGTAGCCTCGCGCATGGCCCAGCCGTGGTCCGAATCTTTCCAGGCCTGGGCCTGCGTGGTGTGGCAGCCAAGGCAAGTAGCGGTCGCCACATAGCCTTCGGTTTCCTTTGCAGGCCCCGGCAACTGGCCAGGGCTTTCAGCGGCAAACGCTATCGCGTTCGGGCCGAGCAACAACGTGATCAGAACAGCCAGGGACCAGCCAATACCAAAATGCCAAAACGCGCCTTTCCCTTCGTTGCAACGCCCCATCCTTAAGCTCCACGGTCAATGCTCAAAACGGCCCGTTGGGCGCAATGCCAGTCAGTCAGGGTTATCAGGGCTGCTACGCAGCCCATCGCTGGCAAGCCAGCTCCCACCCGGAGCGCGCAGTTCTTGAGGCCTGCGTTATACATGTAGGAGCTGGCTTGCCGGCGATGGGCCGCAGAGCGGCCCCAAATCGTTTGGCTGACTGGTGTTACCCCTTGAACTCTTGTGACATCCCATTCACCTACATCTGCGTGATCAGACTAGCGCACAACCCGGGCAAGAAAAGTCGGCATGGGAAAATAACTCAGCCTGGTTTGCCCGAGTGCAGAACTACCGGCCTGTCTGTTTCAGCAAAACATTCACGTTCAGTGTCAGCGCGTCGAGCGCGAACGGTTTTGTGAGCACTGCCGTATTCGCCTCCATCGGCGTGTCGCTCAGCACATTCGGCTGCGCATACCCGGTCATGAACAACACCGGCAACCCAGGCCTGCAAAGGCGGCCGGTCTGCGCCATCTGCCGACCGTCAATACCGCCCGGCAAGCCAATGTCCGTAACCAAAAGGTCGATACGGGTATCCGAGCGCAGCAGTTGCAGGCCCGCCAAGCTGTCAGCGGCTTCAATCACTACGTAACCACAGCTGCCCAGGGTTTCGCTGACAAACATGCGCACCGAGGGCTCGTCGTCGACCACCAATACCGTTTCACCGGACAACGCTGTTGGCACCTTGACCGGTGTTTGCTCACACACCTCCCTGTCGACCTGGGCGGCGTGGCTGGGTAACTGAAGGAAGACGCGTGTGCCGGCGCCCTCCTGCGATTCAATCTTGACCTGGCCCCCGGACTGCTTGGCGAACCCATAGATCATCGACAAGCCCAGCCCGGTGCCTGCGCCAACTGGTTTGGTCGTGAAAAAGGGCTCGAATGCGCGGCTGAGTGTCTCGGCATTCATGCCGATACCATCGTCGGCCACGCAAATGGTCAGGAACATTCCGGCGTTGAGCTCTGGATCCAGCCCAGGCCCCTGCGGCAGAAACTGGTTTGAAGTAGTGACGGCTATCTCGCTGCCACCGGCATCACGGGCATTGATACAAAGATTGAGCAGCGCATTTTCGACTTGCGCCGGGTCAACCAGGCAGGTGCTTGCCTGGGCACCCAATTCCACCTGAAGGTGAATCGAAGGGCCGACCGTCCGACGAATCAGCTCTTCCATGTCGCTGATCAACGTATTCACATCTGTATGCTCGGGCAGCAACGTCTGCCGACGAGAGAAGGCCAGCAACCTGTGCGTGAGCGAGGCAGCCCGCTGCGCCGCCCCCTGCGCCACCGACAAGTAGCGCTCCACATCGGCGACTCGACCCTGTTTCAGGCGCAGCTTGATCAGGTCGAGGCTGCCGGTTATACCTGCCAGGAGGTTGTTGAAGTCGTGGGCAATCCCCCCGGTCAGCTGGCCGACCGCTTCCATCTTTTGTGACTGACGAAGTGCCGCCTGCGCCGCTTCACGTTCGGCAACGGCTTGCTCGATGCGTGCTTCCAGCGTGCGGTTGAGCTCAAGTAACTTGGATTCAGCATTTTTCCGGGCCGTTACATCGATAGAGGACCCGATCAGCCCCATGACTTCTCCGGTGTCGCTCAACAGCGGGGCCTTGATGGAAAGCCAGTAAGTTGCCGAGCCATCGGGCATGTCCACCTGCTCTTCGATCTGCTCGGCTACCCCACCATGCATGATGCGCTGATCTGTTTCCATCACCTGGCGAGCCTGGGCTTTGTCCTCCAGGAACTCGATATCGGTCTTTCCCAGGTAGAACTCCGGCGGCTTGCCGATCAGTTGCGTGGCACCATGATTGGCCACCAGCATGCGTCCTGCCAGGTCCTTGGCATAGACAACCCCTGGCACCGCTGCCGTGAATGTTCGCAGCAGGGCCGACATCCTGTCGCGCTCAGCCTCTGCCGAGCGGCGCGATTCGATATCCATGAGTATGCCAGGGAACCTCACTGCCACACCTTGTGGGTCGAGCTGTGCACGGCCATTGGCCTCGACCCATCGATAGCCGCCATCATCGTGTCTAACCCGGTATTCGCACCTGAACGCACCACCGCGGCCCATCGCTTGCTGGATGTCGGCCCAGACACGCTCTTGGTCGTGCGGGTGAATCGAGGCAAACGCTTCTTCGATCGGTATGCCCGCCATGCACCTGTCGGCGGGCAGCCCGAAGGATCGGGAGAAGCGTTCATCGGCTGTGACCTGGTTATTGGGGATATCCCATAACCAGGTGCCGATGATCGCGCCTGCATCGAGCGCCAGCTGCAATCGCTCGGCAGTATTGGTTGGAAACGCATGTTCCTGGCTCTGCGCTGCAGATGCGCCAGTAGGGCTGTAAATGCCAGGACGTTCGCGATCCATAACCTGTCTCTTAATGGCAACTGTCGGCCATGGTCGCATACCTGCGCCAAGCGCCGGAAGGCTCACCATACTTAGGCTCAAGATTAAGCTGCGATTAAGTCTGGCACCTTAACCTGTCCCCAGCAAAGGCGCTTTCCCCCGCCTTTTTGGGCTTACAAGGAGTTCTGCCATGACCCATGCACTGGATATGAAATGGAAATGCCTGGCCAGGACGGTGACATACGTCGGCTGGTCGCTGCTCTGGTTATTGCTGTGGGACGTAGTTGTTACGTTTGATGCCATGCTGGTCACAGGCTACGGGCTTGAGCTGCCCCTGATGCCCCTGACGCTCTTGTGTTCCGCGCTGGTGGTGCTTATCAGCTTTCGCAACTCCAGTGCGTACAATCGCTGGTGGGAGGCCAGGACACTGTGGGGCTCGATGGTCAACAGCTCCCGCAGCCTGGGCAGGCAGGTACTTACCCTCATCGACGATACCCATGACCTGAACCCGGTAAAAGCCCAACTCATGCGGCGGCATGTGGCTTACCTGCATGCCCTGCGCATGCACCTTGGCGGCGACAGGAACCCTGAAGCGCTGGCCGCTTTGCTCACTGAAAGTGAACGGGCCCGCCTGGCGGGAACCAGCAATTTGCCCAACGACATTCTCAGCGGTTCGGCAGAACTGATCACGCGCGAGTTCAACGAAGGCCGGCTGGACAGCATCAGGCTGGCGCGCATCGAGTCGACGCTGGTAGACCTTTCGAACTGGCAAGGTGGCATGGAGCGTATCGCCAATACACCGCTGCCCTACCCTTATGTGTATTTCCCAAGACTATTTGGCACGCTGTTCTGCATCATCATGCCGCTGAGCCTAGTCCCGTCCCTGGGCTGGTTCACACCGGTGGTGTCGACGGTCGTGGGCTGCATGCTGCTGGCCATGGAGCGCATCGGCACGGACCTTCAGGCGCCTTTCGGCAACAGCCAGCACCGCATCCGCACCGAAGACTTTTGCCGCAATATCGAAAGCAACCTCAAGTCGATGTTCAACTCGCCAGAACGAGGGGTGCTGTCACTCTGCGGTGAGCCAACGCCGGCACTGCAGAGGCTTTGATCCGCACCAAGCGAAACATGCGGGGCCCGCCTGACTTTCACTGCAAAAGTGAAAGTCTTATCCAATTCCCCCTGTTTTTGACTCAACACAATGCAGATAGCCTGACCAGCACTCCTTCCACTATCGAGGTAATGGCAATGAAGGCCATTGTTTTCACCCAACCCGGTTTGCCGATTCAAGACCCGCAATCGCTGTATGAGGCAGACCTGCCCAACCCAACTCCGGGTGCCCGTGATCTGTTGGTCGAAATCAAGGCCATTGCGGTAAACCCGGTCGATACCAAAGTGCGCGCGTCACGCAGCGCCGACCAACCCCAGGTGCTGGGCTGGGATGCGGTAGGTATCGTGCGCGAGGTGGGCAATGCCGTGACACTGTTCCAGCCAGGTGACGAGGTGTTCTATGCCGGTGCCATCGACCGCCCTGGCAGCTACAGCGAGTATCATCTGGTGGATGAGCGCATCGTCGGGCGCAAACCCCGCAGCCTGGACAATGCCAGCGCTGCAGCCTTGCCGCTGACGTCCATCACCGCCTGGGAACTGCTGTTCGACCGGTTGGGCGTCGAGCAGCACGGTGGCAAGGGGCAAAGCCTGCTGATCATTGGCGCCGCTGGCGGCGTCGGCTCGATCCTGGTGCAACTGGCCAGGCAGCTCACCCAACTGACCGTGATCGGCACGGCCTCCCGCCCGCAAACCCAGCAATGGGTCAGCGAACTAGGCGCCCACCACGTCATCGATCACACGGTTTCGATTCCACAACAGCTGGCGGAACTCAAGCTGGAGCCAGTGGATTACGTGATCAGCCTGACGCACACCGACACTTACCTGGCGCAATTGGTGGAAGTGCTGCGGCCGCAAGGCAAGCTTGCGCTGATCGATGACCCCGTACAGCTTGACGTCGTGCCGCTCAAACGCAAGTCACTGTCCCTGCACTGGGAGCTGATGTTCACGCGTTCGCTTTACACGACTGAAGACATGATCAAACAGCATCAGTTGCTCGAGCGCGTATCGGCCCTGGTCGACGAGGGTGTGCTCAAAACCACCGTAGGCGAGCACTTCGGTGCAATAAACGCTGACAACCTCAGGCGCGCCCATGCCCTGCTCGAAAGTGGTAAGGCCCGCGGCAAGGTCGTGCTGGAAGGTTTCTGAACCAAAGGTTCATGGCAAAACTGCAGCACCCGGTGATGATGTGCATCGGCGTGTTGGCCACCCGGATACCGGATCACATGGGAGCATCACTGCTGTGCCCCGAAGGCGCTCATTCTGCCAAAGCAGGCGCAAGGAGTGCCACGGCAGCCAGGCCAGGCTGCATCCCTGAGCCCTGGGCGGTAAGGTACGGGGCATTGCGCAACCCAACTGCCAAGGAGATGGCCATGGCGCTGTTCTGTAGGCTGAGTTTGTTGACCCTGCTCGCTGGCATGTTGCTGGGTGACATCGTGATCGCCACGGTAGGCCTGGTCGGCGTATGTGGAGCTGCCGTATACCTCGACATCCGCCAGGATGCACACAATGATGCGCCCAACGAACCGCACTTTCTGGCATAAGTAGGCCCGCCCCGGCGTCCTGGCTCAAGCCTGAGCATCCACGCCAATGCACCGGTGCCCACTGATGGCAATTTGGGCAAAAGCTCGCGAAACCTCTACGACGCCAAGGTGACTAAGCCATAGGCGCAGGCTAGACTCGCCCATGAATACGACTGTAAACACTGCGTTTGCTTGAACATGCTCGGCGGTCACACAGGCAGCCGGCCTATGCACTGCCGGCGGGAACCCATGACCTTGCAACCTCACGTCAACTTGACCAATTGTGATCGCGAACCGATCCAGATACCGGGGAGCATTCAGCCACACGGCTGCCTGCTCGCTTGCGACGCCTCAGCCAGCCTGGTCCTGCGCCACTCCGCAAATACGCCCCACATGCTCGGCGTGGCAGGCGGCGTCAATGGTCAACGACTGGAGGCGATCATCGGTATCGAGGCAGCCCACACGGTTCGCAACTCCCTGGCACGTGTGAAGGAAGCTTCCAGGCCAGCGCTGTCGTTCGGCGTGCCGCTGGCTTCAGGCCAGGCGTTCGATGTGTCTGCCCACCTGTTCAAGGGCACTGTCATCCTCGAGTTCGAGCCCGCCAGCCAGAGCATCGCCGAACCGATCGAACTGGTGCGCACGGTCATCGCCCAGTTGCGCGAGATCGACCGCTCCGACAGGCTTGTGGCCGATACCGCCAAGCGTGTTCGTGCACTGCTGGGTTACGACCGCGTGATGATCTATCAGCTCGGCGCCGACGGCGCGGGCAAGGTTGTAGCCGAAGCCCGGCGCAGTGGGCTTGAAAGCTTTCTGGGGCAATACTTTCCGGCATCGGATATTCCCCAGCAGGCCCGTGCACTGTATTTGCGCAACCCTGTGAGGGTGATTGCCGACGCCAACTTCAAGACCGTGCCGCTCGAGCCGGTGCTGGATTTGTCTGGCGAGCCGCTCGACCTGTCCTACGCGCACCTGCGCAGCGTTTCACCGATTCACTGCGAATACCTGAACAACATGGGCGTGGGCGCATCCATGTCCATTTCAGTGATCGTCGACGGTGCCCTTTGGGGGCTGATCGCCTGCCACCATTACGCACCACGCACGCTGAGCATGGGCCAACGGGTGGCCGCAGAAATGTTCGGCGAGTTCTTTTCCCTGCATATCCAGACACTGCAGGCCAGGCAAACCCTGGAGGCCGCTGCCCACGCCCGGCAGGTGCTGGACAACCTGCTGCACGATGCTCACCGCACAACGGCCATCGATGAACTGCTGCGCGCTCGCCTGAGCGACTTCCAGGCCCTCATCCCCTGCGATGGCATTGGCATGTCGTTGCAAGGCCAATGGACCGTAGCCGGGCTGACGCCGCCAAGGCAGGCGGTGCCCGGGCTGCTCAGCTTCGCCGAGGGTGTCGCCGAAGGCCGCACTTGGGCGTCGAACTGCCTGTCGCTGGCGCACCCTGCAGCCCAGGACTATGCCACGGAGGTCTCGGGGGTACTGATCATCCCGATGTCGCAGCACCCACGGGACTACCTCATGCTGTTTCGCAAGGAGGTGATCGAAACCCTGGATTGGGCCGGCGACCCCAACAAGACCTACGAGAACGGCCCCCTGGGTGACCGCCTCACCCCCCGCAAGAGCTTCGCCGTGTGGAAGCAGACAGTCCACCACCACTGCCTGCCCTGGTCCGAGCAAGACCGCCAGTTTGGCGAAGCCATCCGTGCGGCGGTGGTCGAGGTCGCGCTGCATAACAGTGAGCTGCTGGCCGATGAGCGTTCCAGGGCGGATGTTCGCCAGCGGATGCTCAACGAGGAGCTCAACCACCGGGTGAAGAACATTCTTGCGCTCATCGGTGCGCTGGTCGCCCACCCCACCTCGGAAAACCAGACGCTCAGTGGTTATGTGGCGACGCTCAAGGGGCGTATCCAGGCGTTGTCCCTGGCACATGATCAGGTGGTCCGGGGTGACGGTGGCGGCCGTTTTGCCAGCTTGCTGGAGGCCGAGCTGTCGCCGTACCGCACCAGCGCCGATGCACTGGTGCTCAAGGGCCCCGGGCTACTGCTCGATGCCCGCGCCTATTCGGTGATGGCTCTGGTGCTTCATGAGCTGGCGACCAATGCGGCAAAGTACGGCGCCCTGTCCAGGGCGGGCGGCAAGTTGACCGTCAACTGGGTTGTCGACACGGGCGGGGCCTGCGACATCACATGGCGCGAAAGCGGCGGGCCAACCGTACGGGCACCGACGCGCAGCGGCTTCGGCTCGGTTCTGATCGAACGAAGCATCCCGTTCGACCTCGGTGGCAGCAGCACCCTTGAATACCGACCAGAGGGCCTGCAAGGGTTCTTCCGGATTCCGGCAAAGCACCTGACGCTGGCCGAAGAGCTCGCCAGCGATACCCCGGCGGTTGCACAGCAGCCACAGGTAGACTGCAGCAGCCTGGTCAGCGCGCGTGTGCTCATACTCGAAGACCAGTTGGTGATTGCGGTTGGCCTTGAGCAGATTCTGGCCGATGCACAGGCGCAGGATGTGCTTACCGCAAGCTCCGAAGCCGAAGCCCTGAAGCTGATTGCCAGCCACACGCCGGATGTCGCAGTACTGGACATCAACCTGGGCACCGGCACCTCCATTGCCGTGGCCGAAGCGCTCACAAGCCTGGGCATCCCCTTCCTGTTCGCCACCGGCTATGGCGACAGCATGAACATCCCCGACCATTTGAAGCATGTGCCGGTGGTGCGCAAGCCCTACGACGCAGCCTCGATCCTGCACAACCTGGAAAGCCTGCTGGCCTAGCGCGTCACCTGCGTGTGGGTACCGTACAGGCTCCCCCCAAAGGGTGATTTCGGGTGCGCCGCGAGTGTGGGAGCATTCCCACGTCCCACCTCAAGCTCTGCCCCTGATCCAACGCCATCAACAGTATCGAGCCTGCTCGCATATTGCGGCGTCCTGCATCCAGAACCAGGAGTCAGCAATGCATACAACAACAAATACAGCCCATCCGCCCCACCCTGCGTCGCACCCCACCGCTTCAGGCCGCTTCAGAAAATCCATGGGCATGACCGCGCTGGTGCTGTTCGGCCTCGCCTACATGGTCCCCCTGGCCGTGTTCACCACCTACGGGCTGGTCACCCAGATGACCAAAGGGCACCTGCCCACCGCCTACCTGCTGACCCTCGCCGCCATGTTGCTCACCGCCTACAGTTACGGCCGCATGGTCCAGGCCCACCCCTACTCCGGCTCGGTCTACACCTACACCCGCAAAGCCTTCGGCAGCCACTTTGGTTTCATCGCCGGCTGGACCCTGCTGCTCGACTACATCTTCCTGCCCTTGCTCAGCTACCTGCTGATCGGCATCTACATGTCCGAGTACTTCCCGGCGGTGCCTGCCTGGGTGTGGGTGCTCGGCTCGATCGCCCTGGTCACCTTCCTCAACCTGATAGGCATCGAATCGATCACACGGGTCAACTGGATACTGGTGGTAGCGCAACTGGTGTTCATCGTCGTCTTCGTCGCGCTGTCGGTGCGCAACCTCAGCGACCAGAGCGCGCCGGTGTCATTGCTGGCACCGTTCCACCATGAGGGCTTCAGCGTTGCGCTGGTCATGGCCGGCGCTGCGGTGCTGTGCCTGTCGTTTCTGGGTTTCGACGCAGTGTCGACCATGGCCGAGGAAACCAGCGACCCGACCCGGCGTATCCCGCAGGCCATCATGGCAGTGTCGGTGATCGGTGGCCTGCTGTTTCTGCTGGTGTCGTACTGCGCCCAGATGGTCTTCCCCGATTGGACATCTTTCGCTGACCCGGACTCCGCCTCGGTGGATGTGATGCGCCATGTCGGTGGCGAACTGCTGGTGACCGGCTTTACCGCCACCTACGTGGCCGGCTGCTTCGCCTCGGCCATGGTGTCCCAGGCCAGCGTGTCCCGCGTGCTGTTCGCCATGGGCCGCGACGGTGCATTGCCGCGGGCCTTTGGCCGCCTGGTGACGAAAAAGCGCGTGCCGGCCACGGCGATCATGCTGGTCAGCACCCTGTCGCTGGTCGCCCTGTTCATCACCCTGGACACCGTCGCCAACATGATCAGCTTCGGCGCGCTGTTCGCCTTCTCGGCAGTCAACCTGGCGGTGGTCAAGCATTACCTGGTCGACCAGAAGCTGCGTGGCACACGCAACTGCCTGCTATATGGCGCGCTGCCGGCGCTGGGCTTTTTGAGCACACTGTGGCTGTGGAGCAGCCTGTCGAGCATGTCGTTCACCATCGGCCTGTGCTGGATGGCCGCAGGCTTCGTCTGCCTGCTGGGGCTGACCCGCGCCTTCCGGGTGAAGCTGCCCGACCTGCAGATGACAGACTGATCCGACAAGCCGTCATCCTCGACGCTCAGGGCGCGAATTGACTATGATCCCGACTTGAACGTTTCAGCATGTTTCAATAGGGACCCTAATGTCAGTTCAGGAAATACCGCCGCTCGCCCTCTCCAAAGGCGAAATCGGCAAGATGGAAGCCGCCATGGCCTTGGGCAGTTTTGCCATTGGCACCGGCGAATTCGCGATCATGGGGCTGATGCCGGACATCGCCGGCAACCTGCAACTGAGCGAACCGCAGGTAGGCCATGCGATCAGCGCCTACGCGCTGGGCGTGGTGGTGGGTGCACCGGCGCTGGCCATTCTCGGCGCCAAGCTGCTGCGCAAGCACATGCTGCTTTTGTTGATGGCGCTGTATGCCGTCGGCAACCTGGCTACCGCGTTCGCCCCGTCATTCGCAGGCCTGGTGGCCTTCCGCTTCATCAGCGGCTTGCCCCATGGGGCGTACTTCGGCATCGCCGCGGTGGTTGCCTCGAGCATGGTGCCGAGCAACCAGCGCGCCGGTGCCGTGGCCCGGGTAATGATGGGCCTCACGCTGGCCATGTTGCTGGGCAACCCTGTGGCGACCTTGCTGGGGCAGTACTTCGGCTGGCGCTCGGCGTTTTTGCTGGTGGGCCTGATCGCTGTGTGCACCATCGCGCTGGTCTGGCAGTACGTGCCGCAGCGGCGCGATGAAACACGCAGCGACCCACGCAAGGAGCTGCAAGCGTTCACCCTGCCGCAGGTGTGGATGGCGCTGGCCATCGCCTCGATCGGTTTCGCCGGCATGTTCTGTGTGTTCAGCTACCTGGCGCCGACCATGCTGGAGGTGACTCAGGTCGCTCCCCAGTGGATCCCCTTTGGCCTGGCCGCCTTCGGTATTGGCGGCATCATCGGCAACATTGCCGGCGGCAAGCTGTTCGACCGGCTGCAGTTCCGCGCCGTGGGCATCGTGCTGGTGTGGTCGACCGCCGTGCTGTTGTTCTTCACCATCGCTGCCCATTCGCTGTGGACACTGCTGCTGGGCATCGGCCTGGTCGGCACCATGATCGCCCTGGCCGCCCCCTTGCAGATCCGCCTGATGGACATTGCCCACGAAGCCCCGAGCCTGGCAGCGGCTTCCAACCATGCAGCCTTCAACCTGGCCAATGCCCTGGGGCCTTGGTTTGGCGGCATGGCCATCAGTGCCGGGCTGGGCTGGACCAGCACCGGCTATATCGGCGCCGCTGCGGCGCTGGTCGGGCTAGGGATTTACCTGCTAGCACGGCGCATGAAGGGCGGCCACTAAGCCCCTTGGTCGCAGCCCCCGCCAAACCGGGCTACTGGCGCGCAATGCCCGGTAGCCCTTGGTAATGCCCCCTTCCCAACAAGCCTTCGGCAGCACTGCCGACGACCGGTGCTTGCCAACCGCCCCGCTCGGCTAGACTCCAAATCTCAAGTGAAAGGCCTCCCCCGGGCAGCACTTGCGGGCCCAGGATGCAGCCCCCGAAAACAAGACAAGGAATGTTGCCATGAACCGTACCGACTGTGATTCGGCCATAGCCTGCATCGAAAACGTTTTCATCGACCAGGTGCAGAAAAAACGCATCGCTGCCGGCCAGTGCCCGGCACGCCGCCCCGTCTTCCTTCGGCTGCATGGCGTGGCGCATGCCACGCTTGAAGTGTTGCCTACCCCTGCAGGCGTGACGCCCGCAGGGCTGTTCGCCAGGCCCGCCAGCTACCCGGCATGGGTGCGTTTCTCCAGTGATATCCCTGATGACCGCCCCGACCTCAAAAGCACCGTAGGCGTCTCGTTCAAGCTGTTCGACGTGCCCGGTGAAAAAAGCCTCGAACCCGACGGTCAGGCACCGACACTGGACTTTCTGTTCCAGAATTTCCCGGTGTTCTTCGTCGATGACGCCGCCGGTTTCTGCAGTTTCCTGCAAGACTCCGAGGCCTACATCGCCAAACATCCGCTGACCGGCCAACTGCTAGACGAGATGGAAAAGACCGTCCCCACCGCCCTGGGCGAAAAAGTCTGGAGCGTGATTCCCTTCAAGTACAGCGATACCTGGTGCAAATACATCCTTGAACCGGAGCAGGCGCCCACACCCGGCAACCCCGACTACAACGACCCCAACTACCTGGCCAAGGACCTTGAGCAACGCCTCGCCGCTCAGCCGTTCCGCTACCGGCTGCTCATGCAACGCCGCGTGGGCGGCGATGACATGCCGCTGGACCGCGCCACCGCACGTTGGGACGAGCAGCTTTCCGTGCCCTTGCACGTGGCTACCCTGGTGATTCCAGCCCAGGACATCACCACCCATACCCAGGCCGATTACGGTGAAGCACTGGCGTTCAACCCGGCCCGCACGCTCAAAGGGTTTGAAGCAGTGGGCAGCATCGCTGAAGCACGCCGGCACATCTACCGCGTCTCGGCGGACCTGCGCCGCAACGTCAACGGCCAGACTGTCGGCGAGCCTCAGGTCCCGCGCCCTACCGAACTACCGGTCACCCCCCCTGTGCCGAGCGCACGCTGACACCCACCCACCGCAAGGAGCGCACACATGACCGACACCTACCACGCTGCCGCCCTCGACAGCATCGTGCGAGCCGCCATTCACCCGGCCATCGGCATCGCCCGGTTGGGCAACAGCCAACGCCCCGACGGCTATTTCATCGGCCCCGAAACCACCGGGCCCACAGCCATCGACGCGCAGTCGATGCGCGACCAAAACGGTGCTATCAAGCGCCAGGCCGCACGTTTCAGGGTGTATGGCTACAATGCCGCAGGCGAGGTGGTGGCCGAACTCACGGCAGAAAACGCCACCATCAAGTGGAATGTGCATCTGGCCAACCGCAAGGCGCAGTGGTACGCCTTCGTGCTGGCCCTGGACGTGCCCGCCGCCCGCGACCTGCAAGTGCCCTTGCGCAACCCGCAAGTGCTCGGCGAACAGCGCGAGCAACTCGCCATCGACCCCGGCCCGCGCAGTATCAGCGGTTTCGAGCAGCAGGGTGAACAGTACCACTTCGACTCCGGGCGGTTCCTCGGCACCCCCGTGCCGCTCGGTGAACTGCGCACCGACGAAGCCGGGCGCCTGCTGGTGCTGGGCGGCTTTGGCAGCTCAGGGTCGCCGCAAGGTACGCCCATCTTCGACCCGGCAAACCCCTCGACCTTTGCCAACGCGCCGGGCTGGCACGACGACACAGCGGACGGTCCGGTGACCGCAACGGTCAGCATCAATGGCAGCGAGCTGCAAGTCGAAGGCGCCTGGGTGGTCTGCGCGCAGCCCAACTACTCGCCCAACACCCTTAGCTGGCGGACCATGTACGACCTGCTGTTCGATACCTATGTGCAGTACGGCTGGCTCCAGGCACCGGAACAGGTGTCGTTCCGCAAGCACGTGCTGCCTGTATTACTGCGCATGAGTGGCCTGCAGTGGGTCAACAAGGGCTTCGCGGCGATGTTCGGCAGTGGCGGCCCTTTCGATTTCAACGACCCGGCGTTGCTCGGCAAACTGGCCGCCGTCCCCGACAGTGAAACCCAGGATGCCTACGGGCAACTGCGCCGTACGGTGTACAACGCCTTTCGTGCCAGCGACAACCCTGTGTACGACCCGCGTACCTGGCCATGGATCTACGGCGACACCTTTGGCGAGGAGGTCCCTTCGCCCACCGATATGCTCAGCGCTTCCGGCGTGCGCGACCAGGTGCTCGCGCGCTGGGTGGCAGGCGATTTCGTCGACGACTGGGACCGCAAGCTGCCCTCGCACCTGCCGTTCGATAAGGTAAAGGTCAGCGAGCAGCCCGCGATGCTCGACCAGGCTGCGCTGGACCATTGTGTGGCCGATGCCTTCCACCCGGGTATCGAGATGAGCTGGCCCATGCGCAACCTGTCGTTGTACAGCGCGCCCTGGCGGATCAAGCATGACGATGGGGAGGCTGGCGAACCCGATTACGGCCCGCACCTGTCCCAGGCCCAGGTGCTTTCCCCTACGGGGCCGCTGAACGGCCAGCGCCCTGGCGGCATCAGCCGCTGGATGGCATTGCCGTGGCAGGTCGATGCCGCCGGTTGCCGGTCGGGCTACGACCATCAGTACGACCCTTACTTACCAACGTTCTGGCCAGCGCGGGTACCGAACCAGGTGCTGACCGAAGAGGACTATCGTATCGCCATCGACAGCAGCCAGCCCCGCGAAGAACGGCTGGCCGCATTCAACCGCCGCGCGCATTGGGACCGCAACCTCGCAGGCGATACCTTTGCCGACAAGGCCCAGTGCATGGCCGAGCATTTCGGCGACATCGGCATTGTCGGCGAGCGTCCCGGCGTACTCGACGACCCTGAACTGCCCGCGCTGATGCAAGTGGAAACCCGCAACGCGGCATTGACCCGCACCCCGCGCCTGCGCGCAGCGGTTTCCACCGGCAACCCGGCGCTGGACCGCTCGCTGCGCGAAGCAGGCTGGGAAAGCCTGGAGCACTATCGCCAGGCCCTGAGCCGGTTCCGGCATTGAGGGTCGATGTGCTGGTGATCGGCGCCGGTACTGCCGGCGCCGTCATCGCGCGGCAACTGCACCGCGCCGGCCTGGCTACGCTGCTGGTGGGCCGACCAGGGGCAGGCTTGCGGCCTGGCGAAAGCCTGCCTGGCGCGGCCCGCCCGCTGTTGCGCGACCTGGGCCTGCTGAGCGTCCTGGACCACAGCGCACCGCTGCCCAATCTGGGCAACCTGGTGAGCTGGGACAACGACACCCTGCAGCCCACCGATTTCATTCAAGACCCCCACGGCCTGGGTTGGCACCTGGACCGGCCACGTTTCGACGCCTGTTTGCTTGAGGCGGCGCGCAGTGATGGCGTGCTGCATATAGACGCCCAGGTCAACCGCGTGCAGCGTCTGCCCGAAGGCTGGCGCGTTGGCACTCAAGCGGGCGACTTCAGCGCAGGCTTCGTCGTCGATGCCAGTGGCCGACACGGTGTATTGCGTCGCCGGCTGGGGCTTGCACGCATCTGCGATACGCCGCTGGTGGCGGTGTATGCCAGCGCGCGCGACGCCCATGAGGATCACCGTACGGTATTGGAAGCCACGCCCGAGGGCTGGTGGTACAGCGCCTGCCTGCCTGGCGGCCGGCGTATTGCCGTGTTGCATACCGATGCCGGGAACGCCTCGCGACTGATTCACACGCCGTCGCTATGGCATCAGGGGCTTGCCGGTACCCGGTACCTGCAGCACTGGTGCCGGGCCAGCGAGGGCTGGAGCCCGCTGAGCGCTACCGGTGCAGGCGGTGGCGCATTGTGCACGGCGCAAGGCTCTGACTGGCTGGCGGTGGGCGATGCGGCGCTGGCCTTCGACCCGCTGTCTTCGCAGGGTATTTTCAACGCGCTGTACACAGCGCTGCGCGGTGCGCAAGCCGTGGTGGCTCACCATCGCGGCGATCAACTGGGCGCGCAAGCGTATTCTGGCCAACTGCACCAGGTGCGCGAGCATTACCTGCGCCGTGTGCGTTACTACTACCAGGCCCAGACACGCTGGCCGCAGGCGCACTTCTGGCGCCTGCGTCGCAATGAGGCACTGCGCGCCTGACCTGGGGCGTTGCAGTGCACGGCACCGGCCTTGCCGCTGAACCGCTGCTACAGCGATTGCGTCAGGGTTGCGACCTAGAGGGGCTTGGCGCTCGCCACGCGCCCTCATTCACCAGGTTCGCCGGCCGCTCGCCCGCCAACGCGCTCAACAGATTCTCTACCGCACAGCGCGCCATGGCCTCACGGGTTTCGTGGGTCGCCGAGCCGATGTGCGGCGTGGCCACCACGTTGTCCAGTTGCAACAGCGGCGAATGGGCCGGCAGTGGTTCCTGTACGAACACATCCAGCCCGGCGCCGCGGATGCGCTTGGCCTGCAACGCCGCAAGCAGTGCCTGTTCATCCACCACACGCCCGCGGGCAATGTTCACCAGGATCGCCTCGGGCTTCATCAGCGAAAGCTCCCGTGCGCCGATCAGGCCTTCGGTGCTGGCGCTCAAGGGCACCGTCAAACAGACAAAATCCGCCTCGCTCAGCAGCTCGTCCAGGGTGCGATACCGGGCACCATAGCGGGCCTCCACCTCTGGCTTGGCTCGCGAACTGTGGTACAGCACGCGCATGCCGAACCCGGCCGCACCACGGCGGGCCAAGGCCTCACCAATGCGCCCCATGCCGACGATGCCCAAGGTCTTGCCATGCACATCACTGCCAAAATGCGCCGGCCCAAGGTTGGCCTGCCAGTGGCCGTCACGTACCCAGCCGGCCAGCTCCACCACCCGCCGGGCAGTGGCCAGGATCAAGGCAAAGCCGGTGTCGGCGGTGGTCTCGGTCAATACATCAGGGGTGTTGGTCAGCATCACGCCACGGCGGGTCAGCTCGGCAATGTCGTAGTTGTCGACGCCAACCGACACACTGGCCACCACTTCAAGCTGTGGCGCCAGGTCCAGCAGGCTGCTGTCCAGCCGCAAACTGGCGCCCAGCAGGCCATGGGCACCGGGCAAGGCATCGCGCAGCCGGGCCAGGCCATCACTGCCGGAGGTATCCACCCAGGTCACCTCGACCTGCTGTTGCAGGCGCGCCAGCAGGGCCTCGGGCAGGCGCTTGTAAAGGACGATTCGCTTTTTCATAGCCGTTTCCTATTGGCTCATTGCCAGGCGCTGGCTGCGGGGCTTGGCCTGGCCGGAGGTTTGTGATGTTTTCAGCGCAGCCGTGAGCGCCACTGCCGTCAGCAGCGCACCGCACATGAACAGGTAAGAAGCGCCAGGGCCACCGGTGGCGCCATTGAGATAGCCGACCAGCCACGAGCCACCGAACGAACCCAGCGCGCCCATGCTGTTGATCAGGGCCATGGCCCCACCGGCCACGTTGCTGGGCAGGATCTCCGGCACGATGGCGAAGAACGGGCCATAGGGGGCGTACATGCAAGCCCCGGCAAGCACCAGCAGCGCATAGGACGCCCAGAAATGCTCGGTGCCCAAGGCGTAGGAGCCATAGAAGGCCAACGCGGCGATCAGCAAGGGTGGCCAGACGAAACGCTTGCGCTTCTGCAGTTTGTCAGAGGCCCACGACACCCCGACCATGGCCACGACCGCCGCCAGGTAGGGCACCGAGGCCAGCCAACCGGCCTCGACGATGTCGACGTTCGCCGCCTGCTTGAGGATCGAGGGCAGCCACAGCACGAAGCCGTACACCCCGATGCTCCAGCAGAAGTACTGCAGTGAGAGCACGATGACCTGCGGCGAGCGAAACGCCTCACGGTAGTTCTTCACCGGTTTGATACCTTGCTGCTCAGCGGCCAGGGCCTGTTCGAGCGCCGCTTTTTCCTGCTCGCTCAGCCAGCCCACCTGGGCTGGCCGGTCGTCCACCAGGCGCCACCAGATGAACGCCCAGAGCACCGCTGGCAGGCCCTCGATGATGAACATCCAGCGCCAGTCGAAATGCTTGATCAGGTACCCCGAGACCACCGACATCCACAGGATGGTCACCGGGTTGCCCAGCATCAGGAAGGTATTGGCGCGCGAGCGTTCGGCGCGGGTGAACCAGTGGCACAGGTACACCAGCATCGCCGGCATCACCGCCGCCTCGACCACCCCGAGCAGGAAGCGGATGCCGATCAGCAGGTAGACATTGCTGACCATGCCGGTCAGGGTCGCCAGGCTGCCCCAGAGGATCAGGCTGACGAAAATCAGCTTTTTGACGCTGCGTTTTTGCGCGTAGATGGCACCAGGCACCTGGAAGAAGAAGTACCCGAGGAAAAACAGCGCCCCCAGCAGGGACGACAGCGCCGGGGTGATCTTCAGGTCATCGGCCATGCCCGAGGCGGCGGCGAAGCCGTAGTTGGCGCGGTCGAGGTAGGCCAGGCTGTAAGTGACGAAGACGATCGGGATGATGTACCACCAACGGCGTGGGGCGAGGCTTGTCGATTGCATGATGCGGCTCCTGAGCTTGTTGTTTTTGTAGCAACCGGCCGGCGTACCGGCGATCAAAGTTTCAGGCACTCTTGGGTAATGCGTACGCTTCCAGCTCCCGGCGCAGTGGCAAGCCTTCCATGTCGCCGCGCGATTGCACGGCGCGGCTGCCGCACCAGTTGCCGCGAGCCACCGCCTCGGCGAGCGGGCGGCCTTCGAGCAGGCCGCTGACCACGCCAACGGCAAAGGCGTCGCCGGCACCGACGGTGTCCACCACCTTGGCCACCGGCACAGGGGCGACCTGCCCTTGGCACTGGGCATTGCGGTAGTAGGCACCCTCACCGCCCAACTTGATGACTACGTGCTCGACACCACGGTCGAGGTAGAACGCGGCGATGTCCGCCGGGGTTTGCAGGCCGGTCAACAACCGCCCTTCCTCGAGCCCTGGCAGCAGCCAGTGCGCCTTTATCGCCAGCGCGTTGACTTCACGGACCATGCTGGCGCGGTCAGGCCACAGCGACGGGCGCAGGTTGGGGTCGAAGGAAATGCTGCGCCCCTCGCTGCGCATGCGCTCGACCAGCTCATGGGCCAGCGCCCTGCAGCCGGCCGACAGCGCCAGCGGAATACCGGTGGCGTGCAGGTGGCGGGCCTGCAGCAACGCCGGGCTGAACTGCGCCAGCGATAGGTGGCTGGCCGCGGAGTTGCGGCGAAAATACTCCACCACAGGGTCGCTGCCATCGTCGCAACGGCCCTTGAGCTGGAAGCCTGTCGGGTGGTGGTCATCGACCTCCACGTGGCTGCAGTCCAGGCCCTCCTGCTGCAGGGTGTCGAGCACGAAGCGGCCCAGCGAGTCGTTGCCCACCCGGCTCAGCCAGCGCACCCGGAAACCCAACCGGGCCAGGCCGATGGCCACATTGCTGTCGGCGCCGGCAATGCGCTTGGTAAACGCCCCCACAGCCGCCAGGTCACCGGCCTGCTCGGCAACGAACATGGCCATGGTTTCGCCAAAACACAGCACGTCATGCTCAGGCATGGCTCACCTCCTCGCTCATGCCGATGCGGGCCAGGTTGTTGACCTGGGCGCGGGTCAAAGCCAGTAAGTCAGCGCCGGCCAGCGGGTACTCCACGGCGCGCATCAGCCCGGGGGTGAACTCGGCGAACATTGCCTCCCAGGCCATCAGGTCCCGGGCCTGCGGCACAACGGCCACCAGGCGCCCGCTGGCCTCGCGCTGCACTGCCTTGCAATGCACGTAACGCACCCAGCGGCCGAGCAACCGCGCTGCCTGCGCGGCGGATTCGCCCTGCCATTGCCAGTTACCGATATCGAAGGTCATGCCCAGCGCCAGCCCCTGGGCCTCGCAGCGCTCAAAGAACTGCAGCAGCGGCGCGATGCGCCCGCCCTGCGTGGTCTGGTCGTTCTCCACCAGCAACAGTGGGTCACCAGGGCGCAGTTGCGCTTGCAAGGCCGCCAGGTCGCATGCGCAAGCGTAATGCCCCAACGACACCTTCAGCGCCACGGCGCCGAGTGCGCGGGCCAGCGCCAGCTTGGCAGGCAAGCGCGCGTCCAGCTGCCCTTCAGGGGTCCACAGCTCCAGTGGCGAGGAATACAGGCACTGCAACTGCAGCGCGTTGATTGCCGCCGACAGCGCGGCGGCATCCGGGGCCGCGTCGAACAACTCTTCGCGCAGTTCGACACGTGTCACGCCGGCAGCGGCCAGCAGTTCAAGGAAACTCTCCTGCCCACGCTCCCGGACCAAGCTGGCACCGTAGCTGGAGAGGCTGATGGAAACGGGGTTCTCGTGCATTGTTCTTGTCCTTATGAAACCGGTTTCATTTTTTGGCTGCAGCAATGGCCGGCGTCGTTGCCAGCCGTTTCTTCATTCGCGTAGTTGAGTGGAACCTCGGACGATCAACTCTGCCTTGAAGTCCAGGCGCCGTGGCGCCCCGCTCTCGCCGCGCAGGCGGTCGTGCAGGCAGTCGAAGGCGGCCACACCGATGCGTTCGGTGGGTTGGGCGAGCGCGGTAATGCCGCTACCGACCAGCGGGTACCAGTCCAGTTCGTCCAGCGCAATCAGGCCGACGTCCTGGAACAGGTTGCAACCCGCGTCGTGCAATACACGGGTCACCGTCAGGGTGGCCACGCCGTTGAAGGTAAAAATAGCCTGGGGCCCGTGCCCATTACTGCCGAGGAAGGCATCAAGCCGGGCGTGCAGGTTGCTGTCGATCTCCACCAGTTGCTGACGCATGCCGGCGCGACGGCTGATCGAGGCGGTGAACGCCAGCGTGCGTTCGAGCCGGGAGCTGGTGCCGTCCAGTGGTTCGGTGACCGCCAGGATGTCGCGGTAGCCACGCGCCTGCAGGTGGTCCAGGGCCTGCTCGATGGCCTGGGCGTTATCCAGCCCTACCAGGTCCACGTTCAGCTCCGGCAGTTGCCGGTCTACCAGGACCATGGGCATGTCGCGCTGCAGGTTGAGAAGTTCGCCGGGGTGATGGCCAAGGGTATTCACGATCAGGCCCTCGACGTTGTAAGACTGCAGGGCCGCCAGGTGATGGCGCTCCTGCTCGTCGTCGCGGTTGGTGTTGCATACCACAAGGCTGTAGCCGTGCTGACGGCAGGCGGTTTCGACGCCGTGCATCACCGCGACTGAATAGGGGTTGAGGATGTCTGCTACCAGCATGCCGATCAAACGCGTCTGGCCACGCTTGAGGCCGCGGGCCATCTGGTTGGGCCGGTAGCCCAGGCGCTCGATGACTTCTTCAAGGCGCTTGGCGGTAGCTTCGGCCAGCAGTTGGCGATCGCCGCCAATGTAGCGCGACACGGTGGCCTTGGAGACGCCGGCAACGCGTGCGACCTCACTGATGGTCACGCGTTCGCGGGAATGGGCAGGCAAGTCGGTCATTTCGGTCCCTTGTGATTATTGTCGGTGACGGTGACTGAAACCGGTTTCAATACATCAAAACCGCGCGGTTTCGTCACCTACCGTTCGTCGGGATTCTACCTTTTCCGGCGCACTGCCCCACCGAATTTCTACAGCCGACGCCAATCCTGTAGGAGCCGGCTTGCCGGCGATCACCGGCAAAGCCGGTGCCCTAGACCGCAGCGCCTGCATCGCCGGCAAGCCCCTCAAGGTATGACGCCGGGCGCCGGCCTTAGCGGATGGCTTTCACATCACTGGCCGAAACAGCACTGCCTTGGTTACCCCAACTGGTCCGGATGAAATTCACCACCTCAGCCACTTCCTGGTCGCTCAAGCGCCAGCCGAACGCTGGCATGGTGAGGTTCGACGGCGCCGTATGCGTCGCCGGCACCGTGCCGCCATCCAGCACCACATGGATCAACGAGGTGGCATCGGCCGTCTGCACCACCGGGTTGCCGGCAAGCGCCGGGAACACGCGGGTATACCCCTGGCCGTCGGTACGATGGCAGGCAGCGCAGTTGTCGATGTACACCGCCGCACCCGGCTTGCTGTCATCACCGTTCCACAAAGCCTGTGCCACGTGCTTGTCGTACACATGCGGCTGGTCGTGCGGGTCGCTTGCCGGTAGCGTCTTGAGGTAGCGGGCAATGGCCGTCAGGTCGGTATCGCTCAAGTGCTGCATGCTGTGTTCGACCACATCGCTCATGCCGCCGAACACGGCACTGCGGTCACTGCGCCCGGTTTTCAGGAACTGCACCAGCTGCTCTTCGCTCCAGCTGCCCAGGCCGTCCTTGTGGTCACCGCGCAGGTTCTTGGCGATCCAGCCTTCCAACGGCGCACTGCCGGCCAGGAACTGCTTGCCATCCGCGGGGCTCAGGGCCTCTTCCTGCATGGTCAGGGCGCGCGGGGTATGGCACGCGCCACAATGGCCCAAACCCTCCACCAGGTAGGCGCCGCGGCTGACCACCGGGTCGGCACCGGCCGGCGCTTGCCAGGCTTTCACCTCTGGTGCGAACACGCCACGCCAGATCGCCAGCGGCCAACGCATGCTCAGGGGCCAAGGGATGTCGGTGGCCTTGTTAGGCTGCGCCACCGGTTGCACGCCTTGCATGAAGTAGGCGTACAAGGCGCGCATGTCCTCGTCCTTGACCCGCGCATAGGACGGGTACGGCATGGCCGGGTACAGCGTGCTGCCGTCCTTGGCCACACCTTTGCGCACGGCCAGGTCGAAGTCTTCGAAACTGTACTGGCCGATGCCGGTGGCATCCGGGGTGATGTTGGTGGAGTACACGGTGCCGATGGGGGTTTCCATCGGCAGCCCACCGGCAAAGGGCTTGCCGCCCTTGGCGGTATGGCAGGCCACGCAGTCACCGGCACGGGCCAGGTACTCGCCCTTCTTCACCAGCGCATCGGTAGCCTCATCAGCCTGGGCAGCCAGGCCCGTGCCCAGCAGCAGGGTCGCGATCAACAGTTTTTTCATGCCATCGCTCCTCAAGCCTGAACCAGCGGGCCGGGGTTTTTCAGGTACTGCTCCCGGATGGCCCGCGCCGACCAGTAGGTCAGCGCAGCCACCAGGCCGGTGGGGTTGTAACCCAGGCCCTGGGGGAACGCCGATGCGCCCGGGACGAACACGTTGTGCACGTCCCAGCTTTGCAGGTAGCGGTTCAAGGCACTGGTTTTGGGGTCGGAGCCCATGATCGCGCCGCCGTTGAGGTGGGTGGTCTGGTAGCTGGCGGTGTTGAAGTGCTCCTGGACCTTCTTGCCTAGCACAGCGATGGCCTTGGGGTTCATCGCCTGGGCGATCTTGCTCAGCTTGTCGACCATGAACTGGTTCATCTTGATGTCGTTTTCCTGCCAGTCGAAGGTCATGCGCAGCAGCGGCTGGCCGTAGGCATCCCGGTAGGTCGGGTCGAGGTCCAGGTAGTTGCCGCGGTACGACTGGTGCGCGCCGTGGGCGTCCATCGACAGCTGGTGGGTGTAGTAATCGGCCGTGGCCTTCTTCCAGGCACTGCCCCAGGCGGGCGTGCCGGGCGGGTTGGCAATACCGGCAATCGGCCGGCTGCCAGCCTGGTTGACCCACATCGGCGAGCCGCCGACGAAACCGTGCGGCCCATGGTCGAAGTTGTCGGCGTTGAAGTCGTCGATCGCCACCCCGTTGCCGCCGGCGCCGATGAAGTTGTTGGTGTAGGTGTCCTTGTCGAAGAACGCTTTCACCGTGCCCATGTTCTGGTAGGCGAAGTTGCGCCCCACAACCCCTTCGTTCTTGATCGGGTCATAGGGTTTGCCGATGCCCGACAGCAGCATCAGGCGCACGTTGTTGAACTGGAACGCGGCAAGGATGACGATGTCTGCCGGCTGCTCCACTTCCCGCCCCTGGGCATCGATGTAGGTCACCCCGGTAGCCTTGCGCTTGCTGTCGTCCAGGTTCACCCGCAGCACATGGGCATTGGCCCGCAGCTCGAAATGGGGTACCTGGCGCAGCGCCGGCAGGATGTTCACGTTGGGCGACGCCTTGGAGTACATGTAGCACACGTACCCGCTGCAGAAGCCACAGAAGTTGCACGGCCCCATCTGCGCCCCATAGGGGTTGGTGTAAGGCCCCGATGTGTTGGCCGAAGGCAGGTTGTAGGGCTTGTAGCCCAGGCTGGCGGTTGCCTTCTGGAACAGCTGCGCCGACACCACGTTCTTCTGCGACACCAGCGGGAAGGGGTTGGAGCGGTCCGGTGCATAAGGGTTGCCACCCTTCCCTTCGCCGACCACCTTGCCGTTCACGGTCCAGGCCTGGCCCGAGGTGCCGAAGACCTTCTCGGCGAAGTCGAAGCAGGGTTCTAGCTCCTCGTAGCTCACGCCAAAGTCCTGGATCGTCATGTGTTCAGGGATGAAGCGTTTGCCGTAGCGCTCTTCGTAGTGGCTGCGCATGCGCAGCTCCATCGGGTCTACACGAAAATGCACGCCGGACCAGTGCAGGCCTGCGCCGCCCACGCCCTTGCCGGGCAGGAAGGCACCGAGCTGGCGGTTGGGCAGCGCGACATCGTTGACGCTGTGGCGGATGGTGACGGTTTCTTTGGAGACATCCACGAACAGCTTCTTGCGCACGCTGTAGGTCAGCTCATCGATGACCTGCGGGTAGCTGCCCTCGGGGTAGGTGTCCTGCATCGGCCCGCGCTCCAGCGCGACCACCTGCAACCCGGCCTCGGTCAGCTCCTTGGCCATGATGGCGCCCGCCCAGCCGAAACCGACGATCACCGCATCGACCTTCTTCATTGCATTGGCCATGCCTTACGCCCTCTCGCCACGAATCGATACTGCCGGAAACGGGTAAGGCTCGTTGCGCTCGACCCAGTCCATGAAGTCTGCACGGGCGCCGGGGAAGCCGATTTGCGTCCAGCCGACCATACCCTTGTTGCCACCGTGAATCGGGTCGCAGAAGAACCCCTCGCGGGTGTTCTGCACCAGCAGGCTGAAAAACACCTTGGCAGGCAGCTGTTCGAAAACGATCTCACCGGCTTCGATCTTGCCGAGAACCTTGTCTCGGGTAGCGCTATCTTGCTCGGCAAAGGTTTTACCGCTGGCGTTTTTGCACCATGCATCCGCAGCGGCGATGCCCAGGCGGTAGATCTGCTGGGGGCTCAGTTGCAGCTGGTAGCCAAGCTCTGGCGCAGCGTCGGCCTTGAACGGGCCCTGCATGTACCACTGGGCACCTGTGGCATAGGGGGTGTTCATCTGGCGATCGATAAACTCGGCGGCGCCTGCTTCGAGCGCGCCGGGGCCCAGCTCGTCAGCGGGGATGATGCGCGACACCGCCGCCTGCACGAAGGCCCATTCTTCGGCGGTGAAGAAAGTCGGCTGGTAATGGCCAGCGGGCGGTGTAGCGGGCACCTTGGGTTCGCGGGCCGGCTGGGCCAGCAGCTGGCCGGCGCCAAGGCCTGTGCTGGTAGCCACGGTGACCACGGGAATAAGGGTCAACGTTTTGCGCAGGAAGTCCCGGCGCGGGTTGTCGGGGGCATGCTCAGGCATTGCAAGTCCTCATCAGCATTGGGGCGGCCTTGGGTTGCGCCGTCTGGGTTTAGATCAGGGAGAGGCCCTGAGAAAGCCGCGTAATCTAGCTGGTTCGGAAACATTTTGAAACCGGTTTCATAGAGGGCGTTAGGCCCTCCCAACGCCGTTAACTTGATGACATGCGCCCAGAACGGCCCCTTCCAACACACCCGATATCAACCTAAGAGCACATTTGTACTCCAACGCTCAAAACTCGACCGTGTACCCCACGATCACCCGATTTTCATCCGCCGCATCGGCAAAATTGGAGCGCATGGTCGCATTGCGCCAACGCAGCGACAGGTTCCTGAACACCCCCGACTGCACGACATAGCTGATGTCGGTGGTCCGCTCCCACTCCTCACCTTCGCCACCTCGCGCGGCCAGCGCCCGGCCTTTGCTGCTGGCAATCCGCTGTGGGTCGACCTGGTCACCCTTGACGTAGCGCACATTGAACGTCAGCCCCGGGATGCCCAATGCTGCAAAGTTGTAGTCGTAACGCAGCATCCATGCCCGCTCGTTGGCCAAGGCAAACGTGCTCACCTGCTGCTCGCTGAACAGGTAGGTATCGGTCCCGCCAACATACGCATAGGCGGTATTTCCACTGGCCTTCTGGTAACCACCGCTGAAGGTATGCCCGTGCAGGCCATAGCCGATGTTGGTGCTCAAGGTCCGGTTATCCACCTCGCCCAGCAACGCCCTGCCCTGGTCGTGCGCGTTGAACCAGCGCCATTCGGTGAATGCCTCCCCCGGCCCAAGGCCGGCCCTGTACTTGAACCCCGCAAATTCCCGCTGGAACAGGTCTTCAAGCTGACTGGTATGCACGCTGAGGGTCAGGCTCTTCGCCGGCTGATAATCGACACCCGCGTAGTACAGGCGGTCGCTGGTCACCGTTGCCGAATAGGCGCCCTGTTGCGCCATGGCGGTCAGGCTTTCAAAGTCGGTGGAGTCGCGCAGCTTGGTGGCATCGACCTGCAGCAAGGTAAAGGTGAAACGGTCCAAGTCCTTGCTGACCAACTGCGTACCCTTGAACCACTGCGGGAACAACCGGCTGTAGTTCGACACCAGCAATGGTAACTGGGGGCTCAAACCACCCAGCTGCAGGTGGGTCTGCGAAAGCTTCGCCTTGACGGTGGCAACTGCCTTGCCATAGCCATCCACCGCGCGCCTGTCGCTGCCGCGGGGCAACAGCCCGCTGCCGCTGCGGTCCGGGGACGAATCGAGCTTGACGCCGAGCATCCCTGCCGCGTCCAGGCCAAACCCGACGACACCTTCGGTGTAGCCCGATTGCCACTTGAGCAAAGAGCCCTGGGCCCACTCACCGCGCCTGGACTGGCTGGCAGCAGCACCGTGAAAGTCACGATCAAAGTAAAAATTGCGCAGCTCCAGGCTGCCTTTGCCGTCAGCGACAAAGGCAGCCTGGGCCGATTGCCACGCACAGCACAACACCGCGAGCATCAGTGATGCCCGCCGTGAGACGGAAGTGTTCATGGGTTATGCCTTGTTATTGTTCTTGTTGTTCAGCGTCAAGGGCGAGCCAGGTTCAGACCTTGGGGTTTCTGACGTAGCGCATCACCACCAGGCAGGCAAGCAGGATGAGCGGTGCAATCGAGAGCATGCCCATGTACGTGCTGCCTGTGATGTCGTTGATCTGCCCCACCATCACCGGTGCCACGATGCCGCTGAGCTGGCCCACGGAGTTGATTGCTGCAGTGCCGGTTGCAATCGCCAACCCGGAGAAGGTCGACTGCGGGATAGTCCAGAAGATCGGAATGGCAATGAACGTACCCGCTGTCGCCATTACCAGCGCCGCCATCATCGCCCACGACGAGCCCGAGAACAGGCACGCGAGCAAGTAACCAACGGCTGCGGCCAGCAGGCAGTACACCAGGTAGCGCTTGCGCTCGCCGGTGCGGTCCGAGCGCCGGGTGAGCAGCACCATGCCGACGCACGCCACCGCATAAGGCAGCGCAGACAACACACCGACCCACAGCATGTCCTGTACCCCTGAAGACTTGATCAGGTGCGGCATCCAGAAATTCAGGCCATAGGACGCGCTTTTGATCACGTAGTAGATGAACGCCATGATCGCCACTTCTCGGGTCAGCAGCACCCGCCACAGCGAACCCAGCACCGGTTTGTCCGCGCGTTTGTCCTGGGCAAGGTTTTCCTGCAACAGGGCTTTCTCTTCAAGGGTCAGCCACTTGGCCGACGCAATGTCGCGATCGAGCTTGCACAGCACCAGCACGCCCAGCACCACGCACGGCAGGCCCGACATCAGAAACAGCCAATGCCAGCCGGCAAGGCCCAGCACACCGTCCATGGTCCCTAGCAAAAAGCCCGCCGCAGGGCCGCCAACCGCGCCAGCCAAGGGCACGGCCAGGAACCACAGCCCGTTCATCTTCGCCAGGTGCTTGCGGGGGAACCAGCAGGCCAGATAGAACAGGATGGCCGGCCCGAAACCGGCCTCCATCACACCGATCAGAAAACGCAGGAAGTACAGGGTGTAATGGGTATAGGCAAATACCAGAGCCGCAGTGGCCAGCCCCCAGGACACCATGATCCGGCAGATCCACGCCGGCGCGCCGTAGCGCTTCAGGCCCAGGCTGCTCGGCACCTCGAACAGCACGTAGCCAATGAAGAACATGCTCGCGGCCAGCCCGTAGGCTGTGTCGCTCAGGCCAAGCTCGGCCTGCATCTGGGTCTTGGCGAAGCTGATGTTGATGCGGTCGAAATAGGAGAACAGGAAGCAGATGATGGCCAGTGGCATGATGCGCCAGGCAACCCGCCGGTACAGCAGCAGTTCATTGATGTGACGCTCATTGCGCTCACGCGCCAGAACACCGGTGAAGGCAACCATGGTGGATCTCCGTTCTTGTAATTATTGGAGAGCGGCGGCGCCCTTCAGGGCGCCACTGAAGGGGGTTAGCCGATACGCACGAGCTTTTCCTTGCAGGCTTGGCCTTTGCGCACGTAGTCGGCTGCATTGGCGTGCATGTGCGCGATGGCCTCAGGCGATAACTCACGCACCACTTTGGCAGGTGCACCGAGGATCAGTGAATTGTCGGGGAAGACCTTGCCTTCGGTGACGATGGCACCCGCCCCCACCAGGCAATTGCGGCCGATGACCGCGCCGTTGAGTACCACCGCCTGTATACCGATCAGTGCACCATCGCCAATCGTGCAGCCATGCAGCATCGCCTGGTGGCCGATGGTCACGCCACTGCCCACGGTCAGGGCGAAACCAGGGTCGGCATGCAGCACCGCGCCCTCCTGCACATTGCTGTGCTGGCCAATGTGGATCGGTTCATTGTCGCCGCGCAGCACCGCTTGCGGCCACACACTAACGCCTTGCGCCAGCGTGACATCGCCGATCACCGTAGCTTGCTCGGCAACGAAGGTTTCCGGGTGCAGGTTCGGGACAAGCGTGTCGTATCGGTAGATGGCCATTTTCAGCGCTCCTGCTCGTCAGTCTTGAGCACGCCTGCGGCGCACAGCTCGGCAATGTGCGCATCGCTGTAACCAAGCTCGCGCATGACTTTCTGGGTGTGCTCGCCAATACGCGGGATCGGCCGGCGCGGTTGCAGGCGCTGGCCATCGAGCGCCAGCGGCAGCAGTGGCATCGGCGTGCTGCTGCCGTCCTCCAGGGTGAGGTCAGCCATGCCCCCGCTTTGCATCAGGTGGGGGTCATCGAACAGCTCCTCCGGGCGACGGATCGGCGCGAACGGGATGCCATTGGCCTCAAGCTCGACCGCCAGTTGCTGCGCATCGAGTGTGGCGAACACCTCGGCCAGGTGCGCCAGCAAACGCGGCCGCTGCAACACCCGGTCGTTGTTGCTGGCCAGGGTGGGGTCGTCGCGCAATGCCGCCTGGCCAAGCACGGTGCACAGCGCCTGCCACTGGCCCTCCCCTGTGGCGGCGACAAACATCTGCTCGCCCCCGGCAAAGGTGAACACATCATAAATGGCCCAGGCACTGATACGGTTTGGCATTGGCGCTGCCGCCTCCCCCGTGACCACAAACTGCTGCATGTGCTGGGCGGCCAGCAGCACGCAGTTCTCGTACAGTGCGCTCTGTACCTCGCGGCCAACGCCGGTGCTGTTGCGCTCGTTGAGCGCGGCCAGCACACCGATGGCGCCGAACATGCCGCCCATGATGTCGTTCACCGAACTGCCCGCACGCAGCGGCCGCCCCACCGGCCCGGTCATGTAGGCCAGGCCCGCCATCATCTGCACCACTTCATCCAGAGCCAGCCGATTGTCGTAAGGGCCGCTGAGAAAGCCCTTGTGCGAGGCGTAGATCAGCCGCCGGTTGCGCTCGCGCAGAGCGGCGTAGTCAAAGCCGAGCGTATGCATGCGCCCTGGCTTGAAGTTCTCGATGAACACATCGGCCGTGTCGATCAGCGCCAGCACGGCATCCCGGCCCTGGGGCGTTTCCACATCCACGGCGATGCATTGCTTGTTGCGGTTGAAGGTGCGGAAAAACCCGGCGCCTGCGCCGAGCAAGCGCCGTGTGCCATCGCCACGGGTAGGCTCGATCTTGATCACTTCAGCGCCAAGATCACCGAGGATCATGCCGCAGGTGGGGCCCATGACCATGTGCGAAATCTCAACGACACGAATGCCGTCCAAGGGGAGTCTGGACATGCGGGTAGCCCTTAGTAGTTGAGCGGCAGGCCGGCGCGGGCGAGCGCGCCGTACAGGGGTTCATCGGGCAAGGCATCACGCAGCACCTGGCGTGAGTCGATCAATGCCTGCAGGTCGATGCCGGTGTCGTAGCCCATGCTTTGCAGCATGAACACCAGGTCTTCGGTCACGGTATTGCCGGAGGCACCTGGCGCGAACGGGCAACCGCCAAGCCCGGCCAGCGAGGCGTCCAGCTCGCGGATACCTTGCTGCACGGCGACCAGGCTGTTGGCCAGCGCCAGGCCACGGGTGTCGTGGAAGTGCGCGGCGCGCAGGCGCTCCCCGGCAATGGCCCGCACCGCCTGGATCACCTTGGCTACCTGCCCGGGGTTGGCGTAGCCGGTGGTGTCGGCCAGCGAAACCAGGTCGCAACCCGCCTCGATCACCTGGCGTGTCAATGCGCACAGGTCACCCAGCGGCACATCACCCTGACGGGTGCAGCCGAAGGCCACTGACATGCCGGCGATCATCTGCACGTCATGCCGGCCCATCTCGCTGCGCAACTGGCACATGCGCCCCAGCTCCTCAACCATTTCCTGCGGCGTGCGGCGTACGTTGGCCATGCTGTGGGCGTTGCTTACCGACACTGGGGCGACGACGCGTTGCGCACCAGACTCCAGTGCATCCTGGGCACCGCGCAGGTTAGGGGCCAGTACCGTAACCAGCAGGCCTGGGTAGGTCAGTGCGTGGGCGACCACCTGTTTGGCGTCGGCCATCTGCGGCAACAGCCTGGCCGGCACGAACGAGGCAACTTCCATGTGGCGCACGCCAGCGGCATACGCGCTGTCGATCCAGCGCAGCTTGGCGGCGGTCGGCATGACCGTCTGCAGGCTCTGCAGGCCATCACGCAGGCCGACTTCATTGATTGTTATTGTTGTCATCAGGGGGCTCTCTGTCTGAAGCGTGTGGCCAGACTAAGAGCCGCATGGCGGGCAGAAAAGACGTCTTTCACGGGCTGATCCATCGTCAGCCGCGATGGATATCAGGGCATAACCTGCCAGGCCGGCGCGCGCAGCAGCAAGTGGTCCAGCAGGCGCCGCGCCGACAGCGACAGCGCGTGCCGGTCACGCATGCAGATGACGAACTCACCCAACGCCCAGTCATCGGTCAGCGGGATCACCCGCAAGTCGAACAGTGGCGCATAACGCGCCACCGCCTCCTGCGGGAACACCGCCAGGCCCAGGCCGAACTGCAGCAGCCGGTAGGCCGCATCGAACGACGACACGTACGAGCGAAAACGCAGTTCCTTGCCAACTGCCTCGGCGCTCTTGCACATGAAACTGTTCAACGTGGCGAACGCCGACAGCCCGAGGTGCTCGTAGCCAAGCGTTTCGGCAAAGGTAATGCTGGTGCGCGCTGCCAGCGGGTGGCTGGCACCGACCACCACCGCCAGGTGGTCTTGCCGATAAGGCACGAACTCAAGGCCGCCGACTGCGGTGGGCTTCCTGCAGATACCTAGGTCGGCATTGCCCTCCGCCACGCCACGGACCACATCGGGGCTGAAGCGCTCTTCGATATCGGCCTGGATCAACGGGTTTTCCAGCATGAAGGCCGACAGTTCCTCGGGCAGAAACTCCATGATCGACGAGACATTGGCCAGCACCCGCACATGCCCCCGTGCGCCCTCGGCGTATTCGCTCAGCTCACTGTCGAGGCGCTCCATGGCCCGGGTCAGGCCGCGGGCATGGCGCAACAGGGCAAGCCCTGCCGGGGTGGGTTCGACCCCGCGCTTGCTGCGCTTGAACAGCGTGGTGCCAAAGCGCGCTTCGATGTCCGAGATACGTTTGCTGACAGCCGAAGGCGCCATGAACGCCCGCTCACCGGCGCGGGCGATGGTGCCCTCTTCGCAGACCACGATGAACAGGTGCAAGGACAGGTGGTCGAGGGGCTGCATGGCGGTATCCGGGTAAGGAGAGGCAGCCATCCTAGCATCAGTTATTTGTGTTGCCCCATCGCCGGCAAGCCGGCCCTGGCAGCGATGGCGGTGCTTTTGAAATTGACGCGAAACGTGTGTGCCGGCGTTGGGGCCGGTTCAGGTCGTGGGAATCGCCAGGAGGCTTTATCATGGCCCTCCACCACAGAGGCCCGCCATGTTCGATTGGGAAGACCTGCGCCATTTCTGCGCCTTCATCAGCACCGGCTCCCTGTCGGCCGCAGCCAAGCAGCTGGGCGTCGACCACGCCACCGTGGCCCGGCGCATCGCCGCATTGGAAGCTGCGCTCAACCTCAAGCTGGTCGACCGCCGCCCCAGGGCTTACGTGCTGACCGAGCAAGGCCGCCGGGTGGGCGATTACGCCGAGCAGATGACCCAGGCCTCCTTCGCCCTGGAACACTTCGCCAGCGCAGGCCAGCAGCAGGTTGAAGGCCAGGTGGTACTGGCCGCCCCGCCCGCCTTGCTCGGCAGCCTCATTGCGCGGCGCCTGGCCACGCTGTGCAACCGCTACCCGCAGCTGCACCTGAAACTGGTCGGCAGCAAGTCGCGCGCCTCGCTGGCACGCCGCGAGGCCGATATCAGCGTGGCCCTGGCCAGGCCCAGCGAGCCCACCCTGGTGGCCAGCCTGCTGGGTTACCTGGATTACCGCCTGTACGCCGCCCCCGGCTACCTGCGCAGCACCAGCACGCCGCGCTATATCGGCTACGACCAGTCCCAGGCCAAGTCGGCGCAGCAACAGTGGCTGCTCGCCCAGACCCACCACCAGCCCTTTGTAGTGCAAAGCAACGATTTGCGCATCCAGGCCCAGGCCGCTGCCGGCGGCATCGGCATTGCCTGCCTGCCGGCATTCATGGCCCAGGAGCATGGCCTGCAGGCCATCGGGGACGAAACACAGACCATGAGCATCGAACTATGGCTGGCCGTGCATGAAGACGTGCGCAACACACCGCGCATCAAGGCTGTAACCGATTTTTTGCAGCAACAGGTCAAGCCACTGCTGCGCTTGTGAATTTCTGCAGAGCTCGCCTGCACCGATACGGGATTTCCGCACGCCCACAGCCCCGCTAAGCTTCCCCCATCGCAAACGACCACCGAGGAGAAGCAGATGCAGTACGTCAAGTTGGGCAACACCGGCCTGGATGTTTCGAAACTGTGCCTGGGCTGCATGACCTTCGGCGAGCCGGGCGCCGGCACCCACCCCTGGACCCTCGGCGAAGCCGACAGCCGCCCGATCATCCGCCACGCCGTGGAGCAAGGCATCAACTTCTTCGACACCGCCAACAGCTACTCGGCCGGCACCTCGGAGCTGATCCTGGGCAAGCTGCTGAAGGCGTTCACCCGCCGCGAAGAAACCGTGATCGCCACCAAGGTGTTCTTCCCGGCCAACATGTGGGAAGGCAGCACCCGGCCCAACGAGCAGGGCCTGTCACGCAAGGCGATCATGGCCAACATCGACGCCAGCCTCACCCGGCTTGGGACCGACTATGTCGACCTGTACCAGATCCACCGCTGGGACTACCACACCCCGATCGAGGAGACCATGGAGGCGCTGCACGATGTGGTCAAAGCCGGCAAGGCGCGCTACATCGGCGCATCCTCGATGTATGCCTGGCAGTTCGCCAAAGCCCAGCAGGTGGCGGCCAGCAACGGCTGGAGCCGCTTCGTGTCGATGCAGAACTACCTCAACCTGATCTACCGCGAGGAAGAGCGCGAAATGATCCCGCTGTGCCTGGACCAGGGCGTGGGCCTGATGCCCTGGAGCCCGATGGCCCGCGGCCGGCTGACCCGCCCGCATGGCCAGCAGACTGAACGTACCCGTACCGACATTTCCGGCCAGTCGTTCTATGAAAAAACCGAAGTGGAAGACGGCCGGGTGATCGATGTGGTCGAACAGATAGCCCGCGAGCGTGGCGTGCCCATGGCCCAGGTGGCGCTGGCCTGGGTACTGGGCAAGCAAGGGGTTTCGGCGCCGATCGTGGGCGCGTCGAAGGTGGCGCAGCTCGATGATGCGATTGGCGCGTTGCAGTTCGAGCTCAGCGCCGAAGAAGTGGAGCGCCTGCAAGCGCCCTACGTGCCGCATGCAGTGACGGGCTTCAAGTAGGCCTGCCCGGGCCTCACCAGCGGCAAACCGATGCCCGCACAGGTACTGCACCCAGGCAGGTGCAGTACCTCAATAGCCCGTCATTTCCAGATACCCACGCCCCTCCTTACCCACACGCACCGGGCCTTCCCAGTAAGGGAAGCGCGTGCCCATCCAGGCCTTGGGCTCCAGCGCATCCACCTCTACATCCACCTGTATCGCTGGCACCTTGACCCGCCAACGGGTGGGCACCTTTTTGCCATTGTCCTGCCGCGTCCAGTCCAGCGGTGTCAGCTCGATCTGCCCGCCCTGCAGCGCACGCGCCTGCCCTTGGGCATCGACCCAGGTGCCCGCGCGGTAAGGCGGCCCCTGATCCTCGCGCACCTGGAACAGCATCAGCTTGGCGCCCGTGCCCAGGTGCAGCGAAAACCAGTCCCAGCCACTTTGCCCGGCGGCCAGCGGCTGGCTGCTCCATTCCCGGTCAAGCCAGGCCTGCCCTGTGACGGCGACCCGCTGCCCCTCTCGCTCGACCTCGCCACTGACCTTGTAGAACGGCTGGCTGTAGTAGTACGACGCCTGGCCCTTGCCGGATTTTTCGCTGTAACCCTGCACACCGTGCAGCAGCAGCGGCTGATCACTGGTGAGGGCAAGGTCATAACCAAACCCTTGGCCCCTGGCCCGCATCTGCAGGCGGTCGACTCCGGGTTTGCCCTGCAGCGACCAGTCGTTGATCCACGCCCGGAACGGTTGTGCCTCGACGCCCGCCTGGCCAACCCCACCGCGCGCGAGCGTTTCACTGACCTGGTGGCCGCCCGGGCCGGTCAGCGCGGCGTGGCCCATCCACAGGTTGGGGCTGTTCCAGTTCCAGGTCTCAGGCCCAGGCCGCAAGGCCGAGCGGAACAACGTCCATTGCACACCCCAGTCACGGCCCTGGGCATCGCGCAGGTTGGCGGTGACGTACCACCATTCGATACGAAAGCCCCCATGCGCGCCATGGTCCCGTGGGAATACCAGCGCATGCCCCGGTATCACCTGCCTGAACGCCGCCGCATCGTCGCCCAGGCCCGCATAACTCTTGGGTTCTGGTGCAGGCGGGTCGCACCCTGCCAGCAGCAGGCAGGCCATCAATAGCAAGGTTTCAGCTTTCATCGGCAAATTGCCTCAACAGCGCGCCTGGCTGGCTGCGTGCCAGTTGCCACAACGGCCAGGCACTGGCCAGCAGGCTGGTCAACAGGCCCAGCACGGCCAGTTGCACCAGTTGCCCGGTAAATACATGCCAAGGTAGACGCCAGCCGAACGCCTGCACATTCACCACCGCCACCAGGCACCAGGCCAGCAGCAGGCCCAAGGGGATCGCCAGCAGCACGGTGAAGCAGCTGAGCATCAACGTTTGCCCCAGGCTCAGCCAGGCCAGCCAGCGCCGTGGTACACCCAAGGCCCACAACGGCGCCAACTGCCCCAGGCGGCGCTGGCTCAAGGTCAGCTGGCTGATGAACAACGCCACGCCGGCAACCCCCAGGGTCAGGCTGTTCAATGCCGCCGTGACCGCAAAGGTGCGGCTGAACACCTCGCTGGACCAGGCTTTGAGGCGGGCCTGCTCCACCACCTGATTGTCATCCAGGGCATAGCGCCGTTGCAGTTCATCCTTCAGCGCAGCCACCCGTTCAGGCGGCACTAGCAGGCTGAAACCCGCGAGGCTGGCCGCTGGTGCATGGCTACCCAACCAACCGGCGTTGACCAGCACATGGCCCTTGGGGTTGCCATAGTCGGCATAAACGCCCACCACGGTCATGGCCTGGGGCGGCTCGCCAGGCAACTGCAGCGTCTGCCCTACAGCCAGGCCAAGGCGCCGGGCAAGTTGCTCGCTGAGCATTGCACCACGGCCGGCGGCCAGCGCCTGCCAGGCGCCCGGTGCCTGCTGCAGCAGTGGCCAGTGCTGGCGGTAGAACGGGTGATCATCCACCCCCTGTACCTGCACCGGCCACTGCTGCAGGCGCCAGTCCACCCGCCAGCTGGGCAGCACCGCGCTGACGGTACGGTCTGCCAGCAAGCGCGCGTAGATCTGCTGCGCCTGCGCGCTGTCGCGGGGCGTGACGTACACATCGGCGGCCAGGCGCTGGTCCAGCCAGCCGATGAAGGTGCGGCGAAAGCCTTCGGTCATGCCGCCAACCCCGACACTGGCGGCCAAGGCCAGCAACAGCGCCATCAACGCCAGGCTCAAGGCCGGTAGTTGCTGGCGGCTGTCGGCAACGAACCACTGCGCCAGCGGGCGCTGGCACACCCGCGCCAGGCCGCCGAGCAAGAGCGCCAGCAACCCCGGCAACACCAGCGCCGCCGCCAGCAGCAAAGCCGCCAGCATGCCGAATGCACTGGGCAGCCCATTGCCCAGGTAGCCGCAGCCCGCCGCCACCATCAGCAGCACGCCGCCGGCGACACCCTGGCGCCGCAACCACGGCACTTGCGCCAGGCGCCAGGCTTGCGGCTGCGCCAAGGCCAGCAATGGCAGGCGCGCGGCACGCAGCAGGCTGTCGAGCCCCGCCAGCAACGCGCCCAACAGGCTGACGGCAATGCCTGCCAGCCACCAGGTGGCCGGCAAGTGCAACTCCCCCGCCACCTGGGCGCCATAAAGCCCGCGCAGGCTGGAGGCGAAATCAGGCAGCATCAGTGCGGCCAGCAGGTAACCTGCAGCCACGCCTGCCACGCCGCCCAGCACGGCAAACAACCCCAGCTCCAGGGCAAGGGCTGCCAGCAGCACCTGCAAGCTCACGCCGCAAGCGCGCAAGGTGCGGATCAACCCGCGCCGCTGTTCCAGCGCCAGGCCAATGGCCGCATGGGCAATGAACAGCCCCACCACGAAGGCCAGCAGGCCGAGGGCGGTGAGGTTCAGGTGAAAGCTGGCGGTCAGCCGCTGCAGGTCGGCATCATCCCCGGGCGGCTGCAGCTTCAGCCTCGCCGCAATGTCGCGCGGCAGTGGCCGGTCGCTGTCGCTGAGCAGCCACGACAATTGCCCAGGGGCATTGAGCAAGGCCTGCGCCTGGCCGATGTCGACCACCACCACACCCGGTGCCAGCTGCGCATGCAGGGTAAGCGGCGGCAATACTTGCCCGTCCACCGTGGTCAGCTGCTCGCCGGGTTGGCGCCCCAGCTGGCGCAGCGTGTCCGGGCCCACCCACGCTTGCCCCGGCGTACCCACGAACGCCTGCAGGTCAAAATCCTGCACATCGGCACCGGCAACGGCCATGCCCGGCAACAGGCCAAGCGGCTCGATCCCGACCAGGCGCAGCGCAACCTGCGGCGCTGCAGCCAGGCGCAAGCGCCCTTCCAGCACCGGCGTCACTGGCCAGCCCAGCCTGCGCAATTGCACATACAGCGCCTGGTCGAAGCGCTGCCCCGAGCGTGCCACCAGTTGCGGGCGGGCAGGCCCGGCGAGCACCGCACTGGCTTGTGCGTAGTCGTTGCGCGCCTGGGTGTTGAGCGCCTGAACGCCGGTCCACAGGGCCGTGGCCAGCCACAAACCGGTGAAGATGCTGATGCACTGCAGCCGGTGACGCCACCAATGGCTGCACAGGGCCTGCACGGTGATCCGCAAGCTGTTCATCACCCCTGCACCCGGCCCATCTGCAGCACGCAGCGGCGCTGCAGCATGGCGGCCAGGCGCTGGCTGTGGGTCACCATCAGCACGCTGCTGCCCGCCTCGTGCACCAGCTGCAGCAGCAGCGCCAACACCTCGTCGCTGCTGGCCTCGTCAAGGCTGCCGGTGGGTTCGTCGGCCAGCAGCACCAAGGGCCTGCTGGCCAGCGCGCGGCCGATGGCAACGCGCTGCTGCTGCCCGCCAGACAGTTGCTCCGGGTAGCGTTGCAGCAACGGGACCAGCCCCAACCGGGTGGCCAGGTGCGTCACCCAGACCGGGTCATGGCGACCCGCCAGGCGCGCCTGGAAGGCCAGGTTGGCGGCCACGTCCAGGCTGCTGATGAGGTTGTACTGCTGGAACACCAGGCCGATGCCCTCGCGCCGCCAACGTGCCAAGGCAGCTTCGCCGCGGTTGTCCAGGGGTTGGCCATCGATCAGGATGCGCCCGCTGTCGGCGCGGTCCAGCCCCGCCAGCAGGTGCAGCAAGGTGCTCTTGCCGCTGCCGGATTCGCCCATCAGGGCCAGGCTGCTGCCGCGTGCCAGCGTCAGGTCCACCCCGCGCAGCACCTCCAGCGGGCCTTGGGCGGTGGCGAACGACTTGCACAGGTTCTCGACGACCAACATTGGGGGGGCCTTATTTGCCGGGTCAGACTGTAGGCATAGCTGCAAACGCCGCTTTGGGGCAAATGGCTTGTGCTGTTTTCACTGGCCTCATCGCCGGCAAGCCGGCTCCTACAGACCGCTATCGAGTGCAGTGGGCTCCCGGTGGGAGCCGGCTTGCCGGCGATGAGGCCGGTACAGCCGCCTCAGTTCACCAATGCGTGCTGCACCTGCCCCACCGTCGCCGCCAAGCTGTTCAGGTGCAAGCTCAGCACCCGCTCCACCGGTGCCTGGTCCAGCGGCCAGTGCAGCGCAATGCTGCCCGCCAGCCGCCCCTCCACCCGCACCGGTAAGGCAATCGCCCGGATCAGGAAAGGCAAGCGCACGGGGTATTCCCAAAACCCTTCGGTGCGCTGGCCAAAGCCTTTGTGCCCATCGGCCTCGATATCGCTCAACAGCGCTTCATCGCCCACCCGCTCATGCGTCGCCAGGCGCTGCACCTCAGCCGGCGCCAGCTCCTTCAGGCACGCCCGGCCCATGGCCGAGTGAAACAAGCTGGCATGCTGCCCGACGAGCTGGCAGTTGTGCGGGTAGCGCTTGCGCAGCACCTGCGGAATGGCGCTTTCCATCACCTCCAGCCGCTCGCCGTCGAAAGAAGAAAGGTCCGCCACCAACCCGGTGCGCTCGCAAAGCTCCAGCAGCAGCGGCGCCGCGCGTTCCACCAGTTGGCGCTTCAAGCGCAGCTGGCGGTCGCCAAACAGGCGCCGGGCACACAAGCGGTAACGGCGGTCGCTCAGGCCACGGTAGACCCAACCCTGTTCCTGCAAGGTGGCAAGCATGCGCGATACCGTGGCCTTGGGCAGTGCCGTCAGGTAGTGCAGCTCTTCGAGCCCCAGCGCCTGGTGCTCGCCAAGCAGTTCGACGATCGCCAGTGCCCGCTCCACCGAGCGCACGCCACCGCTGTCTGCGGTAATACCCATGGGTTCGACCTCCCTGTCAGTGCGTGGATGGTCATCATGCCCAGCAAGATACGGGCCTGCCCAGGGCTTTCAGCGCGCCTGCAAACACCCGGGCGGCTGCCGCGCTACCCAGCGCGTCAGTTGTTCATGGGCATAGGCCAGTTGCAGCACGGCGTGATCGGCCTGGGCCGGGCCTATGATCTGCAGGCCCATCGGCAGGCCGGCGGCGTTGAAACCCACCGGCACGCTCATGCTCGGCAGGCCGGCCAAGGTCGGGCCAATCACCACCTCCATCCAGCGGTGGTAGGTGTCCATGGCCTGCCCGCCAACCACCTTCGGCCATGGCTCGGTTGCGTCGAAAGGGAACACCTGGGCAGCCGGCAACAGCAAATAATCGTAACGCTCGAACAATTTACCCAGCGCCTGGTACCACGCGCTGCGGTCCAGCGAGGCCTGGTAAACGTCCGCCGCGGTCAGGCGCTGGCCACCCTCCACCTCCCACTGCGCCTCCGGCTTGAGCTGGGCGCGTTTGCCCGGGTCGGCATACGCCTCCCCCAGGTTGCCGTGCACCAGGAAGTGGCGATGGGTGAGCCAGCATTGCCATAAACGCCCCAGGTCGAACCCCGGCTGGCACGCCTCGACCTCGCAGCCCAGCTCGGCGAAGTCTGCCAACGCCGCCTGGCACAGGCCCATCACCCCCTCTTCCATCGGCAGGTAGCCGTCAAAGTTACCCAGCCAGCCAACCCGTACACCCTTGAAATCGCGCTGCAACCCGGCGGCAAAGTCACGTGGGCCGTCACTGAGCGACAGGGGCGCGCGCGGGTCGTGCCCGGCCTGCACCGACAGCAACCGCGCAACGTCCGTCACCGTGCGCCCCATCGGCCCCTCGGTGGCCAGCTGCTGCACGAACAGCTCCGGCGTTGGCCCGTACGGCACCCGCCCTTGCGAGGGGCGCAGGCCGAACACGTTGTTGAACGCTGCCGGGTTACGCAGCGAGCCCATCATGTCGCTGCCGTCGGCCACCGGCAGCAGGCGCATGGCCAACGCCGCTGCGGCGCCGCCACTGCTGCCGCCTGCCACACGGCTGTGGTCGTAGGCATTGATGGTGGTGCCGAACAGCGTGTTGTAGCTCTGCGAGCCCAAGCCGAATTCCGGCACATTGCTTTTGCCGACAATGATCGCCCCGCTCGCCCGCACCCGCGCCACGCTGATGGCGTCATGCGCCGGCACCTGCTCGGCAAACAGCGGCGAGCCCAGCGTCGTGCGCAGCCCCGCCGTGGCCGCCAGGTCTTTGACTGCCTGCGGCATGCCATGCATCCAGCCGCGCGACTGGCCGGCGGCCAGCTCGCGGTCGCGCAGCTCAGCCTCGGCCAGCAGCACCGCGCCCTCGCGCAGCGATACCAACGCATTGACCTGCGGGTTGAAGCGCTCGATATGGCCCAAGTAGGCCTGCATCACCTCACGGCACGACAACTGGCGCGCGTGGATCGCCTCGGACAGCACCTGGGCATCGAGGGCGACGATCGGGTCGATGGCTAACGGGTTCACGGTTTCACTCCAAGGTTGAAAGCGACAGCCTTGCCATCGCGGGGTGCTTCTTTTAGGCAATAGGTGCCCAGCAGCGTCAACAGGCAGGCGAACAGCACATAGAACGACGGCGCCACCGGGGTGCCGAGCACCTTGCTCAGCCAAGTCACAATCAACGGGGCAAAGCCGCCGAACACCATCACCGCCACGTTATAGGCCACCGACACGCCGGTGGAACGCACCTCGATCGGGAACTGCTCGGCCAGGGCGGTTGGCGCCGGGCCGAAGAAGCCGCCAATGGCGGTACACAGCAGCAGTTGCATCACCAGCAGGCGCTCGATCGACGGCGCTGCGGCCACCCACACGTACAGCGGGTACACCATCACGAAAAATGCCAGGGTAAAGGCCATCAGCACCGGCCGCCGGCCAAGCCGGTCCGACAGCGCTCCGGCCAGGGGGATGACCACGGTCATCAGCCCCACGGCCAGCATCTGCACCAGCAGCACCTGGTCCAGTGGCAGGCCAAGGTTTTTGTGGGCGAAGGTGGGCATGTTCACCAGCACTACGTAAAACGACACCGTCGCACCACAGGCCAGGCCCATCGAAACCAAAAGGCTGCGCCGATGCTCCCGCAGCACCTGCCACAGGCCGGGCGCCTGGCCCTTGGCCTGCTTGCGCGCCTCCAGGAATTCCTCGGGTTCTTCCATGTGCTTGCGAATCCACAGCCCCACCGGGCCGATCAGCAAACCGATCACGAACGGAATCCGCCAGCCCCAGCTGTCCAGCGCCTCAGGCGTGCACAGGTGGGTCACCAGCGCGACCATCCCCGCCCCGCTGAACACCGCCAGGCACTGCCCCACCAGCTGCCACGAGCCATACAGCCCCTTGCGGTGGGCCGGTGCGCTTTCCACCAGAAACGCCGTGGCACTGGCGTACTCACCGCCCGTGGCAAAGCCCTGCAGCATGCGCGCCACCACGATCAACAGCGGCGCGCCCATGCCAATGGCCAGGTAGCTGGGGGCAAAGGCGATCATGGCGATGGACACCGTCATCAGGCGGATGATCAGTTGCATCGCCGCCTTGCGCCCCTTGCGATCGGAATAGATGCCCAGCAGCACCCCGCCCACCGGCCGCATGAAAAAGCCCACGCCGAAGGTGGCCAAGGCCATCAGCAGCGAGGCGTACTCGTCGTCGGAGGGGAAGAACTGGCGGGCGATGATGCTGGCCAGAAAGCCGTACACGATAAAGTCATACCATTCCAGGGCATTACCGATGACCGCCGCGACCACTTGCCGGGTACGCGACGCGCCTGTGTGTGAAGTCTGCATGCGGAACACTCCATCAATCTGTTGGCCAGAAACGGCGGCGGGCTGCAGCTTGAAGCTTCCCTAGTTGAGCCAGCGCTCGGTCAGGGCGCCCCAGTAGGCGGCGCCGGTCAGCAGGATGTCGTCGTTGAAGTCGTAGGCAGGGTTGTGCACCATCGGCCGCTGCACGCCGTTGCCGATGAACAGGTAGGCCCCGGGGCAGCGCTGTAGCATCCAGGCGAAGTCTTCGCTGCCCATCAGCTTGCGGGTGTTGCCGTCCACCGCCTCGGCGCCGAGCAGCTCGACGCCGACCTGGTGGGCAAAGGCGTTTTCGTCGGCGTGGTTGACCAGCACCGGGTACGCCGGGCGGTGTTCGATGCTGGCGGTGCAGCCGTAGCTTTGGGCCTGGCTGACAATGATCGCCTGCACCCGCTCCAGGGTCTGCGCCCGCACCTCGGCGTTCAGCGCACGCAAGCTCAAACGCAGCAACGCCTGCTGCGGGATCACGTTGGCCGCCTCGCCTGCCTGCAGTGCGCCCACGGTTACCACGGCCGCCTCCTGGGCATCGATATTGCGCGCCACCACGGTTTGCAGGGCCATCACCACACTGGCTGCGGCCACCAACGGGTCGACCGTCAGGTGCGGCATGGAGCCATGCCCGCCGACGCCTTCGATGGTCACGGTGAGCAGGTCCTGCGAAGCCATCATCGGCCCTTCTCGAAGGCCCAGGTGCCCCGCCGGCAACCCCGGCATGTTGTGCATGCCGAACAGGGCGTCACACGGGAAGCGCTCCAGCAGCCCATCGGCCAGCATCGCCTCGGCGCCGCCCTGGCCTTCCTCGGCCGGCTGGAAGATCAGCGTCAGCGTGCCATCGAACTGGCGCGTGGCCGCCAAGTAGCGTGCCGCGCCCAGCAGCATGGTGGTGTGCCCGTCGTGGCCGCAGGCGTGCATGCAGCCCTGGTGGCGGCTGGTGTATTCAGCGCCGGTGGCTTCTACGATGGGCAGCGCGTCCATGTCGGCACGCAGGCCCAGTTTGCGTGGGCTGCTGCCATTGCGCAGCACGCCGACCACACCGGTTTTGCCGATGCCGGTGTGCACTTCGTAGCCCCAGTCTTTGAGCAGTTGCGCGACCAGGGCCGCGGTGCGGCTTTCTTCGAAACCGAGTTCGGGGTGGGCGTGGATATCGTGGCGGATGGCGTGCAGGTCGCTGGCCACGTCGTTGAGCCAGGCCAGGATGTGCTGGTGTTGCTGCATGTGGAATCTCCTCGCGCGGGTGGGTCCCGTTCTTGTTGTTCGCTTTGAGATCACGACGGTTTAGGCAGGTCGTGGTTGCGGACAGATAAGCGCGAGTGGGGCGGGAGCACAATTGAATGTGGTTTCACGTGGTGGAACATCACATGGGCGGGGATGTTTTCCTACAGAAACCGGCTGAAAAAATCAGATTAATTCCCTTTCTTGTAGTCCGTTTCCCAAAGATACTGCCGACGCCTGTTTTTCGTTGCACGCGCTAAACGTGGGCCATAGTCTCGGCCGGTCGCTGCCAATCGGCGATACGGTTTTGACAGACCGTGAGTCACTGAGAGCATGTGCAATGCCTGTTATGGCAGCTGTACGTGGGGCACCTCTGTGTGCGCCGGGATTCTCAGTGCCCTCGGTCTGTCAACCCACGAACAGCTGCCACCCTTTCCGTTTGACAGCGGATTAGCGGCAGCCCTACAGGCACTGAGAGGGTTTTATGCTGAAGATAGTCCCCGATCCACCCCACACTTCCCACTCCCTGGAAGACACACTCATGATGGCTGCGGACTACGCACTTTGCGCAGAAGCCGTTGCCCAGCAGGCGATGATGATGCAACCCAAATCGCCCTCCTCCTTGTTGATCATGACCTCCATGCACGAGCTCGAAACCTTGCGCAAATTGCTTGAGGTGGCCTTGGCGCAAGTGCAAATGCCGACAGAGCCGAGAACGCTGCACTAAGTCGCATCACGTCAGGCCTGGCCTGGCTCTTTCAAAAGTTAACCACTCGCACGGCGCCGCCCCTGAGGTTGTAGACGACCCTTAGGCGCTCGGTGAACCCGTGTGGGCCCGGTTTTCCGGCGAAAGGGCCAGCCCAGGCACCCGCATTTTCAGGGAGCCAACCAATGCCAAAAGACGACACAAGCGAATACACCACACCCGGCAAAACCATGTTCTACCAGGCAGAGGGCCAAACCCAACCCCTGTTCTGCATCGCCCCAGGCATCCCCTGCCAAGATGCCCGGGAGCAAGCCTCGGAGCTGATGGGGTGTGTGCGCGACCTGACCATCACCGGGCTGATGGAAGAAAACCCGCAACTGATCTGGGCGTCCTATTACCTGAGCGCGTTGGCCAAGGCGCTGCTGGATGATGCCGAGTTGGGGATGCAGCGGTAGGTCAGCAAGCGGCGGGCTCGCCCATCGAGGACAACTTGGCTCCGTACGAAAAGTTGTGTATCGCTGCCACCGTTGGAGCTGGCTTGTCAGCGCCTTCAGGAGTTTTCATACAAAGCCAAGTGATGGGCCAGTTCGATAAGGCGATGGGGTGATCATGGGCTCTCAAATGGCCCGATTATGGCACCAAAGGAGTACAATCCAACGTGATCTTACGTGGGGAACTTATCTACCAAACGTGATTATACAGCGCGTACCCACACGCTAGTACAGAAGCGATCAGAATGAACCCAGAAATCCTGCGCCCTTCATAAATATGGCTCCAAGGCACTACATGTACCAGCCGCTCAGGCGGCACGCTTTTCAGAAAACGGTAGCGAATGATGAAGTACGTGATGCTGATCAGGGGATAAATGAATACGGCTATCCCTGCGGCATCCAGGCCGCCAAAAAGCGCCAGGAACGCTGGGGTAAACAGGTAGGCACACTTCACCCAAAAGTCCAGTTCTACAAGGTGGTCATGGACTTCACCGCCGGGGTGCTGCGCTTTTTTCGTACGTTTGCTCGTCCTTGCAGGCATTTGAAATCTCCTTTTCACTTATTGCGGCTTGGCACGCACAGATAGCCTTGCCCGGGATCAAGCCCAATCGTGTACACGTGGACGGCAGCTAGCAACGCCGCGACCTGCCGCCGAACCACACGGTCGAGGAGCAACCAAGAGGCAGTTCTGCTACGCCTTCACCAGCACACAATACCGCTTTTCCTTGGGCACCGAGGCAAGCTCCAGCCGCCATTTTCTTTCGATACCGGTCAGCAACGGCTTGGTCGATTACGAGGAGTACTACGCGATCGCGCAGGCTCGCTTCGACACCTGGATGCGCGAGCCGGCAGCCGCCGTGCCAACGGTAAACAGGTGCCGCTGTCGGCTGATGGATGATGCCCTTATTGTGCAACCGGGTGCCAACCGGGGCACTGCTGGTTGGCCATGTATCGCGGCATGGGCTCGCTCTGCGATCAGGTTCAGTTCTGGAAAAAAGAGTTTAGCGGTCTAAGTCAAATATCCGAAGCCTACACCTGCCTCTGTGTGGGCCGGCTTGCCGGCGATCACGGGCGCAGCCCGTGCCAGTCATCCTGTCGAACACGCAGCTCAAATATGCCGGCTCTTGGATCATAAAAACCTCGCCACCGCCTGCTGCATGCGGCGTATTCCGTCGCATTGCCATCATTGGAAGGCCCGCCGTAAAGCCCCTGCATCACCGCCCGACCCAACCAGAAATGCGACCTGCTTCACCTTTTGAAAAATATTTTCCAACCTCTTTTTCAGCTGTTTTCCCACGCTTCAAACCCCTTCCCCACGGGCCCAAGCCCCGATTTTACGCACCCAAAACCCCTGGCCAATATCAATACGACATCATTGCGCCGCGTCACAAACAGGGAAAAAATCGCTGCCCCGGCGGGAACTTCTCCTACAGCAGGGTGCCCTACACGGCATTACTGGCAACACGATATTCATGTGCCAGTACCGAGTTTCCAGTCCACGCCAGCGGCGTATCAGGACGATTCAAAAAGGCTCATGGACGATGTACCGATGACACAGACGTTTGATGTCGAAGCACTGATCAAGCTGCGTAGCCAAACGCGGGCAATCTCCGATGCGCTCAAGGCGCAGGCGGCCGATTACCTCGCCACCGCGGCGCCGCTGATCCGTCCGCAAACGCTGTTCGGTGAATACCTGCAGGGGGCGCAACGCAGCAGCGGGCGCGAAACCCAGGGCCACTTCCAGTCGCTTATCGAACTCTACGAGCGCATCGGCTCGGCCGCGCCCTTCCAGCTGGTCAGCGAGCTGGAAGTGCCGCTCAACCTCATCAGCACCACCCCCGAACTGTTCCCCCTGGAATACGACAAGGCCCTGGTCCCCAGCGGCCAGGTCATCCGCATCACCAGCCCGGTGCGCTGGGTCGTGGGTTTTCAGGGCTTTGAGCTGGCGCGCTTTCGCAATGTCATCCACGACCCCAACCGCAGCAGCGCCGAGCTGTACCGCTTCGTGGTGCACTATCTGGTGCTGTTCTACTGCCTGAGCAAGTCGCCTGGCCTTGGCCGCCTGTTCGAAGGCCTGCGCTTTGGCTTGAGCTTCGAACGCCTCAAGGGCATGGGTGACCTGCCCTTCTGCGTCATCAGCTCGCCGGTGCGTTCGGAACTTCCCGACGATTCGGTCATCCGTAGCAGCACGCAAATTGCCGGCAACACCAGTTTCGAAGAGCTGGTGGGCCGCGACAACATTCTGGAAATGAACGACGAAATCCGTCAGCGCCTGCTGCTGACGATCGAAGGACTGTAACGCGCAGGCCCCCGCCGGGCCGCGCCATGATTCGCAGCGAATTGCTCGCACTGGAGAACACGATGGCGAAGAAGGAAAGTACCCAGCACAAACTCGACCGCGTTCGCGCGCCGCGGGTTCACATCACTTACGACGTGGACATCGGTGATGCGATCGAGAAAAAGGAGCTGCCCTTTGTCGTTGGCGTGCTGGGCGATTTTTCCGGCAACCCGCTGGAGCCGCTGCCCAAGCTCAAAGATCGAAAGTTCGTCTTCATCGACCGCGACAACTTCAACGGCGTACTCAAAGGCATCAAGCCGCGCCTTACCTACCGCGTCGACAACACACTCGCCAAAAACGGCACCCAGCTCGGCGTCGAACTTAATTTCAACGCCTTGGAAGACTTTGAGCCGCAGAACGTAGTGAAGCAAGTCGAGCCGCTGCGCAAGCTGCTTGAGGTGCGCAACAAGCTAGCCGACCTTCGCAACAAGATGGGCGGCAACGACAAGCTCGAAGAGCTGCTGATGGACGTGCTGCAGAACACCGAGAAGCTGAAAACCCTGGGCAAGGAATTCGGTCGCGAAGCCGCCGTACCCGCCGCCGATGGCAAAGAGTAAGCAGGAGCCAGACGATGACCGACAAGCAAACACTGCCACAACAGGACACCGACCTGGTCGAGGTGGAAACCTTCGCCCCGCAGGCCTCGCTGCTCGACAGCATCATTTCGGAAAGCCGCGTTGCCCGCTCCGAAACCGAGCGCAGCCGAACCCGGGACTTGATCGGTGAACTGGTCGGCCAGGTATTGGAAGGCGAACTGACGCCTAGCAAGGACCTGATCGCGGTGCTCGATGCGCGCATTGCTGAAATCGATGCAATGCTCTCGGAGCAGATGAACGAGATCATGCACGCCCGCGAGTTCCAACAGCTGGAAGCTTCGTGGCGTGGCCTCAAGTACCAAGTCGATCAGACCGAAACCAGTACCACGCTGAAGATCCAGCTACTCAACGCCTCGAAAAAAGACCTGGTACGCGATCTGAAAGCGGCCTCCGAATTCGATCAGAGCGCGCTGTTCAAGAAGATCTACGAAGAAGAGTACGGTACTTTTGGTGGTGCGCCGTTCGGCATGCTGGTTGGCGACTATGAGTTCACCCGCAGCCCGGAAGACATGTATCTGCTCGAAGAAATTTCCCATGTCGCCGCCGCAGCCCACGCCCCCTTCATCTCCGCAGCATCACCGGAGCTGTTCGGCTGGGACTCATTCACCGACATGTCTGGCCCGCGCGACCTGGCAAAGATTTTCGACACAGTCGAATACGCCAAATGGAAGTCATTCCGCGCGTCGGAGGACTCGCGCTATGTCGGCCTGACGCTGCCGCATGTGCTCGGGCGCCTACCCTACGGTCCGGACACCGTTCCCGTCGATGAATTCAACTTCGTAGAGAGCGTCGACGGCCGCGACCACAACAAGTACCTCTGGATGAACGCTGCTTACGCGTTGGGCACCCGCGTGACCGATGCGTTTTCCCGCTACGGCTGGTGCGTCGCCATTCGCGGCGTGGAAGGCGGCGGCCTGGTTGAAGGCCTGCCTACCCACACCTTCAAGACCGATGACGGTGAAGTCGCCCTCAAGTGCCCAACCGAAATCGCCATTACCGACCGCCGTGAGAAAGAGCTGTCGGACCTTGGCTTCATTCCCCTCGTACACTGCAAAGGCACCGATTACGCCGCTTTCTTCGGCACCCAGTCGGCGCAGAAGCAAAAGCAATACAACACCGACATCGCCAATGCCAACGCACGCCTGTCGGCGCAGTTGCAATACATCTTTGCCACCTCGCGCATTGCCCACTACATGAAGGCGATCATGCGCGACAAGATCGGCAGCTTCGCTTCGCGCAAGGATGTCGAGTCCTTCCTCAACGAATGGCTGGCCGACTATGTGCTGCTCGACGACACCGCAAGCCAGGAGGCCAAGGCCAAGTTTCCGCTGCGCGAAGCCAGTGTCGAAGTGGTTGAAGTGCCAGGCAAGCCAGGTGCCTACAAGGCTGTGGCGTTCCTGCGCCCGCACTACCAGCTCGATGAATTGACCGCCTCGCTGCGATTGGTCGCCGAACTGCCGCAGTCTACTCGTAGCTGATCGACCCAAGCCAGGAAGGCGTAGTACACCCATGAGCCGTCACTATCAATTGGTGCCAACACTGCTGGATCGCTTGCTTGATGATGCTCCTCATCACGCAAGCGAGGCGGTCTCGAAGCGCCTGTGCTCTCTGGCCGACTATAAAGCCAGCCTGATCCGCGATCTTGAGGTGCTGGTCAATACCCGCCAGTGCCTGGTCGCCGACCGGCTCGGCAGCCACCCTCAACTGGCGGGCACCATCCTTGAGTACGGCATGCCGGACTTCACCAGCAAAGGAGTGCTCAACCCCGAGGATCGGCGGTTGATCCAGGCCCAGCTGGAGCGTGCCATCAGCGTGGGTGACAAACGTTTTCGCGCAGTACGCGTGCAACTGATGAACCAGCAGGTAGGCCACCGCATGCTGACTTTCAGGGTCGATGCCGTGCTGCACCTGCAGGACGCCACACGCCAGGTGTCCTTCGACGCGGTATTGCAGGTCAATACCCAAGAATACAAAGTGCAGAACCTCAACTGATGCTCGACGACCTGCTGCCCTATTACGAAAAGGAACTCTCGCACCTGCGCTTTCTCGGGCAGGAATTTGCGCGCGAGTATCCGAAAATCGCCTCGCGCCTGCTGATCGAGGGGGACAACTGCGAAGATCCCCACACCGAGCGCCTGATCGAAGCGTTTTCCTTCCTTTCTGCACGCATCCATAAAAAGCTTGATGACGAGTTTCCAGAGATCGTTGAGGCTTTTCTCGAGGTCCTGTACCCGCACTACCTTCGCCCCACGCCGGCCCTGTCGATCGCCGAATTCTCTGCTGGCAACCGGGCGTCGCTGACGACGCGCTACGACATTGCCCGTCATACCGAAATCACCTCACGCAGCGTAGAGGGCGTCGCATGCCGGTTCCGCACCTGCTACCCGGTGCAGCTGTGGCCCATCGTCGTGCACGAGGCATCGTTTGCCGAGCTCGAGCGCTCAGTGTTCAACGGCCACAGCGCCGACCTGGTCGCCCACCTGAAAATTGGCCTGGCAGCTACTACAGACCTGCACTTCGGCCAGTTGGACATCCATTCGCTGCGGTTCTTCCTCGACGGCGAAAGCACGTTGATGCTGCAACTGTACGAACTTCTTTTCAACAATCTGGCGAAAGCCACCTTGAGTTTCACAGAAAACGGCCAGCGCCGCGAAATCGGCCTGCCAGCAGACGCTCTGCGAGCAGTCGGCTTCGAGGCTGCCGATGGTCTGGTGGACTATTCCCCCCGCTCCTTCACCGGCTACCGCTTGCTGCACGACTATTTCACCTTCCCCGACAAATTCATGTTCTTCGACCTCGGTGGGCTCAAGCGAAGCCTGGCCGGTCGTGACCTGCAAACGATCGAGATCAATTTCTACTTCGCCCAATACGAACTTGGCGAGCGCCTGGTGCGTCTGGCGCAGAACATCGGGCGCAACAACTTCAAACTAGGCTGCACGCCGATCATCAACCTGTTCAAGCAACAGGCCGAGCCGATAAAGCTGACGCACGCCCAGCACGAATATCCGGTCACCCCGGACGTGCGGCTGCAAGGCAATGCCGAAGTGGTGTCGATCGATCGCGTACAGCGGGTGCGTAAACTCGCCGGCAACGACAAGGTCAGCGAATGCAATCCATTCTTCGAGCCACGCGGCGAACTCGGGCCTGATGCCTGTTACTGGATCGGCCGTCGCCAACCGTCGCGTCGCGGCAGCCAGACCGGCACCGACATGATGATCCGCGTGGTCGATCGCGAACTGGACCTGATCGACACCAGCAGCGACACCTTGAGTATCGCCTTGACCTGCAGCAACCGAGACCTGCCGCAGCTGCTCGGCTATGGCGGCAGCCAGAGCGATTTCAGCCTGGACCAGGATGGCGTGGTCGACAGCATCCGCATGCTGCGCAAGCCTACGGCCACGGCCCGGGTACCGCTGGGCGATGGTCTGATCTGGCGGCTGGTTTCCCACCTGTCTTTGAACCACTTGTCGCTGGTTTCCCAGGGCAAAGAGGTACTACAGGAAATGCTTAGCCTCTACAACTATCGGCGCGGGCTGGCCGTACGCAAGCAGATCGGCGGCATTCTCTCGATCAAGAGTGAACCGGTAGTCGCGCGCATCGGCCATCCGCGGCCAAACTTCGTACGCGGTGTCGGCATTACCCTGGAACTCGACGAAAGCCAGTACATCGGAAGCGGCGTCTTCTTGTTCGGCAAGATCCTGGACCACTTTTTCGGCCAGTACTGCACCGTCAACAGCTTTACCCAACTTACCCTTCGTACCCGCCAGCGGGAAAAGAGAATCGTACAATGGCCAGCCAGAACCGGCGATCAACCCCTGGTCTGATCGACCAGGCACGCGCGGAGCCATACCGGTTCGAATTTTTCCAACTGGTACGGCTACTGCGCCTGCACTACAGCAGGTCGGGTCGCATAGACCCGGAAACGCGGCCGCACGACGACCCGTTGCGTTTTCGCTCGCAGTTGTCGCTGAACTTCCCGGTCAGCGAAGTCAGCGAGTTGAAGTTCGAGCGGGCCGAGCGTACCAATGTCAACGATCAACCGCTGTCCGAAGTGCAGGTTACCTTCATGGGCCTGGTCGGGCCGTCCGGCGTGCTGCCACGGCCTTACACCGAGCTGCTGATGAACCGTCATATTCAGCACCGCGACGATGCCGCGCACGCCTTCATGGACCTGTTCTCTCACCGGATGGTCGCGCTGTTTTACCAGGCTTGGCAAAAGTACAAGTTCCACATCGAGCACGAACGCAAGGGTGCTTCGGACTTCGAGCGCTATCTGCTCAACCTGATCGGGTTTGGCGAGCAAGGGCAAAAACGCAAATTCGACGAAGCAGGCCCAGGGCTGCGCCACGAGTTGTTCAGCCACTTCGCTGGCCTGTTCACCCAGCGACCGCGCAACGCGCAGAATCTGCAGGCGATGCTGTGCTTCTATTTCGGCCTGAATTTCACGCTGCGCCAGTTCGCCGGGCGCTGGCTGAAGCCGCAGCCAGAGCAATGTACGCGGCTGGGTCGGCAAAACGCCCAGCTGGGCCAAAGCACGGTCGCCGGTAACCGCGTATGGGACTACCAGTCGTGCGTGCGCATCGAAATCGGCCCGTTGGAACTGGCCGATTATCAACGCTTCCTACCCGGTACCGACAACCACCGCAAGCTGGTCGAGCTGGTGCGTTTCTACCTCGGCCCCAGCCTCGATTTCGAATTGGCACCACAACTCAAACCCGAAGCCGTACCCGTTGCCCGCCTGGGCCGCGAAGGCGGCGTGGCGCTGGGCTGGCTGGGCTGGCTGAAGCGGCCCGGCAGCCAGGCCAAGCCTGCCCGCTGTGGCATTTTTAGTATTCCTTTTGATGGGGTCTCGCTGTGAACCTTAAGTCCTTGTTTGCCAAGCTCAACGACACCTGCCGCAGTGCCACCGAGAGCGCGGCCGCGCTGTGCCTGGCCGAGCGTCACTACGAAGTGGACATCGAGCACGTAATGCTGCAACTGCTCGAAGGCGACGACAACGACTTGCGTCCCGTGCTGCGCCACTACGACGTAGTGATCGAGCGCCTGCAGTCACAGCTGGCACAGGCTCTTGAAGGGTTCAAGACCGGCAACACCCGCACCCCTGCCCTGTCGCCTCACATCACGCAGCTCATAGAGCGCGCCTGGGTCCTTGCCTCAATAGAGTACGGCACTCAACAGATTCGCAGTGCCTACCTGCTACTGGCATTACTCAACGACCCTGACCTGCGCCGCCTGTTGCTGGCCAGCGCGGGCGAGCTGGAAAAGATCAATGTCGACGACCTGCGCGCCAACCTGGCGGACCTGATCAGCGCCAGTGGCGAAGCTCAGCTCGCCGCCCCGTTGCACGCCGATGCCGGCAGTCAATCGCCTGTACGCTCTTCCGGCAAGACACCGGCACTCGACCAATACACCGTCGACCTGACCCGCAGCGCCCGCGAAGGCCGGATTGACCCGGTACTAGGGCGTGAAGCCGAGGTGCGTCAAATGGTCGACATCCTGACCCGTCGGCGTCAGAACAACCCTATCCTCACGGGCGAAGCTGGCGTCGGCAAGACCGCTGTGGTTGAGGGCCTGGCGTTACGCATTGCTCTGGGTGATGTGCCATCCCCACTCAAGGATGTCGCTATTCACACCCTCGACCTGGGCCTGCTGCAGGCAGGTGCCGGGATCAAGGGAGAGTTCGAAAACCGCCTGAAATCGGTGATCGAAGAAACCAAACGCAGTCTCCACCCGATCATCCTTTTCATCGACGAAGCCCATACGCTCATCGGCTCCGGGGGCCAGGCCGGGCAGAACGACGCTGCCAACCTGCTCAAGCCCGCGCTGGCACGCGGCGAGTTGCGCACCATCGCAGCCACGACCTGGGCCGAATACAAGAAGTACTTCGAGAAGGACGCCGCACTCGCCCGCCGCTTTCAGGTGGTCAAAGTGGAGGAGCCTGAAGAGGACCAGGCCATCTACATGCTGCGTGGCCTGCTGACCAAGATGCAGGAGCACCACCACGTAGCGGTGATGGACGATGCCCTGGTTCAAGCCGTGCGCCTATCCAGCCGCTATATCACCGGCCGGCAACTGCCAGACAAGGCCGTCAGTGTGCTCGACACCGCCTGTGCCAGGGTTGCGCTGGGCCAAAGCTCGCAACCAGGGCGCCTGGAAGACTGCCTGCGGCTGGTCGAGCACCTGCAGGCTGAAATCAACCTGTTGGAACAGGAACAGCGCAAAGGTAGCGACCACCAGCGCCGACTCGAACAGTTGCACGAACAGATCGAACAGGCCACCCAACGCCAGCAGCGTCTAAATCTGCAATGGCAGCGTGAGCTGGAGCTGGTACGCCAGATCCACACCCTCAGCGAGACCAGCGATGCCGACAACTGCGCCGAACTCGCCCAATTGCGCAACCAGCTGGCCGATGTGCAAGGCGAAGAACCGTTGGTCCACGCCCTGGTAGATGGCGCGACCATTGGCGAAGTCATCTCGGGCTGGACCGGTATCCCGCTGGGCAAGATGCTGCGCGACGAAATCGACACTGTCCAACGCCTGCCTGCGCTGATGGCGGAGCGTGTACTCGGGCAGGATCATGCCTTGCACGAGATCGGCAAGCGCATCAAGATTTCCCGGGCGCGCATGGAAGACCCGAATAAACCCATTGGTGTATTCCTGCTGCTCGGCCCCAGCGGCGTGGGCAAGACCGAAACAGCATTGGCGCTGGCCGACACCCTGTATGGTGGTGAGCGTAACGTCATCACCATCAATATGTCCGAGTATCAGGAGGCGCACACCGTCTCCAGCCTCAAAGGTTCGCCCCCTGGTTATGTCGGCTACGGCGAAGGCGGCGTGCTGACCGAAGCGGTGCGGCGCAAGCCCTACAGTGTGGTGCTGCTTGACGAGGTGGAAAAAGCCCACCCGGACGTGCTCGAGCTGTTCTTCCAAGTGTTCGACAAGGGTGTTCTGGACGATGGCGAAGGGCGTGAGATCAATTTCCGCAATACCGTGATCATCCTCACCTCCAACGTCGGCACCGATCACATCATGCGTACCTGTCTGGGTGCCGAACAGCCCCCTGCGCCGGCACAGCTGGTCGAGGACCTGCGTGAGCAACTCAATGCCGTGTTCAAGCCGGCCTTCCTGGGCCGCTTGAGCATCGTGCCCTACTACCCGGTGCAGGACGCCATTCTCGAACGCATTGTCGGCCTCAAGCTTGAGCGCATCCGTCAGCGCTTCGAACGCAACCACCAGGCGCACTTGCACTTCAGCCCGGCGCTTGTACCGGCAATTGCCGCGCGCTGCACCGAGGTCGACAGCGGCGCGCGCAACATCGACAACATTCTGTCGGGCAGCCTCATGCCGGAGCTGGCCGACCGCGTACTGGCGCGCATGGCGGATGATCAGCCGATCAACAGCCTGCGCATCGACCTGGATGAAGCCGGCGGCTTCGCCTACAGCCTGGCGTAAGAGATGCAGCCGTTGACGCAAGGACCATCAGCAGCAGCCCGCACCGTTCGGGCGCTGCCAGACCGAGATTTCAGGAGCAGTGCAATGGGCAGGTTACTGGGTGTATTGATCGTGGCGTCGGCGCTCAGCGCGTGTGGCATCACAGACCGGGTTGGCAAGCGAGTGGATGACACTTGGGCAGGCGACATGCTGTTCAGCAGCGACGAGCAGGTGACCCTGACCGTCGACGGCGGCAACCGGCTGAATCCGGACGCAACCGGCACGCCGCTGTCGGTGGTCACCCGTATCTATCAGCTCACCAGCCTGGAACGCTTCATCAGCAGTGACGCCGACACGCTGCTGGACAACCCGGAGCAAGCACTGGGCAACACCCTGCTCGATACCCGTGAGCTGGTGGTGTTGCCAGGCATCGGCGACATCCAGCGCTGGCCGCTGACCAAGCAGGCCCGCTACGTCGCCGTTGCCGCGTTCTTCCGCGACGAAAGCGGTGGGCGCTGGAAGATGGCCTTCAACGCTGACGCCTTCCGCAAGGACGGCATCCTGTTCTCTTCCAGTGGTGGTCGCATTCTGCTGGACCGCAACGAGATCACCGCCGAGCGCGGCCAGGACGTGCTGCAGATGCCCTCACAGCAGGCCATCGCCACCTTGCAACCCGCGCAGCCCCCGCAGGCACAACCGACCGTGGCTCAGGAACTGCAGGCCAAGGCGCTGGACTCTGCCCAGCAGGCTGCCGAAGAGGCCGCCGACCAATCCATCAAGAAATCAGTGAACAACCTGTTCGACTCTGCACTGGAAGGTATCCATGAGTAAGAAAAGCCGTGTGATGTGGTCGGAGGGGATGTTCCTCCTGCCCCAGCACTTCCAGTACCAGGACGAGTTCCACCAGCATCAACTCGCCCAGGCAACCTTGCGTTCGTCGCCGTTCCACTGGGGTGTTCAGGCGCTGGAAGTCGACGAACAGGCGTTGAGCAGCGGTGTACTGCAGCTCAAACGCCTGCACCTCGTGTTCCCTGATGGTTCGGTATTCGATGCGCCGCAGCACGATCCGCTGCCGGCCGCCCGCGACCTCAAGGAGGTGATGCAGGGGTCTGGCCTGAAGGTGTACGCCGCCCTCAAGCTGGCAGAACCCTACAGCGCCAATTACCTTGAGGAAGGTGCCGAGCGCAGCGGTGCCCGCCGTTACCGCAAAGCGTTCGATACGCTGCCCGACCTCAACGAAGGTGACCTGGAAAACGAAATCACTAGCCTGCGCCTGAACGTGGTGCTGTTGGTCGATGGCGATGCGCTGGACGGCTACAGCTATTGCCCGCTGCTCCAGCTGCAGCGCAACAACCTCAACACTTTCAGCATCGACAGCCAGTTCGTCCACCCGGCATTGCACCTGGGCGCCCACGAAACCTTGCTGACTATCGCCCAGCGCCTGCTGGCCCTGCTGCACAGCAAAAGCGAGACCTTGTCGGGCCGCCGGCGCGAGCGCGCTGACCAGATAGCCGAATTCGGGTCCAGCGACGTCAGCCTGTTCTGGCTGCTATACACCGTCAACCGCGCCTACCCCGGCCTTGCGCACCTGCTACAGCACCCGCAGCTGCACCCGGAACAACTGTATCGGTTCCTCGCCGAACTGGCCGGCAGCTTGCTGACCTTCTCGCTCAACGCCCGGCTGGACGATATCCCGGCCTACGACCACCAGGACCCGGCCGCCTCGATGATGAAGCTCGACCGGCTGGTGCGCGAACTGCTCAACAGCGTCGTGCCCAACCAATACATCCCGATTCCGCTGGACCAGACACGCCCCTCGTATTACGTCGGCCGCCTGAACGACCCACGCCTGGTAGAGGCCGATTTCTACTTCTCGGTCCACGCCGACATGCCTGGCGCCCAAGTGCTGGAACTGGTGCCCCGGGCGTTCAAGGTCGGCTCGCCGGAGGACATCGAAGTGGTGGTCAACACCGCAATGCCCGGTGCCACGCTCAACCATTGCGTACGTACACCGAATGCCATTCCGGTACGCCTGGACAACCAGTACTTCGCAATCGAACCCCACGGACGTGTGTATGAACGCATGATGGGCGCCAATGCCATCGCCTTCTACGTACCCAGTGCCTTCAAGAACCTCAAGCTCGAACTGATGGCGGTGCTCAAATGACTGTTGCCGTAATGCCAGGCGGCGTTGCCGCTATCGAACAGGCCTCGACCCTCAAGGACCTGGTCAAGGACTTCCTGACCATGGCCCTGATGATCCGCCGGGGCAACAAGGTCGCTGACGTAAAACGCCTGCGGGCCAGCGTCGATGAGTTCTTCCCCGCGCTGGAGCGTGATGCACGCCGTGCCAACTACAGCGTCGAACAGGTCAAGGATGCCCAGTACGCACTGTGCGCCTTCCTCGACGAAAGCGTGCTGAACGCAGGCCCGAGCGAAATCCGCAACCAGATCGAAATCAACCCGCTGCAATTCCAGTACTTCGGCGTACACCTGGCTGGCCAGGGCTTCTTCGACAAGCTCGACAGCCTGCGCACGGACGTCAAACGCAACCTGGACGTTCTCGAGGTCTACCATCTGTGCCTTGCGCTGGGTTTCGAAGGCAAATACAGCCTCGAGCAGAAGGACCAGTTGCGCTACATAGCCAACACCCTGGGCCAGGACATCGCCCGCCACCGGGCCCCCCGCAAAGCACTCGCCCCGCAGTGGGCACTGCCCGACCAGGTGTCGCAGATGCTGCGTTACGAAGTGCCACTGTGGCTTTACCTGGTGCTCATCGCGCTGGTCTGCGGGGCGGTCTACCTGACCCTGGACTGGTTACTGGGCAAGGAAGTCGCTGCACTGGCAGATCAGGTCCGACGGCTGTTCGGCGTTTAATTCAGTACGGTCAGGAAGACATGAAAGCACTATTGCGCTGTTTGAAAAATTTCTGGTTTGCCTTGGCGCTGGTCTGGGCCATTGGCTTGTTGGCCTGCTGGTTCGCCCTGCCGCGCTGGCAGGTTTCGCAAGAGCAGGTCTATGTAGCGATGACGCTGTTCAGCGCCGTATGCCTGTTGCTGGTGGTGTTGCGCCAGTACCGCCGCATCCGTGCCGAGCAGAATATCGAGAACCTGGTGCAACTGGAGGTCGACCGCTCGCTGGGCAGCGAAGGCGAGTTCCGCGACCAGCATGTGTTGCGCGAACGCCTCAAGCACGCCATCGCCATGCTGCGTTCGGCACGTTCGGCGGGCGGCGGCGGTGCGGCGGCACTGTCCGACCTGCCCTGGTACCTGGTGATCGGCATGTCGGCCTCAGGCAAAACCTCGCTGCTGACCCGCTCCGGGCTGTCCGCGTCGATTGCCGGTGCTCAGGCCAATGGTTTCGACAGTGGCACCCAACACTGCGACTGGTACTTCAGCCCCGACGCCGTCCTAATTGATACCGCCGGCCGCTACCTGCGTGACGATGCCTCAGCTAGCGAGTTCGCCTCGTTCCTCAAGCTGCTGCGCAAACAACGCAGCAAGCCTGCCGTCAACGGCCTGGTGCTGGTGGTCAGCCTGCCAGAAATCATCTGCGCGACGGTCGCCGAGCGTGAGGCCATCGCCGCACGATTGGTCAACCGCATTGACGAGTACAGCGAGTGCCTCGGCGTCAACCCGCCGCTGTACCTGATGCTCAGTAAGACCGACCTGCTGCCAGGGTTCAATCAGGCCTTCGAAAGCCTGGACAATACCCAGCGTCAGCAACCACTGGGCATGACTTTCCCGCTGGCCGACGTGCGCAGCAAGGGCTTACGTACCGTGGCCGAAGAGCGCTTCAACCAGTTGCTGGCCAGTGTACGCGAGCATGTAGACGTCCAACTGAACGGCGCTGGCAACACGGCCAATGTCGAATTGCTGCAGTTCCCCAATTATTTTGCCGAGCTGTCCACGGTGCTCGGCGGCTTCCTCGAACAGTTCGAACGCACCGCCGATGGCCGTACGCCACCGATCGTGCGCGGTGTGTATTTCACCAGTGCACTGCAAACCGATGAGCAACTACCACCGGTCTATGAAGATGCGCTGGGCGCGCACTACGCGCTGCAAGCCAGTGATCGCGCGGCTGCCGGCAAGCCCGCGCAGAAGGTTGGCGACAAGAGCTACTTCATCACCGGGACGTTCCGCAATGTGGTGTTCCCCGACCGTAACCTGAGCCTCTATTATTCGCGCCAAGGGCGTACCCGCGCCCTCACGCCGGCCCTCGCCGGGGCTGCTGCGCTTGCCGGCGTCGCCCTGCTGGCGTGGGAAGGTGTGTCGTTCCACAACAACCGTCAGGTGCTGGCCAACATCGGTGGCGACCTCAGCGAGCTGGAACAGGCACCCGACCAGGCCGAGCGCCTGGCTTCCGGCCAGGCGATGGAGCAACTGCGCCGCCACCTCGGCGAATTCGAAGGTTATGACAGCGAAGGTGTGCCCCTGGCACTGGGCGCGGGGCTTTACAGTGGCACTGACCTGCTCGGCCCGTTACGTAAGGCTTACCTGCAGCAATTGCGTACCCAGGCACTTGAACCGATTGGCAAGCAGCTGCAGGTGCAATTGCGCGTACTAAACCAATTTGCCGAAACCGTAGACCGCACCCCGCTGGCCGCAACCGACAAACGTCATACGGCCAAGGCAACCGCCGCGAATGCTGCACCTGCCAAGTCCGTCAAAGTGTTCAAGGCACCCGCCAGTGCTGCGTTGGTCACCGGCGTTGCACGCAGTGATAACCAGGCCCTCGGCCAACTTACGTCAGCGGTCAGCCAGGCCGGCCAGGAAGGCCGCCGGCGCGCGCTCGATGCACTGCAGGACAAGGCGCGCTCGGTATCAAGCGCCGACTCGTCCGAAGACACTGCACTTACCGCGGGGCTTTCGCTGTCCGAGGACAGCCTCGGGCGCCTCAGCGAGCAGCAGATTGCATCGGTAATCGAGGCCTACAGCGCGCTCAAACTGTACCTGATCCTGACCCACCCGCAGGCGCACCCGGACGCCGACTTCGTCGCCACCGAGTTGCCGCGCGCCTGGGCACAGGCAGCACAAGCGCAAGGGCTAGACATCAGCCAAGAGTTGATCGCCGCCAACAGCGCAACCTATGTGCGTTACCTGCAGCTGGGCAGCGCCCCAGCATTGCGTCGCAATGAGCAACTGGTCACCGATGCACGGCAGAGCTTGCGCTCGTTCATGATCGCCAGCTCCCTGGTCGACCGCGAATACCTGCGCCTGCAATTGGAGTCCGGCCGCCAATACCCGGCGTTGACGCTTGCCGACATGGTCCCGGCTAACAGCCGCAACCAGCTGTTCTCTGCCGAATCTGTCCCTGCCATTTATACTCGTCAGGGCTGGGAGGAATTCGTCCAGCCCGAGTTGATCAAGCTGCTCTCGGGCGAGCTGCGCAACGACAGCGACTGGGTACTCGATGGCGAAGGCGGCAACGGCCTCGTGCAAAAAGCCAACTTCATGCGTGAACTGCTGGCCCGTTACAAGTCTGACTATGCCGAAGCCTGGTTCACCTTGCTGCAAGGCGTTGGTGTACGTCATTTCACCGACATGGCCAACGCCAGCGAGCGCCTGGCGGTCCTCAGTGACGTGCAGAACTCGCCAGTGAAGAGCCTGCTGGCGGCCGTCAACCACAACACAGACTGGGACCTGCCCAAACAAGCCTCCACCTCGCAGACCAGTGTTGTCGAGGACGGTTTCTGGAGCAGCATCAAGGGCGTTTTCGCCGGCCAGGGCGCACAAGGGGCCGCCATTGTCGCCAAGTTGCCTCGCGTTGACGACGCCAGCCTGGCCAAGCGTTTCGAGCCGGTATCGCGGCTGTTTGCCACGCAGAACGCCGAAGGCGCCGACAGCACCGTGATGGACCGCTATCTGGCCGCGCTGCGCAAGCTGAAGGTACGCCTGAGCAACATCCAGCGCTCCCAGGACGTCGGCAAGAACAGCAAACTGTTGATCAGCGAAACCCTCGAGGGCCAGCCTTCGGAAGTAACCCTGGTACGCAACTACGTAGAGACCAGCGTCGACACAAGTGCCGGCAGCTTGTCCGATTCGCTGCTGCGCCTTTTCAATTCGCCCCTGCAGTACACCTGGGAAACCCTGCGCGACCCGGCCGGTCAGCAGATCGCCAAAGCCTGGGCGCAAGATATAGCCCGCCCATGGCAACAGGTCATGGCTCACCGTTACCCGATCGTCGCCAGCAGCAACAACGAAGCCTCGGTCAAAGACCTGCAACGCTTCGTCGACCCCGAAAACGGCTTGCTGCCGGCTTTCAAACGCAACGAAATCGGCAACTTGGCCGGCGGTGAAGGCCTGGGCATGGGTACCGGTAACAGCAGCAGCCCATTGGTGAACACGAAGATGGTCGACAGTATCGACAAGGCCAGCTCCGTTGGCCAGGTCATCGCTAGCCTGTCGGACCGCGAGAACGGCTTTGAAATCATGCTGGAGCCATCGGCGCGCTACACCGACATCATCTTCACCCTCGACGGCCAGGAACAACACTACCGAAACGGCCGCACCAGCTGGAACCGCTTCGCCTGGCCAGGCAGCAACAATGCACCGGGTGCACGCCTGGACGTAGTGACCCTCGAAGGCCAGCGCATCACAGTGTTCGACTACCCCGGCCGCTGGGGCCTGCTGAAAATGAACGACAGTGCCCGGGTCAACGACCTCGACACCATTCAGCAGCGCTTTACCTGGCAATCGGTGGCCGGCCCGGTGAGCCTGGTGGTGCGCAACTACGGCGGCGTGAAGATGACCGACCTGGCTCAGGTCAAGGCACTGAGCGTGCTCAACGACAGTGCGCGGGTGAACTGATGATCGGTTGTTTCGGCAAAGTCCCCGCCAGCGCCGACTTCGTCAGCCTCAACGGTGCCCTGCCCGAGGTTTGCGAGTTCGACCTATGGCTGCAGAACGGCCTGGGCCGCATGCAGTCGCAGGCCGATTGGCGCGAGCGCTTTGACGCGTTGCCGGTGTGTTTCTTCTGTTACCGCAGCCGCAGCGGGCACTGGCTGCTCGGCGGCTTCATCAGCTCGCGCGACACCAGCGGCCGGCGTTACCCGTTCATGGTGTTCCAGAGCATCCGAGTGGAGCACGACGCGCAGTTCATCAGCCCGCATATTCTCTGCGAGCTGTTTGCCGGGCAGATCAAACCGTTGCTGATGCAGGCAGCCCAAGGCACCGACATGGCCGAACTATTCGCCCGGATCAAGGCCATGCGCGGCTGGACAGTGCAAGACCTCGACCTTTACCGCCGCGTGCACGAAAAGTTCTTGCGCGATTTTAACCTGCGCGACATCGCCCGGCCGCTGCGCCACAGCTACCCAGAGTTCGACACACAAGCCGGCATGGCCAGCCTGTACCGCCTGCGCGCAGCCCTGCAGCAACAAGAACCTGCTGCGATCAGCCTACCGTTGCCAGCGCAGAGCGGCCTCAAACGACCGATGGCCGACCTCTGGTGCACGCTGCTCTCACGCCTGCGCGGCACGGGCGGGATGCCCGACGTCAGCGTGCTGGTGGACGATTTCATGCGCCCTGGCCTGCTTTGCTTCGTGTCGCGCGGCAGTGATGAGGTCTACCGCGTGCTGACTGGCGTTGCCGACAGCAGCGAGCGCTATAACCTGCTGGACCCTTTACCACAGCCAGCGGCAGGCGCCGCGTTGACGCTGCCTGCCGATGACCTGGCCCTGAACGATTTCATTGAGCGCTTTGCCAGTGCTCGGGACGAACAGTATTGATGAACAGGCTCAAGTACTACTTCTTCAAATACCAACCGTATGTACTCGGTGTGGTGTTTTTCCTGGCCATTTTCCTGGTCTGGGCAGTCGGCGTGGCGCTGGGCTTTGCCTCGCTCTATAGCTTGCTTGCCGGTATCGGGGTGTTCGTGCTTCTGTCTGCCGCCTATGTATTGCTGATGTACCGTGGCGTGTCCAATCACCACGACCTGGAAGCGCTGCTGCGCGATGACGCCGATCAGGCCGTGCTCAATGCCAACCCGCAGGACCGCGAAGAAGTGAGCCTGCTGCGTGAACGCCTGCTGCAAAGCATTGAGCGCCTACAAGGCACGGGCAAGGCTGGGGCGAACAAAGATGCTCTGTATGCCCTGCCCTGGTACCTGGTAATCGGCCAGCCTGCTTCGGGCAAGAGCACCATGCTCTACCAGTCCGGCCTCACCTTCCCGTACGCCGACCGCGAAGGCGCAAGGGTTGCGGGCTTGGGCGGTACGCGCAACTGTGACTGGTTCTTCAGCTCCGAAGCGGTACTGCTCGACACCGCCGGCCGCTACATGGACAACCAGGAAGAAGCCGGCAAATGGCGCGCCTTCCTCGGCCTGTTGCGTCAGCACCGTCAACGCCGTCCCCTCAACGGCCTGATTGTCGCAGTCAGCATCGAAGACATCCTGCATTCCACTACTGAAGGGCGTGAGCGCCTCGCCAAACGTCTGCGCGAGCGCATCCAGGAGGCGCACGAATTGCTGCAGTTGCGCTTGCCGATCTACCTGGTTTTCACCAAGTGCGATCTGCTGCCCGGTTTTACCCATTTCTACCGTCAGCTCGACTCGTCAGCGCGCGACGAAGTCATGGGCAAGACCTTCGCCCACGAAGGTTTCGAGAAATCCGACTGGGGCACGCGCTTTACCACAGGCCTGAACGACCTGGTCGAACACTGGCAGGTGCTGGCCGACCAGCAGATGCTGCAGCAGGACATCCAGTTGACCCGCCAGGACCCGGCCGCGTACCGAATGCCGCTGGAGCTGGCAGCACTCAAGCCCTTGCTCAACACCTTCGTTGCCGACCTGCTACGCGCCAACCCTTACCAGAGCGCCGAACTGCTGCGCGGGTTCTACTTCACCAGTGCTTTGGACGCCGATGATCCAGCCCAAGGGGCGTACGCCCATCAGGTGCGTGAACGCTTTGCCCTGGCTGCGCCCGGCAACACCGCTGCCGCCAACAGCCAACCCGCGCCACTGTTCATCGCCAGCCTGTTCCGCAAAGTGATCATCCCCGATCAGCACCTGGTGGCGCTGTACACCACCAACCACCATGAAACCCGTCGCAAGGCGACCTGGGTGGGTGCCGCCGGGCTTGCCGGGTTGCTGCTGTGCCTGGCCTGGGGATGGTCGTACAGCAACAACAAGGCCGCCCTCCAGGCCGTGGCCGCCAACCTGAGCGCAGCCCAGAAACAGGATGCCGCAGCCAGCCAGCAATACACCGACTGGCACACACTCGACCAGTTGCGTCACGCCGCAGCCGAACTGTATGCCCGCCATCGCGTCGACGGCGTACCGCTGGCCATGCGCATGGGCCTGTACACCGGCCATGCCATCGAACCGTTCCTGCGCGAGGCGTATTTCGCCCAACTTGAAAAGGTCATGCTCAAACCAACTGCCGACAACCTGACCCGCTCTCTGTACCTGCTGAGTAGCATCAAGATCTACCAGCGCAACGCTCCGCGCCTGGAAGCGGTGAGCGGTATCGACAGTGTCGAACCACGCGCCCTGCCAGTGGACAACCGCGCCCAATCAGTGGCGACCTTCGGCCAGACCACACTGGACACCTACCTGATGCTGTCCAAGGCCCAGCGCGAGCAAGCCCAGCCCGCCGTGCTCAAGGCACGCATCCCCGACTACTGGTACCCGGCCATCTACAAGCAGGTGCCACACGCTGACGGGCAGTCCGCGCAAGCGGTCGGCGAGGCCGACGACTATCAATTCGCGGGGCGCCAGATCGCCTTCTATGCCGACCAGATCCGCGAGCCGGACGTACCGCGCATTCTCAACAACGCGTTCCTGATTTCCAGTTCGCGCAATTACATCAACAGCCTGCTGTCACGCTCGCTGCGCGCTATCGAAACCATCACGCTCGAGTCTGACACGCTGTTCGCCTTCGGCCGCGCCGACTTCCAGAGCCTTGAGCCCGCAGGCCAACGCCAGCTCAGCAGCATTGCCAACAAGCTGCTGAACACTCCCAACGTCGGCAAGATCATCATCACCGGCCACGCCGACCAGATCGGTGACAGCCAGAGCAACCTGCAGGTCTCGCGGCAACGTGCGCAGACCATCAAGACCTACCTGGTAGGCAAAGGCCTGCCAGCAGAGCTGGTCGACGCCGTGGGCGAAGGCAGCAACAAACCCTTGGTGCGCTGCAACATGCAAGCGCCGCGCGCCCAACTGATTCAGTGCCTGGAACCTAACAGGCGCGTCGAGATCGAGGTCCGGGCACTTGATTGATGCCAGGTCTCAACACGACACCTGCGGCATGTACGCAGGGGTCAAACTCAGGGCAGGTCCAATAGTTGGATCAAGGAAGCCCTTTACACCTATGGAGAAACTTACAAATGGCATTTGACGCATACCTCAAGATTGACGGCATCCCAGGCGAAGCACTGGATGACAAGCACAAGGACTGGATCGAAGTGCTGGGCTACCAGTACGGCGCTACCCAAGCCACTTCGGCGACTGCCAGCTCTTCGGGCGGTGCGTCGTCCGAGCGTGTCAACCTGAGCGACTTCACCATTCGCAAGTACGTGGACAAAGCCTCTGCCAAGGCTTTCGAGGCGTGCTGCAAAGGCCAGCACATCAAGGAAGTCGTGCTGAACGTAAACCGCGCCGGTGGTGACAAGGTGACCTACCTGACCATCACCTTGGAAGAAGTTGTGATCTCCTCTGTCAACTTCCTCGGCAACCTGCCGCTGGACGGCGAGGCCAAGTCCGAAAGCGACCTGCCGATGGAAGAGATCAAGTTCAACTTCTCGCGCATCAAGACCACCTACACCCAGCAGAAGCGCTCCGATGGTGCCGGTGGCGGCAAGGTCACCGGCGGCTGGGACCGTTCGCTGAACAAGGTCTATGCCTGAGCCTGACCTGAGCTGCCGCCTGTAACGGGCAGCTGGATCGAGGGTCCCGTGCCACACGGCACGGCGACCTTCCTTTTACCTTTGCAATAGAGCCGTCCATGTCCGACATTCTTGACGACCTTTCACTGTCTGCCTTGCGTGCCCCGATTGATGGCGGTGCCGGCGAGGATCTGAGCTTTTCCAGCCTGTTCGATCAGATCAAGGAGGCTCGCCGTGCCGATGCCGACTACCTGACACAGGGCGACTGGCAAACCGACCTCAAGCAGGCCGACTGGGAGCAGGTAATTCAATTAGCCGCGGCTGGTCTCACCGAACAGAGCAAGGACTTGATGCTGGTGGCCTGGCTCAGCGAAGGCCTTGCGCACAGGAAACAGTTTCCTGGCATCCGTTTTTCCCTGGCAGTGGCCCAAGCCCTGCTTGAAGATTTCTGGGACACGCTCTACCCCGCCCTCGATGAGGGGGTGGAGGAGCGTGCTGCCCGCATGGCGTGGCTCACCACCACACTGACACAAGTGGTACGCACCCTGCCGATCACCCAAGGGCAGAACTACAGCCTGCACAAATATGAAGAATCGCGGCAGGTCGAGAACCTCGCCCGGCAAAACCCATCGGCAATGCAACAAGCCCTGGAAGAAGGCAAGATCAACGCCGAACTGTTCCAGCGCTCGGTGGTGCTCACTGACACCGAGCATCTGCAGCAACGGCATGCGCAGATCAGCGAATGCCTGGTCGCCTGCCAGCAGCTTCAGGCTGCCGCCACCAAGGTATTCGTACAGGATGTGCCTAGTTTCCTGGCACTGAACGACGTGCTGGTGCACGCCCGCCAGTTGGTCGAACGCTTGCTCAAGGAGCGCGGCGTCGAACTCGCTGCAGCACCGGCCACAAACGAGCCAGCGCCCGAGCAAAGGGTCGATGTCGCCGCCCCCACTGCTGTCGCGAATGAACGCCGCGCAGCCGATGCACCGCTGCGTACTGTGCCGCTGAACCGCGAAGAAGCCTTCACCCTGCTGCAGGGGGTAGCGCAGTACTTCAAGCAAGCCGAGCCCCACAGCCCGGTGCCTTACCTGGTCGAACGGGCCATCAAGTGGGGCAACATGCCGCTGGAATCCTGGCTTAACGATGTGATCAAGGACAGCAGCGTGGTCGATAACATTCGCGATGTGCTCGGCACCTTGCAACCTCGTGACTGATTTGTGGTCTTAGCCGCCAGAAAAGGAGTTTCGACATGCGTCCGATCATTCTCTTGAACGACCCCACCGACCGCGGCGGCATGGTCGTACAAGGCTCACCCTCCACCCTGGTCAACAGCCGTGCCGTAGCCCGGCTGGGCGACAAGGTGATGTGCCTGCACGGTGCGTGCATGATCGCCAGCGGCGACACCACCACCTTGGTTGACGGCAAACCGGTTGCCCGCCATGGCGACAAGACCGCCTGCGGCTCAAGCCTGATCGCAACCAACAGCGACACCGGAATACTTTAAGGACTGCCAGCATGTTGAAACCCTTTGCCCAGAGCCATCGTTCGCTGTGGGATGTGATCGGCGAACGGCGTGAGCAAGAGCAGCGCCTGGCACCCGCACCACGCCCCATTGCGCACTACGACACCGCGCGCATCGGGCTGGCCGATGCCTGGCTGTGGCTGCCCAACCTGACCCCGGCTGAGGCCAAGGCAGGAAAGGCGCTGGGCAAGGTAGACGCCGACTTCGAGCACGACCCGCGGCTGGTGAGCCCAGCTGGGCATCGGCGCAATGTGCGACGTATCCGCGCGGGCACTGACCGAGCCGAGATCAGGGCGTTGCCAAGGGCTCTGCAATTGCTGCAGGCCATGCTGAGGCAGTGGCATGACTTCGCCGCCGAGCTGGACTGGGACCAGGTTCAGGTCGTGCTGTTCGCCCCCACCGATATAGCTCCCGATCCGTGGCTCGATGCGGCGCTCGAGGTATGGCCATTCGACTATCTGCCCGGGCATGGCTTCATCGCCCCGGAGCAAACGTTCTCCACCTGGCTGCCTTGGGCGCTGCAGAATGATCTGGAAGCCCCCAATCTGTTGTGCATCGGGCTCGACTCCTGGGCGACCGTCGCCAGGGCTGGCGGCCTGACGGGTGAGCGTATGGCCGGTGAGGCCATCGCCGTGCTTAACCTGCAACGAATCGACCTGGCCAACGTCGATGACAACCCCCGCTGGCATCTCTCCCCTGCCGTGGCGCACGCCCATGAGCCCCGCGCCTTGCAGTCACGCAAAAGTACGGGTGGCCTGGAGCAGGTGGCTGCGGCGTTGTGTGAGCGATGTGGCATGGCAATCGCCGAAGTGAAGGCAGTGGTCACCGACGGCCACCACGACGACAACCGCCTTGAGCATCTGTACCAGTTCCTGAATAACTGCCTGCCCGACTGCGACCTGCAGCAGCACGTCATCGGGCATGCGCTGCTGGCGGGCGAGTACGGGCATGGCATCAGCGAGATGAGCGCGCTGGGTTTGGCCTTGCAGGCGGCCAAAAGCCTGGAGGGGGCGGTGCTGGTGTTCGACCGGCATGCCTCGACGCAGACACAGGGGTGGTTGCTTGGCCCGTCGCAGGTTGCGGTTGCCGGCCAGCAAACGAGTGTGCATGCATGATTATGAAGTTCGCCAGTTGTGCATTTTTACTGGGGATTGCCGGTTGTGAAGACGCGAGCATGAATCGCGAGAAACCAACCATAAGCTTTGAGTTGGACGCACCTGTCGAACGTGCGCTGGGCTCTTCTTCAGTTCACTTTATTAAGGACTGCATGCTAGGCCTTTGCATGTACAAGTACTCGCTAACTTTTAGCAAGCCGTTGCGTGCGAATCTGGAAATCATTTCCAGCGCCGGAAATTTGAAGTTTGATGACATGGTGAGCGCAACGCTTGTGACATTTGAAGGCGATAACATCAATAGCGCCAACATTACTTTAGGCGGAATAGATTCGGACGCCGAACACGCTAACGCGATGCGGTATCATTATCAGTTAGTCGAAAAGTTAGAAGCACAAGGCTGGCGTCGATTCATCTTTCAAAATGAAGCAAGAGTACCAGGAACCGAGGCACTTAAATTTGAAAATACTCACTACGTGCTGGATAAGCCTGTCGGCACTGGACCTTGGGATGACCCTGCTTTGAAGCGAACCCAAGAACAGTGGTTGTCAATGCGGACATTCAGTTCTTGGTATTTTCAGAAGAACGGCGTTTATCTGAAGCTTAGCGAATTACGCTGGGACAGTGAGGAGGCACCCGAGAAAAAGGGCTCTTATTTGTTCACGTTGGAGCTCGAGTCGGAAAGCGAGTTTTACAAAGGCTACTTCGAAGGCGAAAAGGACCGTAAAGATTGGAAAGCACTTGTGCCCGCCGAACTCAAACGCATGGCCCAGGAACGCGCCCAAACCGAAGCACGCCTGAAAAAGATGGGCATCGCCATCGATGAAAGCTACCAGGACCCGCCCATCAAGGCCCTGGAATAACCCACTTTTCAGCCCCCATTCAGGAGACCCCTTGTCATGGACCTGACCTTCGGCACCCCGCTCTCGCAAAGCGGCCGCCTGTTGCAGCTGACCACCCC
>NZ_CALSFR010000010.1:0-1222 GCF_943737035.1 Pseudomonas sp. Marseille-Q5299
TGCCGGCGATTTTGGAGGCCGTTTTCGCCCAGTACGAACAGGCCAAGGGCAACTACCGCCTCGACCTGCGCCGCGAGTACGCCCCGCTGTCCTACGTCACCCAGTTCAACGAAACCGACGCCAACTTCGTGCAACGCTGGTGCGAGCTCGAAGGCCTCTTCTGGTACGTCGAGCACACGCCCGACAGCCACTGCATCGTCTTCACCGACAGCGTCGACACCCTGCCCGCCCTCATCCCGCAGAGCGTGCCGTTTCACACCCAGAGCGTCACCGAAAAACAGGACGGCATCACCCAGTGGAGCACCGGTTCGCAGCTGCTCAGCGGCAAGCTCAACTGGCGCAGCGTGGATTACCTGGCGCACAGCCAACCGCGCGAAAGCGTGATGCCGGCGCTTGAAGCTGCTTCCGCCCCCGCTGCTCTGGAACGCTACGAATACCAGGGCCAGTACAACTGGCAGAAGCAGGAGCGCGGCGACTGGCTGAGCCGCGTGCAGATCGAACAACGTGAATCCCAGGCCCGCCGCGTGCACGGCCAGGGTGGCGTGCGCCAGTTGCAGGCCGGGCGCTGGTTCGAGCTGACCCAGCACCCGCTGTACGAACGCAAAGCCGCCGAAGCCCGGCAGTTTCTGCTGATCGAGGTGCAGTTCTTTGCCGAGAGCAACCTGCCCATGGCCCAGCAGCGCCGTGATGCGCCCGGCAGCCTGGCACCGCTGTTCAAATCGGTACGCCCGGCGCCGGACGATGCCCTGCTCGGCTCGAAGCTCAGCGAAGCCTCCTACGGCTTCTTCCTCAGCACCTTCGAAGGCCAGCTGCACAGCGCGCCCTACCGCAGCCCGTTCGAGCACGCCAAGCCCACAAGCCCCGGCCCGCAGACCGCCGTGGTGGTCACCCCCAGCGGCCACGAAGTGTTCACCGACAGCCTCAACCGCCTGTGCGTGCGCTTCCACTGGGACCGCCTGAGCCAGGACGGCGAGCTCTCTTCCTGCTGGCTGCGTATGCTGCAACCGAGCAGCGGCCCCGACTGGGGCAGCGTGCACGTGCCACGTGCCGGCGAAGAAGTGGTGGTCACCTTCCTCGACAACGACATCGACCGCCCGCTGGTCATGGGCCAGGTCTACGGCGGCCACAAACCCGCCTGGCACTCCAGCGGCCTGATGAGCGGCTACAAGAGCAAGGAAGTCGGCGGTGGCGGCTTCAACCAGTGGGTCATGGACGACTCCAC
>NZ_CALSFR010000011.1:0-2024 GCF_943737035.1 Pseudomonas sp. Marseille-Q5299
CGCTGGTCATGGGCCAGGTCTACGGCGGCCACAAACCCGCCTGGCACTCCAGCGGCCTGATGAGCGGCTACAAGAGCAAGGAAGTCGGCGGTGGCGGCTTCAACCAGTGGGTCATGGACGACTCCACTGGTCAGGTCCGCACACAGATCCACAGCAGCCACGGCCACACCCAGCTCAACCTCGGCTACCTGATCGACCAGCGCGGCAACAACCGCGGCGGCCTGCGCGGCACCGGCTTCGAGCTGCGCACCGACGCCTACGGCGCCCTGCGCGCCCAGCAGGGTTTGTACCTGAGCACCTGGAAACGCAGCAACGCCGAAGGCGCGCAGCTCGACGTCAGCGAAGCCCAGCAACAGCTGCAGAACAGCGAACAGCGGGTAAAAACCCTCTCTGACACCGCCCAGCAGCACAACGCCGACGCCCTGCAGGGCGGCCTCGACAGCCTGACTCAGCTCAACGCCGACACCGACGTCACCTACGGCAACGACAGCAGCAGCCCGAGCCAGGGCCCGAGCGAACAGCAGCGCAACGGCGGCGACACCGCCTGGGCGATCCGCAACGGTGGCCGGGGAAAAACCCCTGGCTATCAGAAGCCGCTGCTGATCGCCTCCTCTCCCGCGGACATCGCCACTGCTACGCCGCAGAACACCCACCTGCACAGCGGCAAGCACCTGACCGTGAGCACCGGTGAGGACGTCAGCATCGCCAGCGGCAAGTCGCTTCTGGCCAGCGTGGTGCAGAGCATCAGCCTGTTTGCGCAGAACGCCGGGGCCAAGCTGTTTGCGGCCAAAGGCAAGGTAGAACTGGAAGCGCAAAGTGATGCGATGGAGCTGACCGCGCTGCAGAGCATGAAGCTCACGTCGCTGGAACAGTTGATCGAAATGGCAGCGCAGAAAGAGATTCTGCTCACCAGTGGCGGTGCCTACATCCGTATCAAAGGCAGCAATATCGAGCTACATGCACCCGGCACTATCGATATCAAGGGCGCGAAAAAGACACTCGACGCGCCGGCCAGCATGGAACACACATTCAAGGAATTCCCGACTGGTCCCTCGTCGGGTATGTATGACGAACAGAATAGGCTAATGACGAATTTCGGCGTGCCTCTGGAAAATGTCGCGGTCGAAATTGACCTTCCTGGTGAAGGTAAGCGGGTCTATTTCACCGATCAAGAAGGCATGACTCCACGCCTCTTCAGCGATAAACCCGATACGGCCAAGATGCGACTTGTACCCGATGAATTGGTAGTGCCGGCCGGTGCTGACAAATATGTGCCGAGAACCAAAGTATGAAACAAGACTTCAGATTCAACGAGCAAACGTGCTCCACAAATACCCCAAAAGTCCATTATCAAGAGCTATGGACATTAGGGCAGCAAGAGGCGGTACGTCGGCTATCGGTGAAAACCCGTGTCGAATTCAAAAACACTGCACGCTATGAGTTGATCAAGGACTTCAGTGTTCGTGCTGAGCGGATCGCTGGAAACTACGCCCGGATTTATCTTGAACTCGAGAAAAATGGAAAGCCTGAACTAAAAGGCCGGTTCTACTGGACCGGACTTGCTGCATTCGCCAGCAAGCAAGTCATGTGCGCACTTGACTATGCCAGCACCAGCAAGTGGAGATACACCGGGGCAGCCACTCCTTTTTTTGAAATCACTAAAATGCATTTGGGTGAAGGTAATTTTTGGTTGTTCCAAGATATTTTTGTATGGCATTGGTTTTATATCAACTACCCCGAAGAGTTTCGCAGCGCCGTTCCTAAGCGGAACTGGAATGACTATCAGTGCGAATTCAAAACAGCTTTTAAAGAGCTGCCATGGGTTGATGACGCGCTACCAAAAATTAAATTCCGGGCAGAAACTCAGCCTCACGTGGCAGGTGTCGATGTCAGGGGCCAAGGCGGGGACGTGAAAGGGGGGAAGAGACGCGGGGATCTGCAATTGGGGGCGTTGATGAGAATGGGTGGGCGCGAAAAGCTTTGGACGTCACTGCCACAGATTGAAAAAAGGTGGTACTACAAGG
>NZ_CALSFR010000012.1:0-160144 GCF_943737035.1 Pseudomonas sp. Marseille-Q5299
TCATCGGGGGGTTCAATCGTCTTAGCCCCGCCGAAAAGAAAATCCTATTAGACCCCGAAAACACAAAAGTCCCTAGCGCGCTGGGTGAAGCGGATTTCTCTGGGTTCGATTTGGAAACATGCCCACTACCCAAGGAGGAAATCGAAAAGCGTGGCTGGGGCACGGTTCTCTTGAGCGATCTTGGTGGCTACGGCCCGATCTTGAGCTTTCTCGAGGCGGAGCTCAGAAGCCTCTACCATGATGATGGCAAAACCAAACCCCGGGTAAAAGGAGCCATGCTTGCATTTGAGGGCAGCATTCAGTCGATCAAGGGATATGAAGCATTAGATCTCGATGCTTATAAGAAGGCCTCTTCATGGAGCTATCCCGTTTATGCTTGCGGCTACAATTGGTTGAGGAGCAATGAAGAGTCCGCTGATGACCTGGCGCGCTACATCCAGTTTGTACTCAATGACTGCCGAACGCGGTTAAATTTGAAGTGCGATAACGTCATTCTTGTTACTCACTCAATGGGTGGGCTGGTAGGGAGGCGGTGCGCACAAAAATATCCCCAGAATATATTGGGGGTTGTCCACGGCGTGCAACCGGCAATCGGTGCCGGTACCGCGTATCGACGCGTAAGAGCCGGGTGGGAAGACTGGACGGGCCGTATGGCGATAGGAGCAAATGCTGACGAAGTCACACCGGTGTTTGGTGCCCCAGGCCCGCTACAGCTACTACCTAATCATTTATATGGCAACGATTGGCTTAATGTTCGTTGGGAAAAGAAAGACGGCCCGATTTTGATGTCGCTACCTCGAAACTCTAACCCCTAAGACGAAATCTATTCGAAAACAACTGCCTGGTGGCGCCTATGCGACCCACGCCTGGTAGAACCGCGCGCACAAAACAGACAAGAGCTTGAAGATGGCTGGAACTTATATTTGAAAAATCTGAAAATGGCTCAAAGCTTCCACTCATCCTTAGGCACTTATTACTTCCCTGATACATATGCGCACTTTGGATCGGACAGCAAGTTCCCCGCTTGGAACAAGGTAGACTGGATTCTTAAGGCATTTCGGAATATGACAGGTAAATTCTCACCCATATCATCGAAAGAAACGACTCCAAACTTACGACTAAGCACAGATAACAGAATAAATTATATAACACTCAATAATGCACAAACTGCCGGAAAAATAGCCTATCAACCACTGCAAGGCCCAGCAGTCATTGGTGCTGATTATAGCGGGGACGCCTATCATGCGGCTATGGCTTCCCAGGATGATACCGGCGACGGCACAGTGCCATCGCATTCTGCTGCCGCTGTCACGGATCATATTAAGTTTTCAGCCCGTCTTTCTGGCTTTGAACATAGTGCGTCATACAATGATAAATCGGCTCGTGCGATTACACTGCATTCGATTATAAGCCTTGCTAAGGGCGCAAAACAGCTATGCTAGTGCATAATAATTTTTATAAACGCGGGCTAACGGCCCTCATTAGCTGTGGTTTGCTGACCGCTTTGTTGATTTCCCCTATTAAATCAGGAGCAACAGAAACGATGGAATCACCTGAAAACCTTTCGAAGACTGTCCGGGTAGGTCGGTTTAGCCTTGACCTTCCAACCGACGCCGTTTTTAGCGGCGCCTTACTTGAACTGAATGGGGTGCCCGTATCCATTACACCAAACTACATAAAACCACGCGTAGAGAGAGAAGCACAAAAAAAATGGCTATCCATTGAAAGCCGCAACCTTAACAACGCAGAACATAAAGCCACCAAAGAAATATTGGGAAACGGGTCATTGATTTACAGCTATGACCATACGCGAATCACAGGAGAAGGACTTGACGGCGAAGCCATAAATAAAATAATGCATTCCACCGTGGCGTATCAGTGGTCTAACAATATGATGTTTGTACTCGGCAACGACAGCACGCTGAACAAGGAAGAACAGATCAGAACAATCCTTGATTCAATTGAATCCAGAGATATTTACGACCACAAAAGCATCTGCTATGTCAACGGGTGCTTACCTCACAAGCAGGGTAATGAAGGCGTTTACGTGGACTTTAGTTTCGCAGAACACCCGGACCTGAGAGCGAAATTCACATCCAAACAATATGGCGGAGCACCTAATCAACCCCTATCACAAAGAAGCAGCAGCTCTTATTCAGCAACCGATGAAGCCGCATGGATAATAAAATCTGACTTCCAGCATCGTACCTACCGCAAAACAGAACGGGCAGTTAATCATCTAATAGGAGAGGAAATCATTGAGGCAAGCACAGAAAAGTCCGGTGAAGGTTACCTGACTGAAATAAATGCCGTCTGGTATTATCCAGGCGTACCAAACAGCGATGAAAAACCTGAGCTTCGTTTCGATTTAGATTACAGTTATAAAACGACAAGAAAGCCGAAAAATGGAGCAGCGTTTCCTGGCCAAGATCAGCCAAATTCGATCACTGAGGCACAATTCATGAGGATTTGGAATCAAGCCTTAAACTCACTAACCTCCATATAGCGCAAGTTTAAAACCATTGACCCCATGATCTAAGGCATGGGGCGCAGCACCTCAATAACGAAATTTTTAAGCGCACTCGCCGCTTGAGCAAACTAAATTGACTTATACAACCCAACAGTACATCATTTTATGACTTTCGAATCGCCAAGTACTATGCGCTCCGTAGGCGCAATCAGTATATGTGTTGCCGCTTCTGGGTTAACCGTCGCCCTGTGCTTACTAGCCGGACGCAGCTATGGGACTATGCCTGGAATAGGCGGATACCAAACGGTATTTGCACTTGCTGCTGTATGGCTGACAAATCTCATAACTTTATTATTAAATTCAATCTATTTCCTCTATCGACGCCAGCCAAGGTGGTTGAAGTCTCTTATTTTTGTGCAGGTGATATTTACGCTGATTCCCCTATTTTCTCTTGATTAACGTCCCCTATGGCCGCCCCGTCATGGACCTGACCTTCGGCAACCCGTTTTCGCAAAGCGGCCGCCTGTTGCAGCTGCCCCCCCCACTGGGTGCCGACCAGCTCCAGGCCCTGCGCGCCCACGGCGTCGAGCGCATCGGCCGCACCCCGCGCTACACCCTCGACGTGCTGGTTCACGACACCGAATACGACCCGGAGAAGCTCATCGGCCAACCCGTCACCCTGGCACTGCTCTGCGACGACGGCACTCAGGCCCCGCGCCATGACCTGGTCGAGAGCGTGCGTTACCTGGGCAGCGACGGCGGCCTGCACGACTGGCAACTGGTGTTCGCGCCCTGGTTCAGCCTGCTCGAGTACCGCAGCGACTGCCGCATCTGGCAGGACAAGAACGTGCCGGCGATTTTGGAGGCCGTTTTCGCCCAGTACGAACAGGCCAAGGGCAACTACCGCCTCGACCTGCGCCGCGAGTACGCCCCGCTGTCCTACGTCACCCAGTTCAACGAAACCGACGCCAACTTCGTGCAACGCTGGTGCGAGCTCGAAGGCCTCTTCTGGTACGTCGAGCACACGCCCGACAGCCACTGCATCGTCTTCACCGACAGCGTCGACACCCTGCCCGCCCTCATCCCGCAGAGCGTGCCGTTTCACACCCAGAGCGTCACCGAAAAACAGGACGGCATCACCCAGTGGAGCACCGGTTCGCAGCTGCTCAGCGGCAAGCTCAACTGGCGCAGCGTGGATTACCTGGCGCACAGCCAACCGCGCGAAAGCGTGATGCCGGCGCTTGAAGCTGCTTCCGCCCCCGCTGCTCTGGAACGCTACGAATACCAGGGCCAGTACAACTGGCAGAAGCAGGAGCGCGGCGACTGGCTGAGCCGCGTGCAGATCGAACAACGTGAATCCCAGGCCCGCCGCGTGCACGGCCAGGGTGGCGTGCGCCAGTTGCAGGCCGGGCGCTGGTTCGAGCTGACCCAGCACCCGCTGTACGAACGCAAAGCCGCCGAAGCCCGGCAGTTTCTGCTGATCGAGGTGCAGTTCTTTGCCGAGAGCAACCTGCCCATGGCCCAGCAGCGCCGTGATGCGCCCGGCAGCCTGGCACCGCTGTTCAAATCGGTACGCCCGGCGCCGGACGATGCCCTGCTCGGCTCGAAGCTCAGCGAAGCCTCCTACGGCTTCTTCCTCAGCACCTTCGAAGGCCAGCTGCACAGCGCGCCCTACCGCAGCCCGTTCGAGCACGCCAAGCCCACAAGCCCCGGCCCGCAGACCGCCGTGGTGGTCACCCCCAGCGGCCACGAAGTGTTCACCGACAGCCTCAACCGCCTGTGCGTGCGCTTCCACTGGGACCGCCTGAGCCAGGACGGCGAGCTCTCTTCCTGCTGGCTGCGTATGCTGCAACCGAGCAGCGGCCCCGACTGGGGCAGCGTGCACGTGCCACGTGCCGGCGAAGAAGTGGTGGTCACCTTCCTCGACAACGACATCGACCGCCCGCTGGTCATGGGCCAGGTCTACGGCGGCCACAAACCCGCCTGGCACTCCAGCGGCCTGATGAGCGGCTACAAGAGCAAGGAAGTCGGCGGTGGCGGCTTCAACCAGTGGGTCATGGACGACTCCACTGGTCAGGTCCGCACACAGATCCACAGCAGCCACGGCCACACCCAGCTCAACCTCGGCTACCTGATCGACCAGCGCGGCAACAACCGCGGCGGCCTGCGCGGCACCGGCTTCGAGCTGCGCACCGACGCCTACGGCGCCCTGCGCGCCCGGCAAGGCCTGTACCTGAGCACCTGGAAGCGCAGCAAAGCCGAAGGCGCCCAGTTCGACGTCAGCGAGGGTTACCAGAAGCCGCTGCTGATCGCCTCCTCCCCGGCCGACATCGCCACGGCCACCCCGCAGAACACCCACCTGCACAGCGGCAAGCACCTGACCGTGAGCACCGGTGGGACGTTTGGACCTGAATGCAGTGGACGGTGGTCCTGGGTATCGCAGCGACGCACAAGCCCTTCAGTTCTGGGACAGCGTGACGAGCAGCTTCAAACGCCTGTAGCAATCACCCTTCCACGAACAGCAGCCCGATCGTGAACAGCATTTGCCCCCCCAAGGTCCAACAGAGCCATCTGGGGCGGCGCCCAAAAAGCCAGACCACGGCGTTCAGTACCAAGGTGATCACGTTGGTGAGCCAAAGGAACGTCAAAGCCCACATGACGGAGGAGCTGCCAATGAGCATGGGGGCGTGACCGCCTGAGTCGAGCGCCACATACAGGGAGAACAGCACGCCCACAACGGCGATACTGATGGATGTGAAACCGATGCGGCGAGCCAACCGAGATTGCAAAAGCGTCATGCGCGGGCGCTGCCCCTTGAAAAGGGCACAGTCTACCCAGAAGCACCCACTCCACAAACAAAAGCACGTACGCCCTTGGCAATGGAAATCCTGTTAACTTGAGCTTGAATCCGCCGCCAAGGACCGCCCCATGCCACCACGCCACCCCACCCCGCCAGGCTTCATCCGCGTACGTGGCGCCCGTGAGCATAACCTCAAGAACATCGACGTCGACATCCCCCGCGACGCCTTGGTGGTATTCACCGGCGTCTCTGGCTCAGGCAAGTCCTCGCTGGCCTTCTCCACCCTCTACGCCGAAGCCCAGCGCCGCTACTTCGAATCGGTCGCGCCCTATGCCCGGCGCCTGATCGACCAGGTCGGCGTGCCGGATGTCGACGCCATCGAGGGCCTGCCGCCAGCCGTGGCCCTGCAGCAGCAACGCGGTACCCCTAGTGCGCGCTCGTCGGTGGGTAGCGTCACCACCCTTGCCAGTTCGATCCGCATGCTCTACTCCCGCGCCGGCAGCTACCCGGCGGGCCAGCCGATGCTGTATGCCGAGGACTTTTCGCCCAATACGCCACAGGGCGCCTGCCCCGAATGCCATGGCCTGGGCCGGGTCTATGAGGTGACCGAGGCGACCATGGTCCCCGACCCGTCGCTAACCATACGTGAAAGGGCGGTGGCAGCCTGGCCAATGGCCTGGCAGGGGCAGAACCTGCGCGACATTCTCGTGACCCTGGGCTACGACGTCGACATCCCCTGGCGTGAATTGCCCCAAGAGCAACGCGACTGGATCCTCTACACCGACGAGACACCCACCGTACCGGTGTACGCCGGCCTCACCCCGGCGCAGACCCGCACCGCGCTCAAGCGCAAGCTCGAACCCAGCTACCAGGGCACCTTCAGCGGTGCCCGGCGCTATGTGATGCACACGTTCATGCATTCGCAGAGTGCGCAGATGCGCAAACGCGTCTCCCAGTTCATGCGCCCCAGCCCTTGCCCGCTGTGCCAGGGCAAACGCCTGAAGCGTGAAGCGCTGGCAGTCACCTTCGCCGGCCGCGACATCGGCGAGCTGTCGCGCCTGCCGCTGCAGGCACTGGCCGAGGTGTTGCGCACAGTGGCGGCACCCGGTTACCTGGAGCAGCATGAAGACACCCTGACGCTGGAAAAACGCCTGGCCGCACAGCGCATCGCCCACGAGTTGCTGGAGCGCATCGCGCCGCTGATCGACCTGGGGCTCGGCTACCTGGCCCTGGAGCGCAGCACACCGACGCTTTCTTCCGGCGAACTGCAGCGCCTGCGCCTGGCCACCCAGCTCAACTCGCAGCTGTTTGGCGTCATCTATGTGCTCGACGAGCCGTCGGCCGGGCTGCATCCGGCCGACAGCGAGGCGCTGTTCGAGGCGCTGCAGCGGCTAAAACAGGCGGGCAACTCGGTGTATGTGGTGGAGCACGACCTGGACACCATGCGCAGGGCCGACTGGCTGATAGATGTCGGCCCTGCGGCGGGTGAACACGGCGGCCAGGTGCTTTACAGCGGCCCGCCACCGGGCCTTGCACAGGTTGCGGCGTCGCGCACCGGCGCCTACCTGTTCGCCGGGCAACAGCCGGCCAGCCGCACGCCGCGCCCGGCGCAAGCCTGGTTGCGGCTTGAAGGCATTACCCGCAACAACCTGCGTGAGCTCAGTGCGCAGTTTCCGCTGGGCTGCTTCACCGCGGTCACTGGCGTTTCCGGCTCGGGCAAGTCGAGCCTGGTCAGCCAGGCCTTGCTGGAGCTGGTGAGTGCACACCTGGGCCATGCCGCACAGCCGGCCGAGGCCGAGGAACAGAGCCTTGAAGACGCGCCCGAGCAGCCCAGCAGCGGGCGCGTGAGCGCGGGGCTGGAGCGCATCAAGCGGCTGGTGCAGGTCGACCAGAAACCCATCGGCCGCACGCCACGTTCCAACCTGGCCACCTACACCGGGCTGTTCGACCATGTGCGCAAACTGTTCGCCGCTACCGAACAGGCCAAGGCCCTTGGCTTCGATGCCGGGCGCTTCTCGTTCAACGTCGCCAAGGGCCGCTGCGCGACCTGCGAGGGCGAAGGCTTCGTCAGTGTCGAACTGCTGTTCATGCCCAGCGTCTATGCGCCCTGCCCGACCTGCCACGGCGCACGCTACAACCCCCAGACGCTGGCCGTGACATGGCAAGGCATGACCATCGCCCAGGTACTGCAATTGACCGTCGACCAGGCGCTTGAAGTGTTTGCCGAACAGCCCTCGGCCCGGCGCTGCCTGCAGGTGCTGCAGGACATCGGCCTGGGCTACCTGCGCCTGGGCCAGCCGGCCACCGAGCTGTCCGGCGGCGAGGCGCAGCGGATCAAGCTGGCCACCGAACTGCAGCGCACCGCCCGCGGCGCCACGCTGTATGTGCTGGATGAACCCACCAACGGGCTGCACCCGCAGGACATCGACCGCTTGCTGGTGCAGCTCAACCGCCTGGTCGACGGCGGGCACAGTGTGGTGGTGGTCGAGCATGACATGCGCGTGGTAGCGCAGAGCGACTGGGTGATCGACATTGGGCCGGGGGCTGGGGATGCGGGGGGCACGGTGGTGGTGAGTGGTACGCCTCGGGATGTTGCGGGGTGCGGTGAAAGCCGCACAGCCGAGTTTCTGGCCAGAGCCCTATAGCGCCTGTACTGGCCCTATCGCCGGCAAGCCGGCCCACAAGTACCCCGCTGCTCTCAAGCTCAGCGCAAACCCAGTGAGCCGGCTTGCTGGCCGTAGGGCCTGTGGGTACAGTCTGCGCCATGGATAAATACACCCCTCACCAGTGGCTCCCGCACGAAAAGCCGAGCCTGCCCGGTTCCCCTTCCACGCCCTTGCATACCCCGGCCAAACGCCTGGCCTTCGGTGTGGTCGGCCTGCTGGTGGCGATCACCGGCGGCCTGGGCAATGCGCTGGTCACCGCCAACCTGGTGTTTCTGCAGGGTGCCTTGGGCGCAACCACCGCAGAAATGGCCTGGCTGCCTGCCGCCTACGTGATGACCAACGTGTCGATCAACCTGCTGCTGGTCAAGTTTCGCCAGCAGTTCGGCCTGCGCGCCTTCACCGAAGTGTTTCTGGTGCTCTATGCACTGGTCACCTTCGCCCACCTGTTCGTCAACGACCTCAACTCGGCCATCGCCGTGCGGGCCGCCCACGGCATGGTGGGTGCCGCGCTGAGTTCGCTGGGCCTGTACTACATGATCCAGGCGTTCCCGGCGCAGTGGCGCCTCAAGGCCATGGTGCTGGGCCTGGGCGCCTCGCAGCTGGCCCTGCCGCTGGCGCGGATTTTCTCCGAAGACCTGCTGCAAATCGCTGAATGGCGCGGCCTGTACCTGTTCGAACTGGGCCTGGCGCTGGCCGCGCTGGGTTGCGTTCTGCTGCTCAAGCTGCCCCCGGGCGACCGCTTCAAAACCTTCGAGCCGCTAGACTTTCTGACCTTCACCCTGATGGCCGGCGGCACCGCCCTGCTCTGCGCCGCCCTGTCGCTGGGGCGCATCGAGTGGTGGCTGGAGGCGCCATGGATCGGGGTCGCCCTGGCAGCGTCGATCGCCTTGGTGTTCAGTGGCCTGGCCATCGAGCACAACCGCCAGAACCCGCTGCTGATGACGCGGTGGCTGGGCAGCGGCGCGATCATCCGCCTGGGCTTGTGCGTGATCCTGATCCGCATGGTCACCTCCGAGCAGTCCACCGGCGCCGTGGGTTTTCTGCAAGTGCTGAACATGGGCAGCGAGCAGATGCGCACGCTGTACTGGGTGATGCTGCTCGGCGCGGTGGCGGGCCTGGCCAGCAGCGCGCTGACCATCAGCCCCAACCACCTGGTGATCCCGCTGTTCATCTCGTTGCTGGCCATGGCCACCGGGGCGTTCATGGACAGCAGTTCGAGCAACCTCACGCGGCCGGCGCAGATGTACCTGAGCCAGTTCCTGCTGGCCTTTGGCAGTACCTTCTTCCTCGGCCCGTCCATGGCCCTGGGCATCAGCCACGTGCGCGCCAACCCGCGCAACCTGGTGAGCTTCTCGGTGCTGTTCGGCATCTGCAACAACCTCGGAGGCCTGATCGGCGCCGCGCTGCTGGGTACCTTCCAGACCTGGCGCGAAAAATTCCATTCCAGCCACCTGGTCGACCGCCTCAGCTACCTCGAGCCGCTGGTCAACGCCCGCGTGCAAAGCGGTGGCGGTGGTTATGCCGGCATCCTCGCCGACCCGGCCCTGCGCAGCGAGGCCGGGCTGCGCGTATTGGCCAACGCGGCCACGCGTGAGGCCAACGTCATGGCCTACAACGATGTGTTCATGCTGATCGGCAGCATCGCTATCCTCACCATGATCTGGATTTGCATCCGCGGTTCCTGGCTGTGGTACACAGCCCGCCAGGCCGCTTCACCCGACTCCACCAGCGGTACTGCCAACCGATGACCGACCAAACCCGCACAACCACCACCACTGCCCTTGCCGAAACCCCGGAAGGCGCCGCACCGCCCAGCGAACCGACCAGCCCGGTACGCACGCGACGGGTGCGCATCCTGTCTTCGGTCATGTTCGCCTGCGTGGCTCTGGCCGGCATCCTGCTGGTGCTCTATGCCTGGCGCCTGCCGCCGTTCGGCAGTGCCATAGAAAGTACCGAAAACGCCATGGTACGCGGCCAGGTCACCATCATCGGGCCGCAACTGAGCGGCTATGTGGTCGATGTACCTGTGCATGACTTCCAGTTCGTCAAGGCCGGCGACTTGCTGGTGCAACTGGACGACCGCATCTACAAACAGCGCCTGGCCCAGGCCATCGCCCAACTGCAACAGGAGCAGGCGGCGCTGGCCAACAACCTGCAGCAGCGCAATAGCGCCGAAGCCACCATCGCCCAGCGTCAGGCCGCCATTGGCGATGCCAAGGCCCAGGCGGAAAAGGCCCGCGCCGACCTCAGCCGCAACCAGGCGCTGGTCAGCGATGGCTCGGTGTCGCGCCGCGACCTGGACGTTACCCGCGCCAGCCAGGCTGCCGCCGTCGCCACCCTGGCCCAGGCCAAGGCCGCGCTGGCCATCGCCCGCCAGGACCGCGAGACGGTCATCGTCAACCGCGCCGCGCTGGAGGCCTCGGTTGAAAACGCCAAGGCGGCCGTGGAGCTGGCCCGCATCGACCTCGACAACACCCGGGTCACTGCGCCGCGTGATGGCCAGCTGGGGCAGATCGGCACCCGCCTGGGCGCCTACGTCAACTCCGGCGCACAACTGATGGCGCTGGTGCCCGATACCGTGTGGGTGATTGCCAACATGAAGGAAACCCAAATGGCCAATGTGCGCATCGGCCAGCCGGTGACCTTCACCGTGGACGCCCTCAACCACCTGAAGCTGCGGGGCCATGTGCAGCAGATTTCACCGGCCACAGGCTCCGAGTTCGCCTTGCTGCAGGCCGACAACGCCACCGGCAACTTCGTCAAGATCGCCCAGCGGATACCCGTGCGGATCACTGTCGATGCCGACCAGCCAGCGGCGAGGCGCCTGAGCCCAGGGATGTCGGTGGTGGTGAGTATCGATACCCGTGATGAAAAATGACTGGCCCCGCGCGGGGTGAATCTGAGAACCGCGTCGAGATGCCGTCCTGCCACGATTGCGCCGCTCTAGCCCGTGGGTTCTAATTCTGACCCACCGGTTTTATCTTCGCCATCCAAGGACGCTTGATCATGTACAGGAAGCTCGTACCGCTGGCGCTACTGGCCACTCTGGCCGGCTGCTCGGACACCACGGACACCAGCGAAACCCATTTCCAGAAAGCAGCGCAGGCCTACCTCGACACCCAGTACCCCCATTGCTTCGTGGTCACATCTTTCCCCGCCAAGACCCAGGACTTCGATACCAACGGCACCAACAAGGCGCTGCATGCGCTGGCGCAAGTCGGCGTGGTCAGCGAGAAGGAAATCTCCCGCACCGAAGTGCCGGAACGCCTGTGGCAGCCGGCACGCACCGACATCTATTACGCCTACGACCTTACCGCTGAAGGCCGCAAGTACTACAAGGCCGATGCGCAGAAGATGCTCAACGGCAGCACCCGCGGCGGGCTGTGTTTCGGCAAGGCGCAGGTCACTGCGATCGAGCGTTTCACCGAGCCGGGTGAAGTGATGGGCCAGACGATTTCCAACGTCACCTATGCCTACACGATCACCGGCCTGCCGGCCTGGGCGGCTAACAACGAAGTGCAAGCGAACATCCCCCCGCTGCGTGAGGCCGTGGCCACCAACCAGACCCCGGCCAAGGAGACACGGGCGATGGTGCTGACCAACAAGGGCTGGGTGCACGAGCGCCTGTTTGATAAATGAGGGTGCCTACCGGCCCTTTCGCGGGGCCGGTCCCGTCACAGCCACCAGGCCAGCACCAGCGGTAACCAGGCAAACGACAGCACTGTCGAGCACATCACCAGGTTGGCTACCTGCTCCGGCTCCCGGTTGGCGCGCACTGCCATCAGGTAGTTGAACACCGCCACCGGCATCGCCGACTGCAGCATCAGCACCGCGCGCTCCAACTGCTCCAGCCCCAGTGCCATGCCCACTGCCCAACCCACCGCCGCCCCCAGCACGATGCGCAGGCCGCCCAGCACCAGGCCGCTGCCGATGTGCTGCGCGCGGATGCTCGCCAGCGATACACCCAGGGTCAGCAGCATCAGCGGGATCGACATGCCACCAAGCAGGTCTGCCGTGTTGGCCAGCCAGCGCGGCAGCTCGAAGTCCAGGAAGATGATTGGCATGGCCCCAGCCAGGCTGATGACGATGGGGTTGCGCAGCAGCGCCTTGAACGAGGCCGCCGTACCGGCGATGGCCATGCCGAGGGTGAACTGCACGATCGACAGGGTAAGGAAGAACGCTACCGCCAACGCCAGCCCATGCTCGCCGAAGGCGTACAGGCTGATGGGCAGGCCCATGTTGCCGGTATTGGGGAACATGAACGCCGGCATCAGCACGCGCCAGTGCTGGCCCGAGGCACGACACACCAGCCAGCCGCCCAACGCCATCGCCAGCGTGCACAGCAGGCAGGCGATTGCCATGCTGGTGAAGGCTGCCGGATCCAGCTCGGTGCGGCTGAGAGTCGACAGTACCAGCGAAGGGGTGCCCACCGTCATCACCATGCGGGCGACGAATGCGGTGGGGTAGTCCAGGCCCTTGCGGGCCCAGGCGTAGCCGATGCCGGCGACGATGAAGACCGGGGCCAGAACGGCGAACAGTGAAGCGAGCATGGGGTAGGCCTTCCTTGGAGCGTTTGGGCGACATTATGCCGCAGCCTTCAACATCGCGGGGTTGCTTTGCAGCCCTATCGCCGGCAAGCCGGCACACAGGGACAGCAGTATGCTTGGGATCACGCTGTCGGGGTGGGAGCTGGCTTGCCAGCGATTGGGCTGCAAAGCAGCCCCACACAATGTCGGCTCCAGACACAAAGCCGAAGTATTCCGACCTGCGGCGTCCCGTCGCACTCTACCCCCCCTTGGGCAAACCCCTCGAAGGCCGTAGAATCGCGCCTCCTTTTCGCCCGTCGCCTTGAACGGTGGCAACCGGCAGCAACGACAGAGTCCGTGCCTGACCACATGCCCGTCCATGTGAAATAGGCTCAACCGACCCCGCCCGGCCCAGCTCTTTGTGCGGCCAGCGGTTGAGTCTTGCCCAGGTCGCATCCAGCCCAGGCACACCCGTGCAGCCTTGCGGCCCTCATTGGGCCTGTTTGGCGTGCGCGTTCGAAAAGGCGCTCCCAACCGCCACTCCAACTTGAGGTTTGTATGTCTGCGCGTTTGCTGGCCATGGCGCTGGCGCCCCTGCTCGGGCTTTTCATCATTGCCCTGGGCAACGGTTTCATGTCTTCCCTGACGACCCTGCGCCTTGGCGCTGCCGGTGAATCGGCAACGATGATCGGTATCGTGTCGTCGAGCTACTTCCTGGGCCTGACCCTGGGCGCGATCTTCAACGACCGGCTGATCCTGCGCATCGGCCATATCCGCGCCTACTCAAGCTTCGCCGCGCTGATCGCCGCGACCATCCTGCTGCAGGGCCTTTTCTACGACACCACCTGGTGGTCGATCCTGCGCCTGATCAACGGCTGGGCGGCGGTCGGTGTGTTCCTGGTGATCGAGAGCTGGCTGCTGCTGGCCGGCGACGCGAAAATCCGCGGCCGGTTGCTGGCGCTGTACATGATTGCCTTCTACGGCGCCGGGGTGATTGCCCAGGCCGGTTTGGGCGAAATCACTCACCTGGGTGATAGCGCTCCGTTCATGCTGGCCGGCATGCTCGCCGCGTTGTCGGTGCTGCCGATCGTGATCCTGCCGCGGGTATCGCCGCTGCTGGACCAGGTCGAACCGTTGAAGCCGCGCCAGTTGCTCGGTGTGGCGCCGTCCGGGCTGGTCGGCTGCTTCGGCTCAGGCGTGGCCATCGCCGGGATCTACGCCTTGCTGCCGCTGTACCTGCAGCGCATCGGCCTGGACGTGGGCGAAGTCGGCAACATGATGGCCTGGGTGATCCTCGGCGCCATGCTGCTGCAGTATCCGGTGGGGCGCTGGTCCGACCGCAGGGACCGCCAGGATGTGCTGATCGCGCTGGCAGCGCTTTGCGTGGTGCTGTCGCTGATCACCGTGTTCCTGCCGTCGCAGTCATCGTTGCTGCCGGTGATGCTGTTCCTGCTCGGTGGTGGGGTGTTCACGCTGTACCCGGTGGCGGTCAGCCATGCGGCCGACCGGGCCCCGTCCGATGCGCTGGTGCCGATGATCCAGGGCCTGCTGCTGATCAACTCGCTGGGTTCGGCCATGGCCCCGCTGGCGATTTCGCCGGCCATGACCGAGTTTGGCGAGGCGGGGCTGTTCTGGGCCTTTGCAGTGGTCAACCTGGGCATGGTGTGCTTTTTCCTGTGGCGCCGGGGCAAACGCCCGGCGGCGGAGCACCCGGCACCGTTCACCGCCTCGACCACGTTCTCGCCGACTGGCGCCGAATTACGGGTGACCGAAGACCTGAAGCAGGCGGCGCAGGAGCACCCGCCGCTGGAGCCGGCAGAGGCTCAGGCCTCAGGCGTCAACGCGCACTGAACCCAGGGGCTGCAGGGCAGCCCCTGATGGTGACCGCCCGTCGCCCCAAGGGCACCCCACCATCACTGGCCAGCCAAACGAATGACAGATCATCCGCACAGGAGATTCGCCATGATCCGCATTCGTCCCCTCACCCTGCTCTTCACGCTCGCCCTGGGCCTGGGCTCGGCCACCAGTTTCGCTGCTTCCGATACCTCCAACACCAACACCGACACCTACCCGAAAACCGACCAGCAAGGCGGCAAGACTGCCGGTGAGGGCAGCAGCGTCAACAGCCCCGGCAGTAGCCAGGACAACGACAGCGCCGACACCGGTGGTGATGCGGCCGATGGCGCCGCAGGCGGCTCCAACAGCACTGGTGAAGCAACGGGGTCTGGCGCCGGGCATACCGGTGGCACCGCCGAAGACCAGGACAGCCGCTGACAGCAGCCTGGGCTACACTGCGGCGAGTCGCCCTGCCAAGGAATCGCCATGAACCTTAAACCCTGGCTGTTCGCCGCGCTGCTGCCCTGCACTGCACTGGCCGTGGGCAGCGGCTCCGGTGCGCTGTCGATCAGCTCCGCGTCTTTCACCGATGGCGGCGTCATCGCCCTGCAGCAGGTCGGGCCCGACCCGGCCTGCGGTGCTGGCGAGCAGCGTACCCCGCAGTTGAGCTGGACGAATTTGCCTGCCGGCACGCGCTCGCTGGCCTTGGTGATGTTCGACCCGGACGGCGGCAAGGGTATCGGGGTGGTGCATTGGGTCGCTTATAACATCGACCCTGAACTGGGTAGCCTGGAAGAAGGCAAGTACGCCTTGACCACCAAGGGTGTGACCGTGGGCCGCAATTCGCGCGGCACCCTCACCTACCGTGGGCCGTGCCCGCCAGCCGGGGACAACCCGCACCACTATGCGTTGACACTGATAGCGACTGACATACCCATCGGCGTATTGCCCGAGGGGCTGGACCGCAATGGTCTGATGGAGTTGCTGCAAGGGCATGCCTTGGGTGCGCAGAGCCTTGTTGGCCGGTATGGACATTGAGGTTGAAGGCGCCGTTTTTTTCGCAGGCAAACCCGGAGGCCACCATGCCCTCACCTGAAACAGCCCTGTGCCTCAGCTGGCAGCAAAACGCCAAAACCTGGATCGAAGCCGTGCGCAGCGGCGCCATCGAAAGCCGCCGGCAAGTTACCGATCAAGCCATCCTTGTGGCCATACTCGGCCGCCGGCCCGAACATGTTCTCGACCTGGGCTGTGGTGAAGGGTGGCTGCTGCGCGCCTTGGCCGAGCGTGGTATCGACGCCACCGGGGTGGATGGCGATGCTTCGCTGGTCGAGGCGGCACGGGTAGCCGGCTCGCCACAGGTGCACCTGGCAAGCTATGAGCAGCTGTGCAATCGCGCGGTGGAGATTGGCAGCGGTTACGACCTGATCTGCAGCAACTTCGCCTTGTTGCAACAAGACATCATCCCCCTGCTGGCGGCGCTTGGCGCACTGCTGGCACCCGGCGGTGCGCTGGTGATCCAGACACTGCACCCATGGAGTGAGGCGCACGGTGATTACCAGGATGGCTGGCGCGAGGAATCGTTTGCCGGTGTTGCCGGCAAGTGGCAGCCGATGCCCTGGTACTTCCGCACCCTGGCCAGCTGGTTGAACGCGCTGGAAATGGCAGGTTTCAGGTTGGCGAGCCTGCAGGAGCCGCAACACCCACAGAGTACAGGGCCGCAGTCATTGCTACTGGTGGCTGAGCGGGTTGATTGACTGTGCCGACAGCCCGGGGAAACCCTGGGCAAGGGCAAGCACAGCGTAGCGGCCTGGCATTCAGCAACCAAATACCGAGCATTCCAACATTTAATTTGTGGATGTGTGGGGCTGGCCCCTATGCTGTCAGTGCATCCCCTGCACGCACCGGCCGGTGTGGTCCAAGGCATGGGGAGAGAACAACAAGTCGAGATCGTTCATGTCGAATCACTCCTACTTCGCCCCCCACGGTGGGCACCCGGCTCAAACCGAGCTGCTGACTGACCGTGCAATGTTCACCGAAGCCTATGCCGTCATTCCCAAAGGCGTGATGCGTGACATCGTCACCAGCCACCTGCCGTTCTGGGACAAGATGCGCATGTGGGTCATCGCCCGCCCACTCACCGGCTTTGCCGAAACCTTCGCCCAGTACATCGTCGAAGTGGCCCCGGAAGGCGGCAGCGAGCGTCCTGAACTGGACCCCAATGCCGAAGCCGTCGTATTCGTCGTCGAAGGCGAAATCGACATCACCGTCGAAGGCAAGCACCACACCCTGGGCCAGGGCGGTTACGCATTCCTTGCCCCGGGCGCCGAGTGGAGCCTGCGCAACAACAGCAAGTCCAACGTCACCTTCCACTGGCTGCGCAAGCACTACCAGAAGGTTGAAGGCCTGGATATCCCTGAGTCGTTCGTTACCCACCGCGACAACGCCACCGTCATCGAAATGCCGGGTACCGAAGGCCGCTGGGTCACCACCCGCTTCGTCGACATGGCCGACATGCGCCACGACATGCACGTCAACATCGTGACCTTCCAGCCGGGCGGTGTGATTCCGTTCGCTGAAACCCACGTCATGGAACACGGCCTGTACGTGCTGGAAGGCAAGGCGGTCTATCGCTTGAACCAGGACTGGGTTGAAGTGGAAGCGGGCGACTTCATGTGGCTGCGCGCATTCTGCCCGCAAGCCTGCTACGCCGGCGGCCCAGGCAAGTTCAGCTACCTGCTGTACAAAGACGTGAACCGTCACGTGCACCTGACGCTGAACCCGCAGCGTTAAGGCCTGAATGCTGTAGCAGAGCCCGCCACCTGGCGGGCTTTGTGTTTGCCGCACATACTCAAGGGCCTACCCACTTCGCGGTGCACGCCATGAACCGCAGTACCCTGTTTGCTGCCCTGTTGGCCTTCACCTGCGTGCAAGCTGCTGATGACTGGAGCCTGGCTTACGACCGCGAAGGCATTCGCGTGTACCTGCGCGGCGTGACCGGCTCACCCTATCAGCAGTTCCGCGGGGTCAGCACCATGCAGGCCAGCGTGCGCACCCTCACCGACCTGCAGGAAAATCTACGTGTCGCCTGTAAATGGCTGTATGCCTGCGCGCAGATGCGCCTGCTGGAAGTCGCGGGCGACAGCACCTGGGTCTACCTGACCACCGACTTGCCATGGCCTACCCTGCCGCGCGACGTCATTCTCAAAGTCACCAGCGAACGGCTCGACGACGGCACCCTGGTACGCCACTTGAGTGCCGAGCCGAACAAGTTGCCGGAGCAGCCGGGGCTGATCCGTGTGCAGCACCTCAGTGGCGAGTGGGTCATGAAACCGCTGGGCGAGCGCACGACCGAGGTGACCTATGAGCTACAGGCCGATCCGGCCGGGGATGTGCCAGGCTGGCTGGCCAACCGCTTCGTGGTGGATGCGCCGGTAGTGACGCTGCGCACCCTTCGGGCCGTGGCCGAGCGCCAGCCTTGAGGCAGCCTACTGAACCACCCCGCAAGCGACCCGTGCACCGCCGCCACCGAGCTTCTCGGGGTGGTCACTGTGGTTGTCGCCCCCTGCATGCACCATCAGCGCGTGCCCTTTGAAGTCCGAAGCCTTCAGGCGTGGCGCCAGTACCGGGTAGGTGGCCTTGCCATCTGCGCCCACATACAGCGCCGGCAGGTCGCCGCGGTGGCCGCTATCGTCGTAAGGGCCCTTGTGTGCATTGGTCGAGTCCGGATCCCAGTGGCCGCCCGCTGCACCTGCAGGCACAGGTTTGCCATTTTCCTCGGCAGGTGCGCAAGAAGGCTTCTGGTGCAGGTGGAAGCCGTGCACACCCGGTGGCAAGTCTTTGAGGTCCGGGGTGAGCACGGCGCCGTACTTGCTCTGCTCGATGCTGACGGTGCCGATCACTTTGCCCGGGCCGTCCGCGGCGGCCAGCTTCAGTTCCACGGTCTGCGCTGCCTGGGCGAGGCCGGCCGAGGCCAGCAAGGCGCTGAATACCAGTGCTTTCATGATGTATCTCCATGGTTTGAGGTGAGCGGGTGTCATACCCACATAACAGGTGGGACTGCACAGGTTGGCAGGCATTCAATCCAGCCACAGAATGAAATACTTCCTACCAGAACCGGTCAGCGTATTCTGCAAAGCCCAAATAAGCGTTTTTACCAACCCGCCAGCCGCGCTAACCTGTGGCCGTTACCCGGCCACGGACCCCGCCCATGCTCCACCTCCTGCTGACCACGCTGGCTCCCATCATCCTGCTGATCGCCCTGGGCACATTTTTGCGCGTACGCGGTTTTCTGGCTGAAACCTTCTGGCCTGGTGCCGAGCGCCTGAGCTACTACGTGCTGCTGCCATCGCTGTTCCTTCATGGCCTGGCCACCGCCAACCTGGACGGGGTGCCGGTGCTGGGCATGGTCGGCGTGCTGATGCTCTCTACCTTGCTCGGCGCCGCGCTGCTGGTGCTGTATCAAGGTGCGGTGAACCACGATGGCGCAGACTTCACCTCGGTGTTCCAGGGTGGCGTGCGGTTCAACAACTATATTGGCGCCACCCTGGCCGCCGGGCTCTACGGCAGTGCGGGCATTGCCCTGGCGGCGGTGGCGAACGCCGCCATCGTGCCATTGGTGAACCTGCTTTGCGTGCTGGTGTTCGCCCGTTTCAGCGCACGCCACAGTTCCCCGGTCACCGTGCTGCGGGCGATCTTCGCCAACCCGTTGATCGTGGGGTGTGCTGGCGGGCTGCTGCTGCGCGTCACCGGGTTGGGGCTCCCTGCCGGCATCGAGCCGACAGTCAAGGCGCTGGGCCAGGCCGCCCTGCCCCTGGGCCTTTTGTGTGTCGGCGCAGCACTGGGCGGCGCCAGCGTCGGCCAACAGGTACGCCCGCTGCTGGCGGCTTCGACGTTCAAGTTCCTGGTCATGCCGCTGACCACCTGGGGCCTGTGCCGCCTGCTCGGCCTGAGCGGCCAGGCGGCGGTGGTGGCGGTGCTGTTCCAGGCATTGCCTACAGCATCGTCGTCCTATGTCATGGCGCGGCAAATGGGCGGCAACGCACCGTTGATGGCGACCATCATCGCCTTGCAGACCGTGGCCGCCGCGGTGACCCTACCCTTGATGTTAATGCTTTCGCTCAATTGAAAACGCTTGGCTAGACTGAGGATCAGCAAACACTTCGGAACCTGGACCATGCGCCTATCGTGGATGGTGATCGGCTTCACCTCGGCCCTGCTCGCAGGCCCATTGAATGCCGCCGACACTGCCAAGGCCACTGTTGCCGAGGAAAAGGCCGAGGTGCTTGAAGAGAAGGTGGCCGACGATGCGCCAGCACCGAAAAAAGCCGAAACCCTGACGCCCAGTGAAGTCAAGGCAGTCGACCCCGCAGGCCAGGCGCCGCTGGACGACAGCATCACCTGCCTGGCACGCACGATCTACTGGGAAGCCAAAGGTGCCGATGAAAAAGACATGAGCGCTGTGGCCAGCGTGGTGCTCAACCGCCTTGGCAAGGACGGTTTCCCCAACACCATCTGTGGTGTGGTCAAGCAAGGGGTTGAAAGCAAGTCCTGCCAGTTTTCCTGGTGGTGTGACGGGCGCTCCGACCAGGTCGAGGAGCCGCAGCGCTACGACATCGCCAAGGAGATCGCGCGCAAGGCGCTCAACCAGCAGCTCAAAGACACCACCGGCGGCGCGCTTTACTTCCATGACCGCACAGTGCGCCCCGACTGGGCCAAAGCCTACCGCAGGACCGCCCAGACAAGGCTCTTTCTGTTCTACAAACCCAACCCGGCGTTGGCGCGCTGAGCCGGGTGACTGTTGCGCAGCCCCTGACACCGGCGAACGTTTGCACACAGCGCGCAGTCAAACTCAAGCCCCGACAATGATGGGCAACGCATCGCACTTTTCAGGCAACCCGCGGTCTACCACCTCTTTTGTCGCCTGCAAGCCATTGCTGGTGTTTTGTTTTCATTGCTTTGCACGACACCGGGCCAAAAGCCTTGGGCTTGTGTAGGATGAGCAGCGCATACCAAGACGCTGCCAGTCACAGGGAGATCCACATGCGCGTCCTGTCATCCGTTGCCGCCTTGTCGTTAAGCCTGGCCGTTTCGACTTCGAGCCTGGCTGCCAACGGCGAAGAGGCGCAACTGATCGATTCGATCAATGCCTACCGCAGCCAGGCCCAACCCTGCGGCGATGGAGCATCGCTCGAGCTGCCGCCGCTCAACAGCGACACCCGCTTGGCGCTGTCGCCCGAAGGTACACGCGACCTCCAGCAGGCCATGACCCGCGCGGCCTACCCCATGGTCAACGTACAGGCGATCAGCCTGTCCGGCCCACGCGACGCCCGCGCCGCCATGCATGCGATCCAGGAAAGCTTCTGCCAGGTGGTGCTCGACCCGCAGTTCGTCGACATTGGCGTCAGCCAGGAAGGCCGCGACTGGCGCATCGTACTGGCGCGCCCATTGCTCAGCGGGCGCCTGGGCGACTGGCAGGCTGAGGGGCAAAATGTGCTGCAGGCGATCAACGCTGCGCGCAAGGCACCGCGACAATGCGGCGGCCAACCCTTCGCCGCAGCACCCGCGCTTGGCTGGAGCACCGCGCTGGCGGGGGTGGCGGCCAACCATACACGGGCCATGGCCAACCAGAATTTCTTCGACCACATCGACCACGACGGCCGCACCCCGGGTGACCGTGCCGAACTGGCCGGCTACCTGTACCAGCAGATTGGCGAGAACATCGCAGCCGGGCGTGACTCGGCACAAAAGGTGGTAGATGGCTGGTTGGCCAGCCCTGGGCATTGCGCAACCTTGATGAACCCAGACTTCCGCGAAATGGGGGCTGCCTATGCAGTGGACCCCAAGAGTGATGCGGGCATCTATTGGACAGGGTTGTTCGGCACGCCGCAGTGAGCCCCCTTGCGCAGCGCCTGCGCGGTGCAACCAAAGCGCTGTCGTACGCGCCTGCCCAGGTAACTGGCATCTGCAAACCCTACCTCCTCGGCAATCTGCGCCAGGCCATGGCTGGAGTTGCACAGCCGCCAGCGGGCCTGTTGCAGGCGCATTTCCAGCCACCAGGCCTTGGCGCTCATACCATGGCTGGCCTGGAACTGGCGGTCCAGTTGCCGTCGGCTGATAGCCAGCTCTGCCGCCAATCGCTCGATGGACAGGCGCGCCCCCATGTGGTGGCGCATCAACGCCAGCGCGCGCTGCACCTGGCGCCCCTGCCCTGCGCCGGCCTCCAGCGAGCGCAGGGCATGGCGGCTGTCACGGGACTCATCCACCAACATGTCGGCCAACCCCTTGAGCGCGCGAGCGCGGCCACAGGCATCTGACAGCAGCGCCACCGCCAGGTCGATGGCTGCCGTGCCACCAGCGCATGTAATTCGGGCCCTATCAATGCTGTAAAGCTGCTCGCGCAGTACCTTAAGGTGCGGGAACATTGCCCGGAACTCGGTTTCGTGACGCCAGTGCACAACCACCCTGTGCCCCTCCAGCAAACCACAGGCCGCCAGCAGGAAAACCGCGTTGTCGATGGCGACCAGTTTCACACCAGCTTTGGCCGCGCGCCTGAGCAGGCTTTTATAGCGAGGAGCCAACCCGGCAGTGGCCTGCGCGTTGCGGCTGCCGAACAGCACCAGGTAATCGAAACCCTCCAGCGCCAGCGAATCGGTAATCGCCTCCACCTGCACCACCGCGCCGCTGCTGGAAACCACAGGTTCCCCGGCCAGCCCGCCGAGTGTCCAGCTGCAGTAGCGCTGGCGGCTGTAGTCTTCGTCATCGGCGCTGAAACGCAGCTTGTCGAGAAATGCGCCGAAGGGCAGCAACGCGAAATCCGGCAAGGGCAGGATCAGCAGGCGAATATCGGGGGCCATGCAAGGATGTCCAAAAAGTACCTTCGAATGTCCAGATAATACCCTGCCCCAACCACGCCGTCGCTTAGACTGGACACCTGAACACTGATCGAAAAAGGCGCGTTATATGGCTCTGGATATCTGGCTCATTTACCTGCTGGCAAGCATCGGCCTGTCGCTGACCCCTGGGCCGAACAGCTTGCTGGCACTGACCCATGGCGCGCTGTATGGCGCTCACCGCACCTTGTTCACCATCGTTGGCGGCGTGTTCGGCTTCAGTGCGCTGATCGGCCTGGCCATGTTCGGCCTGACGGCCCTGCTGCAAACGTCAGCGGCATTGCTGACGGTATTGAAGTGGGTGGGCGGCGCCTACCTGGTGTGGTTGGGCATTGCGCTCTGGCGCAGCCCGCCCTTGCACCTTGAGATGAACACGCGCGCCGTGCAGTCGAGCAATGCCGGCCTGTTCCGCCAGGGCCTGCTGTCGGCCATGGCCAACCCCAAGGTGCTGCTGTTCTATGGCGCATTCCTGCCGCAGTTCATCGACCCGCAGCGCGGCTTGCTCATGCAGTTTGTGATCATGGCTGCCACCTTCGCCAGCGTGGAGTTCGTGGTCGAATACCTGCTGGCGCGGTTGGCGTTCCGTATCAGGCCTTGGCTGGCCAGAGGTGGCAAGGGTTTCAATCGGTGCTGTGGGGGGTTGTTCGCGTTGATCGGGGTGGCGCTACCGCTCGGCCGCTAGCGGGTCAATGGCCAGGTTCGCGCCGCGCAACCAGAAGGAATGCCGCCAACGCCAGGCCCGGTAACAAAGCCCCCAGTGCGGCCACGCCCTGCCATCCGTAGTCGGAAAACACCGCGCTGGCCGCGGCCGAACCCAGTGCACCACCGAGGAAAATGCTCGTCATGTACAGCGCGTTGAGCCGCCCACGGCTAGCCGGGTCCAGCGCATAGACCTCGCGCTGGCCGATGACCATGTTCATCTGCACCGCAAAATCCAGCAGTACCCCTGTCGTTGCCAGGCCGATGACGCTATACCCCGGTGCGGTCAACCCCAGCAGCAATGCCACAGGCGCCAACACCAAGGCAAGCAGTGACGCGGCGCGGGCATGGCCGGCGTCGGCCAGGCGTCCAGCCAGTGGCGCGGCGATGGCCCCGACTGCCCCAACCAGGGCAAACAACGCGATCTGGCTCTGCGAAAGGCCATGCTCTTGCGCCAGGACCAGCGGCACCGCCGTCCAGTAAAGGCTGAACGCCCCGAACATCAATGCTTGATACAACGAGCGCTGGCGCAACACCGGGTACTGTCGCAACAATGCAATCAACGAGACCATCAGTGCGGCGTAGCTGGCCTTGTGGTCGGGTACCCGACGCGGCAGGGTCAACACCAACAGCAAGATGATCGCCAACATCAGGCTCGCTGCACCGATGAACACCATGCGCCAGCCGAAATGGTCAGCCACAAGGCTCGACACCGGCCGCGCCAGCAGGATGCCCAACAACAGGCCGCCCATGATATTGCCGACCACACGCCCGCGCTGCTGCTCCGGCGCCAGGTGCGCTGCCAGCGGAATGAGCATCTGTACTGCGACCGAACTGAAACCGATCAACAGCGCGTACCCGAGGAATAACAGACCTTGGCCATGGCTGCTGGTACCCGCCAACACAAGGCTTGCGCAAGCGAGCACGGCAGTGAAGATCATCAGCCGACGGTTTTCAAGCAGATCGGCCAGCGGTACCAGTAGCAGCAGACCCAGCGCATAACCCAACTGGGTCAACGAAACGATCAGGCTGGCTCGCTCTGCAGACAGCCCAAGGTCCGGAGCAATCAACCCGACGATAGGTTGGGCGTAATAGATGTTGGCGACGATAGCGCCGCAACAGAACGCCAGCAGCGTAATCAGGGCACGACTCAGTACTGGAGCTGTAGCCTGCGCAGCAGCTAGAGAGGGATTCATGCGAGGTTCCTCGGCATTGGGTGGAATATGCCGGGCACATTAGCGGTACATGCCCGGCAAGAGAATCCGGCCTCGACGCAACGGGGCTTTGCATCCTGCGCAACGCAAGTTTCTCAAGGCTCCAGCAGCCCTTCGCAAAACCTTATGAATGCCTGCACGCGTCGCGAACCGCGATGGTTGGGGAGATACAAGGCATTGATGCTGGCGTTGGCGGTGCCCGGGCTGATCTGCCAGGTATCGAACAGACGTCGCAAGCGCCCGGCTGCGACATCCTCGCGGACCAGCCAGTCAGCCAGCAGCGCGATGCCGCTACCGGCCAGCGCAGCTTCGCGCAGCAGATCAGCGTTGGCGCTGCGCAGTGGGCCCCTGACATCCAGCTCCAGCACTTCATCGCCCAGCCGCAAGCGCCAAGGGCGCACCATCGGCCCATAGCTAAAGCGCAGGCAGGCGTGATCAAGCAGCTGACCGGGGTGCTGCAAGGGCTCGCAACCGGCCAGATAGTCAGGACTTGCCACCAGCCAGCGCTCGAAGCGGCCCAGTTGCCGGCACACCAGTTCCTCGCTGGGCGCAGGGTCGCCAAGCCGGATCGACAAGTCGTAACGACCGCCAAGCAGGTCATCGACCCGGTCACTCATGTCGATGTCCAGCTCCAGAGCACGATGGCGCGCCAGAAACTGCCCAAGGTGTGGCGCAATCACCCGACGGCCGAACTCAACCGGCAGGCATAAGCGCAGCACACCTACCGGCTCCTCGCCACGGTCGGCGACACTGGCATCGGCTTTATCAAGCGCTTCGAAAATTTCACGTGCACGGGCGTAGTAACGGGCACCTGCTTCTGTAAGGGTGACCTGGCGCGTGGAGCGGTTAAGCAAGGTGGCCCCAAGCGCCGATTCCAGAGCATCGACCAGGCGCGTCACCGACGAGGTGGCCACGCCGAGCTTGCGCGCTGCGGCGGAAAAGCCCTGAGCGTCGACGGTGGCAGCGAACATCCTCATTGCCAGAAGCTTGTCCATATGAGTCCTTTGGCATTTGGTCTCAGAAAAGTCTTACATTCGAGATAGGTGGTCAAGAAGCGCGCGTTATTTCGATCCAGTCCATAGTGAAATACCTCCCATACAGCGAGATCTGCCATGACACCTGCCAACGTGCTGATCCACCTCCCACCCTGTGATCCTGGCGCACCGGAACGGGTCGATGACCTCCTCAAACGCCCGGGCCTGCGTATCGAGCGCATTGTTTCCAGCGGCCAGTGCAGCCCTCCCGGGTTCTGGTACGACCAGCCCGAAGGCGAATGGATCGTGCTGCTGAGCGGCAGTGCCGGCCTGCGCCTCGAGCATGAAGCCTACACACGGCTGCTGGCCCCGGGTGATTGCCTGGACATCCCGGCCCATTGCCGCCATCGCGTGGAATGGACCGCACAAGGCACCCATACCGTGTGGCTCGCCGTGTTCTATAGCAGTGAAAAACCCTGGCCTGCCTGCTGAGCGGGTTAGAATGGCCACACCCATCCCTCGACATCACGACCATGATCCAGTCCGATCTCGACCTGTTCGGCCCCCAGCCACAACGACTGGCCAGCCACACCGTGCTGTTGCCCGGCTTTGCCCTTGCGCAAGTCGAGCAGCTGCTCGACGCCCTGCGCCCTGTGCTTCGCGCAGCCCCCTTCCGGCACATGCGTACGCCCGGCGGTCTGCACATGGCGGTGGCCTTGACCAACTGCGGTTCGCTGGGTTGGGTCAGCGACGCCAAAGGCTACCGATACAGCCCGACCGACCCCGTCAGCGGCGAGCCTTGGCCAGCCCTGCCTGAAGCTCTGCTTGAGCTGGCCGGGCGCGCTGCGGCCGCGGCAGGCTTCGACGCGTTCGTACCTGATGCCTGCCTGGTCAACCACTATCTGCCCGGTACCCGCCTGAGCCTACACCAGGATCGCGACGAAGCTGACTTCGGCCAGCCGATCGTGTCGGTATCTCTAGGGTTGCCGGCGGTGTTCCTGCTGGGTGGTTTCCAGCGCTCGGACAAGACCCGGCGAATAGCGTTGAGCCATGGCGATGTGCTGGTCTGGGGAGGTGAGGACCGGTTGCGCTTTCATGGGGTATTGCCGATCAAGCCGGGCGTGCATCCGCGGATGGGCGAGCGGCGGATCAACCTGACTTTGCGCAAGGCCGGGTAATGCAATCAAATAGCCACCCGACATTTCTGCCAGTAGACGCGCGCCCGCCTGCTCCCGGTTAATTGATCTGACGCCGCCACTACCAGAGCGGTCCCGTTCAAGGGAGCGAACCCATGCGCTTGATGATAACAATCTTGCTACTGCTGACCCTCTTAGGGGCAAGCCGTGTGATGGCACTGGATGCCAATGAAGAGGCCCACGTCAATGCACCTCCCTCCAAGTACCTGGTCTACTCCGTCACTTGGCAACCCACTTTCTGCCTCATGAAGCCCTCGACGCCAGGCTGTGAGGAGGCACCGGAACGCTTTCTCACCCACGGTATCTGGCCCTACAGCGAAAGCATTGGCAACCTGACCAATCGTCACCCCCAGTACTGCACCAATTCCCCTGACTGCACCAACGGCGAAGCCTGTGCAATGAGGGCCGATGAGATGAGTGCAGTGCTTGCCAACAAAGCCCTGCGGGCCATCGTTACCAGCGAACCCGAGAAGCTGTTCGCGCATGAATGGCAAAAACACGGCACTTGCTCGGGCAAGCGTATGCAGGAGTACTTTCAGGACTTCGTCGACTTGAACAAGGTGGTCAGTTTTGACAATGACGCGTTCGAGGCGATGGTAGGGCACGCTACCGAGTTCTCGAAGATTCGCGAGGTCTTCCCTGACAACACGGCGTTCAGATGTTACCGGGATAAGCAGGGTAAGCAGTACCTGCATGAGGTGTTCTACCTGGTCGACGAAAAAGGGAACCCCTATACGGAAGAAACCAACCTGCAGATCGGCGTTCAGTGTGAAACGCAGAAAACATGGATCCCGGAGCGTCCCAAGGCTACATCCTGAAGGCAGGCTTTACATGGGCAAGGATGGCACCCCGAGGTACGGCGCGCGCTCGGACGCCGCTGTACCTGTGAGGGGCGGTCTCGTCTCCATTGTCATTGCGCCTGAGACTGGCTCAGGTACTTGTCCACCGCAGCCTTGCCATCCCCTGCATCCCCCGCCACCTGCCACAACCGCCGCTCGATCCCTTGTGCCAGCAAATGCCCTACCGCCGACTCGATAGCCGACAGCACGCATAACTGTGCTGGTTCGTTGGTGGTGTAGCCCACTTCTGCCTCGAGCAGTTTCTTGAACTCGATGAATTTGAACACCCCGGCGCTACGCCCCACCGAGTAGATGGTCTTGCTGGTCATCACATTGGCCAATACCTGCCCGGTGCGTACGTCCACCGCACGCAGGTTGACTGTGACCTGGTCCACCCGGTACTCGCGGGAGATGTCAATGCCCAGGTAGCGTGCCCCTTCCCCGCCGCTACGCACATTGGTGTCGTAGGCGATGATGCCGCCTTCGAGCATCAGGTTGGCCGCTTGCAGCGGCGGCAGCTCGGTCTGGATGTTCTCCGGTACATCGGCCTTTTTCTGCGACGCACGGATGATCTTGCGTTCGGTCAGCAGGTTCTGCAGGCCTTCACGCTCCAGCACCACGAACCAGCCGCTGGCATTGAGAGCGTCCATCAGCATGCTCGCCGCCCCTTGGGTAACACTGGTGGAGAACGAGCTGGCCGGGGTCGGCTTGTATTGCCCGGTCTGGTCGCGGAAGCCATACACCACCGCCATCAACCTGCCCTTGGGCCGTGGCATGTTGATCAGGTCGTAGTAAGTCGAAGCGCGCGGGGTCAGGGTCGGGGTTTCCGAGTCCTGTTCGGCCGACATCGGTTCGCGCAGGCCGCAACCTTGGAGGCTTTGCAGGGCGGCGAGGATCAGCAAAGTGCTCAGCAGACGTTTCATGGTGTTCTCTCCCCAGATAACAACCCGTCCCTCTCAGGGGTTCAGGCCGCTGACCTCAATGATCGAAATTTCTCCTGTGACGCGGTCGGTGACCTTGATGCTCAAAGCACCGGAGTCATCGATCACATCGATCAGGAAGGCATCGGTGGCCATGCTGCCGGTCTGGCCATTGCTGATGTTGTCCAGCAACTGCGACAACATCCGCGACTCCAGCTGGTTGCTGAAGCGCTCCAGGGCCGAGGTACCGCCAAAGGCGGAGGTGCGGTCCTTGAGGTCGGGGTCGTCATAGTCGTTTTGCGCTTGGGCGTTGTTCAGCAACCAGGTGCCGTTGAGCGGGTTGCCACCGAACGCCGGATTGACCGGGGTGTACACCAATTCCGTGGCCTGGGCGGTAACGGCGCAGGCCACAAGACAGGCGGCGATGCAGTGGGGAATACGCGTGTTCATAGCTCGTCCCTCTCCAGATCAGTGGTGTCCTGGAGCAGGCGCTGCAGCTTGCGCTGAATGACCTCCTGCTTGACCAGGTCGGCGGCCGCGATGGCCTCTTCTTTCAATTGGGTGACATTGGGCGGCAGGAAGCGGCGGTACAGCACATCGCGCTCGAATTCCACCGTGATCAGGCTGCCCCAGCGGGCATCCGGGCGTTCGCGCACCACCAGGTTGAAATCCAGGCGGCTGGTGGCGCGCAGGCGGTCGGCAAAGTAGGCGTAAAAGTCGTGGCCGATGTGCGAGATGGTGTTGTCGACGATAAAGCCCTTCATCTCATCTTCGGCGTCGGCCCGTGCCACATCGGATACCCCGGCGGCCAGCAACAGGCCAAGGCTCAGGCAAAACACGTTCAGGCGTTTCATGGCGCATCCCCCGGGCTACTGTGGGTCTGTGCGCCACTGGCGCTTTCGCTGAAGGCCTGCTCGGCGACGAACTGCCAATCGCTGTAGTGCTCGAGGCCTTCGAAGCCGGACCACTGAGTGTCGAAACCACTGCGTTTGAACGGGGTGGCGTCGGAGCGGCTGTGCACCCCGGTGATGCGCCCGTCGATCGAACGCAACAGCCCCCATTCATCACTGCCGGTGACCGGGTCCGGGTACAACCGGCGGATGTGCCGTTTCGGCTCTGGAAAGCGGTTGTCCTCCAGCAGGTCGGCCAGCGCCTGAGGGTACTGCGCCAGGCCTGGCGAAGCGCGGTAATAGCTGCGCAGTGCCTGGGCATACTGGCCACCCACCCACAGCAACTGACGCTCCTTTTCGCGCTGCGCCGCGCTGGACCACAGCGTGCCGCTGGACGCCAGGGCCACGCTGCTGGCTGCGATCAGCAGCAATACACCCAGGTAGGTGAAGCCGTTGCAGGCCTTACCATTGTGCGAAGTGGCTGCCATCACGTGCCCTCCCTGTTGCACCGCTCTTGATGTCGGCCACGCCACCGGCTACCCCTTCAGGCGGTGGCAGCAGTTGCCAGGCATCACTGCGTTCGGTTATGGGGTCGACCGGTGTGTTGCGCAGGTAGCGCTGCTCGACAAGTTGCTCCAGCGAATCCGGGTAGCGACCGGTGTCGCCGTAGTAATGGTCCAGCGCCTCACGCAGCACCGCCAGGCTCTGGCGCAGGGCAGCCTCGCGGGAGCTTTCCAGGCTGTTGAAGTAACGTGGCATGGCAATGGTCATCAGCGTGGCGATGATCGCCATCACCACCAGCAGTTCGATCAAGGTGAAACCTCGGCTGCGTTTCATGGCTGTCACCATTGCCCGTAAGGGATGTTGTTGAGGCCTTTGCCGCGGGCCTTGGAATACACGTCGTAAACGTCTTGGCCGTCACGTGGGTTGTCCGGCCCGCTGTCATAGGCGCGCAAGCCCCAGCCACCACCGTCATCGTCTTTTGCCGCCACTAGCGGGTCGTGCGGGATGCGCCGCAGGAAGTAGAACTTGCTGCCCTTGGCGCTGCGTACATCGCGCACCCCGTCGACCAGTACCTGCAGGTTTGGTGGGTAACCACTGGCATCCAGGCCTTTTTCGATGAAACCTGCGTCGAAGGCCCGTTTGTAGGCATCGATGGCATCGCGGATCTGGTACAGCGCCTGACGCAATTGCTGCTCCTTGGTGCGGCGCACCACGGTTTCGGTCAGCGGTGCAGCCATGCTGGCGAGCAGCCCGAGCAATGCCAGGGTCAGCACCACCTCGATCAGGCTGAAGCCTTGCACGCGGCGTTTCATGGCCGTGGGCCCTTGCTGGCAGGCACCACCGCCATCTGGCTGTCGACAACCGGTGCATCGCCAGGCGCCTGGCCCGGCTCATCGGCCGGCAGCGCGCCGGCTGGCAAAGGCAGGGCCAGTTGGCGCACCTGCATGCTCGATTCGGTACCGGTGGCGAACTCCATGTCCGAGGGGCTCTGGTAAGGCAGGTTGCGTACGATCCGCGGGGTGATCGCCAGTACCAGTTCGGACTTGCTCATGTCATCGCGGTTGCTGCCGAACAGCCGGCCCAGGCCAGGGATGTCGCCCAGGCCCGGGATCTTGTTGCCGCTGGAGGTCTTGTCGTTGCGCACCAGCCCCGCCAGCACCTGGGTTTCGCCGTCGTGCAGGCGCAGGCTGGTCTGGGCGTTGCGGGTGTCGACCTGGACCGGGATGGTGCCCTGGCGGGTCGGCTCCAGCGGGGTGGCGTTGCTGACCTCGAGCGCCACCTTGATCGCCACCTCGTTGTTCAGGTGCACGGTAGGCTGCACTTCAAGCTTCAGACCGACATCCAGGTAGGTGACGCTTTCGGTGATCACCGGCCCTTGGGTGGAAGGTACCGAGGTGGCGCTGATGATCGGCACACGCTGGCCGATGTGGATGCGCGCCTGCTCGCGGTTGCTGACGCGGATCACCGGGCTGGCCAACGTGTTGATGTCCTTGTCCTGGGCGTTGATCTTGGCCTGGGGCGCCGGCGAGATGCTGATACGCCCGGAGTTGATGCCGCGCAACTGGTCCAGCACGCTGACCGGGTTGCCCTCATCGCTCAGCACCCCGAAGGTATTGGGCCATTGCAGGCCAAGGTCGAGGATGCGCGAGCGGGCCACCTCCATCACCTCCACTTCCAGCACCACTTCAGGGTTGGACTGGTCCTGCGACTGCAGCAGCTTCTCGGCCATGCGCACGGCGTCGGGGGTGTCGCGCATGGTCAGGGTATTGAGGCGCTCATCAACGAATACATCGCGGGTCTTGAGCATGGTCTTGACCATGTTCAGTGCGGTGTTGGCATCGATGCTGGTCAGGTAGAACGTGCGCATGACCAGTTCCTGGTAGTCCTTGGTCTTCTGCGGCGAGTCGGGGTAGACCAGCAAGGTGTTGTCGTTGACGATCTTCTGGCGCAGCTGGTTCTGTTCCAGCAACAGGGCTATGGCATCCTCGATGCGCACCTCGCGCACGAAGATGGTGGCCTTCATGTCCGGGCGCAGGTCCTTGTCGAAAATGAAGTTGATGCCGGCCACCTGGGACAGCACTTCGAAAATGACCTTGAGCTCGGCATCGCGAAACTCCAGGGTCACCGGGCGTTCCAGCTTGCTGCGCAGTTGCGGGAAGGGCTGCGCCGTGCGGGCCTGGACGTTCTCGATATCGCTGCGCAGCATGATGCCCTTCTGGTTTTGCGGGTCCAGGCGCAGCACCTCACGCATGTAACGCTCGGCACCGAACAGGTCGCCCTGGCGCAGCGCAGCCTGGCCCAGCGCAACACGGTCATCGAGGGTGCGCATCAGTTCCAGCTGGCGGATGCCCTCATGCGCGCGGCGGTTGTTCGGTTCCAGGGTGAGCACGCGGCCATAACCAAGGCGCGCGCCGGCGAAGTCGTGGCGGATGCGGTCGCTGTCGGCCTGGCCAAGCAGCGCCTCGACCGCGTGCTGGCGGCCTTGGGCCAGGGCAATGTTCAGGTCGGTGTCACGCGGGTCGTCGCGCAGCGCCTCTTCCAGGCGAGCGATACCGGCCTCGTACTGGCCTTCTTTCATCAGCGCCTGGCTGTCCTTGCGCACCGCGCTCGAACCGCAGCCGGCAATGGCCACGCAGAGCGCCAGCAGCATGAACGGAGCAGGCTTGCACAACTTCGATGGCTTCATGGTGCGCTCCCGACAGACAGAGTCTGTGACTGGTGCAAAGGCAGGTAGACCAGGCCCAGCTCATTGGCCGAAACCCGATCGAGGCGGTAGGTGTCGTCAATCACGTCGCCCTGGCGCACGACGTAGAGTTTTTCGCCGCTGCGCAGGAAGACCTGCAGGTCATCGCGATCGCCCAGGCGGCCGACGAACTGGAAAGGCAGCGCCGGGGCTGCGGGGGCAGCGGCTACCACCGAGGTGGCGACCACAGGTTGTTCGGTGACCGTGGCCAGGGCCTTGGGTTTGGTCCATTGCTGGCGGGGGAACAGGTCGCGCGTGGCCTGTTCTGGCTTCATCACCGGTACGCCGGCACTCTCTGAAACCGCTTGTGTGGGCGCCGGCTTGCCGGCGATCAGGGCCTCCTCGCTGTCCTCGCCGAACCAGTGCCCAGGCGCCCAGGCCAACGCCCCGGCAAGCCCCAGAAACCCCACCCACACCACTGCACGCTGAGTGTTCATCACGACCTCGACAGGTAAAGGGTCATGCGCAGGCGGCCATTGAGTTCACTGTCGCCAATGCGCTTGCGCTGCAGCTCCAGGTCTTCCAGCACCAGGGTCGGCAACTGGCCCAGCAGGCCGCGCACAAAGCCGCGGATCTGCGGATAGCTGCCGCGTACCGGCAGGACGATCTGGTAACGCGCCAGCTGGGTCTTGGGGTCGACACCCAGGGCGTACTCACCACGGGCCAGGCTGATTCGTTGGGCGCTGGCCAGGTGGTACAGGCGCTCGATCAGCTCGCTGGCTTCAGGTTGCCCTGGCAGTTGCTGGCGCAGGCTGTCCAGCGCTTGCTGTTCAGGCTTGACGGCGACTTTAAGTTCGCCGCGCCTGACCCGCTCGACCTGGGCGCTGGCATCGGCCTCGCTGGCGCGCAGCTCGCGCAGGGCCTGCCACTGCGGCAGCACCCCGGCCAGCGCTACAGCGACTGCCAGGACGGCCATTGCGGCGCCGGCCAGGCCGACCGGGCCGATACGGCGCAACTGCTCCTGAAGGATCAGGCTGTTTATCGAGTCAGGGGCGCGCATGGCCGGTCTCCCAGGTGGCGGTAAGGGTGAAGCGCACCGGGTGCTCGGGTTGGCCCGCCACTACCTCGTGGTTGAGCAGCGATACATCGCTGAGCTCGGTGCTCTGTTCCAGGCGGTGGTGGTACTGCAGCATCGCTTCCAGGTTGCGGGCCTCGGCGGCAATACGCACCTGGCCCTTGCGGGCATCCGGGGTCAGGCTGAGCAGGGCCACGTCTTCCTGGGGTTGCGCTTCAAGCATGGCGAACAGTTGCTGCCAGGGCCGTTGCAGTTGCTGTGAAACGCTGCGCATCTGCGCCAGGCGTTCGGCCTGCTCGCGGCTGGCGGCGCTGTTCTGCGGGGCGACCGTGGCCGGGCGGCGGCCCAGTTGCAGCTCCAGGCTGTGCAGCCGGGCCTCAAGGTGAACCTGCTCGGCTTGCAGGTGCTGTTGCAGCAGTACCAGCACGGCCACCACCGCGCCGCCCAGGGCCAGCAGCGACCAGGCCAGCGGGCTGCTGCGCCGGGGCTGGAATTCCAGGTCGAGGCGGCGCATGTCAGGCCACCGCCCGCCACATGGCGCACAGCGGGTCGGCTTCGCTGGCCGGCTGGCACAGCTGCACCGCCGCCAGTTGCGGCACGTCGCCCCGGCCCGGGGCATGCAGGTAGACCTGCGGCATGTGCTCGCCATACAGCTCGCAGGTCCGTTCGATCAGCGCCTGCAGGGCTTGGTCGCTGTCGGCGCAACCCTGCGTCAGCACCTGCTGCCAGGCGCCACCGGCGGCCAGCAGCAGCACGCTGCGCCGTGGCTCGGCGAGGACAAACAGGAAATCGCCCGCCTGCAGCTGCGATGAGCAGCGGTTGTAGGCAGCCATCAAGTACGGCTGCACCGAACGCAGGCGCAAGCGATTTTCCCGGGCCAGTGCCTGCAGCCCCTGCAGCAGTGCCTCAGGCAGCGCTGTGGCGATACGCGCAGCGCCGGCCGGCTCTGGCGAAAGGGCGATGCGCCAGTCGTCGAGCGGCTGGGCATAGAGGTTCTCGAAGCAGGCCCGGGCGTAGGCCTCAAGCTCGCGTGGATGGCTGATGGCAGCGCTCCAAGGCACCAGGCAGAACCGGCTGTAGCGCGCCGACAGCAGCACCTGGCACTGGCCACCGCGCACGGCATGCTCGCCCAGCAGCGCGGCCAGGGCCTGCAGGGCTGCATCCCAGGCCGGTTGCCCGGCGTCACCGGTGAAGGCGCGGCTGCCCAGCCATTGGTGCTGGTTGCCGTGCCAGCGGCCCAGGCCGACGCCTTCGGCGCCGAGCACGGCGCAGTAACGGGTAGAGGCATGATCACGCAATGAATGTGACACGGTTGATCTCCTCAAGCGTGGTACGGCCCTCGCGGACCAGGTCCAGGGCGGATGCGCGCAGCAGGCGCAGGCCGCGTTGGCAAGCCAGCGCCTTGATCTGCGCCAGCGGGCGTCGTTCGACGATCATCTGCCGCAGGTCGTCGTCCAGGTGCAGCAGTTCGGCGATGGCGCTGCGGCCGCGGTAGCCACTGCCGCGGCACTGGCCACAGCCCTGGGCGCGGACGAACGTCCAGCCCTGCACGGCGTCACGGGTAAGGCCGGAGGCGGCCAGGGTTTCGTCATCGGCCTCGCACGGCGTGCAACAATGCGGGCAGGCCAGGCGGATCAGGCGTTGGGCCAGCACAGCGTTGAGGGCGGAGACGAAGCTGTAGGGGTCGACCTGCATCTGGCTGAAGCGGCCGATCACATCGAAAACGTTGTTGGCGTGGATGGTGGTGAACACCAGGTGGCCGGTCAGTGCCGACTGCACGGCGATCTGCGCGGTGTCGGGGTCGCGGATTTCGCCGACCAGGATCTTGTCCGGGTCGTGGCGCAGGATCGAGCGCAGGCCACGGGCGAAGGTCAAACCCTTCTTCTCGTTGACCGGGATCTGCAGCACGCCGGGCAACTGGTACTCGACCGGGTCTTCGATGGTGATGATCTTGTCCACACCGTGGTTGATCTCGCTGATCATGGCGTAGAGGGTGGTGGTCTTGCCGCTGCCGGTGGGGCCGGTGACCAGGATCATGCCGTAGGGCTCGGCGGCCAGGCGGCGCAGGGCGCGCAGGGTTTCATCGGCAAAGCCCAGGGCCTGCAGCTGCACGCCGCTGACACGGTCGGACAGGTCCTGTTTGTCGAGCACCCGCAGCACGGCGTCTTCACCGAAGATGCTGGGCATGATCGACACCCGGAAGTCGATCTGGCGCTCGCCTACGGCAACCTTGAAGCGGCCATCCTGGGGCACGCGCTTTTCACCGATGTCCAGCTCGGCCATGACCTTGATGCGCGAAATCACCTGGTCGGCGAAGGCGCTGCCACTGGCTTTGCCGGCCGCGTTGAGCACGCCGTCGATGCGGTATTTGATGGTCAGGCCCTGGCCGGTCATGCCCAGGTGGATATCGCTGGCATGCTGCTTGAGGGCGTCGTAAAGGGTTGAGTTGACCAGCTTGACCACCTTGCTCTGGTCTTCGCTGATGCTGGTCAGCGACAGCCGTTGCAGCGGGTCGCTTTCGCTGCTGGCTTCGGCGTCGTGATCGAGGGCATCGACGGCGTGAAAGCTTTCTTCGTGGCGGGCCAGGAAGGTGGCAAGGTCGGCGGCGTGGGCCAGGTACAAAGGCGCGCCTTGCAGCACATCGTCGATCCAGGCCAGGCGGGCGTGGTCGAAGGGGTCGGCGAACACACCCCGCAGTTCACCGCCCTGCTCTATCAGCACGAACTCGCGCTTCAGGCATTGGGCCAGGCTGATCTTGTCGAAACGAGGGGTGCTGGCCAACAGGCTCTGGCTGTCCAGTACCGGGTAATGCAGGGTGCTGCCCAGGCGGCGGATGAAGGTGTCGGGGGTGTCGCAGGCGAGGCGTTCGAGGCAGTTGAGCAGGCGCTCGCCGCTGGCTTGCAGGCGGGCCTGGGCCATGAGATCGCGGGGGTAGCTTGAGGCTGGCGGAGCCTGTACCGGCGATGAGGCCGAAACGCTGTGGTCGAATACATCTGACATGGCCTGCGACTCCGCTCAGGGGGCGCGTCGCAGGCTCGGTGAGGGCTGCGGGCGCCGCTATTCCCCGGTGAGCAGTTGGTCGTCGTCGGGTCCAGGGGGCTTGGCGCCATTACGGCGGCGGTCGGCCAGTACCCAGCTACCATCGAACAACTGCAAGGGGAACGATTCGTTCCTGTTCTGGCGTCGTTCGACGAACCCTTCTGCCGGGTTGTCCGTGGCCCTGCGCCGGCGCTCGATGCCCATCAGGTCGAAGATCGGGCGCGCCAGTTCCGACAGCGGGAACGGCTTGAACAGGACATGGGTCACGCCAAGTTCGGCGGCTCGCTCACGGACCTCGGCGGTCGGGTGGGCGGTGATCAGCACGAAGTGGCACTGCCTGTTCTTGCGCACAGTCTCCAGGACCTGAAAACCCTCCATATCGGGCAAGCGGTAATCCAGCACGATCACATCCGGTGCCAGGCACTCAGCCAGGCCGATACCACTGGCACCGTCGTGGGCAACATGGACTTCCAGGCCTTGCGCCTGCAGGTACGCTTGCAGGTTTTGCGCAAGGGTCTGTTCGTCATCGACTACCAATACTCTGTTCACCAAGGTCGACTCCCAAGAACTGCCCGGTTCCCCGGTCTGCGAAGTGCGGCCTTGGTAAGGCTTGAGCAGGCTTCGTGCCAGGCATGAATAGTCATGTTGCACCACGTCAAGTTATTGATTTTGCTGGCACCTTTGATAGCCCTACGAACAGGCTCAGGCTCGCTGCCCCACATCCGGGGCACCTGATGGCACTTTGCCAAGCCGTTATTCCCCAGCTTTGGGGAAACGCCATCGCAGGCTTCAGTCAGCGATTTCCACTTTAGCGGATTCGCGCAAACGTTGGCGCGCCGCTTGCCGGGACTGTGCCTGCAATTGGCTGATGAGCGAGGCCCTGGCCAGCACCAGGCTCTGTTCGCGTATGACCGAAGAATTATCACTTTGGTTCTGCGCTCCTTGCAGTCTCTGTTGGTTGGCCTGATAAAACGCTTCCACCTCGGCCTGGGTGGGTTCGGCTACCGCGCTGAGCTGGGCATACACCTGTTGCGCTGCCAGCTCCCGGTGCAGGTAGTCAGCGTATGCTGCGCGGTCGAACCCTGCCTCTGCAAGCCGTCTTTCAAACAGCGCCGGGCTAGAGAATGCCGCCTCGACTTCGCCGAGCTGTGCTGACACCTGTTCATCGCTGATGGCGATACCGCGGCGCTGGGCTTCTTGCCACAGCAACTCCTTGTCGATCAGCTCGTCCAGGGCCTGGCTGCGCAGACTTTTGTACAGCGCGGGGTTGCGGATGCTGCTCACCGCCCGGCCCTGTGCCTGCAGATACTCGCTGAAATAGCGCTCCAGGCGCAGCAGCCCGATGTCCACACCATTGACCCTCGCCGCCGGGGTATCGGCCCAACCCGCCTTGGCGACCAGCAGCAACACACACAGCAACAGGATACGCATGGCAACCTCCACTCAAGGGCTGACCGGTACAGGCCGATACGGGGCGACAGTTGTAAAGCGTGGCCCAGGCAGAGCCACCGCGACCACATGGGCGCCGGCCAGGCCCTGGCGCTGGCCTGGCCCAAAACCCAGCGGCGGGGTGAGGCCGGTATCGACGTCATGCAGCCCCTCCAGCGCCGCAACCAGGCGTTCGCGGCTGGCGTCACGGCCGATCTGCTTGAGGGCTTCGCCCAGCAGGCGCAGGGCACATAGGGTGTTGACTTGCAGCGAGGCCTGACGCGTGTCGAGGCCTTGACGCTGCTGCAGGCCGGCCAAGGTCGCCATGCCTTGCTCGGTCCAGTCGGCGGGCACGAACGGATAGGCCAGAAACACCCGCTGCGACCACTGGGCCGGGAGCGAGGCCACGGCACCGGCCACCTGGCTGGAGGTGGCGAGCAGATAGGGGGCACGGCCTGCCGCCTGCAACGCCGTGGTCAGCTCGGCAAAGGCCTGGGCGCGCCCTAGAAAAACAATGCCCTGCCCCTGCACCGGCTGGCCTTTGAAGGCCTCGATCGGCGCTGGCGCCCAACCCAGCTGCTGCAGGCGCTCGCGCAGCTGTTCGGCTTGCATTGCCTGGTCATCGCCGGCATACACCACACGCAAGCCATCTGGCGCCAGGCCCAAGGTGTCGCGGGCATGCACGGCCAGGCTCAGCAATTGCGTGGCGATACCTGGCATGGGGTCGAATATCTGCGCACTGCCGCCACCGCGCGGTGTACTGCCAACCAGTGGCACGCCGTGCTGTTCGAGCAGCAGGGCCAGGCGCGGGTCGAGCATCGGTGCCAGCGGGCTGATCAGCGCAAATACCCGCTGCTGCTCGAGCAACTGCTGCAACGCATGCTCGGCACTGGCCAGGTCGCTGCCGGGGTCGACCACCACCAGCTCCAGGCGCCGACCATGAATGCCGCCCTGCTGATTGAGTTGGGCCACCCCGTCCTCAAGCACCGCGCGCACCACGTGCCCGGCCTCGGCCAATGGCCCGCTGGCGGGCAACAGGGTACCCAGGCGCAGCACCCCTTCTTCCACGCCAGGGTCGCGCTCATCAGCCAGGCGTTTGAGGTAGGCGGTGAGGTTGCGCTGGTCGGCCAGGGTCAGTTCAAAGCGAGGCATGGCCGGGTCCAGGCGGTTGCCGGCCGGGTCCAGGCCGTGCTGGATGGCGCGGGCCAGGCTGTTGTCGGTGTAAGCTGGGTAGCTGCGGCCGTTGCTCTGGCGTGCGCCCTGGCCTTGGGCCAGGCGCTGCCAGTCGAGGCTGGGCGGGCGCACCCCGCCTTCGGCGCGGCCACGGCCATCATTGCCGTGGCAACTGGCGCAGGGCAACACGCTGGCGGGCACGCGCATGTCGCTGGCACCTACGCGGGCCAGTAATTGTGCGTCGCTGCTGGATAGGCCTTGGCGGTACAGGCGTTTACCGGCTTGCTCGTGGGCGGTGAGGTCCAGGGCAAGCGCCTGAACGCAGCAGGTCAGGCCCAGCGCCAAGCAAAGTAATCTCGCTGTGTTCATTCTGGCCTCATCGCCGGCAAGCCGGCTCCCACTGTGTTCTGCGCCGCTGCGCAGATCCTGTCAGTGCTGCCACTGTGTTCTGCGCAGCTGCGCAGATCCTGTGAGTGCACTTATCGTCCGGCCAACGGCTGGGTCAGCAACTGCATGCGCTGGGCAATGGCCGCTGGCGGTGCATCGGGGCGGATCTTGCTCCAGCGCTTGCCCGCCACGTCACCGGCTATCAGTTGGGTCGAGTGCTGCTCGGGGCTGGGCAGGAACTGGCCGATACGCCCCAGCACCAGATCGACGCTGGCCTTGTCGCCGGTGAGGAACAGCCAGTTGGCGCTGTCCACCCCCTGTTTTTCAGCAAAGGCCTTGAGCGCTGCCGGGGTGTCGTTGAGCGGATCGCTGCTGATGGACACGAAGGTCACCTGGCTGGCCAGCTCCGGGCCCATGGCCTCGCGCACCTCACGCAGCTTGCGGGTGATCAGCGGGCAGGCATCGGTGCAGTGGGTAAAGATGACGTTGAGCATCACCACCTTGTCTTTGAGCACATCACTGTAAAAGCGCAGCGCGCGGCCATTCTGGTCCTGGAGCACGGTGTCGGTGAACCAGGTGTGCGCATCGCGGGTGCCTTCGCCACTGGCCATCACCGGGGGCGAAGGCTGCGGGCTGGGAGCACTCGGTGCATGGCCTTCGTGGGCCATGGCGACCGACGCGAAGATCCACAGGCAACCGGCCAGGGCCAGCCAGTCGAAGCTGCGCATGCCGACGCGACAGGACGCTTGGCTGCTCATGGTTGCACCTCCTGGTGTTCAGCGATGGCCGTACTCTTGGCATGCACCCGACGGGCGCTGAGGCGGTTGATTTCGTCGATCAGCACGGCCGGGTCGGTGAAACCGTAATAGCGCGTCCAGTGGCCGCTGTGCCCGTCACCCACCATGATCAGCGGGGGGTGCTGGCTGAGGTCGGCACTGAAGCTGCCCAGGCCTTTGAGGGTCTCGGTGATGGCATAGGGCGAGCCGGTCAGCCAGCTCCAGCCAGGGCCGTGCTGGAACGCCTTGGCGTAACTCTGCAAGCGTTTGGAGTCGTCACGCTGCGGGTCCACGCTGATCGACACCAGGCGGATTTCCTCGCCTACCCGGCCACCGAGTTGCTGCTGGACCTTGCCCATGATCGAAGACACTACCGGGCATACCGTGGTGCAACTGGTGTATATGAAGCCCATCACCACCAGATGATCGCCGATTAGGTCCTTTTCCAGGCGCACCGGCATGCCATCCTGGTCGAGCAGTGAAACATCGGCAAAGCGCACACTGGCTTTCTCCTGATGTGCCGCTGGCGGCTGCGGAGCATGCCCACTGTGGTCATGGCCCGCGTGGGCCAGGGCGAGCTGGCTGGCCATGGCCATGGAAAGTGCGAGCAGCTTGCAAGAATGTCTGGCGTTCATTGCACATTCCTCACTTCAGTCTGGGAAGCAGTAGACGCTGCAGCCGGCAGGACACGCAGGCTGGTGTAGTTTTCTTCGGCGAACTTGTGCCCCAGCGACGGCGACTGCACATGCAGGTACCACGCGCCGGCTTCAGGCAGCATCAGTGCAGCCTGGTAAATACCCTCGCCCACCTCTTCCAGGCGCAGGTTGCGCGGCATCGATGACGGCGCCAGGAAGTAGCGCAGGGTCAGGTCGTCCAGGCCAAGGCGCGGGCGGCCGTCGTCACCGAGGATGCGCACTTTGGCGGTGATGGCGCGGTGCTGTGGCAAGGGCTGGTCCAGGCCGATGAACTCGGCATGCGCGCCCTTGCGCTTGACCGCATCCGGGGCGGCAGCCACGTCGGTGCTGAAACAGTGGATGATTTGCGGCTGGTTGAGCAGGAACGCCACGTCGAACTTGCCTGACGCCGGCATCTTCACCGTCGAGCCATACACCCCCGGGGCCAGTTCGCGCAGGCTGCGGTCGATGACGATGGCGGCGCGGGCCTGGTGGCCGCGGTTGTTGTAACCCGACATCGGGGCATTCATGCCTTCGGTATAGAAGTACGTGGTGTTGTCCACCGGATTGACCACGAATACCGAATTGTCGTCCCGTGACACCGACAACCCCTGGGCCAATGGCAGGTCCCCGGCCTGGCGCGGCGCGGCGGGGCCGGCATCGAAGCCTTGGATGATCGGCTGACGGCCTTCGCCCAGACTGCTCAGGTTGATCATGCTGACCTTCGAAGACGCCAGGCCGCGCACGTAGGCATAACCTTTGGTGAACGTCAGTTGGTACGGTTCGGCCGCCACCGGGATGCGGTGGATCAACCTGTCGGTACTGGCATCGATCACCAGCGCCTGGTTTTCCAGGGTGTTGAGGACGATGCCGTAACGGCCATCGCTGCTGAAGCGCATCGGCCCCAGGCCCTGCTCGGCCTGGACGGTATGGCGCAACTGATGGCTGCGAGCATCGTACACACGCACCGTGCCTTCTGAACCATCGCTCACGTACACCGCCTGGGACAGCGCCGAGTAGGCCACTGCCAACGGATGCGGGCCAACTTCGAGGGTTTTCACCAGGCGCATCTCGGGGATGTCGATGATGCTCAGGGTGCCGCCGTCTCGGTTGCTGACGTAGGCGTAGCGCGAATCGGCGCTGAAGGCGATTTCGTGGTGCCCGGAGCCGGTGGCGAAGCTCTTGAGCGTGGTGCGGCTATGCACATCGATCACCGTCACCCCGCCCTTGGCCGGGTCGTCGCTGTTGTTGCCGACCCACAACCGGCGCTGGTCCGGCTGCAGGGCCACGCGCAGCGGCATCTCGCCGGCCTTCAAGGTGGCCACGCGGGTAAAGGTTTCGGTGTCGATCACCGCGACCTCGCCGCGTTCGGGAATTGACACGAATACCTGCTTGTCATCGCCGGTAGCCACCCAATCCATGGGCCGACCCGGCAAATCGATACGTGCCAGGGTGCTGGTAACACCGCCCACCGAGACTGTCGGGTCGATCACGGTCAGGCTGGCATCCTTGTTCAGCACCAAAAGGAAGTAGCTGTTCAGGTCCAGCAGCGGCCTGGCACCGATGCTGCTCTTGAGAAACAGCGCCACCCGGGCCTTGCAGCTCTGGTCACGGCTGCTTTCCAGTGGGGCCGACTGCGCCGGGTCGATCCACGCCCCTGGCGCCATCCCCGACAGCGGTTGGCCGCTGTTCTGGTCGGTGACCTTGAAGCGGATATTGGCGAAGGCGCCTTCGCGCAGCTCGCTGCCGGCCAGGGGCCGGGCTTCGAACTCCACGGTCACCCCATCCCGGCTGAGCCGGTGCAGCGCCTGCGGGTCGGCAGGCTCCTGCAGCAGCTCGCGCGGGTCGCACCAGAGCTCCTCGTACGCCACGCCCAGGCCGATCAACGCCGTGCCCAGCAATACCCCCAGCACGGCGGGGCGGATTTTCCTGTTATGCATATTGGTGCGCCCCTTTTCTTATTGTGCCGGCGCCGTTGCCGGCGGTGCGTCGTCGGTAACCCGCAGAATCCCCCACAGCCCCGAGGTATTGCCGTAGGCGGCGTAGTCTCGGAACAGATAGTCGCCCGGCACCGCGTTGGCGCCCCCGGCGCTGGGCAACATGAAGCTGAAGTGCGCGGCGGGCAGCACGCTCTCCTGGGCACCGATGTACATCGACATCGGGTTGTAGCCAAAGCGCACCGAACCGATACCAGGCTGCTTCATCGGGTAGCCGTCGAGGTCGTTTTTCTCGGCCTGGTAGGCATGCAGTGGCCACAGGTGCCCGTCAAGCTGGTAGGTGATGCCACGGCTGCCGCCACTGGGCATCACCACATGGTTGCGCACGGGTTGACCGGGTTTGGCATACAGCACCGGGGTTTGCGGGTCGCTGCCCACCAGGGCATTGCTGTAGGCCATGTGCGCGTTGGGTACATCAGCGAAGCCAAAGCCATCGGCACGGCCAAACGGAGCGTCCGGCGCCAGGCCGAAGCGCAACCACAGCGGCTCGGTCTTGTAGTTGATGGCCATGTTGCCGTTGTCTTTCGGGTCACCTGGCACACCGTTGCCTTCGGTGGCGATCCCCTCCACAGGGCGGCCGTCGGCCCAACGCATGTTCAGCGCACGCTGCCAGACGGTGACGAAGTCGCGGTAGTCGGGCTGGCCACTGACCTTGACCGTGGCCTGGGTCCGGCTGGCCACGTCCTCGGTAAAGGTCGCGGTCTGCGGCAGGATGCTCATGGCACCGACCAGGCCTTTCTGCGGTTGCTTGATGACATCCGCCGGGGTGAGGTTGAGGGCGCCGAACTCGATTGCCGTGGTGCGGATGTTGTCCACCGTGCGGCCCAGTTGCAGCACCGGCTTGCCTTCGCGTTCCAGGTGCCCGGCATAGTACTGGTACACCCTGGTCGGGTAGGCACCACTGTTACCACTGCGCGGCGGTACGGTCTGCTCCGGGTTGAGGCCGACGTTGACGCCATCGGACTTGGTGATGTCATAGGCCAGCAGCTGTGCGTGCAGGCCAACGTGGCTGGAGGGCCGTATCAGGTTGTTGTTGAAGGCGGTGGCGCCTTCGCTGTCGTTGCGATCGCGCTTGACCACATTCTGCATCACCGCCGTGCTGGGCAGGTCCGGCATCACCAGCGGCAGGCGGTTCTCCAGGGTGATGCTTATGCAGTCGCCGGCATTGGCGCGCAGCACCAGAGGCTCGACCGGCACCCCGGCCTTGAGCTTGCCGGTGCTGGTATCCAGGTCGGCCTTGCGCACGTACAGCACTGCGGTCGGGTCGTGCAGTGGCGCGCTGTGCCCGCCAACGGTGAAGGTGGTGCCATCCTCCTCGTCGGTCACCGTCACCTGCGGGATGCTGGTGGTACGGCTGTTGAACACCAGGGTGCCGCCATTGGCCTTCAGCGGGCCTCCGACGTGCTGGCCGATACCGGCCGGATCGTTGATGCTGACACCGTTGCGGTTTTCGAGGATGTCGTTGGCCAGCGCGGCAACGATTTCGTAGTTGCGCTTGACCGTTGGCCGGCTGCCGACGCCGCTGGGGTTGGCCGTGGTTCTCGGGCAGATGCCATCGAAGTTGATGGTGTTGCGCATGGCCACCGGCTGCGGGTTGTTCGGCAGCGCGAACAGGTCGGCACGTTGCGTGGTGTAGTTGCGCATGACGCCCCAGATACCGTTCCAGTAGCCTTCCAGGGCCGCGTCCAGCGAATACAGGTAGTCGCCATTGGTGGCCGCGGAGCTGGAGATCATCGACACCGGCGCCAGGAAGCCCAGCTGCTCGGATATGCCGATCATCTGCGAGGCCTTCCACCCCGAGTTGGAGCTACTGCCGTAGCCGGTACCGTTCTGCAGCCATTTGACGCCGTGCATCGTGACGTTGTGCTCCTCCTCGTAGCCGCCAGCGTGCATACGCAACCGCACGTTGTCGCCAGAGTAGGTGCGCAGCATCGGGGTGAACGGGTCGCCTGGCTCGCTGCCTGCCGTGTTGATGTGCGGCGGGAACAAGGTGGTGCCACCCGTAGGGCCGACCGCAGAGTTGATCGCCGAGGGCGCCAGGTTCATGGCCGGGATGGCACGGTCGGTCCGGCTCTGCAGGGCATATCCCAGGTCGCCACCGAGGCCGTCGGCCTGCATGCCGCGTTTGCCGTCCGGCGCGACCTTGTTCGGGTCGAACACGCGCAAGGCCAACGGCTCGTTGCGGTAGTTGACGACGAACATGCCCGGGTCATCCACGGAGATCGCCTGTGGGCATGGCCGGGTCGGGCAACCAGGGTTGAGGCCACCGCGCGATTCGACGATCGACTCCAGCAGGTTCGAAGCCTTCTGCCGCACGGGCGGGTTGATGGCGTAGCGGAAGCTGTCGGCCGTGGCTGGGTAGGCCTGGGCGTTGGGCACACCATCGGGGCCGGCGCCCACATACACGCCCGCTTCATAGGCATGCTGGAAGTCGCTGTACTCAAGGAAGAACTCGCGATAGCTGTCGTTCTTGCCATCACCGTCGTTGTCGCCGGTACTGATCACCGCCTGCCACGAGGTCGGGCCACCGTCCTGGCGCAGTGCGGGGTTGTACAGCTGCTCGCCGGTTTCGGCGTGGTGCCAGGTGGAGCCGGCAGGCTCGGCCAGCACAGTGGCATACAGGCCCAACTGCTGGTGGGTCGATGGGCCGAAGTGGTCATGGGTGAAGATGGTGCCCAGGCCGCGGTCGACGTTGTGCACGTTGATCAGCGGGTCGGCGAACCAGCGCTGCATGGCTGTGCGCGCCCCCACCCAGTCGGCCCGGCCAAAGCGGCCGAAGTACGGGTGCAGCTTGGCCGTCGGGCAGGCGGCAGTGCCGTCGCGGCTGTCGCCCTGTGAACAGCCATTGAAAGCACGGATGGCGTTCACGCGTTCCACCACGCTGCCGGGCGAGAGCACACCGTCCTCGTAGTTCCAGCCGTTGGCCGAACCGTCGGCTGCGGTCAGGTCCCACTTGGGCAGGTGGATGTGCTGGCCGATCACATCGGTCGGTGTACGCACCTGGTAGTCGTCCATTTCATAGAACGCCGGGATCAGGTTGGTCTGCTGGTACATGGTGCAGTCGAAGGTGTTCATGCGCATCACCAGCGGCTCTGGCGGGCGCTGCTTGGTGATCACCGGCCAGGCGTCTTCCCACAGCGCAAGGATGCGCGCCTGCGGGAAGTGATAGCCGACCTTGTTGTACACCGCGTCGAACTGGATGTTGGCCGCCTTGTAGATGCGAGGGCGGTCGGCGGTGAACGTGGAGGCACCGCGGAAGTTGATACCACCCAGGCTCTCGCCGCTGAAGTATTCGCCCGTGGACGAGGCCTGGGTAAGGCGTTTGCCGCGGTCATCCATGCAGGGTTCGAAGAAGGGGGCGCCGGCGGTTGGCAGTGCGCCATTGGTGCGAAACGCCTTGGCCACCGGTTGGCTGCCAGGGATCAGGGCAAAGCTTGGGTGCTCGGCCTTGGCGTGGAACTGCATGGCGGCCTGCTCGACGTCGGTGCCCTCCTCGGGCAGGTAGATCGGCTTGGCCTTTTCTACCACCTTGGAGAAATCCAGCTTGGTGGTGGTGGTCACGGCTTCACCCCCAGCGGACACACCATCGAGCGCATGACGGCCCAGGCCGCCGTCCCAACCGTCGACCTGGTTGCCATCGAGGTTGGCCCACAGTGCTGCGCCGCTGTCCTTGAGCTGGCGCGCCATGGCCGGGTCGAGCATGTCCAGCGGCGGGGTCGGCGGACGCTGGCCGACGCTGCTTTCCATACCACCGATCCAGAAGGGGTAACCTGGGTTTTTCAGGGTGCCATCAGCGTTGCGGTTGGTTTCGCTGCGGTCGACCAGTGCCAGCGAGCCTACAGCCTTGGCTGCGCCTGGCGCGTCGCTGTGATCGTCATCGCCGTGCTCTGGGTCATCATGATCATCGTCATCCTCGGCGATCAGCTCTTGCGCCAGTTTCGGCACGACCACGACCTTGCCCGGCATCGGCGCCATGGCTTTGCCTGGCAGCGGCACGATCGCCGGGATCGGCGTACCTGCGATGATTTCGCCGTCCGGCAGCGCCCGTGCGCCGGCCGCCGGCTTGCCGCTGCGCAAGGCGAATGGCGTGTCATGGAAGCCATTCTCACCCTGCCCGCTGACTTCCAGGCGGGTGCCCTCTTCGAACACATCGTGCACCCGCCACATGGCCCACATGCCTTGGGCGAAGTGCGGATAGAAGTGGCAATGGTAGATGGCATCACCCGCCACACGGTTACGGTTACCCGAGCCACCATTGGCGATCTCGTAGGTGTACCCCACACCTGGGCCTATGCCCTGGGCGTCGATGTAGTCGGAGTTGTCGTCATTGGGGTTGAACAGCCACTGGTGGCCGTGCAGGTGGAAAATGTGTTGCTCATGGCCGTTGTGGGTGTTGCGGAACTTGGTGAAGTCGCCAATGTAGCTGTGGTGCACGTTGGCAGGCTCCGACGGGTACAGGGCCATGCTGGCCTTGACGCCAATGGCGTTTGCCGGTGGGGTTTCGCCTGGGCGAATGTGTTCCAGGCCGATGTTGGCCGGCACATCCACCAGGGTGCCGATATCACCCACGGTGTGCGCGCTGAGGAAGAACTCTTCATAGGCGCAGGACAGGCAATCATGCATCGGCCCGACCCCCAGGCGGTTTGCCACGACTTCCGCGCCCATGCCCCCCGAGCCGTAGTTGATCATGAACGCGTCGCGCGCAGGCTCCAGCACATGCCCCATCACCGGGTCGGCCCAGTAGCCGGGGAAGGCCTGGGTGGCCGCCACTTCATCAGCGAACTGGGAGGCGAAATCGCGGAACGCTTCCAAGCGGTTGGGCAAGGCCGGGTTGCGCTTGTTGATGCTTTCCAGTGGGTAGGTGGAACGCGGGAAGCTGCCGTCCGGGTTGGGCCCCATGACAATGGCGTCGGTTTCACTGCTGAGGATTTCGTTGCCGTCGACCATCGCGATGATCGGCTTGCCGGCCTTGCCTTCGGCTATCCACGGCTCAACTTGTGGGTAGCGGGCCTCGTAGTCGACCACGGGCTGGCCGGTGGCGGCACGGCCGGTACTGGCCAGGCGCATTTCCTCTTCGGTCAGGGTGTTTCGATAGGTGCGCCCACCTTTGGGCACCACCACCACCTGGCCGAACAGGCCATTGGCGACGTTGCCGGCGTTACCTTGGCCGCCGAACGTGGCACCCTGGCTGGTGGCGGCGAAGGCACCTTCGCGCTCGGCGTAGAGGGTGTAGCTGCGGGTAGCGCCCGGGGCGATCAGGAAGTTGCCATTGCGGCCGGTGTTGGCGGCAATGTCGCCGATGCTGTTGACGGCCTGAAGGCCGTTGACCTGAAAGCCGACGTGGCGATCAGTGACCTGCTCGTCGGCGACGAAGTGCTCGCCCCCGTCATTCTCCACTTCTGCAGCTTCTTCGGCTTCATCGCCTTCTTCGGCTTCTTCTCCCTCTACACCTTCGAACTCGTTCTCATCATGGTCGATACCGTGCTTGTTGGGATTGGCCTGATAAGCCAACAGGTTGGTCAGGTTGACCGTCAGGCAATCACCGGCGGCAACCCGCAGCACGATGGGACGTGGGCGTTTGTCCGGGCGCAGGGTCACCTTGCCCGGCACTGCGGCGCCCCCCTTGCTCAAGGGTACCAGGTGCTCGTCCACCACATCCTGACGCAGGGCGAACATCATGCCGTTGGCGTTTTGCGCGCCAAGGCGGTTGAACATCAGGGGCTGGTCCAGGGCGATCACGTTGGCCACCAAGGTGCGCTGGCATTGCACAGCCGCCTCGCTGGTCGCTGTCCAGCCCAGCAGGGCCAGTACAAGTGATGTGAGGACGGGGCCTTTGTTGGGGGTCGACATGCTGCACCTCCGGGACACAGGAACTGTGCAAGAGGGTCAGCAAGGTGTATGCCAGAAGCAAATATCCTTTTTATTCAATGGCTTGGACGATCAATCGAACCGGATTGGGGTGGATTCCCCGCTGCGCCCCCCACATCAGGGGATGGTATTCGTTGTCATTGCGGGGGGTGTGGGTCACCAGAAAATGGGGTACTCATGGTTTGCCGCAGGGGTGGGTAAACGACCTGTAAACAGGCCCCATAAAAAGTTGAACGTCCGCACTCAGTTGCTTTCCACATGCTGATCGACGTCAACTTCCAGGAGCCCCGCAACGATGAAGATGCCCGGCCGTGCCCCCAACGCCAACGTGCAACTGGACTATGTGCGCGACACGCTGTTCGGCCCGATTGCCATGAGCGTTGAATGCCAGTGCCAACTCGCTGCACTGAACGTGCAGGGGCGCCCTGCCCTGCGCCTGCACATCTGCCCGCCGCTTCCGGACAAAGTCGAGCGGGCGCACAGCGTGGCCTTCGTGTGGGATGGCCGCAGTTACCATGGTGTGGTCCGTGACCAAGGCAAGTGTGGTGATGGCGGGCTGAACCTGCTGCTGGAGCTGCAATGAGCCGATCAACGACGGCGAGGTGGGCTGACGGCAGAATATGGCGCCCGGCCAGCTTCGGCTGACCGGTGCCCCTGGGTGGTCAGGCGATCGCCTTCAGCGACGCTGGCTGGCTGTCACGCAGCGCATGCAACTGGTCAACCAGTTTCACCACGTCACGGCAACTGTTCAGGTTCTGCAATGGAACGCCTGTAAGCGTCACACCCTGCTCCATGTTTGGCCCCTGACCCAAGCGAATGGTCAGGCTTGTGCCATCCAGGCAACTCACTTCACAAAGATCAGGCAGGCAGGCCTGTTCGATCAGTTGGCGCATTTCCAGCATCGAAACACCTATCAACGACATGTTAAGACCCTCTCTTGAGTGGATGGCCTGTTTATCGGAGTACGCCTTTGGCAGGCAGGGTGCCAATTGATAATACCCATGCCCGGGCGGCCGCCCATGCGCCGGGGCAATTGATGATGCGCAAGATCAACTAGCACCTTAGTGGAAGAACCGGCAAGCCCTCTTACCGTTCGATCCAATCGAGGCACTTCACGACAGGCGGTCAGCGCTGGCGACCGCGGGGCGGGTAGCGCATAAACAGTGCCAATGACGTCGAGCGCCCCCGCCCATGTGATCGTTGCTCAGCCTTTGAGGTGCTCCAGTACCTGTTGCGCCGCCGCGGCCGGATCCTCCTGCATGAAGCAGTGACCTCCGGCGACCTGACGAGCCTGGACCTTGGGGTTGATCGCGGCCAGCCGCTGCACCGAATGCGGCACGAAAGGATAGGTCTGTTCGCCATACAACACACAGGTCGGAACCTGGATGGCGGCGAGATGCGCCCACATGCGCGCAGGGAAGGAGCTGAAAATTTCCACTTCACGGCTGGGCCGGCACTTGAGCACCACGCCCTCACCGCAATCGCCGATTGCGTGTTCGATGTAGGCCTGCAGCGCTGCATCGCTCCAGCCCTTGAAGATGCCCCGCCCCTGCAGCGAAGCCGTTGCCGCTTCGCGGTCGGGCCAATGGTTGCGGCGGTTGGCGGCCTTGCGCGCCAGGGCATGCCGGCGGTGCAGGCCCACCAGCGCAGCAGCCCCCATGACCCCGATCATGCGCCGGCTGAACAATACCGGGTCAAGCAATACGGCGCGCTCGAACAACGCCGGCCTGCTGGCCAGGATCAGCCCGGTGAGCACGCCGCCAAAGCTGTGCCCCAGTGCATAGCGAGGTACGTCGCCATACTCGCCACGGCCCGTTTCGAAAGCCTCCACTGCCAACTCAGCTGTGCGGTTCCAGCCGCGGAACACACCGCCATGGTCACTGTCGCCATGCCCCTGAACATCACTGAGCCACAGGTCGAAGTGCTCGCCGAGGCGCGCCAGCATCGGCTGGTAGGCCAGGCAGCAGAAGCCATTGCCGTGCAAAAAATGCAGCAGCGGCTTGCCGCTGGCCGGCGAGCGCCAGCCGCGCAAGGTGAAACCTTCGGAGCATTCGTGAGACCAGGGAATCAACTGCATCGGTTTGCCGTACTCTACGCGTTACGAAAACGCCGATTCTACAAACAGCAGCGGGTAAAGCGATATCACCAGCAGCAAGGCCATCAGGACATTGAACAGCATCAGCCAACGCGGGTTCTGCAGCAGGTTGCGCAGCGCACTACCAAACATCACCCACACGCCGACGCTGGGCAGATTGACCAAGGCGAACACTGCCGCGATGACGATCACGTTCATCACATAGCCCTGGACCGGTGTGTAGGTGGTGATCGCCCCTACCGCCATCACCCACGCTTTGGGGTTGACCCACTGGAACGCTGCTGCCCCCCAGAAGCCCAGCGGCTTGCGGGCATTGGCCGAATCGGCGCTCAACGGCCCGGAGGTGGCGATTTTCCAGGCCAGGTAGAGCAAATAGGCGGCGCCCACGTAACGCAGCACGGTGTATAACGCAGGCCAGGCCTTGAACACCTCGCCAAGGCCCAGGCCAACGGCCAGCACCAGGACCATGAAACCGATGCTGATGCCCAGGGCGTGAGGGATGGAGCGACGCACGCCAAAATTCACCCCTGATGCCAACAGCATGGTGTTATTGGGGCCTGGGGTTATCGAGGAAACGAAGGCAAACAGCACAAAGGCCATCAGCAGGTCGAAAGAGGCGAGCATGGCAGGCATTCCAGAATGGTAATGAGTGCTGTCACACTACGGCAGTCGCCTTCCGTACAACCGGTACAGTTACCTTAAATTACGCAGATACACATGACTGTATCGATACGACGCATTGCTTATCAAGGAAGCCCAGCATGAGCCTTACCATTCGCCCCGCAGTACGCACTGACGCCGCACAGATTCTTGCATTCATCACCGAACTGGCCGAGTACGAGCGTGCCCGCCATGAAGTGGTCGCCACCCTTGCCGATATCGAGCACAGCCTGTTCGATGAGGGCAGCACGGTGCACAGCCTGATCTGCGAACGCGATGGCCAGGCAGTGGGGTTTGCCGTGTATTTCTACAGCTATTCGACGTGGCTGGGGCGCAACGGTATTTACCTGGAAGACCTGTACATCACGCCTGAACAGCGCGGCGGTGGCGCGGGCCGCGACCTGCTGCGGCACATTGCCCGCGAAGCCGTAGAGAACCGCTGCGGGCGGTTGGAGTGGAGTGTGCTGGACTGGAATGAACCGGCGATCGGGTTCTACAAATCGCTGGGGGCCGAGCCGCAGGATGAGTGGGTGCGGTACCGGCTGGATGGGGACAGGCTGCTGCAGTTTGCCCGCGGTTGATCGGTAACCTGTGTGGGCTTGCCGCGATGCAGACGCTGCGGTGCAGGGCACCGGCTTTGCCGGTGATCGCCGGCAAGCCGGCTCCTACAGGTACCCCGCTGCTCTCAAGCTCAGCGCTAACCCAGTGGGAGCCGGCCGTCACGCGCCGCTGCGCACACGATGCATCACCACCCCCACCAGCACCACATTGACCAGCGCCAACAGGCACAAGGTCACCAGCACCCCCATCGCGCCAAAGTGCTCGAACAGGTAGCCCCCCACCAGCGGCGTCAACGCTTGGCCGATCAGCGACGGCCGCGACATGCGCCCCATCAACAGCACGTATTGCGCAGGCGGCATCATCGCCAAGGGCAACAGCCCGCGCACGATCGCCCGCAAGCCATTACCACAACCGAACACCAGCAGGCCCACGGCCGTGGCCGCCGGCACCAGTGTCACCAGCAGCAGACCGACCAGCACCAGGCTGACCCAAGCCAAGGCCGTCCAGATCGGATGGCGCTGGCCGGCCAGAATCTGCAACACCCTGGAGGCCACCTGGCTGGGACCGAGCATCGCCGCCAGGCCAATTGCCACCGGCAGCGAGTGCCCAAGGCCCTGGAGCACGGCTACCAGTTGCACGGCAATTGCCGTCATGATGATCGCGCCAATAGCGAACATGCTGGTCAACAGCAGGTAAAGCTGGCGGTCGACCCCGGTCGCGGTGCCTTGATCCTGTGCCTTGCGTACCTCAACCCGCCCTCCGGCCGGCAACACGCGCCAATACAGAGGCGCCACCACCAACAGCAACACGAGCGCATAGCAGCCGCAAGTGGTGCGCCAGCCCAGGTGTTCGATGGCCAAGGCCACGGTCGGCCAAGACAGGGTCGAGGCGAAACCGGCGATCAGGGTGATACCCGTAATGGCTTTGCCCGCACCCTCGCCATACAACCCGCCAAGGGTGGCGAACAGTGCCTCGTACAGCCCCATCGCCATGCCGACCCCGATCACCACCCAAGCCAGCAAAAACAGCCCCAGGCCCTGGCTGGCTGCCATGATCAGCAAGCCCACCGCAACCACGGCGCCACTGGCTGCCATCTGCGGACGGCCACCGTAGCGTGCAACAAGGCGGCTGGACAGCGGGGCAAACAGCGCCGAGACCATCAAACTCAGCGATAGCGCACCGTACACCCACTGGCTGGGCCAGCCAGTGTCGCGGCTGATTGGCTCGGCCATCACCGCCATGAGGAAGAACGAACCGCCCCAGACCAGGATTTGCAGTATGCCCAGGCAGACGATGCCGAGGGGCCCGGGGAGTTGCGGGGAGCTGTTCACGATCGGGCCTTGGTTCACATACGGGGGAGGATCAGAGCCGGCACCCTACCATGCTCGCCATCGATGAAATATCCCGACATATCATTGGGCGTGATAATAACCTTCGCTGCGTTCGATTCGTGCGTCACGCGCAAGGCACTCACACTCCGCCCACTACTAATACTTTGGCGGAGTTCTCCATGGACCACTCACTCAAACCCTTGCGCTTCCCCCTCGCTGCCCTGGCAGTGGTGGTGCTCAGCGCTTGTGGCCGCACCCCAGATGCCGTGCAGGCTCCCGCCGCGCCCAAGGTCACCGTCGCCAAGGTGATCGAGCAGCCGATCAACGAATGGGACGAATTCACTGGCCGCCTCGAGGCCCCGGAAACCGTCGAAGTGCGCCCGCGCGTGTCCGGCCAGATCGACCTGGTGGGCTTCACCGAAGGCGCCCAGGTCAAGAAAGGCGACCTGCTGTTCCAGATCGATCCACGCCCGTTCCAGGCTGAAGTGCGCCGCCTCGAAGCCCAGTTGCAACAGGCCAAGGCCACCGCCATCCGCAGCGCCAATGAAGCTCGCCGTGGCGAGCGTCTGCGTGACAGCAACGCCATCTCCGCCGAGCTTGCCGAGTCGCGCAGCAGCGCTGCCGCCGAGGCCCGCGCCGGGGTCGATGCGATCCAGGCCGAGCTTGACCTGGCCCGCCTGAACCTCAGCTTCACCCGCGTCACCGCGCCGATCAGCGGCCGTGTCAGCCGCGCCCAGTACACCGCCGGCAACATCGTCACTGCCGATGTCACGCCACTGACCAGCGTGGTCTCCACCGACAAGGTCTATGCCTACTTCGATACCGACGAGCGCGTGTACCTCAAGTACACCCAGCTGGCGCGTGAAGGCCAGCGCGGCCAGGCCACCCCGGTCTACCTGGGCCTGACCAACGAAACCGGCAACCCGCATCTGGGCCACATGAACTTCGTCGACAACCAGGTCAACCCGCGCACCGGCACCATCCGTGGCCGCGCCGTGTTCGACAACCGCGACGGCCAGTTCACCCCTGGCCTGTATGCCCGCCTGAAACTGGTGGGCAGCGCCCAGTACGACGCGGTACTGATCAACGATGAAGCCGTGGGCACTGACCTTGGCAAGAAGTTCGTACTGGTCATGGACAAGGACAACAAGGCGACCTACCGCACCGTGGAACTGGGGCCCAAGCTCGAAGGCCTGCGCATCGTACGCAGCGGCCTGGGCAAGGATGACCGCATCGTGGTCAAGGGCCTGCAGCGGGTACGCCCTGGCTCGCCAGTCACCCCGCAAGAAACGCCCATGGCCAGCGAGCAGACCCTCGCCGCCCTCGCCCAGCAGCGCCAGGCTCTGGAAGCCAGCAACCCGGCGCCGAAGGTTGCCGGCACCCATGCAAAAGTCGCCGGCGCCCAAGCGCCGCGCGGTTAAGGGACAACACCGATGAACTTTTCGAAATTCTTCATTACCCGGCCGATCTTCGCCGCGGTGCTGTCGCTGGTGCTGCTGATCGCGGGTTCCATCTCGCTGTTCCAGTTGCCGATCAGTGAATACCCGGAAGTGGTGCCGCCTACCGTGGTGGTGCGCGCCAACTTCCCGGGTGCCAACCCCAAGGTGATCGGCGAAACCGTCGCCGCACCGCTGGAGCAGGCCATCACCGGTGTCGAGAACATGTTGTACATGTCCTCGCAATCCACTGCCGATGGCAAGCTCACCCTGACCATCACCTTCGCCCTGGGCACCGACCTGGACAACGCGCAGGTGCAGGTACAGAACCGTGTCACGCGCACCCAGCCCAAGCTGCCGGAAGAAGTGACCCGTATCGGTATCACCGTCGACAAGGCTTCGCCCGACCTGACCATGGTGGTGCACCTGACTTCGCCGGACAACCGCTACGACATGCTCTACCTGTCCAACTACGCCATCCTCAACATCAAGGATGAACTGGCGCGCCTGGGCGGCGTGGGCGATGTGCAACTGTTCGGCATGGGCGACTACTCGCTGCGGGTGTGGCTCGACCCGAACAAGACCGCTTCGCGCAACCTGACCGCCGGTGACGTGGTCGCGGCCATCCGCGAACAGAACCGCCAGGTTGCCGCGGGCCAGCTGGGTGCACCGCCCGCCCCCGGTTCGACCAGCTTCCAGCTGTCGATCAACACCCAGGGCCGGCTGGTGAACGAGGAAGAGTTCGAGAACATCATCATCCGCGCCGGTGCCGATGGCGAAATCACTCGCCTGAAGGACATCGCCCGGGTCGAGCTGGGCTCCAGCCAGTACGCCCTGCGCTCGCTGCTGAACAACCAGCCGGCGGTGGCCATTCCGATCTTCCAGCGCCCGGGCTCAAATGCCATCGAGATCTCCGACGAAGTACGGGCGAAGATGGCCGAGCTGAAGAAAGATTTCCCTGAAGGCATGGACTACAGCATCGTCTATGACCCGACCATCTTCGTGCGTGGCTCCATCGAAGCGGTGGTGCACACCCTGTTCGAAGCGCTGGTGCTGGTGGTGCTGGTGGTGATCCTGTTCCTGCAGACCTGGCGCGCCTCGATCATCCCGCTGCTGGCTGTACCGGTGTCGCTGATCGGGACCTTCGCGGTGATGCACCTGTTCGGCTTCTCGCTCAACGCCCTGTCGCTGTTCGGGCTGGTATTGGCCATCGGTATCGTGGTGGACGACGCCATCGTCGTGGTGGAAAACGTCGAACGCAACATCGGGCTGGGCCTCAAACCGCTGGAGGCCACGCAAAAGGCAATGGGCGAAGTGACCGGGCCGATCATCGCCACCGCCCTGGTGCTGTGCGCAGTGTTCGTGCCCGCCGCGTTCATCTCCGGGCTTACCGGGCAGTTCTACAAACAGTTCGCCCTGACCATCGCCATCTCGACGGTGATTTCGGCGTTCAACTCGCTGACCCTGTCGCCGGCCCTGGCCGCCGTGCTGCTCAAGGACCACCACGCACCTAAGGATCGCTTCTCGCGGCTGCTGGAAAAACTGCTGGGCAGCTGGCTGTTCGCCCCGTTCAACCGCTTCTTCGACCGCGCCAGCCACAGTTACGTCGGTGGCGTGCGCCGGGTCATCCGCTCCAGCGGCATCGCCCTGTTCGTCTATGCCGGCCTGATGGGCCTGACCTACCTGGGTTTCTCGTCCACGCCGACCGGTTTCGTCCCAGCGCAGGACAAGCAGTACCTGGTGGCATTCGCCCAGTTGCCTGACGCCGCCAGCCTCGACCGCACCGAGGCGGTGATCAAGCGCATGAGCGAAATCGCCCTGAAGCAACCCGGCGTGGCCGACTCGGTAGCCTTCCCGGGCCTGTCGATCAACGGTTTCACCAACAGCCCCAACAGCGGCATCGTGTTCACCCCGCTCAAGCCGTTCGATGAGCGCAAGGACCCGAGCCAGTCGGCAGCGGCCATCGCTGCGGCGTTGAACGCCCAGTTCGCCGACATCCAGGATGCCTACATCGCGATCTTCCCCCCACCGCCAGTACAAGGCCTGGGCACCATCGGCGGCTTCCGCCTGCAGATCGAAGACCGTGGCAACCTGGGCTACGAAGCGCTGTACAAGGAAACCCAGAACATCATCGCCAAGAGCCACAACGTGCCGGAGCTGGCTGGCCTGTTCACCAGTTACCAGGTGAACGTGCCGCAGGTCGATGCGGCCATCGACCGGGAAAAGGCCAAGACCCACGGCGTGGCGATCACCGACATCTTCGACACCCTGCAGGTTTACCTGGGCTCGCTGTACACCAACGACTTCAACCGCTTCGGCCGCACCTACCAGGTCAACGTCCAGGCTGAGCAGCAGTTCCGCCTCGATGCCGAGCAGATCGGCCAGTTGAAGGTGCGCAACAACCTGGGCGAGATGATCCCGCTGGCGACCTTCCTGAAGGTCAGCGACACCTCCGGGCCTGATCGCGTGATGCACTACAACGGCTTCATCACTGCGGAAATCAACGGCGCGGCTGCCCCGGGCTACAGTTCCGGCCAGGCCGAAGCGGCCATCGAGAAACTGCTGAACGAGGAACTGCCCAACGGCATGACCTTCGAGTGGACCGACCTGACCTACCAGCAGATCCTCTCCGGCAACACCGCGCTGCTGGTGTTCCCGCTGTGCGTGCTGCTGGCGTTCCTGGTGCTGGCGGCCCAATACGAAAGCTGGAGCCTGCCGCTGGCGGTGATCCTGATCGTGCCGATGACCTTGCTGTCGGCGATTACCGGAGTGATCGTCTCCGGTGGCGACAACAACATCTTCACCCAGATCGGTTTGATCGTACTGGTGGGCCTGGCGTGCAAGAACGCCATCCTTATCGTCGAGTTCGCCAAGGACGAACAGGCCAAGGGCCTCGACCCGCTGGCTGCGGTGCTGGAAGCCTGCCGCCTGCGCCTGCGGCCGATCCTGATGACCTCGATTGCGTTCATCATGGGCGTGGTGCCGCTAGTGTTCTCCTCCGGTGCCGGCTCGGAAATGCGCCATGCGATGGGCGTCGCGGTGTTCTCGGGGATGATCGGCGTGACCGTGTTCGGCCTGTTCCTGACACCGGTGTTCTTCTTCCTGATTCGCCGTTTCGTCGAACGTCGCCAGGCCCGCAAGGCCGAACGCGTTCAATCGCTGGAGAACCACGCATGAAGCTGCTCAAACCCCTGACCCCGAGCCTGCTGGCCCTGGCCCTGGCGGCCTGCGCGGTAGGCCCGGACTACAAAGCGCCGGACACTGAGCCTGCGCGTTTGGCCAGCGACGTGCAGGCCAAGGCCTTCGACCGTAGCCGCTTCGAAAGCGTGTGGTGGAAGCAGTTCGATGACCCGGTACTCAACCAGTTGGTGCAGGCTTCGCTGGACGGCAACCGCGACCTGCGCGTGGCCTTTGCACGGCTCAAGTCGGCGCGGGCGATCCGCGATGATGCCGCCAATGACCAGTTGCCGGTGGTCACCAGCCGCGCCAGCAGTGAGATCGGCAAGGGCCAGGTACCCGGCCAGACCGATCAACGGGTCAACAGCGAGCGTTACGACCTGGGCCTGGACATGGCCTGGGAGCTCGACCTGTTCGGCCGTATCCAGCGCCAGATCGAGGCCAGCGACGCTCAGGCAGCGGCCGCCCAGGCCGACCTGCAACAGCTGCAGGTCAGCCTGATCGCCGAACTGGTCGATGCCTATGGCCAACTGCGGGGTGCACAACTGCGCGAGAAGATCGCCGTGGCCAACCTCAAGACCCAGCAGGAGTCGCGCAGCATCACGGTGACCCTGCGCGACGCCGGGGTCGGCAACGAGCTCGATGTGGTGCGCGCCGACGCCCGCCTGGCCGGGGTCGAAGCCACCGTGCCACAACTGCAGGCCGAGCAGGCACGGGCTCGCCACCGGATTGCCACCCTGCTCGGCCAGCGCCCGGATGCCCTGAGCGTGGACCTCTCGCCCAAGGCCTTGCCGGCTATCGCCAAGGCCCTGCCGGTGGGCGATCCGGGTGAGCTGCTGCGCCGCCGCCCGGATATCCGTAGTGCCGAGCGCCAACTGGCCGCAGCCACCGCCAATGTGGGCGTGGCGACTGCCGACCTGTTCCCGCGGGTGAGCCTGAGCGGCTTTTTAGGCTTTACCGCCGCGCGCGGTTCGCAGATCGGTTCGTCGGCAGCCAACGCCTGGGGGCTGGGGCCAAGCATCACTTGGGCTGCGTTCGATCTGGGCAGCGTGCGGGCCCGACTGCGCGGTGCCAAAGCCGATGCCGAAGGGGCCTTGGCCAACTATGAGCAACAGGTACTGCTGGCCTTGGAAGAGTCGGCCAACGCCTTCAGCGACTATGACAAGACCCAGCAGCGGCTGCTGTCGCTGATGCGCCAGAGCGAGGCCAGCCGCAAGGCGGCTGACCTGGCTTCGGTGCGTTACCGCGAAGGTACGGTGGATTATCTGGTGCTGCTCGATGCCGAGCGTGAGCGGCTGAGCGCCGAAGATGCACAGGCGCAGGGCGAGGTTGACCTGTATCGCGGCATTGTCTCGATCTACAAGGCGCTGGGCGGCGGCTGGCAGCCGGACTCGGTGGCCAGCGTGCGCTGATTTCCCACTTTTTAAACGACTCCTTTGGTTGGCTCCTCCCCCAACCGTTTGCCCCGCTGGCCTTGGCTTGCGGGGCTTTTTTTGGTTTGTTTACAGGTCGCTGATGGTGCGGCCGGGCGCATGCCTTGATTGCTGTGCTGCCCTTGCAGCCCACGCCAATCTGCCCCAAGCTTCCACTTCCCCTGCCATGGCCCCCTCCGATGCCCACACGCCACCGCTACCTGATCGCTGCTTTACTGCTGATTCTGGTATCAGTCGGCATCGCCTACCTGCGCCGCGATACCCCGCCAGCACAACCGACACTACCCCCGCACAGCTACGCCAAAGCCCTGCGCCAGGCGCATGAAGGCCAACCGGGCGCTGCGCGGGTGCTCTACCAGCAACTGCAACGCAACGACCTGGCGCCGATCCGCCGCGCAGCCCTGTACGCAGAGCTGCCCAACTACCCCTCGCCACAAGCGCTGAAACTGGCCCGCATGGACCTGGAAAACGATGAGCCCTTGGTCCGTCGCGCGGCCATCGCCAGCATCCGCCGCCTGCTGCCCGCCGCACAACGCAGCCTGGTTCTTGGCCCCCTGCTCGATGATGACGAGCAAAGCGTACGCTTTGCCGCCGTCGATGCCTTGCTTGGCCTGGACCCCGACGCCATTGGTCTGTACTTCGGCCCACTGCAGGCGGCACTGGAGCAATACCAGCAAACGCTGGAAAAACAACCTGAGGATGCGGCGGCCCAGGTGCACCTGGCACGCCTGTATCTGCATGAGAATGACTACACCGAGGCCGCAGCCGCCCTGCACCGCAGCCTTGCATCAAATCCGGACAACCTCGACGCCCTGGCGACCCAGGTACGCTTGCTCGAACGTCAAGGCCATCACGACCAGTCCCGGCAGGTACTGGCCCAGGCACTGGCGCTGCGACCGGATTCGGCCTTCCTGCAACACGAACTGGGGCGCTGGCTGATCCGCCATGGCCAGCGCGAATTCGCCCTGCTCGCGTTGTCCCGCGCGGTCGAGCTGGAGCCGGACAATGCCGACTATCGCTATAACCTGGCAGTGACCCTGCACGACCTGGAACAGTCCGATGCAGCGCAAAAGCAGCTTGAAACCCTGCTCAGCCGGCAACCGGCCAACCGGCGGGCACGGGTGTTGCTGATTCGATACTGGAAAGAAACAGGTCAATTGCAGAACGTTCAGGTGCTGCTTGCCGAACTGGAGCGGCAAAACCCGGATGACCCATTTCTGCAGCAAGGACTTTAGATACGTTGAACCCTGGGGGTTTGCCTGCGGTCCAGTGGGTAACGGACCACTCACGGCTTGGCCAGGCATGGCAGCCCTTAAGGAGAATCACATTGGCCAGCTCGCTGTCGCTGGACGAACGTGCCTTGATTCTGGCACCCAGGCAACTTGCCACGCACACCTCGACGTTTCTGACGAGCGCTGGCATCGATTGCGTGTGTTCGCGCGACATCACCCATCTGCGGGACGGGCTGGACAGAGGCGCAGGCTTGCTGGTCGTCGACGAACACACGCTCAACAGCAGCCAAAATGAACTGCTGCAGGCTTTTATCGACCAGCAACCGCCCTGGTCGGACCTCCCCATCGTGCTGCTCACGCAAACCCCACAAGCCTCAGCCAGCCCCTGTACGCCCGCCGACCATCCACTGGGTAACCTGACACTGCTGGCTATTCCGTTCGAAGATGAACAGTTGCTTGAACTGATCAAGTTGGCGCTGCGTCAACGTCGCCGGCAATACCTGGCTCGCGACCAGTTAATCGATCTGCAGCAACGCCTGGATGGACACAGCGAGGCACAGCACAGCACCGAGCAGGCTATGCACCAGACCCGCAAGATGGACGCCATCGGGCAATTGGCCGGGGGGGTGGCTCACGATTTCAATAATCTGCTGACCAGTATCGGGGGGAGCTTCGAACTGATCGACAGGCGGTTGAAACAAGGCAGCACCAAGGGGCTGGAAGGCCTGCTCAGCAGGGGGCAGGAAGCCGTTTCGCGTGCAGCGCGCCTCACCCATCGGCTGTTGGCGTTTTCGTCCCGACAATCGCTGCACAGCCGTCGCATCGACTTACGGGCGCTGCTGCAGCCACAACGGCTGGAGGCCGTACTGCAGCATGGCGTATTACTGCAACTGCAAATACCTGAACACACCTGGCCAGTGGCCGGCGACGACACACAATTGCAAGAAGCCGTGGACAACCTGCTGCTCAATGCCTGCGAAGCCATGCCCAACGGTGGCAAGGTGCGTGTAGAAGCCAGCAATCGAGAGGTAGCAGCGACGCAGTTCGCCGATGGCAGCCTGGCGGTGGGCGACTATACGTGCCTGAGCGTCACTGACGAAGGCCAAGGCATGTCGCAGAGCACGCTCGAACATGCCTTCGAGCCGTTCTTCAGCACCAAGCCGGTGGGCCAAGGTATCGGCCTGGGCCTTTCGATGGTCTACGGCTTCAGCAAACAGTCCCAGGGGCATGTGGTACTGCATAGCCAGATAGGCCAAGGTACCCGCGTGGACCTTTACCTGCCGCGCCACCTGGAGCAGGAGCAAACCCAGGTGCAAGCAGCCCCACCACGTTCACAGGGTGGCGGCCGCACGGTACTGGTGGTCGAGGATGATCCGGATGTGCGCCAGTTGTTGTGCCAGACCCTGCAGGAGCAGGGTTTTCCGTGTTGCAGTGCCTGCAACGCCAGTGAGGCCCTGCAGGTATTGCGCTCATCCAAGGCAATCGACCTGCTGGTCAGTGACGTTGGCCTGCCGGGGATGAACGGGCGGCAACTGGCAGAGATCGCCCGTACCTTGCACCCTCACCTGCCCATATTGTTCATCACTGGCTACACCGAAACGGCAATGGCCCGGGAGGGTTTTCTCGGCGCCGGCATGCAACTGATGTGCAAACCATTCGAACTGGCGCAATTTCATGCCCGAGTAATGCAGATTCTCGGTGAGACCTGACGGGCTCAGTCGTCCAGCAACAGCAGTGCCTGGTTGGCCAAGGTCGACAATTCAAAGGGTTTGATCAGCAGCGCCGTGCCTGGCACTTGCAACAGGCCAGGTTCCAGCGGTTGATCGGTATAGCCGGTGATGAACAGCATCTTCTGGCAAGGGTTGACCGTACGCATGACCTTGGCCAATTGCTGCCCACTGAAGCCTTCAGGTAGCCCGATGTCGGTGATGACCAGATCGTACGGGCCATCGTGACGAAAGCGCTCCATCGCGGTATTGGCGTCGGCCACATCACTCACCGTAAAACCTCGCTCGCGCAGATACTCGCCCATGACCGTGCGCAGGTTATGCTCGTCGTCGATCAACAACACACGCCGCCCACTGGCCAGGGAAACCTGGGGCATCGCCGCAGCAGGCGTTTGCGGTATCGCTTCCAGGCATCGGGGGAAGAGCATGCAGACCTTCGTACCTTGGCCCGGTGACGACTCGATCCATACGTAACCGCCAGATTGGCCGACGAAGCCATGCACCATCGCCAGCCCCATCCCTGAGCCGCGCCCAGTGGGCTTGGTGGTAAAAAATGGCTCGAAGGCCTTGGCCACATCCTTGGCCGGCATGCCATGGCCATCGTCCATGATCTGCAAGCCAAGATAGTCACCTGGCGCCAGACCGCCCTCTTCAGGGAAGGCCGAGGCCAGCCTGGTGTTGATCGTGCGAATCGCAACGTTGCCGCGGCCCAGGCAGGCTTCTCGCGCATTGGCGCACAGGTTGATCAGGCTGCTTTCCAATTGGCCGACATCCAGACACACGGTCCATGGGTCGACATCCAGTTCCCAGGACAAACTCATTTCAGTGCCAACTGCATGGCGCAACATCGGTTCCATGGCAGCCAGGTGGCGGTTCATGTCCAGCGGTGCCGGGGCCAAAGGCTGATGGCGGGAGAAAACCAACAGGCGGTGGGTCAGGTTCATGGCCCGCTGCACCGAGTCGCGCGCCAACGCCACGTAACTGTCAATACGCTCCATGCGCCCCTGGCTCAGACGCCGCTGCAACAATTCAAGGCTGCCGCCAATACCCGACAACAGGTTGTTCATCTCATGGGCCATGCCCCCGGCCAGATGACCGACCACCTCCAGCCTCTGGGTGTTGCGCAGCAGGACCTGAGACTGACGCATGGCCGCCTCACGGTCGCCTGTAATGTCTCGCCCAACGGCAGTCAGCACCGAGCCGTCGAAGCTGCCACTCCAGTGGAACCAGCGGTAATGCCCGTCGACATGGCGCACACGTGTTTCGAGCTCTGCAGGCCCTCTGTCGTTGACGAAATCGATTGCAGCCGCTTCAACTTCTTCCCTGTCGGCCGGATGAACCAGTTCCAGGATCGACATGCCCCGCACCTCAACCTCGCTCCACCCCAGGGCGCGATGCCAGGCCGGGTTGGCTGCCAGCATCTTCAGGTCCAGGCTCACGGTGATCATGGCATCGCGCGACAGGCGCCACATGTAGTCGCGGTCAGCCATGTATCGCGCTATCTGACGCTCGAATGTCTGCGCCTGCTCGCGCCACTTGCCATGTGCAGCCACACCGGCGGAGCTCTGGATCACGGTGTGAAGCATACCTACAACTTCATGGTGCTCGTCACGAATTGGCGCATAACTGAAGACGTACCACGCCTGCCCCCCCGTCTTTGCGCACTTGATCTCATAAGGCTGATCATCGACAAAACTGGTACCACCCTGCAGTGCCTTGAACACCCATGGACCGATATCGTCCCAAACGTCGCTCCACAACGAATCGAAGCGCCTGCCCAGTGCCTGATCCAGGCCACCCAGCAGCGCCACATAGGAATCGTTGTGAACAACGGTCATATTGGGCCCCCAGACCACGGCACTGGGGAAAGAGGAAAGGAGCATCATGTCGATCGCAATGCGCAACGAAGGCTCCCAGTGCGGCAAGGGCCCAAGGTCCGTATGCCGCCAGTCGAACTGCACGATCCTCTCCCTCATGCCACCAGCCGACTCTTTTGTAGGGGTCAGTAATACGCCGTTCGGCGAGGGATCGTAAGGTGTGCTGTTAGCGACCAAAGTGATGGTTCCACTGTTGCTCAAGACTGACGAAGTGATCCTGCATCATCGGCTCCCCGGTTAACTGCTGCAATAGGCCTTTGGCACCACGCCTGCACTCTGGCACCCAAGAGCGGGCAGTGCAAACAACATCGGCCAGCGCAGGAAGCAGCACAAGGCCACTCCCCATACGCTTGCCCGCAAACGCCAGCTATGCTCTATAGGCTTTGCGTGCCATGAGCTGACTTCCCGTTTGATTACAGGCAGGAGTTTAGTAATGAGCAAGAAAATTCTGGTGGTGCTGACCAATACCGCCAAATATCCGACCCTGAGCAGGGCAACCGGTTTATGGCTGGGTGAAGCCGTGCATTTTGTCGATGTGGTTCAGCAGGCAGGTTTTACGGTCGACTACGTCAGCCCCGGCGGCGGCTACGTGCCAATCGATCCGCACAGCCTGCAGATGGCCCCCGAGTTGGATTGGAGCTATTACAACGACAAGGCCTTCATGAACCGGCTGGGCGCCTCGCTAAGCCCCGGCCAGGTCACAGCAGACGAATACTGTGCCATCTATTACACCGGTGGCCATGGCGTTATGTGGGACTTCCCTGACAACCCGCAATTGCAGGAGCTGGCGCGCAAGATATACGAAAAGAATGGCGTTGTGGCCGCTGTCTGCCACGGGGTGGCAGGCCTGCTGAACATCAAGCTCAGCGATAACAAGTTGCTGCTCAAGGACAGCCAGGTCACCGGTTTTTCCAATACTGAAGAAAAGCTTGCCGAACTCGAGGAGGTGGTGCCGTTTCTCACCGAGAACGAACTGGGAGCACGAGGGGGTATTTACAGCAAGCATGATGATCCCTGGAAGCCTTTTGTAGTCTGTGACGGCCGCCTGATCACGGGACAAAACCCCGCCTCTACGCGTTTACTGGCAGAGAAGGTAATTCAGACGCTCAATGGGTAATCCTTCTTACGTCTCGACAATGCAAATCCTCAGTCAGACACGGTTGCGGATTACAGTAGGGGCACCCCTGAATACATAGGCTCTTCGGTCAACTGTCCATCCCGGACAACTCGGATCAGGAGGGCTGCAGTCCCATGTCAAAATTCAGGGTTCTCGGTCGCAGCATGATGGCGCTGCTGCTGACACTGGCGATCAGTTTGATACCTGTTGCGTCAGGCTTGATGGTGATGGTCTATCAGCATGACAACAAGCTCAAAGAGACGGCTCGCGTATCGTTGAAGGAAGCCATCTTTTCCATTGATATGTCCCTTAACCGCTTGCACGACGCTGCTTTGGTGGCAATGCCGCTGGCTGGCAGCGCTTGCGAGACAGCCAAGGCGCACCTGTTGAAACAGGTTCAAGACGTCCGTTACCTGCGAGCGCTGGCATTGACCACCGATGCCCGTATCTACTGTGACACCCTGGTTCCTCCCCGTGCGAAAAACAGGTTTGCGACTGGCTCCGAGGCACCGGTACAACTGATCTTCGATTCTCCTGCAGCACCCAATGCAGTGCTTGTCGCCTACCAGCTTCGCCGCGAAAATCTGGGTGTGATAGCGTCAACCTACGGCATGGAGCTGCGCAACGAACTGCGTGCATTTCAAACCGGGCTGGTGTTGCTGCTGGAGTTCCAAGATTTTTACATCTGGGCAGATGGCGACAGCCGAGACCCTGCCCGCCCCTCTCAATCCGAGTTCTTCATGAGCGGGAAATCGGACAAGTACGGCTACACCGTGAAGGTCGGCTATCCCGACGGCTTTGCCGCTGATGAAAGGCGCCAGATGCTGATGCAGATCCTGCCGTCACTTGCGTTGATCGGCATCATCACAGGTTCGATCTTCTACTGGGGGCTGTTCAGGCAATGGGGTAAGCGTGACTGTACCGCCGCCCGAAAAGCATGACGGCGGTACACTTCACTTATTGAACGTCGAGCACGCCTCGGCGAACCTGGTCGCGTTCGATCGACTCGAACAGCGCCTTGAAGTTGCCTTCGCCAAAGCCGTCATCGCCTTTGCGCTGGATGAACTCGAAGAATACCGGCCCGAGCAGGGTTTCAGAGAAAATCTGCAGCAGCAGGCGCTTGTCGCCTGCCTCGGAAGCGCCGTCCAGGAGAATGCCGCGAGCCTGCAATTGGTCGACCGGTTCACCGTGCCCTGGCAGGCGCTCTTCGAGCATTTCGTAATAGGTCTGCGGCGGCGCAGTCATGAAGCGCATGCCGTAGCCCTTGAGCGCATCCCAGGTCTTGAGCAGGTCATCGGTGAGGAAGGCCACATGCTGGATGCCCTCACCGTTGAACTGCATCAGGAATTCTTCGATCTGCCCCGCCCCTTTGGACGATTCTTCATTGAGCGGGATGCGGATCATGCCATCCGGAGCGGTCATGGCCTTGGAGGTCAGGCCGGTGTACTCGCCCTTGATGTCGAAGTAACGAATCTCTCGGAAGTTGAAGAGTTTTTCGTAGAAGCCGGCCCAGTAAGCCATACGGCCGCGATACACGTTGTGGGTCAGGTGATCGATGATCTTCAGGCCTGCGCCCGCCGGGTGGCGGTCGACGCCTTCGATGAAGTTGAAATCGATGTCGTAGATCGAGCTGCCTTCTTCGAAGCGGTCGATCAGGTACAGCGGAGCGCCGCCGATGCCCTTGATCGCCGGCAGGCGCAGTTCCATCGGGCCGGTTTCGATCTCGACTGGCTGGGCGCCCAACTCCAGGGCACGGGCATAGGCTTCATGAGCGTTGCGTACCCGGAACGCCATACCGCACACCGACGGACCATGCTCGGCTGCAAAGTAGGAGGCGATGCTTTTCGGCTCGTTATTGAGAATAAGGTTGATGCCACCTTGACGATAAAGGTGCACGTCCTTGGAGCGGTGTGTCGCCACCTTGGTGAAACCGAGCATCTGGAACACCGGCTCCAGAACGCCAGGGGTTGGCGAAGCCAGTTCAATGAATTCAAAGCCCATCAGGCCCATAGGATTGTCGAAGATATCAGCCATGTTCGTGTCCTCATCTGCAGCGAAAATTATTGAGTGCGTGGGATGTGGTACGAAAATGGCGGCGAGCAGGGGATGCCGCGCACGCTTCTGGCGAGGAAGTCACCAATGATCAGCTTGAACCCTTGGTTTGTCATATAGTCCCATTCTCGGTGGGGTTGATCCTTCAATGAAGAAAGACCTTATTGTTGTAATCGTAAACCGATTCTACAGTGCGTAAATTTCTTTGTCGCGCATTAGTTCTCCGCCCGCGCCGACAAACGGCTATCCTCAGTCATTTCATGTAAAGATTACGCCAACATGCCCCTGCGCAGTAAAAGTCCCGCCCGCTGGAGCTGGCGCACCCTTCTCCCCTGGGGCGTTGGCATCTTGCCTCTGGCGTTCGGCCTGATCGTGATGAACTGGCAAATCGAGCGCGAACTGCGCGCCAGCAGCCAGGCCACCACGCGGCAAGTGGTCGAACAGGTCGAGCATATTCTCGACAGCCTTTCCGGTGCCGCTCAGGCCTTGCTGCCGTTGGCTGGCAGCCCGTGCGGGCAAGTCGAACTGGCCTTGCGTGGGCAAGTGACGCGCAACGCCTTTGTGCGTTCGACCAACCTGTTCCGGCAAGACACGCTGTACTGCACCTCTCTGTTCGGCGAGTTCGACGAGCCGGTAGACGCCCGCGACTACACCGATGGCAAGCTGTGGCTGATGGACGGCAATTCGGTGACACCCGGGCACCCGTTGCTGGTGTATCGGGCCAGTGACGGCGACCGAGGCGCCATCACCACCGTGGATGGCGACCATCTGCTGACCGCACTGCGCCTTATCGGCCCCAGCGAGGCGCTGCAATTGCGTGTCGGCACGGCGTGGATGGGCAAGGATGGCGTGGTGCATCAAGGCCTACCGCCCACCGCAGCCATTGGCGACGTGACGCTCGGATCGACGCACTACCCTTTCAGCGTTCACGGCGGTTATGCCGCCGACAAGCGAGGCGAAGTGCTGCGCAGCCGCTACCCGGCACTGCTCAGCTTGCTGCTGTTGCTCGGTGTTGCAGCAGGTTGCACTTGTCGCTGGCAAATCCGCCGCGCCAACTCTCCACGCGCCGAACTGCGCCGTGCGCTGGAAGCTGACGAGTTCCTGCCGTACTTCCAGCCGGTGGTGCGCAAAGGCGATTATCGCTGGGCTGGCGCCGAAGTGCTGATGCGCTGGAACCACCCGCACGAGGGCCTGGTGCGCCCCGACCTGTTCATTCCCTATGCCGAACACAGTGGCCAGATCGTCGACATGACCCGTGCGTTGATGCAGCACACGGCGCACAGCCTGGCGCCTTACGCTGCGTTGCTGGAAGACGGCTTCCATATCGGCATCAACATTACGGCCGATCACTGCCGTGACCTCGCCCTGATCGACGACTGCCGCTCATTCCTCGAGCACTTCCCCCCCGGGCGCGTGGTGCTGACGCTGGAGCTGACTGAACGCAAACTGATCGAGGCCACCGGGGTAACCCTCGAACTGTTCGAAAAACTCCACGAAATGGGCGTGATGATCGCACTGGATGACTTCGGCACCGGCCAGTCCAGCCTCAGTTATCTGCGCCAGTTCAAGGTCGACTACCTGAAAATCGACCAGAGCTTCGTGGCAATGATCGGAGGTGATGCACTGTCGCAACACATCCTTGACAGCATCATCGAGCTGTCGGCGAAGCTAGGCCTGGGCATCGTCGCCGAAGGCGTGGAAAGCGAAGTGCAGCGCGACTATCTGGCCCGTTATGGCGTGGATTTTCAGCAAGGCTATCTGTTCGCCAGGCCAATGCCGGCCGCGCAATTTCTTCAGGCACTGGCCACGCGCCCCGGCGTGAGACAGTTGCCGCATGACGCGGCCCCTGAGATCATGCGCGGCTGATCCAGCCGCCCATCCCGCTATTCGAGGCATTCGTGTCAAAAGGCATTCTCTGTTCGGTCATGGCCTCCTGCCTGTTCGCCGTGATGTACTTCTATACCTCCCTGCTCACCCCGCTCGATGGCGAAGAGATCTTCGGCTGGCGCACGCTGCTGACGCTGCCCTGCCTGACGCTGTTCATGCTGGCCAGCAAAGACTGGAAACGGGTCGGTGACTTGCTGGCGCGCGTGCGCCAGACCCCAGTGCTGCTGCTGGGCATGGTCGGCACCTCTTGGCTGATGGGCGTGCAACTGTGGCTGTTCCTCTGGGCGCCCCTGCACGGGCGCAGCCTCGAGGTCTCGATGGGCTACTTCCTGCTGCCGCTGGCGATGGTGCTGACGGGCCGCCTGGTTTACGGCGAACGCCTGTCACGCCTGCAAAAAGTGGCAGTGGCCTGCGCTGCGTTGGGCGTGGCGCATGAGCTTTACCAGCACGGCAGCTTTGCCTGGGAAACCATGCTGGTGATGGTCGGCTACCCCGTCTACTTCGTGCTGCGCCGACGCTGCCGCACCGACCACCTGGGCGGTTTGTGGTGCGACATGTGCCTGTTGCTGCCCTGGGCCCTGTACTTCGTCATCCAGGGGCCGTTGTCCAGCGCTGACCTGCTCACGCACCCAGGCCTTTACGGCCTGATTCCGCTGCTGGGTGCGATCAGCGCGTCAGCCCTGATCGCCTACGTGCTGGCCAGCCGACTGCTGCCGTTCAGCCTGTTCGGCCTGCTCAGTTATGTCGAACCGGTGCTGCTGGTGGGCGTTGCGCTGCTGCTGGGCGAAACCATCGGCCCGGATCAGTGGCTGACTTACCTGCCGATCTGGGCCGCGGTCCTGGTGCTGGTGCTTGAGGGTTTCAGGCACCTGCTGCGCCAACGTCGCCGTTCGGTTTGAGCCGCACCTGGCGCACCCGCCGTTCCTCCACCGCCACCACAGTCATGCTCCAGCCGTTCCAGGCCAGGTGGTCACCGACCACCGGCAGGCGGTCGAGCAGGCTCATCACCAGGCCTGCAAGGGTCTGATAGTCTTCGGTGGCACGCGCGCTGAAGCCGGTGCGCGCCTGCACCTGGCTGAGGTTCAGCGCACCGCTGACGACGAAGCCGTCACCGTCCTCGACGATCGCCGGGCCTTCCACCTCGCTGGCATCAGGCAGCTCACCGGCGATCGACTCGAGGATATCGGTCATGGTCAGCAGGCCGGTGAAGTCACCGAACTCGTTCACCACGAAGGCGATGTGCGTCGACTGCCCGCGCATCTGCTCCAGCGCATTGAGAATGCTGAAGCTCTCCAGCAGGTTCAGCGGTGCCCGGGCCATGCGTTCCAGGTCCGGCTGGTTGCCCGAGAGCAGCTCTTTGAGCAGCTCCTTCTTGTGCACGAAGCCCAGCGGCTCATCGATGCGGCCGTCACGAATCAGCGGCAGGCGCGAGTAAGGTGAGTTGGCCAACGCCTCGGTAATGGTTGCAGCAGGCTGCGCCAGGTCGAGGACGTCGACTTCGGTACGGGCAGTCATTACCGTGCGGATCGGCCGCTCGGCCAGGTTCAGCACCCCACTGATCATCACCCGTTCGCGGCGGTCGAACAGCACATGTTCTTCACCACCGGCGACCAGGTCAGCGATCTCCTCGCCGACCTCGTCAGCCTCCACCCTGCGCCCGCCGAGCAAGCGCAGCACGGCGTGCGCGGTACGCTCACGCAATGGCCGATGCTGCTGCAGGCTTTGCTTGCGGCGGGCACGGGCGAGCTGGTTGAACAGCTCGATGAGGATCGAGAAACCAATGGCCGCATACAGATAGCCTTTGGGGATATGGAAGCCCAGGCCTTCGGCGGTCAGGCTGAAGCCGATCATCATCAAAAAGCCCAGGCACAGCATGATGACCGTCGGGTGGGCATTAACGAAGCGGGTCAGCGGCTTGCTGGCGACGATCATGATACCGATCGAGAAGATCACTGCGATCATCATCACCGACAGGTGTTCGACCATGCCGACGGCAGTAATCACCGCATCCAGCGAGAATACGGCGTCGAGCACCACGATCTGCGCCACGATGGGCCAGAACGCGGCATGGCGCACCGCGCCACTGGCCTGCGTGACATGGCCTTCGAGGCGTTCATGCAATTCCATGGTGGCCTTGAACAGCAGGAACACACCGCCGAACAGCATGATCAGGTCGCGGCCGGAGAAGCTCTTGCCGAACACCTCTAACAACGGCGCGGTCAGGGTGACCATCCACGAGATACTCGCCAGCAAGCCCAGGCGCATGATCAGCGCCAGGCTCAGACCGATCACACGCGCGCGATCGCGCTGATGCGGCGGCAGTTTGTCGGCCAGGATGGCGATGAACACCAGGTTGTCGATACCCAGTACCAGCTCGAGGACGATAAGCGTCAACAGGCCCAGCCAGGCCGTAGGGTCGGCTAGCCATTCCATTAGCGAGTACTCACGAAGCAAGCGTCACGAAGACGGGGAAAGGATGACCAGGACGGCCGAAAACTGGGGGGTTCCGCGAAGGTGCTCATGGGGACCTTGATAGAAAATAGGGAAAATGATCCTACAAGAGCAGAACAATATTCTGATAGCGCCAAACTATTACAAAACCTGTATGCAGTTTTGGGGGACTTTTCTTCAATATCTTGGTTTGGCTTCTGGGCAGCATGGCAAACACCCCCTTCACACGGACATTTCCGATGAGCCTGTACCTTTCAATGGCTGCGTTTGCGCTGGCAGCATCGATATCCCCTGGCCCTGTAAACATCGTCGCCCTTGGCAGCGGCGCACGTCACGGCCTGCGCGCCAGCCTCGCGCATGTTGCCGGGGCGACCTTGGGCTTTTGCCTGCTGCTGGTGCTGGTGGGCCTGGGCTTGCACGCCCTGTTGTTGCGCTGGCCGTTGCTGGGCGTGGCGCTGCACTGGGGCGGCGTGGCGTTTCTGCTGTACCTGGCGTGGAAGCTGGCCAGTGATGACGGCCAGTTGGGTGGTGAGCAGCAGCAACGTGCACCTTCGGCCTGGGAGGGCGCAGCCATGCAGTGGCTGAACCCCAAGGCCTGGCTGGCGGCGGTGGCGGGCGTGGCTGCCTATACCGGTGGCGAGCAGCAGATGCTGTGGCTGTTCACCTGGATCTATGGGCCGATCTGTTTTGTTTCGGTGGCCAGCTGGGCTTGGGCAGGCAGCATGATTCAGCAGTACTTGCGCAAGCCGCGCTACCTGCAGATGTTCAACCGAGGCTTGGCGTTACTGCTGGTGATCAGTGCGCTGTATCTGCTCGCTTGATGCTCGCTGAGCCGGGCCTTCAGGCCTTGCGATAATGCCCGGGTGTCGTCGCCAGATGTTGCTTGAACGCACGCTGCAGATGCGCCTGGTCGGCAAACCCTGCCTCCAGTGCCACCTCGGCAATCGCCCGCCCCGTGCGCAGTTGCGCGCGGGCATACTGCACGCGCTGATCCAGCAGGTAGCCATGCGGCGTCAAGCCGAAACGCTGGGCAAAGGCACGGATCAGATAAGAGCGGGACAACCCGCTGGCGGCACAGATGTCTTGCAGCGTCAGCGGGTCGGTGCGGTGGGCCCGGATGAACGCAGCTGCCGCCTCCAGCTGCGGGTGATGAGCTTGCGTTTTGCCGGTAGCAGCCTGCAGGTAGTCTGGCAGTGCATTGAAAAAACACGCCAGCCGGGCCTCTCGGTCATCCAGGTTGCCGTCGAACAGGTCGGCAAACACTTGCAGCACGGCACTGTACAGTGCCGGCGAGGTACTGCAGGCTTGCGCCGGCAAGTTGAAACCCAGCGCCTTCAGCCACGGCATGTCGACGAACAGCATCAGGTACGACCACCCCTGCCCTGCAATCGGATTGCACGTGTGGACCACACCGGGGTTCATGAGCACCGTGGTACCAGCGCCCACTTCGACTTGGCTGGTCCCACTCAGGTAGGTGCTGCGCCCCCCGGTGATCACGCCGAGCGAAAAGCTCTCATGGGAATGGGCGGCATAGCACACCTGACGCCCATCCCCAACGCGCCTCGCTTCTACAAAAGGCAACGCCGAATCCCGCCAGAACCGCGACACCTCGATCATCGCCCTGCCCTCACCTGCTGCTGTAGCCGGGCCTGTGCTCAGACGCTAACGCCTGCGCGACAAGAGCCACGCTTCGTACCCGGCTCGCCATCATACACACCCGTAAAAGGTGTGTTCAGCCGCGCCTTCTATGAAAGTTCAGCTCAAGGCATCACCGGCGGCACGTACTGCAAAGTCGTACCCAACGCCCACAGCAGCACCAGCACCAGCGGCACATGCACCAGCAACTGCACGAACGAAAAGCCGATCAGGTCACGTGCCTTCAGGCCCAGCACCCCCAGCAGCGGCAGCATGTAGAACGGGTTGATCAGGTTCGGCAGCGCTTCGGCGGCGTTGTAGATCTGCACTGCCCAGCCCAGGTGGTACTGCAGGTCGTTGGCCACCAGCATCACGTAGGGCGCCTCGATGATCCACTTGCCACCGCCCGAAGGGATGAAGAAACCCAGCACCGCCGAGTACACGCCCATGAGTACGGCATAGGTGTCATGGGTGGCGATCTGGGTGAAGAAAAGCGAGATGTGGTGGGCAAGGGTTTGCTCATCGACCCCCTTCACCTGGGTGAGGATGGCGGCGATCGAGCCATACAGCGGGAACTGGATCAACACCCCGGTGGTGGTCGGCACCGCACGCGCCACGGCGTCGAGGAAGCTGCGTGGGCGCCAGTGCAGCAAGGCACCGAGCATGATGAACAGCAAGTTGTAGGTATTGAGCCCGGAGATTGCAGTAATGGCCGGTTTGGTGGCGAACTCCTGGTACAGCCAGCCGCCGGCCAGCGCCACCATCAGCAGGATCAGGATCGGGCTGTATTCCAGCCATTCACCCGGGCGAGTGCGCTGGGGTGCGGGCGGCGCGGTAAAGCTGGGGTCGACGCCGCAGTCTTCGGCACTGCGCGCACTGTTCGGGCCGGGTGCGGTCGCGTAGGCGATCACCAGCGAGACGATGACCAGCGCGGCCAGCAACACCCCGGACTGCCAGAGGAAGATGGTCTCGGTGAACGGGATCACGCCGGTTATCGACAGAATGGACGGCGGCAGGCTGGCCGGGTTGGCCTGCAACTGCGCCGCTGAAGACGACAGGCCCAAGGCCCAGACCGCCCCCAGGCCCAGGTAAGCAGCGGCACCGGCGGCGCGGTAGTCCATCTTCAGGTCACTGCGCCGTGCCAGCGCGCGCACCAGCAGGCCACCGAACACCAAGGACAGGCCCCAGTTGAGCAAGGATGCCAGCATCGAGATCAGCGCCACCCAGCACACCGCCGAACGGCCGTTCTTCGGCACCCGCGCCAGGCGGTCGATCAGCCGTGCGGCAGGGGGTGAGCTGGCCACCACGTAGCCGCCGATGACCACGAAGGCCATTTGCATGGTGAAAGGGATCAGGCTCCAGAAGCCATCGCCAAAGGCCTTGGCGGTATCGGTAGGTTTGGCGCCCATGACCATGGCGCCGAGGCATACCAGCACCACTGCCAGGGCAGCGAACACCCAGGAATCAGGGAACCAGCGCTCGGCCCAGTTGGAGCAACGCAGGGCAAAGCGGGCGGAGCGGCTGTCTTGGATTTCAGCGGCCACGGTAACGTCCTTTTATTGGTTTTATGGGGGGCTACGTTTCAAGCACAACGCACAAAACCCTGTGGCAGCTACGGCACCCGCGAAAGCGTTGGTGCATTGACCATCGCATTCGTAGCTGCCGCCGCTGCCACAGGGCTGGGGGGGTGTATCAGAAGGTCATTTCCTTCACATCATCCGGCACGATCAGCTTGCCGGCGGTTTTCGCGATGATTTCTTCAACACTCACCCCGGGCGCGGTTTCGCGCAGGATGAAGGCGCCGTTGTCGATTTCCAGGTAGGCCAGGTCGGTGAGCACCTTGCGGATGCAGCCGGCACCGGTCAGCGGCAGGCTGCAGCGCGGCAGCAGCTTGGACTCGCCATCCTTAGAGGCGTGGGTCATGGTGACGATGATGTTCTCGGCCCCGGCTACCAGGTCCATGGCGCCGCCCATGCCCTTGACCAGCTTGCCCGGGATCATCCACGAGGCGATGTTGCCCTCGACGTCCACTTCGAAGGCCCCGAGCACGGTGAGGTCGACATGGCCGCCACGGATCATGGCGAACGATTGTGCCGAATCGAAGATCGAGGCGCCGCGGCGGGCGGTGACGGTCTGCTTGCCGGCGTTGATCATGTCGGCGTCGATCGTGCTCTCGGTGGGGAATTCGCCCATGCCCAGCAGGCCATTTTCCGACTGCAGCATCACATCCATGTCAGCAGGGACGTAGTTGGCCACCAGGGTGGGGATGCCGATGCCGAGGTTGACGTAAAAGCCGTCCTTCAGTTCACGTGCGACGCGTTGTGCCATCTGTTCGCGGGTCAGTGCCATGGTGAGAATCTCTTTGTTGTTCTGGAGGACGGCGCTCAGGCCTTGACGGTGCGCTTTTCGATGCGTTTTTCGAAGGTGCCCACAATGACCCGGTCGACGAAGATGCCGGGGGTGTGGATCTCGCTGGGCAGCAGCACGCCTGGCTCGACGATCTCTTCCACTTCGACCACGGTGATCTTGCCGGCGGTGGCAGCCAGCGGGTTGAAGTTTTGAGCAGTGTTGCGGTAAACCACGTTGCCGTAGTGGTCAGCCTTCCAGCCTTTGACGATGGCGAAGTCACCGGTGATCGATTCTTCCAGGATGTATTTGCGGCCCTTGAACTCGCGCACTTCCTTGCCTTCGGCAACTGGCGTGCCATAGCCGGTGGCGGTATAGAAGGCCGGAATGCCGGCGCCGCCGGCGCGCATTTTTTCGGCAAGGGTGCCTTGCGGGGTCAGTTCCACTTCCAGCTCGCCACTGAGCAACTGGCGCTCGAACTCGGCATTCTCGCCTACGTAGGAGGCAATCATCTTGCGGATCTGCCGCTCTTCCAGCAGTACGCCCAGGCCGAAGCCATCGACGCCGCAGTTGTTGGAAACCACGGTGAGGCCCTTGACGCCACGGCGCTTGATTTCGGCGATGAGGTTTTCCGGGATGCCGCACAGGCCGAAGCCGCCGGCCAGTACCGTCATGTTGTCGGTCAGGCCTTCAAGGGCCTGTTCATAGGTTGCTACGCGCTTGTCCAGTCCGGCCATGCTGATCCGCCTTTTGTAGTTGTTGACCGACGAGGCTGTCGGTGAGCGTGTGCAGGCATCTTCACCGCTGGCGACTGATTTGTTAATTTTGTTTTCGTCATCGATTGATAACTTTTTCAAAACAACCTGTGAGCCCGCCATGAACGTCAAGCAACTACGCGCCTTCGTCGCCGTGGCCAAGTACCAGAGTTTTGCCCAGGCCGGCGAACACCTGCATGTCTCGCAACCGGCATTGAGCCTTACCATCAAGGCGCTGGAGGACAACCTTGGCGGCGCCCTGCTCACCCGTACCACGCGCAGCGTCAGCCTGACGGCCGAAGGTGAGGTACTGCTGCCACTGGCCCGGCGCCTGCTGGCCGACTGGGACGACACCGAGGAGATGCTGCGCCAGCGTTTCACCCTGCAATTGGGGCGGGTGTCGGTGGCGGCCATGCCGGCTTTTGCCGGCAACCTGCTGCCCCACTCACTCAAGGTGTTTCGCCAACGTTACCCGAAGGTCAACGTCACGGTGCACGACGTGATCAACGAGCAGGTACTGGAACTGGTGCGCCACCGCCGCGTCGAACTGGGCATCGGCTTCGAACCGGAAAACACAGACGGCCTGAGCTTCCACCCGCTGTACCTGGACCGTTTCGTTGCCGTGGTGCCCACCGACTCCCCGTTGGCCGAGCTGGCCGAAGTCAGCTGGGCGCAGTTGCTGGCCGAGGATTTCATCGCCCTGCAGCGCCCTTCGGCCGTGCGCCTGCTGCTGGAGCAGAACGTGGCGGCACTGCACGGCAAGCTGGCGGTGGCGTTCGAAAGCCACCAGCTCTCGACCATTGGCCGCATGGTCGCCAGTGGGCTGGGCGTGAGTGCGGTGCCGGCGCTGTGCATCAACCAGATGCAGGAGCTTGGCGCGCGTTGCATTACCCTGGTAGCGCCCACCGTAGAACGGCGGATCGGCGTAATTGCCTTGAGCGACCATAAACTTTCCACTGCAGCGCAGGCGCTGCTCGAGGTACTGCTTGCCCACACACAGACTCCGGAGGTGACATGCGTTACATGAAACTGGCAGGTTGCAATGTGCCGGCCATTGGCCAGGGCACCTGGTACATGGGCGAAGACCCGGCACGCAGGGCTGACGAGGTGGCCGCCCTGCAACAAGGCATCGACCTGGGCATGAACCTGATCGATACGGCCGAGATGTATGCCGAAGGTGGCGCCGAGGAAGTGGTCGGGCAGGCCATTGCCGGGCGGCGCGATCAGGTCTTTCTGGTCAGCAAGGTGTACCCGCACAATGCCAGCCGGCGCGGCGTACCCGCTGCCTGTGACCGCAGCCTCACTCGCTTGGGCACCGATGTCATCGACTTGTACCTGCTGCACTGGCGTGGCCAATACCCGCTGGAAGAAACCGTCGAGGCGTTCGAGCGCTTGCGCGAACAGGGCAAGATTCGCCACTGGGGTGTTTCCAACTTCGATGTCGACGACCTGCGCGAGCTGGACAACCCTGATTGCGCCACCAACCAGGTGCTGTACAACCCGGTGCAGCGTGGCATCGAGTTCGACCTGCTGCCCTGGAGCCGGCAACGCGGGCTGCCGACCATGGCTTACTGCCCGTTGGCCCAGGCCGGGCAGCTGCTGCAGCATCCGCTATTGCACGAGATTGCAGAGCGCCATGGGGCCACCCCGGCGCAGGTCTGCCTGGCCTGGGTGACGCGCGAAGACGGGGTCATAGCGATTCCCAAGGCGGTGGCGCCGGAGCACGTACGGTTGAATGCGGCCGCCGCAGGCTTGACTTTGACCAGTGAGGACTTGCGGGCCATTGACAGGGCATTCCCGGCGCCAACACGCAAACAGCACCTGGCAATGGTCTGACAACTCGGCCAACAACGGCGACTGCGGCTGCTTTGCAGCCCGTTCGCCGGCCAAATCAATGGAAGTCCCGGCTCCTCACATCCAGCCCCTGCAGCAACACACTGACATCCTCCAACCGCCGTGCAATCAGGTGCCGCACCCCGTTCGCCTGTTCCAGGCGGCCACTCACCTTGAGCAATTGAGACCCCACCAGCGCGCGCCGCTGCCGTTCGGCTAGCTCGCGCCAAACCACCACATTGACCATGCCGAATTCATCCTCAAGGGTCACGAACGTCACCCCGCTGGCGGTCTGTGGCCGTTGCCGCCCCACCACCAGCCCAGCCACGGCGACTGCATCGCCATGCTCAACGCCCGCCAGTTCCTGCGAGCTGCGACAGCCCAGCACCCGAAGGCGCTGGCGCAGCAACGTCAGCGGGTGGGGCCCCAGCGTGGTGCCCAAGGTGGCGTAGTCGGCCACCAGGTCTTCGCCGACAGTAGGCACAGGCAATGCCACCGCGGCTTCGGGCGTTGCCTGCAGTTCGGCGAACAGGGGCAGTTGCGGCTGCACCGCCGCGACCTGCCAGCGTGCCTGGTGGCGATCCTGTGCCAGGGCGCGCAACGCACCGGCATCGGCCAGCCGGGCGCGGGCTTTGCTGTCGAGGCCGGCACGCAAGCACAGGTCCTCGACATCGCGCCACGGCCTGACCGCCCTCGCCGCTTCGAGCCGCCGAGCATCGGCTTCGGCGAAACCGCGGATCTGCCGCAACCCCAGGCGGATGGCCAAGGCACCCTCGGCGACTGGCTCCAGTGTGCAATCCCACTGGCTGTGGCCTACATCCACCGGCCGTACCTCGATCCCTTGGCGGCGTGCCTCCTGCAACAGTTGGTCGGGGCTGTAGAAGCCCATCGGCCAGCTATTGACCAGCGCACAGGTGAAAATCGCCGGCTCATGGCATTTGAGCCAACTGCTGGCATAGCACAGCAAGGCGAAACTGGCCGCGTGCGATTCCGGGAAGCCATAACTGCCAAAACCCTTGATCTGCTCGAATATGCGCTCGGCAAACGCAAGGTCGTAGCCGTTGCGCAGCATGCCCTGCACCAGCCGTTCGCGGTGTGGCTCCAGGCCGCCATGGCGCTTCCAGGCGGCCATGCTGCGGCGTAACTGGTCAGCCTCGCCGGGGCTGTAGTCTGCCGCCACCATGGCCAGTTCCATGACCTGCTCCTGGAACAGCGGCACGCCCAAGGTGCGCTCGAAGACTTCCTTGAGCTTGAGCGATGGGTAGGTCACCGGCTCCTGCTTCAAGCGCCTGCGCAAGTAGGGGTGGACCATGTCGCCCTGAATCGGCCCCGGGCGCACGATCGCGACTTCGATTACCAGGTCATAGAAGGTGGTGGGCTTGAGCCGCGGCAGCATGGCCATCTGAGCGCGTGATTCGATCTGGAACACGCCCATGGTCTCAGCGCGGCTGATCATCGCGTAGGTGGCCGGGTCTTCGGGGGGGATCGTCGCCAGGGTCAGGTGCCGGCCCCGGTGCTGCTGCAGCAGGTCGAAACAGCGGCGCAAGGCACTGAGCATACCCAGGGCGAGCACGTCGACCTTGAGCAGGCCGACCATGTCCAGGTCGTCCTTGTCCCACTGGATGACCGTGCGTTCAGCCATGGCGGCGTTTTCGACCGGCACCAGGTGGTCCAGCGGTTGCTCGGAAATGACGAAGCCGCCTGGGTGCTGAGACAGATGACGGGGAAAACCTATCAGCTGCGCGGCCAGCACCAGAATGCGCCGCAACGAAGGGCTGCCGGGCTCGAAGCCGGCCTCGGCCAGGCGTTGCTCGTCCGGGATGCGATCGCTCCAGCGGCCACAGCACTTGGCCAGGGCATCGACCTGATCGGCAGGCAAACCCAGCACACGGGCGACATCACGCACCGCGCCAGCGGCGTGATAGGTGTTGACCACTGCGGTGAGCGCTGCGCGGTGCCGGCCATAACGCCGGAACACGTACTGGATCACTTCTTCGCGACGATCGTGCTCGAAGTCGACGTCGATGTCCGGTGGCTCGTTGCGCTCGCGTGACAGAAAACGCTCGAACAGCAGACGATGCTTCATCGGGTCGAGCTCGGTGATACCCAGCACGAAACACACCACCGAGTTGGCTGCCGAACCGCGGCCCTGGCAAAGGATGTGCTGGCTGCGGGCAAAGGCGACGATATCGTGCACGGTCAAAAAGTAGCTTTCGTAGCCAAGCTCTGCGATCAAGGCCAGCTCCTTGGCCAGCACCTCGCGCACCTTGTCGCTCGGCCCCGACGGCCAGCGTTGCGCCAGGCCACGCTCGCACAGCTGGCGCAACCAACTGGCCGGGGTTTGCCCCTCGGGCACCAGTTCACGCGGATACTGGTAGCGCAATTCACCGAGGTCGAACTGACAGCGTTCGGCAATGCAGAGTGTTTCGCTCAGCAGGTCGGGCGGATAAAGCTCGGCCAGTTGCTCCAGCGTACGCAGGTGACGCTCGCCATTGGCGAAGAGAAACCGACCTGCCTCGGCGACGCTGCAATGCTGGCCGATAGCGGTCATGCAATCCTGCAAGGCCCGCCGGCCGCGTATGTGCATGTGTACATCACCGCAGGCCACGGCGCGAATGCCCAGTTGCCCAGCCAGGCCGCGCAGCCGGGCCAGGCGGGCCTGGTCATCGCTGCCCCGATGCAGGTGCACACCCAGCCACAAGCGTTCGCCGAACAGGGCATGCAGCCACTGGCCGGTGACCAGGTCGCTGGAGTCCTCGGCAAGCCATAACGCCAGCAGCCCTTGGTGCAGTTCGCGCAGGTCGTCACGGAACAATTGGTAGCTGCCCTTCTCCGCTCGCCGACGGGCGCGGGTAATCAAGGCGCACAGGTTCTGGTAACCACTAAGGTCCTGTACCAGCAACACAAGCTTCGGGCCGTCGTGCAGGCGCACTTCACTGCCGACGATCAAGCGTATCTGCTGCGCTTTGGCAGCCTGCCAGGCACGCACGATGCCGGCCAGGGTGCACTCATCGGTAATCGCCAGGGCTTGGTAACCCTGTTCCCGCGCCCGGCGCAGCAGCTCTTCGGCGCTGGATGCACCGCGCTGGAAGCTGAAGTTGGACAGGCAATGCAGTTCGGCGTAGCCCGGTGCGCTCATGCGAACCAGCCCTGCAGCCACAAGGGGCCGGGCTGGGCCAGGTCGCGATAGGCCCAGCCGCGCAGGCCTTCTCGGGTTTCAATGCGGTAATAGTCGCGGCGCACATCACCGCCATCCCACCAGCCCGACTCGATACGCTCGGCCTGGCCCAGCACCCTGTGAACGCTGGCGTCCAGTGCCATTGGCTGGGGCAACAGCCAGCCTGGGCGGCTCCCAGGCAAGGCGGGCAGGCTGCCCTGCCCGCCTTGCTCGGCGGACTGCCAGGCACATTCGGGGCGGTGGTCGGCTTCAGCGCGCAGGCCCTTGACCGCGTCGTCGCCAAGCCGGGCACGCAAGCGCTCACGCAGTTGCTCCCAGGGTTGGGCCTGCTGGGCGCGTGGGTCGAACAGCGCGTGGTGCTGGGGCACGAAAGCCGGCAAGTCATCGGCCACCAGGCGCAGTTTACGCACCGGTGCCGGAATGCGCAGAGGCTCCAGGCGCCCACGCGCCAGCTCGAAGAGCATTGCCGCATCACGTTCTGCAGCCAGTAAGCCGACCTGCAGTTGCGTGTCCGGCCCCTCGGCGTGCTCCAGGTACAGGCAAAACCGCTGTACACCGCAGTCTCGCCCGGCGAGGAAAGCGGCCAGGTCGTTGAGCATGCGCCGCAACGGGAACAGCAACGCCTGGTGCGATTCGACGTCGAAGTTGAGCTCCAGTCGCGTTTCGAAACGGTCCGGCGGCTGATAGAAACCCAAGCCAAGCGTACGCAGGCCCAGCAACTGGTCCAGGTGCAACTGGACCTGGGCACTGAAGCGCCTGGCCAATGCATCACGCGGCAAGGCCAGTACCTGGCCGAGCTGATGCAGCCCCATGCGGGCGAACGCTTCGGCGGCGTCCTGCGGTAAACCCACCCGCGCAATGGGCATGCGCGCAAGCGCCGCCCGGGTTTCTTGCGGGCAGCTCAATGCCAGCCCGTCATGGCCGTTGGCAAGCATGCGCGCCGCCACCGGGTTGGTGGCCAGGACAATCCGCTGACGCAGCCCCAGGGCTGCGAGTTCCCCGCGCAGGCGCGCCTCGAATACCGGCCAGGGGCCGAACAGTTGCAGGCTGGAGCCCACTTCCAGCAACAAGGCACGCGGGTAGTGCAGGCTGACCTGGGCACTGAAGCGGTAGGCCCAGGCCGCCAGCAATTGCTGCAGTTGCTCGATGCGCGCCGGGTCTGCTTCAACACAGGTGAAACCGTCGGCCAAGGCGCGGGCGGCCGTCAGGGTTAGCCCAGCGCGCAGACCGAGCGCCGCCGCAGCGGGGTTTACGGCTTGCACCACACGCCGCTGCACAGGCCCGCCAATCAGCACCAGTGGCGCATCGGCGTCATCGCGTTCACGCAGGATCGAGTCCAGCGCCAACTGTGGCAATAAGATGCAGGCCCAGAGCATGTTGCATCAACCCTGCCCGGCACAGGCTATGGCTGCAGCCGGCGGTAAACCGCCCCGGCACTTGAGCACACGCCATTGTGCGGGCCGCGCGTCGATGGCGATGCGCACCGCGGCCGGTGATGGATTGTGCGCGGCCTGTTGCGGCCTGCAGGCAAAAGCCAGCGCCTGCCCGGTTTCTGCCGCCACCTGCAAGCGCCGCAGCGCACGGTCATCGGCACGCTCCGGCCAGCACAGCACGGCGGCGCAACTGCCAGAGCGCAGGCACTGCTCGGCAGCCCAGAGCGCGTCGGCCTGTTCGGCATCGACCTGGACCAGCCAGCGCAAGTCCACCCCGGCCGCTTGCCAGGCCGGTGCGTAGGGAATGAAAGGGGGCGCCACCAGCACCACTCGCCCGCTATCGGCGGTCAGCCGGGCCAACGAGGGCCACAGCAGTTGCAGTTCGCCACACCCGGGGCTGGCCAGCAGCAACTCGCTCAGCGCAGCCGCGGGCCAGCCACCCTCCGGCAACCGTTGATCAAGCGCCGCATGGCCAGTGGGCTGCAACCCGGTCGGCCGTACCCGGGCCTGCCGGCCGCGCCAGACCTGGCGCTGGTCCAGCAACCGGTCAAGATCGACCACCGCGCCCATCAGTCGCGCCTCAACAGGCCGCAGAACACGCCTTCGATGAAGAATTCGCGCTCAGGCCCCACATCGATCGGCGCATAGGCAGGGTTGCGTGGCAGCAGCCGGTAGCCGCCCGCTTGGCGTTGCAGGCGTTTGATGGTGACCTCACCGTCGAGGCGGGCGACCACGATCTGGCCATCACGGGCCTCGCCTTGCTGGCGGATGCCCACCAGGTCACCGTCGAAGATACCGTCATCGATCATGGAGTCGCCGCGCACCTTGAGCAGGTAGTCCGGTGTGCGTCGGAACAGGCTGGGGTCAATCAGCAACTGCTCGTGAATGCCAAGGTCGGGGCCAATCGGCGCGCCTGCAGCCACCTGGCCCAACACGGGCACTTCGAGAATTTCCGGGCGGCGCAAGGGTGCGGCCAGGCGGATGCCCCGTGCCTGGTTGGGCGTGACGTCGATGTAGCCGGCCTGACACAGGGCAGTGATGTGCTTGCGCGCAACGCTGCGTGAGGCAAAGCCGAAGCGGATGGCGATGTCGGCAAGGCTCGGCGGCTGGCCATGATCGGTGATGCGTTCACGGATGAAGTCGAGGATTGCGCGGCGTTTGGGGGTGAGATTGTCCATGGAGCACATTTGTACTCTTTTCGTCGAAGGCTGAACAGCCCCCTTCGTCGCCAGGTTTGGTTATCATCCCCTGACATGAGTTTTCTACTGCCTGGATGCCTGATGCTGACTGCACTGCTGTTCGATCTCGACGGGACCCTTACCGACACCGACACCCTGCATTTGCAGGCCTTCCGTCAGTTGTTGCGCGACCATGACGGCCGTGAACTGACCCAGGCCCAGTTCGATTCGCAGATCAGTGGCCGGGCCAATGGGCCATTGTTTGCCGAGCTGTTTCCAAACGCCGGCGCGCATGAATGCCTGGCGCTGGCTGATCGCAAGGAAGCACTGTTCCGCGAGCTGGCCCCTGCCCTTGAACCCATGCCGGGCTTGCTGCGCCTGCTGGACTATGCCCAGGCGAGCCGTATCGACATGTGCGTGGTGACCAATGCACCCCGGCTCAATGCCGAGCACATGCTCAATGCAATGGGCCTTGGCGCACACTTCGAGCATGTACTGGTGGCCGAAGAGCTGGAACGGCCCAAGCCTGACCCGCTGCCGTACCTGACCGGCCTGCAGCGCCTGGGGGCAACGGCCGAGCAAGCGCTGGCGTTCGAGGATTCGTTGCCGGGCGTGAACGCGGCGAGCGGTGCCGGGATCTTCACCGTGGGGGTGGCGACTACACAGACGGCAGAACGGCTGATGGCTGCGGGGGCCAGGCTGGTGGTGGATGATTTTGACGATCCACGGTTGTGGGAGGTCATTGAAGCGATGCAGTGTGGCGATTGAGCCTCATGGTGTGACTGGGGTGGCGCGGCGCACAACCATTCGTCGCAGCAACTGGGCCTGATGTCGATCTCACCCCGCCCCGCTCGACCACACTTGAACCCCCGTGCGGAGTCACCCTCATGAACCCTCAAAAGCCCGATATCGTCTCGCGCAGCCAATGGCTGGCCGCCCGCCGTCAGCTATGGCTGCATGAAAAGGCCTTCACCCACCAGCGCGACGAGCTGGCCGCCGCCCGCCGCGCCCTGCCCTGGGTCAAGCTGGAACAGCCCTACCGTTTTCAAGGCCCGGACGGCCAGCTGAGCCTCGCCGACCTGTTCGCCGGGCGCAGTCAATTGCTGGTCTACCACTTCATGTTCGCCGAAGGCTGGAGCGAAGGTTGCCCAGGCTGTTCGTTCCTCGCCGACCATTTCGACGGTGCCAACCTGCACCTGGCGCATCACGATGTTTCGCTGGTCGCCGTTTCGCGTGCACCCCACGCTGAGTTCCAGGCATTTCGCCAGCGCATGGGCTGGCGTTTTCCCTGGTACTCGTCAAACGGCAGCAGTTTCAATGAAGATTTCGGCGTCAGTGTCGCCACTGAAGGCAACAGCCAATACAACTACGAACCCTATACCGGCAACGAAAGCGAGCTGCCTGGGTTGAGCGCCTTCTACCGGGACCCGGACGGCACAATCTTTCATACCTACTCCACCTATGCCCGCGGGCTCGACATCCTGGTCAATACCTACAATTTCCTCGACATCGCGCCATTGGGGCGCAACGAGGCTGGTACCATGGATTGGGTGCGGCATCATGATCGCTACGAAGGCCAGCCCGGCAAACCTCATTGCTGCCATGACTGAACACGCCACAGTGCCGCCTGTGCCATGGCTGAACAGCCCAGGCGGCACAATGGCTGCAGTTCGGCAGAATACGGCCATACTTGAGCCCGTCGCCCTTGCATTACAGGCCCCCCATGCTCAAGCGCTTGCCCATGTTCCACCTACGAACCCTGGTTGTCGGCATTGTCGTGCTGGCGTGCCTGGCAACCCTGTGCAACACCCTCGCTGTCGCCTACCGGGTACAGCACCGCGCCTTGGTAGACCTTGAGCTGAAGGCCAACCAAGCCTATGCGAGCAAACTGGCATCGGATATCAACGAGTTCCTGCGCTCGGCACACAACCACCTGTCCTACACCGCCGGGCAACTGGACGGTGGCCTGGACGACATGACCATGCTGAAAAAGGAAGCCAAGCGCCTGCAGGTGCAGGACAAGGACTTCAACTCCATCGTCATCGTCAACGCCCAAGGTCAGGTGCTGGTGGCTTATCCGAACATTGAACAGGTCACCAGCCACCACCAGCACTCCGGTGAAATCCGCCAAGCCGTGCAAGCCCGTCAGCCGTGGGTCAGTTCCGCCTACACCTCGCGGGGGGGCGAACTGGTGATATTCGTTTCGCAGCCGGTCTTTGCCGCCGATGGCCGTTACCTGGGCATTGTCGGCGGTTCGGTGTTCCTCAAGAAAGAAAGCGCACTGCATACGTTGATTGGCCTGCACTACCAGCAGGACGGTACCTTCGCTTTCGTCGCCGACGCCAATCGACGCCTGCTGCACCACCCCGACCATGCGCGCATTGGCACCCAGGTCAGCAGCAGCCCGACGATCAGCGCGGCCTTGCGTGGCGAGGCAGGCACCCTTGAAGTGCCCAACTATATCGGCGTTCCCATGCTCGCAGGCTTTGCCCCGGTGCCTGAAGCGCACTGGGCAGTGGTGGTCCAGACACCGCGGGATCTGGCCTTGGCACCACTGGGCGAAATGACCCGCAAGGTGCTGCTTTATATCCTGCCGGTCAGCATTATCGGCTTGCTATTGATGCTATGGATGACCTACCGCCTGACCTTGCCGTTACGCCAACTGGCACACAGCGCCAGCCACCTGTCCGCCACCCAGACCGGCGAACAGCTGCGCCGTATCGACGCGTGGTACGTAGAGGTCGCAGCCATCCGCCGCGCCTTGCTGACAGGCGAGCAATTGCTGCAGGAAAAATTTGGCAAGCTGCGCCAGCAGGCTCAGAGTGATGCCCTCACCGGCCTTGCCAACCGGCGTGCCATGCAACTGGCGCTGGATGCCTTGATGCAAAGCTCTAGAGCATTTGCCGTGCTGGCCCTGGACATCGACCACTTCAAGCGGGTCAACGATACCTTTGGCCACGATGCCGGCGACGAGGTGCTCAAGCACCTCGCCGAGTTGCTGCGTCACAATTCACGCCAGGATGATCTGCCCTGCCGGGTCGGCGGCGAGGAATTCACCATGCTGCTGCCGGACACTGGCCTGGCCGATGCCCGGCGCATTGCCGAACGGATACGCAGCGCAGTCGAACAGGCTGACTCACCCCATGTGGGCAAGCTTAGCGTGTCGATTGGCGTTGCCTGCCGCCGGCCCGATACACAGCAGGCCGACAGCGTGCTCAAGCAAGCCGACGAGCAGCTGTACAAGGCCAAGCACAGCGGCCGCAACCGCGTCGAAGTGCTTGACCTCAGCCCCTCACCCCCAGCATCCCCCGCTCCACGATGAAATCGATCACCGCCTGCAGGCCCTCGCCTTTCTTCAGGTTGCTGAAAGTCCAAGGGCGCTCCGGGCGCATACGCTGTGTATCGCGCTCCATCACCTCCAGCGAGGCGCCGACGTAGGGCGCAAGGTCGGTCTTGTTGATCACCAGGAAATCGGACTTGGTGATGCCGGGGCCGCCCTTGCGCGGGATCTTCTCGCCTTCGGCGACATCGATCACGTAGATGGTCAGGTCGGCCAGCTCTGGGCTGAAGGTAGCACTAAGGTTATCGCCACCGCTCTCCACGAAGATCACTTCAAGGTTGCCGAACTTGCGTGCCAGCGCTTCCACTGCTGCAAGGTTCATCGAGGCATCCTCGCGAATGGCGGTGTGCGGGCAGCCACCGGTTTCGACGCCAACGATGCGCTCGGGCTCCAGGGCGCCAGCCTCGGTGAGGATGCGCTGGTCTTCCTTGGTGTAGATGTCGTTGGTGACCACGGCGATCTGGTAGTGATCACGCATGGCTTTGCACAGGCATTCGAGCAGCGCGGTCTTGCCGGAGCCGACCGGGCCGCCGACGCCGACGCGCAGGGGTTGCTGATAGCTTTGCATTAAGGCAGTCCTCAAGAACGGAACAAACGGGTGTATTGGGTTTCGTGACGCGATGATGCAATGGCCAATAGCGGCAGGCCGCCACCGAGCTGGTCGTCGCCAAGCGCCAGGGCCTGGTCGATGACGCCGGGCAGTATCTCGCCCAGGTCGCGCAGCAGGGTCTGGGCCGCCTGCTGGCCGAAGGGCACCAGTTTGACCCCAGCCATGACCGCGCCCTCCAGCCAGGCGAAGGCATGCCCGAGGGCAAGCTGGCGCAACGGGATCGACCAGTGCACGGCCAGCCAGGCCATGCCGCCCAACTGGCTGAGCTCAAGGCTTGGGCGCCAGGCCGGGGCCTGGCCCAGCTGCCAGCCATCGAGCAAGCGTGCCAGGGCCGCGCCACGCTGCTGCTCTTCCAGGCGCAGCTCGGCGGTTTCGCGGTTGGCCAGCAGAAAGCGGCTCCAGCGCGCAAACGCGTCGGCATCATCGGCCTTGCACGCGTGGTACAGGCGCGCCAGCACCGGCCAGTCCAGGTAAGCGAGGGTGTCGTGCATCTGCTCGCGCTGCCAGGCGCTGAAGCTTTTGATGTCACGCACCCAACCCGCCTCGACGGCCCACTCAAGGCCCTGTGAGTAGGTAAAGCCACCCACCGGCAAGCCGGGGCTGGCCAGCTGCAACAAGCGCAGCAGTGCCAGATCGCTGTTCATCAACCGGCCAGCACAACAGCGGCGCCGGCAAGCATGCCGCCACCAAAGGCTTTCTGCAGGGCGCTGTGGCGGCGCAGCAGGCAACCGACAGCGAAGCCCACTACCAGCAGCAAGCCGCTCACGGTGACGAAGCCGGCGCTGAACAGCCAGAAGGCGCTGGGTGTGGCTTCCACGCCGTGGGCCCAGCCATGGAACAGGGCAAACACCGGCATGGCCAGCGCCAGCAGCAACTGCCGGCTAGGCAGCAGTACGGCAACGCCAGCCACCAGCACCGACACGGCGATCATGGTTTCCATGCCCAGCACATCACCGAACAGGTGGCCGCATAGCGCACCAGCGAACATTGCTGCCAGGGTTGCCAGCGGCAAGGCCAGGTTGCGCCGGGTCAAGGCCGCCAGCACGCCAGTCCCCAACAGCATCAACAAGTGGTCAAGGCCGGTCAGCGGATGCAGCAGGCCATCGTGCAGCGGGTTGCTGTCATGGCCCGGGTGGGCGAAGGCCGGCAGCGCAACCAGCAGCAGGGCAAGGGCGAGCGTTTTTTTCATTGTGGGCTCCAAGGGGCAGTTCAGGAGTGGGCTGGCAGGCGCACGAAGGGGTGATCATGCGCATGGCTGTGGCTGTGGCTATGCGGTGCGCTCTGGTAGGCACCGGCTTCCGGCTCGAACGGCGCCTGCTCGGCCTCGACCGTCAGGCCCAGGCCGCGCAGCATGTCGTCGAGTACGTGGTCGTGCTGGTAACGCAGCAGGCCCGGCTCGATCTGCAGGGGGACGTGGCGGTTGCCCAGATGGTACGCGGCACGCGCCAGCAGGTGCGGGTCGCTGCAGCGCACGGTCGATACTGCCTCGGGCGCTGCGAGTACGCGCACCACCTGGCTGCCGGCGGCGTCGGCCAGCAGTTCGCCACCGCGCAGCAGGTGGCCGCGTTCGAGCATCAGGCCGGCCTCGCGGCCATCGTCGAGGGTTACGCGCAGGCGGCTCTTGATACGGCTGTCGACGTCCAGGGTAACGGTGCCGGTGATAGTGTCGGATGCATCGATCCGGCGGTTCAGGACAATCATCTTCGCTCCTTCAGAACAGGAAATAACGCTGGGCCAGCGGCAGTTCGCTGGCCGGCTCGCAAACCAGCAGTTCGCCGTCGGCGCGCACCTGGTAGGTCTGCGAATCGACTTCGATCACCGGTTGCAATGTGTTGTGGACCATATCGGCCTTGCGCACCCGGCGGCAGCCGTGGGCCACACCGATCAGGCTCTGCAAACCCAGTTCGTGGGCCAGGCCACGGTCCATGGCGGCCTGGGGCAGGAAGGTCATGCGCGTGGCATGGCGGGCGGCACCGAGCGCGCCGAACATGGGCCGGTAATGCACTGGCTGTGGCGTCGGGATCGAGCCATTGATGTCGCCCATGGGCGCTGTGACGATCATCCCGCCCTTGATGACCAGCGCCGGCTTGACCGCGAAGAAAGCCGGCGACCACAGCACCAGGTCAGCCAGCTTGCCCACTTCCACCGACCCCACCTCATGGGCGATACCATGGGTGAGCGCAGGGTTGAGGGTGTATTTGGCGATGTAGCGCTTGACCCGGAAGTTGTCGCTGTAGCTGCTGTCCGGCGCCAGCGGGCCGCGGCGCACTTTCATCTGGTGGGCGACTTGCCAAGTGCGCAGCACCACCTCGCCGACGCGGCCCATGGCTTGGGAGTCGGACGAGGTCATGGCGAAGGCGCCCATGTCGTGCAGGATGTCCTCGGCGGCGATGGTTTCACGGCGGATGCGCGATTCGGCGAACGCCACGTCCTCGGCGATGCTCGGGTCCAGGTGGTGGCAGACCATCAGCATGTCGAGGTGTTCATCGACGGTGTTGACCGTATAGGGCAGGGTCGGGTTGGTCGAGGACGGCAGCACATTAGCCTGCCCCGCCGCGCGAATGATGTCGGGTGCATGGCCGCCGCCGGCCCCTTCGGTGTGGAAGGTATGGATGGTGCGATCACCGATGGCGGCCAGGGTGTCTTCAATGCAACCGGACTCGTTGAGGGTATCGGTGTGGATCGCCACCTGGATGTCCATTTCCTCGGCGACGCTCAGGCAGCAGTCGATGGCTGCCGGGGTAGACCCCCAATCCTCGTGCAGCTTCAGGCCCACCGCGCCTGCAGCGATCTGCTCGCGCAGCGCTTCAGGTCGCGAAGCATTGCCCTTGCCCAGCAGGCCGATGTTGATCGGCAGGCTGTCGGCCGCCTGGAGCATGCGCGCAAGGTACCAGGGCCCCGGGGTGCAGGTGGTGGCGTTGGTACCGGTGGCCGGCCCGGTGCCGCCGCCGATGAACGTGGTGACGCCACTGGTCAGCGCCTCTTCCACCTGTTGCGGGCAGATGAAGTGAATGTGCGAATCGATGCCCCCGGCGGTGACGATCTTGCCTTCGGCCGCGATCACTTCGGTGCCCGGGCCGACCGGCACGGTGACGCCCGGTTGCACGTCAGGGTTGCCGGCCTTGCCGATGGCAGCGATGCGCCCGTGCTTGACGCCGATATCGGCTTTCACGATGCCCCAGTGGTCGATGATCAGGGCGTTGGTCAGCACCAGGTCCATGGCCTGGGCTGCAAGCATCTGGCCCTGCCCCATGCCGTCGCGGATGACCTTGCCACCGCCGAACTTGACCTCTTCGCCGTAAACCGTGAAGTCCTTCTCGACCTCCACCCACAGGGCAGTGTCGGCCAGGCGCACGCGGTCGCCAACGGTAGGGCCGAACATGTCGGCATAGGCCCGACGCGAAATGCGGCTCATGCCTGGCCCTCCAGTGCGCCCATCACTTTGCCCTGAAAGCCATACACCTCGCGCTTGCCGGCGTAGGCTACCAATTGCACGGTACGCGCCTGGCCCGGCTCGAAGCGCACGGCAGTGCCGGCCGGGATGTCGAGGCGAAAGCCGCGGCTAGGCTCGCGGTCGAACACCAGTGCCTCGTTGACCTCGTAAAAATGGTAATGAGAGCCCACCTGCACCGGCCGGTCGCCATGATTGGCCACTTTGACACTGACCGTTGCACGGCCGACGTTGAGTTCGATGTCGCCGGCGGCGACCTGGATTTCACCTGGGATCATGCTGGGCTCCTCGGCCAGGTCAGACGATGGGGTCATGTACGGTCACCAGCTTGGTACCGTCAGGGAAGGTGGCTTCGACCTGCACGTCATGGAGCATCTCGGGAACACCGTCCATGACCTGATCGCGGCCGATCACTTCGCGGCCCAGGCTCATCAGCTCGGCTACCGTGCGGCCATCACGGGCGCCTTCGAGCACGGCGGCACTGATCAGCGCCACCGCCTCCGGGTAGTTGAGCTTCAGGCCACGGGCCAGGCGCCGTTCCGCCAACAGTGCGGCGGTGAACAGCAGCAGTTTGTCTTTCTCTCTCGGGGTTAGCTCCATGGCGCTCTCTCAGGTGGCCCAGATGCGCGGCGGGCACGCCGGCAGGCCGAGAACGGCCGGCCGCAGCACGTGCCAGAGGCGCTGCAGGGTGTGTTGCAGATGTTGGTTGTCGTGGTCCAGCAGGCGAATCACCAGCAGCGAACCCAGCAAGGTGGCGCCGGCGGGCGTTTTCAGTTCCTCAAGCAGAGGCCGCACCCTTTCCAGCACGGATGGGTCTGCCGGGGACGCACAGAAGGTAGCGAGCAACGGGTGGCCGCCGAGCTTGTCGAGCTGGCCACCGGTGAGGCGCAGGCGTTCGCACAAGCCAGGGTCATCGGGCAACTCGATGCTCAGACGGCTGTCCAGCGCGCCCTGATCGAATCGTTCGCCCATCACCGGGCGGCCCAGGCACAGCGTTTCCCAGGCCAGCAGGCGGGCACCGGGCTCAAGGGTGAAGCGGCTGTCGAGGCTGGCGCGAGCACCGGAAAAGAAAATGCTGTCCTGGGGCAGCCACTCCAGGGTGCTGCCCGCTTGCAGATGGAAACGTTGGGTCAGCCACGCGGTTGGGCCGATACTTCGATAAAACTTGCTGGCGCCGGGCATGGTCAGCAATGCATGGCTGCCAGGCTCTAGCTGAATATCCAGCTCCAGGCGGTCACCGGCAACGATGCCCCCTGGCGGGTGCAGCACATAGACGTGGCACGGCGCACCTTCCGGGTAGAACGGTCGCTGCACCAAAAGCGGGCCGAAATGTCGGCGCGCACCAAGACGAGTCACACCACCACGCTCGACAAAGCGCAACTGCAGGTGGGCACTCCAGCCTGCATCCTGTTCAGATTGTTCGACGCGCTCGGCCAGCAACATCCTATAGCCCCTGATATCCACGGCCTGGCGGCCGTTAAAAGGATCACCGCCGCGCACTGACGTGCTGCAGGCTTGACCACTCGATCAAATTCGATTGGCTGGGATATAGCAGTTTGCGGGCCAACTACGCAGGTGAAGCCACATGAAACATATTGCGCGAGGCTCTGGCGTGGGGCATGCCGGGTCATGACGCACGACACGAGGGCACTCACCAGCCCTGTTTCGGTGCTCGAATCAGCCAGGGTATTGCGCCGCGAACAAGACAGTCCGCCGTGACAATCAGTAGACTGGCAATCCACTTGAGTACCGCCCACGGCCAAGGAACAGCCATGCCTCTCGCCCCAGCCATCCCCATCCTGCGCATTTTCTCGGTCGAAAAGGCCAAGGAGTTCTACCTCGATTTCCTCGGCTTCACCCTGGACTGGGAGCACCGCTTCAGCCCGGACCTGCCTTTGTATGCGCAAATCCACCGCGACGGCCTGGTCCTGCACTTGAGCGAGCATCACGGCGACGCCTGCCCAGGTTCGACGGTGTTTGCCCGTACCGATGAACTGCTGGCGCTGGAACGTGAACTGCTGGACAAACAGTACAGCTACGCCCGCCCTCAGGCCGAGCGTGTCGACTGGGGCCTGCAGATGCAGATACGTGACCCGTTCGGTAACCTGTTGCGTTTCTGCCAGCAGATCGATGACGAGGCCGCGCAATGAAAGCATTGGGCAAACGCGAATTGGCGCGCCTTGAGCGTGAACTGGTGGCGTGCCTGACCGACGCCTGCGAAACGGCCAAGGCGCAAATCATCGGGTTCAGCTGGCTGACCCATCGCCTGGACCCTGATCAGTTCCCTGCCAGCTTGCGCATTACCTGGGTATTCGAGCGCGAGGTCGACAAGGCCGCAGCGCTGGCGGGTGATGCGAAGGTACGCATGCTCAAGCTGACGGCCCAGGCGCTGGACGAGGCAGGTATAAGGCTGGATCACCCAGCATGGCATGTGCGCTTCGACAGTGAAGAAGCCTGCGAACGAAGCCACGCAGGCGACTGGAACAAGCGCTTGCAGGGGCGTTGAGGCCAACCGGCGAGCGGTGATTTACCTCCCCTCGCCTTTGCGCTAGGCTCTTGCATCTCACTACAGGAGGTATTCGTCCAATGCGCCATTGATGCCGCCGTCCCTTCGACGGCCAGCCTTCAGCCTCTGGTTTGCTCCGGAGATGTCGCGGCATGAGTGGAGTTGTGCATGACGAATACGTCGTTCTTGACGCTGGACAGCGTCTCCCTGGTTTTGCCCAATGGCAAGCCACTGTTTACCGACCTCAGCGCGTGTTTTGACCAACGCCCAACCGGCATGGTCGGGCGAAATGGCGTGGGCAAAAGCCTGCTCGGGCAGATACTCGCCGGCCAGCGGTTGCCCAACAGCGGCCGCTGCTCGCGCCATGGCAGGGTTCATCACCTGGACCAGCAAGTGATCCGGCACAGTGCCACCGTCGCCGATCTAGCCCAGGTCGGGCAGGTGATCGCTGCGTTGCAGAATATCGAAAAAGGTAGCATCGACCTTTACGATTTCGACACGGTGGGCGATCAATGGGACATTCGTGAGCGGCTGCACATCCTGCTGGATCGCCACGGCCTGGGTCACCTCACCCCCGATTACCCCGCTACCGACCTCAGCGGCGGCCAGGCTATGCGCGTCGCCCTGCTCGGTGCCTGGCTCAGCGATAGCGATTACCTGATCCTGGATGAGCCCAGCAACCACCTGGACAGCGAAGGCCGCGCTCAGCTCCTGGCCATGATCACGGCTTGGGACCGGGGCTTGCTGGTTATCAGCCATGACCGTAGCTTGCTCGAACACATGTCGCGCATCGTCGAACTGTCGAGCCTTGGCTTGCAGGCATTCGGGGGGCCTTACAGCTTCTATGCCCAGCGCAAGGCCGAACAGCGCGAACAGGCTCAGCAACAACTGGTCCGCGCAAAGCATGAGCACCAACTCACCGCCAAAACGTTGCACGAACAACGGGAGCGCCTTGAACGCCACCAGTCACGTGCCAGCCACCACGCCAAGAACGCCAACCAGGCCAAGATACTCATCGACCGCCAGCAGCAACGTAGCCAGGCCACGGCTGGCAAACAGCGTCGCGATCACAACGATGCCCTGCAGGCCCTGCAAACGCAGGTGCAGGAAGCGGCGCGCCAGGTAGAGCGCGACAGCGCGATCATTCTTCATGCGCCGACACCTCAATCGCACCCTGGTCGCGAAGTGCTGGCACTGCAGGGGCTTGTGCTGCCTCGCGGCAGTACCGAACCGATCGACCTGCGCCTTTGCCTGGGCCAACGGCTCGGACTGGTCGGTCCCAACGGCAGTGGTAAGTCAACACTCCTTCAGGTGCTGTGCGAAGCGCTGCCCATCCAGGCCGGCAGCGCTCGGATGAGCGGCGAAGTCGCGATGCTCGACCAGCACTGCAGTTCATTACCTGGGCAGCAGACCGTTCTGGCACACCTGCGCGAGGCTAACCCGACACTGCCATCCGGCGTTCTGCGCATGCGGCTGGCTCAACTGGGCCTCGATGCCGCACGCATCGAGCTGCCCAGCAGTTTGCTCAGCGGCGGCGAGCGGCTCAAGGCAGCGCTGGCTGGTGTGCTTTATCGCAAACGCGGCGTGGACCTGCTGTTGCTCGATGAGCCCGGCAACCATCTGGACCTGCCGTCGCTTGAAGCGCTGGAGGCCATGCTACGGCAGTTTCAGGGGGCGATGCTGGTGGCTTCCCATGATTCAGTGTTTCTCCAGCAACTGGCGCTGGACGCTTACCTGCACCTGCCATCGGCGTCACCATGATCCAGATAGCCGCCAATTCGTGACTGGCCGTTCCCGATCCGCAGCGGATGTATTATCGTGGCGAGGTGCGCATATAACAGCAGCCCGAGCGATCGGGCACTTGCAAGACAATCGAGGGTGTCATGAGTAACGAAAGCATTAACTGGGACAAGCTGGGTTTCGACTACATCAAGACCGACAAGCGCTACCTGTCCGTATGGCGCAATGGTGAGTGGGACAAAGGCACCCTGACTGAAGACAACGTGCTGCACATCAGTGAAGGCTCCACTGCCCTGCACTATGGCCAGCAGTGTTTCGAAGGCCTGAAGGCTTACCGCTGCAAGGACGGCTCGATCAACCTGTTCCGCCCTGACCAGAACGCCGCCCGCATGCAGCGCAGCTGCGCCCGCCTGCTGATGCCGCACGTGCCGACCGATGTGTTCATCGAGGCCTGCAAGCAAGTGGTCAAGGCCAACGAGAAGTTCGTCCCGCCACACGGCAAGGGTGCCCTGTACCTGCGCCCGTTCGTGATCGGCACCGGCGACAACATCGGCGTGCGCACCGCCCCCGAGTTCATCTTCTCGGTATTCGCCATCCCGGTTGGCTCGTACTTCAAAGGCGGCATGAAACCGCACAACTTCCAGATTTCCAGCTTTGACCGCGCCGCCCCGCAAGGCACCGGCGCCGCCAAGGTCGGCGGCAACTATGCGGCAAGCCTGCAGCCAGGCGCTGAAGCCAAGAAGGCCAACTTTGCCGACGCCATCTACCTCGATCCGCTGACCCACACCAAGATCGAGGAAGTCGGTTCGGCCAACTTCTTCGGCATCACCGCCAACAACGAATTCATCACGCCGAAATCGGCCTCGGTACTGCCAGGCATCACCCGCCTGTCGCTGATGGAACTGGCGTCCTCGCGCCTGGGCCTGAAGGTGATCGAAGGCGATGTCGAAATCAACAAGCTCGACCGCTTCATCGAAGCCGGTGCATGCGGTACCGCCGCAGTGATCACCCCGATCGGTGGCATCGAGTACAACGGCAAGCTGCACGTGTTCCACGACCTGGAAAAGGTCGGCCCGGTCACCCAGAAGCTCTACAACGAGCTGACCGGTATCCAGAGCGGCGACGTCGAAGCGCCGGCGGGCTGGATCGTCAAGGTCGCCTGAGCCATCGCGCCACGCTGAACCACGGGGCATGTCAGACGCTGGCATGCCCCTTTTTTTGGCTGAGCGTTCCGGCCCCATCGCCGGCAAGCCGGCCCACAGGGATTGCGTCATCTTTAGACGTTGAGCAAGACAGTTTGCCCCGCAGCAAACGAACTGCAGCCAGATGAATTTTTCTTAAATTCCCGGCAGTCTATTCTTTGGCACAATCAAGCCTCCACTAGACGCCCAGGAACCAGCATGCCACGCGTACTGACCATCGAAGACGACGCCGTCACCGGCCAGGAAATCGTCGCCGAACTCACCAGCCACGGTCTGGAAGTGGATTGGGCTGACAATGGCCGTGAAGGCCTGGCCAAGGCCATCGGCGGCGGCTACGACCTGATCACCCTGGACCGCATGCTGCCAGAGGTCGATGGCCTGACCATCGTCACCACCCTGCGCAACCTGAAAATCGCAACGCCCATCCTGATGATCAGCGCGCTGTCCGACGTCGATGAGCGTGTGCGAGGCCTGCGTGCCGGTGGCGACGACTACCTGACCAAGCCATTCGCCTCCGACGAGATGGCCGCACGGGTGGAAGTGCTGTTGCGGCGCAATAGCGTGCCGATGACCCAGACCCGACTGCAGGTCGCCGACCTGCAACTGGACCTGATCAGCCATGAGGCCCGCCGCGGCGAACAGACGCTCAACCTGCTGCCCACCGAGTACAAGCTGCTGGAGTACCTGATGCGCCATAGCGGCCAGGTGATCACGCGGATGATGATCTTCGAGGAAGTCTGGGGCTACCACTTCGACCCTGGCACCAACCTGATCGATGTGCATATCGGCCGCCTGCGCAAGAAGATCGATGCCCCCGGGCAGTCGCCGCTGATCCGTACCGTACGGGGCTCCGGCTATGCCATTGCTGAACCCGTCTAAGGGCTGGAGCTCCTCGACCAGCCGCCTGCTGGCGCTGTACAGCTTCCTCTTCGTGGCCTGGAGCAGCATCCTCATGGGGGTGCTGTACTTCGAGGTGTCCAGCTACCTGAACAAGCTGACCCGCCACTCCATGCTGCAGCGCCAGCACCTGTTCGCGCACATGAGCGGCAAGCAGCTGGACGACGCGCTGATCGCCAGCCAGGCGTTCGAGGAGCGCGCCTTTGATGCCTACGGCCTGTTCGACGCCCAGCTCAACCCGATCGGCGGGCGTATCCGTGCAATTCCGCCGGAACTCGGCCTGGACGGCAAGGTGCATGAACTCGAGCGGTGCCTGGACGCCGATGACCCGCACATGCCGCGTGACAGCTGCGACGCGGTGGCAATCAAGGTTCAGGACGGCCGCTGGCTGGTACTGCTGCGCGACAACGGCTCGTTGTTTGTAGTGACACGCATCATCCTGCACGCCTTGCTATGGGGCATCTCGCTGACCCTGATCCCAGGCTTCGCCGGCTGGTACCTGCTGCGCCGCAGGCCTTTGAAACGCATTCGGGCCATACAGGCGCAGGCAGAGCTGATCGTCGCCGGCGACCTCACCCACCGCCTGCCGCTGTCGGCCCGCCGCGACGAGCTGGACATGCTGGCCGCCATCGTCAACGCCATGCTTGACCGGATAGAACGGCTGATGCATGAGGTCAAGGGCGTGTGCGACAACATTGCCCACGACCTGCGCACACCACTCACCCGCCTGCGTGCACAGCTGTACCGCATCCGCCAGCAGACCGGGCTGGACTCGGCACAAGCCGAGGCACTGGACCAGGCCATCGGCGAAACCGATACCCTGATGGCACGTTTTCGCGGCCTGTTGCGCATCAGTGAACTGGAGGATCGCCAGCGCCGCGCCGGCTTCGTTCAGCTGGACCCGCGTGAGCTTCTGGTGGAGTTGCACGATTTCTACCTGCCCCTGGCCGAAGATGGCGGTATCCGCCTGCACCTGCAACAGCCTGAGCATTTGCCGGCGCTGCATGGGGACCGTGAATTGCTGTTCGAAGCGCTGGCCAACCTGGTGGGCAATGCCATCAAGTTCACGCCAGAAGGTGGCCAGGTGGCCATTACGGCTACGCAGGACGAAGCAGGCGTGCATATCGCTATCGAGGACAGTGGGCCTGGGATTGCGGAAGAAGAGCGCACTGCCGTGCTGAAGCGCTTTTATCGCAGCGAGGAAGGCCACCGCCACCCGGGGTTCGGGCTGGGTTTGTCGATCGTTGCGGCGATCGTCGACCTGCATGGGTTTGGGCTGGAGGTGGGTGACAGTGAGCTGGGTGGGGCTAAGCTGGTGTTGCATTGCGCGTTGGCGGGGTTGCCCAGGTAAAAGCGGGGGCTGCTATGCAGCCCATCGCCGGCAAGCCGGCTCCCACCACGACAGCACAACCTTCAAGCCCTGCGCAATACCTGTCCCCGGCTTGCCGGCTCTCACTACGACCGCGCAACCTTCAAGCCCTGCGCACTACCTGTGGGAGCCGGCTTGCCGGCGATGGGGCCGCAAAGCGGCCCCTTCACATCATCAGTCAGCCAGACGCCAGGTAGTCGCGCCCTTGCTGTCCTCCAGCACCACACCCATGCCGGTCAGCTGGTCGCGGATACGGTCGGATTCTGCCCAGTTCTTATCGGCACGCGCCTGCAGGCGCGCCTGGATCAGTGCTTCCACTTCAGCCGCATCGACCTTGCCCTCGGCCCCTGCACGCAGGAAGTCATCGGCCTCCAGCTGCAGTACACCCAGCACATCACCCAGCTCACGCAGGCGACCGGCCAGGCCGGCAGCCGCATCCGGGTCGCTGTCGCGCAGGCGGTTGATTTCGCGCACCAGGTCGAACAGCACGGCGCAGGCTTCGGGGGTGCCGAAGTCGTCGTTCATCGCCACGCTGAAGCGCTCGACGAATGCCTCACCACCCTTGGCCGCCACACGTGGCAAGCCACGCAGCGCGTGATAGAAGCGCTCCAGGGCGCCCTTGGCATCACGCAGGCTGTCTTCGGAGTAGTTGATGGCACTGCGGTAGTGGCTGGCCACCAGCAGGTAGCGCACCACCTCCGGGTGATACACATCGAGCACGTCACGGATGGTGAAGAAGTTGTTCAATGACTTGGACATCTTCTCGCCATTGATGCGGATCATGCCGCAGTGCATCCAGGCGTTGGCGTACTGCTTGCCGGTCGCCGCTTCGCTCTGGGCGATTTCGTTCTCGTGGTGCGGGAACTCCAGGTCGCTGCCGCCACCGTGGATGTCGAAGCTCTCGCCAAGGCAGCAGGTGGACATCACCGAGCACTCGATGTGCCAGCCCGGACGGCCTGGGCCCCAGGGCGAATCCCAGTACGGTTCGCCCGGCTTGACGCCCTTCCACAGCACGAAGTCGAGCGGGTCCTGCTTGGCCTCGTCGACCTCGATGCGGGCACCGATGCGCAGGTCCTCGATCTTCTTGCGCGACAGCTTGCCATAGCCGACGAACTTGCCGACCCGGTAGTACACGTCGCCATTGCCCGGCGCGTAGGCGTAGCCCTTGTCGATCAGGGTCTGGATCATCGCGTGCATGCCGGCGATATGGTCGGTGGCACGCGGTTCCTGGTCCGGTTTGAGGATGTTCAGGCGCCGTTCGTCCTCATGCATCGCATCGATCATGCGGGCCGTCAGCGCGTCGAACGTTTCGCCGTTCTCGTTGGCCCGGTTGATGATCTTGTCGTCGATGTCGGTGATATTGCGCACGTAGGTCAGCTCATAGCCGCTCTTGCGCAGCCAGCGGGTGACCAGGTCGAAGGCCACCATGCTGCGGCCATGGCCCAGGTGGCAATAGTCGTACACGGTCATGCCGCACACATACATGCGCACCTTGTTGCCATCGAGCGGCTTGAAGACTTCCTTGGTTTTGCTCAGCGTGTTGTAAATGGTAAGCACGGTGGTTCCTTAGCTGCCCCAGGAGTCACGCAGGGTGACGGTGCGGTTGAACACCGGGCGGCCCGGCTGGCTGTCCTTGAGGTCGGCGCAGAAGTAGCCTTCGCGCTCGAACTGGAAGCGGTCTTCAGGCTGCGCCTGGCCCAGCGACGGCTCGGCACGGCAGCCGGTCAGCACTTGCAGCGAGTCCGGGTTGATGTTGTCGAGGAAGCTGGCGCCCTCCTCGGCCTTTTCCGGGTTCGGCGAGCGGAACAGGCGATCGTACAGGCGCACTTCGCATTCGACACTGGCGTCTGCCGGCACCCAGTGGATCACGCCCTTGACCTTGCGGCCCTCGGGGTTCTTGCCCAGTGTGTCCGGGTCGTAGGAGCAGCGCAGCTCGACGATGTTGCCCTCGGCGTCCTTGACCGCTTCGTCGGCGCGGATCACGTAGCTGCCGCGCAGGCGCACTTCACCGGCCGGTTCCAGGCGCTTGTAGCCCTTTGGCGGCTCTTCCATGAAATCGTCGCGGTCGATGTACAGCTCGCGGGCGAAGGGCAGCACGCGCACGCCCATGTCTTCCTTGGGGTGGCGCGGCAGCTCGAGCTGCTCGACCTGGCCTTCAGGGTAGTTGGTAATGACCACCTTCAGCGGGCGCAGCACGCACATGGCGCGCGGCGCGGTGCGGTCGAGGTCGTCACGGATGCTGAATTCGAGCATCGACATGTCGACCACACCGTCGGAGCGGTTGGTACCGACCATCTCGCAGAAGTTGCGGATCGAGGCCGGGGTGTAGCCGCGACGGCGGAAGCCCGAGAGGGTCGACATGCGCGGGTCGTCCCAGGCGCTGACGTGCTTCTCGTCGACCAGCTGCTTGAGCTTGCGCTTGGAGGTGATGGTGTAGTTCAGGTTCAGGCGGCTGAACTCGTACTGACGCGGATGCGCCGGTACCGGCAGGTTGTCCAGGAACCAGTCGTACAGCGGCCGATGGCCTTCGAACTCCAAGGTGCAGATCGAGTGGGTGATGCCTTCGATGGCATCGGACTGACCATGGGTGAAGTCGTAGTTGGGGTAGATGCACCACTTGTCACCGGTCTGGTGGTGGTGGGAATGACGGATGCGGTACAGGATCGGGTCGCGCAGGTTCATGTTCGGCGAGGCCATGTCGATCTTGGCGCGCAGCACGCGCTCGCCATCCTTGAACTCGCCGGCCTTCATGCGCGCGAACAGGTCGAGGTTCTCTTCGACGCTGCGCTCACGGAACGGGCTGTTCTTGCCTGGCTCGGTCAGGCTGCCACGGTAGGCCTTGGCCTGATCAGGGGTCAGGTCACAGACATAGGCCTTGCCACGCTTGATCAGTTCAACGGCCCAGTCGTGCAACTGGTCGAAGTAGTTCGAGGCATAACGCACGTCGCCGGCCCAGTCGAAGCCCAGCCATTTGACGTCGCGCTGAATGGCATCGATGTACTCCTGGTCTTCCTTGGCCGGGTTGGTGTCGTCGAAGCGCAGGTGACAGACGCCGCCGAACTCCTTGGCCAGGCCGAAGTTGACGCAGATCGACTTGGCATGGCCGATGTGCAGGTAGCCATTGGGCTCCGGCGGAAAACGAGTGACGATGCTGCTGTGCTTGCCCGAGTCCAGGTCGGCCTGGATGATCGGCCGCAGGAAGTTCGCAGGGACGGCGGGGGCGCCTTTGGCAGCGGCGTTGGGCGCGTTGTCGGCAGTGGGCTTGCTCATAGGATCCTTGAATGCACGTGTCCGGCCTGGGTAGGCCGATTGAATCAAAGGGCCTATCATAGCCGAAGCAGTCAAGCTGCTGACAGCCAGGCTCGGACAAACTGCCGTGATTTTATCGCAGCTTTTTGTCGCGGCCTGGCAAAATGGCCAGTGCGCGCCATGTGTCGCGGTCGCCCGATCCTGCGTCAGGTGACTACAGGCGCACTGCGCACCCTAATTCCCGAATGCCTTGAAAGAGCGAATTCCAGCATGTCCAAAGTCAAACTGACCACCAACCACGGCGTTATCGTCCTGCAACTGGACGCCGAGAAAGCGCCGCTCACCACGGAAAACTTCGTTCAGTACGTCAAGGACGGTCACTACGATGGCACCGTGTTCCACCGTGTGATCAAGGGTTTCATGATCCAGGGCGGCGGCTTCGAGCCGGGCATGAGCCAGAAGAAAACCCGCGCCAGCATCCAGAACGAAGCTGACAACGGCCTGAAGAACACCAAGTACAGCATTGCCATGGCCCGCACCATGGAGCCGCACTCCGCCTCGGCCCAGTTCTTCATCAACGCCTCCGACAACGACTTCCTCAACCACAGCGGCAAGAACACCCAGGGCTGGGGCTACGCGGTATTCGGCGAAGTGACCGAAGGCCGTGAAATCGTCGACGCCATCGAAAAGGTCGCCACCGGTTCCAAGGCTGGCCACCAGGACGTACCAAAAGACGACGTGATCATCGAGAAAGCCGAGATCGTTGAGTGATACTGCTGATCTCTGATCTGCATCTGCAAGAAGAACGCCCGGACATTACCCGGGCGTTTCTTGATCTGCTCGACGGCCGCGCACGCCATGCCAAGGCGCTGTACATCCTCGGCGACTTCTTCGAAGCCTGGATCGGCGACGATGCCATGACGCCGTTCCAGCAGTCGATCTGCCAGGCCGTGCGCCAGCTTAGCGACAGCGGCACCGCCGTGTACCTGATGCACGGCAACCGTGACTTCCTGATTGGCGAGGCTTTCTGCAAGGCCGCCGGCTGCACCCTGCTGGCCGACCCCTGCGTGATCAGCCTGGGCGGCGAGCAGGTTTTGCTGATGCATGGCGACACCCTGTGCACCCGCGACATCGGTTACATGAAAATGCGCCGTTATCTGCGCAACCCGTTGAGCCTGTGGATTCTGCGGCACTTGCCGCTTGCCACCCGGCAAAAGCTGGCGCGCAAGCTGCGTAACGAAAGCCGTGCACAAACGCGCATGAAGGCCACCGAAATTGTCGATGTCACACCAGAAGAAGTACCAGCGGTGATGGCGGCACATGGCGTGAAAACGCTGGTGCATGGCCACACTCACCGGCCGGCGATCCACAAGCTGGTGGTGAACGGGGAGCCTGCCCGGCGCATCGTGCTGGGCGATTGGGACCGTCGCGGCTGGACCCTGCAGGTGGATGCGCAGGGCTTTCAGCTGGAGCCGTTCGAGTTTTCCTGAAACTGATAGCTTCGCCATACCGGCCTCATCGCCGGCAAGCCGGCGCCTACAGGTACGCCACTATCCTTGATACCTGTGGGCCGGTTTGCCGGCGATGAGGCCGGTACAGGTTTGTAACTTAAGGCTGGCTCGCCACTGCCCCCTTGTCCCGCTCACTGATCACATACTGCCGATACTCGGGGTCAGCCTTGATTTGCGCCTCGGTGAACGGGATGTGCGCCAACTGCTTGGCCGAGAACGCTTTGGTCTGGTCGCTCGCATGCGCCGATGCGGCTTCGCTGGACTGCGAGAAGGCCAACAACCCGCGCGCCTGGGGCCCCTTATCGGTGAAGCTGACCAGTTGCAAGTAACTGGTGCCACTGACCACCAGCCGCTTGCCCGGCCCATGCGGGACGCTGTAGATCGCGTTATACACCCCCAAGCCCTGCGGGCCGCCCGGCACCGGTGTGCCATCGGCCGCCTGCTGGATCTGCCCCCAACGGCTGTCTTCAGCAACGCCGGCTTTGGCTACCTGCTGCAGTGAGGCCAGCGCCGCTTCGCGCAGCAACTTGCGCACCGCCGCCTGCTCCACTGCCAACCCACGCGGCGTGTGTTGCGGGTCTGCCGGGTCGAAGGCCACACGCCAGCTTTGCGGATACCTGGCCAAGGCGTCGACGATGTTCTGGAAGTGCACCAGGCCAATGCCGCTGTTCAGGTCAGCCTTGCCATCCCAGCTCGCCAGGCTCGTACACAGTGCCTGCAAATCGGCCTCAGCGCCTTTGCACCATTGCAACAAGTCTGGAAGCACCAGGCTGGCCAGGTAGACCTCGTCATCCATCACCATACGCTGCAGGTCCTCCATACCCAGCTTGGCCTTGCCTTGCAGGCGCTCCAGCGCGAAGCGCCCGCGCATGCCCAAGGGCTGGTCGCTGCGGCTGATCAGCGGCGAGTACCCCGTCAACGGCTGGGCGGGGTTGGTCATCCATGCCGGATCGTTGGAGCTTTGCACAAAATCGTTGCGCGCAAGGCTGGGCAACAGATGCGCCGGGAAGATGCCAGGCTGCGCTGCCTGTGCATCGACCTTCCACTGGCAGGCGCTGCGCGAACCGTCGAGCACCACCAGCGGCCCTTGCGCCGCCGGGTTGCTGCACTGGCTCAGCAACTGCTGGTCCACATAAGGCACCACCGACTGGTTAAGGTACAACGCCTGGCCACCGGCATCGACGGCCAAGGTATTGACCCAGGGGATGCCCTGCAACTGCTCGACCGAGCCCTTCAGTGCCGCCAGGCTATCGGCACGGTTGATGCGATACCACTGCTGCAGCACGCGGGTATTTTCCAGATTCGCGTCGCGCAGGCTGTAGGCCGCTTTGCTGTCCCAGTCCAGGCGCCCTGGCCACTGCACCACGGGCCCGAAGCTCGAACTGTAGACCTGGCGCTGCACTTGGCTCAGCGTGCCATCCTCAGCCTTGACCGTGACACTCACAGCCTGGCGCGTCAGCGGCAGGGACTTGCCATCGAGCAGGTAGCGGGTCGGATCCTTGGGGTCCAGTTGCAGTCGGTAGAGGGTGAAGTGTTTGGACGTATCGACCGTGTGGGTCCAGGCCAGGTGACGGTTGAAACCGATGTTCACTACCGGCAAGCCAGGCAGTGCGGCGCCCATGACGTCCAGTCGGCCAGGGATGGTCAGTTGCATCTGATAGAAGCGCATCCCGCCCATCCAAGGGAAATGCGGGTTGGCCAGCAACAGCCCGCGGCCGTTGGCCGAACGCTCCGCACCCACTGCAACGGCGTTGCTGCCGCGCTCCGAAGCGAAGCGCTGTTGCTGGGCAAGTGCCTCGCCAAACGTGGGCGCTGCCTGCTGGCTCGCCAACTGCGGCGGCCGGGCAGCCGCCAGCGCTTCGGCGAACTGGCCCAACCCACCCTCAGCCAGCAGACGGCGGGTCAGCTTGACCAGGTCCAGGCTGGTGATCGGCCGCAACCACTGACCATCCCCGCACTCTGCCGGCAGCCCTTGGCTACGACGCTCGGCCAAGGCGCGGTTGAAACCACTGGCATAGCCCTCCAGCAAATCACGCACCTGAGCAGGTTGGGCCTGCAGGAAGCTGTTGACCGCAGTCGGCGTATTGAACCAGGTGAAGAACAGGTCGCTGGTCAGGTTATCGCGCTGCTCGAGGGTTTTGCCCTGCGCGCCAAAAAAGCGCGAACGTTCACCGTTGACCGTCAGCACTTCATTGGCCAGCAGGCACAGATTGTCTTGGCCATAGGCATAACCGATGCCGTAACCCAGGCCGCGCTCATCCTTGGCCACGATATGCGGCACGCCGAAACTTGTACGGCGAATTTGCGCAGTGGCATCAGACTTGGGTTCCAACGCCTGCGCGGCCATGCTGGAGACAACCAGCGCGGCCGCAAGGCCAGCGCAGGTCATGGGACGTGAAATTGAGAGCACGGGCACTCCTCGGCTTCTGGGATCATTCCCAATCAGACGAACGCCCACATGAAAATTTTACGCACAAGGAGAAACAGATTCGTCTTCATGAGACCGGCAGAGAATCTTTTTTTTGCGCAAAGGCTGCAGATTCTCCGTTCTCATTCGTCCTAGTAAGTGAGGCACCCATATTTCGGGAAAGTCCACGAAAAGGAGCATTCACATGTACAACCCGCAATCCTCACTTCAGACCGGGCGAACCCCGGCCAAAGCGGCCAATGGACAGGACGCCTGCGGGGAAGAGCGTGTCGGCAACGAACAGATCCGCGAGTTGCTGCGCACCTATGGGCTGCGTACCAGCCTGATTCGTCTCAAAGTGATCGACGCCCTGCACAGCGCCGGCCGCTCCGGCCGCAGCATTGGCGTGCGCGGTGTGCACGCGCATCTGGAACAACTGGATATTCCGCTGTCGTTTCTCAGTGTGCGGGAGGTGCTCAAGCGGCTGTGCGCAGAGGGCGTGATCAACCTGGGCAACGACAAGTGCTACAGCCTCAACCCGCAAGCGCGCGCCGTGCTCGAGCAACCCTCTGCACGCTGAGCGCATGGCCGGCCATACCTGGCCGGCCGGTACGGGTCAGGGCTTGACCTTGCGCCGCAGGATCCCGTTGATCACGACCACCACTACCGCAATGGCGATGGCCAGCAGCTGGAAAGTCTGTTCACTGATGGTGCCCTGTTTTTGCAGATGTGACAGGCCCAGCATGAGGCCCAGCACCACCAGGATGATAAGAATCGAATATTTGAGGCGCTGCACGTGTGTCATCGATAGTTCCTTGCAACATCGGGGGCAAATGGCTCGCAACGAGCCGGGCCAATGATACAACGCCCATGGCTTTCGGCGCTGCATTTCCTGCTTAGCGTGGCACCTCAAGCCTGAAAGCATTGGCCTCCCTACCGCCCATGCTGGAGGCTCCATGCTCAAGCCCGCCCTGCTCATTCTGTTGTTACTGCCCTCTCTCCCCACCCACGCCCTGGATATCCGCCAGATACCACCTGAGCAATTGCTCAAAATGGGCCGCGAACTGGCGGACTACGCCGGCAGCAACCAATGGCAACAGTTATGGCATCGAACAAGGGCAGCCGGGCACCTGCTCGCAAGGCCCGGCCACGCCCATTTCACAATCGAGCAGCCGCAGTTGCCAAGGCTCGCCTACGAAACCTTGGCCAACGCCGGACAAGTCGAAGCAGTGGGCAAGACCCTTGCGCTCTATCGCCGATCCTTCCCCGGTAAAGTGCTGGGCCGGCACGATAAGCAATCTCTCAGTGCCCTCTGCCTCGTGGTCGACTGGCGCAGTCTGCCTCAAACAATGGCCGATTGGCCCCACGCCTACCTGCGCAACGTGAGCTTGATGCATGTTTACCCCTGCGGTTGAGGGTACTGGCACCCAGTTGCCTCACGGAAAAGTGCCCCCCTGAGTATCAACGGCTGTAGGGCAACGCCAGAGCGATGTCCTACAACACGCGAAATCGTTGCCTTCAAATCTTGCTCCCCGAGGCTACAACAGCTGGACCACTTGGCGCCTAGCGACGTTATTCGTCACTCACTGACAATCCTCTCACGCCAACGACAGAACGCCGATGGTAATCGCTGACCCGCCATTGCGGCTCATCAAAGCATCGCGCCCCATCTACCGCGAGGGAGCACCACATGGAATTGCCAGATCTCACAGCCATCGACATCAGCCTTCTGCCGCACTCGTTGCAGTCACTGATCGAATGTATCGGCATAGAAAACGCCTACCAACTGACCTGCGCCTTCGGCGGAAGGCCCAAATACATCCCCAAGCATCGTGAGCGCACCAAGCTCGCCGACGTGCTCCCTGGCGAAGCTCTGGACGCCCTGATCAAGCGGTTTGCCGGTGTAGCACTGGAAATCCCCAAGCCAGACCACTTCCTGCGGCAGTTGCGCAACCTGCAAATCCAGAAAGAAAGCGCTGAAGGGCTGTCACGCAGCCTGCTGGCCGACAAGTACGGCCTGAGCCTGCGCCAGATCGGCAATATCCGTCGCCAGGAGCCTTGCACGCGCTGACGACCCCCACCCGGCCGCATTGACGGCCGTATTTGCATCATCCAACAGAGAAAGAGAATCCAGCAATGTCCCTAGACAACAGCCTTATCGGATCGGTCATCAACGCCTTGCCCATGGACCGTATGATCGCCGGGCCGCTACAAGCCATGGTTCAGGCTCAGGTCACTGCGAGCAAATCCTATGCGGACTTCCTCATGCAGGTCTGCGTACAGGATGGCAAAGCGGTTGCCATCCAGTTCGACTATGACGAGACCATCGTCAACGAACAGGGCGAATACAAAGGCGTCGTCAGCAAGTCCATGAAGGTCCCGCTGCTGGCGGCCATTACCCACCCGAACATTGTCATTGAAGAAGGCAAGGTCGAGTTCGAACTGACCATCAGCCAAGCGGCCGAGGATTTCAGTGAGTCCAGCAAAGGTGGTGACATGGCCGCCTCGCTGGGCTGGGGCCCTTTCAAGCTGGACATGAAGGGCAGTATCAGCCACAAGTCCACGCAGACCCGCAAGTCCGATACCCGTGCCCGCTATGCATTCAACACCACCTTGCGCCGCCAGGATCCACCAGAGGCGGTGATGAGGGTCATCGATTTCCTCACCGATGCTGCCACCAAACCGACGGTGGTACCCAACTCGACCCTGATAAGCACGGATGCGATTTCCGATGCTGACGTACTGAAGGACGATACAGCGAGCACCGCCTCTGCAGGTGCCACCACTCCCTGATCCTTCGCCCTGTCTCAAAATGTCCGCCTCGCTGAACACAGCGGGGCTCCCCGTGTACCAAGGAGACAAGTGAGTGGACAACCACCCTGCCCCCATGACCGCGATTGACCTGCGGGATATCACCCGTGGCCTGCAGGAAGCCGCTGCGGCAACCAATAGCCTGATTGCCCAGCAGTACATCAATCTGTTCGATCACTTTTTCGACATCGATCCGCAGGCGCTCGGGGCTCCTATGAAAGCCAAGATGGTCGAGGTCGCCATGGACGACAAGCATGTGATACGCGTGCCGTTGTTCGCCCTGGTTTCACCCAAGGGGCTGGCTCTGGAGCGCATGCAGGTCGACCTCTCTGTGCGGGTCAATGGCACGGAGGCGCTGCGTGCGATGCAGGCGAATGAGGAGGCCGGCGGCGCTGCGGCCTTCAAGGTCACCATTGGCGCCCAGGGCCGCCAGGGGGAAACGCGAGACCCGGACGAGGTACAGATCCGCATGCAGTTTCAAGCCAGCGAGCCACCCGAGGCGCTCAACCGGCTGATCGAGGAATATACCAAGCTGATCAACCCCACCCGCAAGCCGCCCACTGCGCCTGCCCCTGAAACCAATGAGTTCATCGAGGCCGCCACCGTGCGGTGATGGCGCCCCTTCAGAAGTCGCGCTTGTAGAAAATATCCAGCGAACTGGCCAGGCCACTCGCCGCCTCAAGGTAGACCTTCTTGCTCAGCTTGTAGCGCAACGCAATGGTATTGGCCGGCTCGAACACCCCTACCCCATATCGCAAGCTCAGTTTCTCGGTCAGGTTACCGCTAGCCACCACACTGGTGGAGTTGCCCGAGCCCTCAGTGTCCAACTGGAAATCGTCAATACCCAGGCTTGACGCGAGGCTGCCGGTGATTCCTGCGCTGCCAGCCAGGCCCAGGCCCAGGGCCGCCTCGGCAAGCATGTTGTTGTCCTCGCCCGAAGTGCCCAGCGGTCGGCCCAGCACCAGGTAGGACAGCGCCTGTTCCTGGCTCATCGCCGGCTCCGAAAACACCTTGGTAGTAGGCTGCTCGGCACTGCCGCTCAGGCGAATACCGGCGATCACGTCATCAACTTGCCGAATGGCTTCGATGTCCAGGTAAGGCTGGTCGATGGGCCCGGCGAACAGCAAGCGCGCACGGCGAATGGTCAGGCGCTGACCGTAGGCGCGGTAGCGTCCGTCAGCCAGGCTCAACTCACCACGGGTGTCCATGTTGTCGCCGATGTGTACATGACCGAGCAAGTTGGCGGTAAGCCCAAAACCGCTGAACGACAGTTTGTCTTGCCCAACCTCTACATCAATGTCCATGGCCATCGCCATGGGCGTTTTGCCTTCCTCGGTCTGGTGGCCGACAATGACGGTGTCGTCCGATACTTTCACGGTCGATGGCGGCAGTTCGCGCACCGTGATCTTGCCTTTGGGCACCAGCACCTTGCCGGTCACCGCCAGTTTGTCGTCGATCAGGCGCAGGCTCAGGTCCGGCGCAACCTCAAGTGTTGCGTAGGGTTCGACGGTAACCGGCAACTGCTGGCCCTGCAGGCGCAGGTTCATGCCCAGGGCCTGGCCCCAGGTCAGGTCTCCGCTCAGCCGGCCACGGCCCGCCTCGCCACTGCGCCAACCACCGTTGAGCTGAACCTGCTCGCCAGCGATCAAGGCCTGCAGCGACAGGTCCTGCAAACTGACGGGCAGCTCAGCACCACTGACCTCGCCACCCCTGAGCATCAGGTTGCCGTTGACCTTTGGCGCCAGCAAGGTGCCGGACAATCGGCCACTGCCATTCAATTGGCCTGCCAGGCGCTCGACCATCGGTACGAAAGGCCGGGCAACCGACAGGTCCAGACCGGCGAGGCGGAAGTCACCCGACAGCGGCTTGTCTTTCCCCAGCGGGTCGAGACGGGCGTTCAGGCTCAACTCGCCGAGGCGCTCGCCACGGAAATTCAGCCGTGTATCGATGCGGCGAGGCGCCAGGGTGCTGTCCAGGCGCAGCGCCTGGTAAGGGAAATCGATCCAGCGCCCATTGTCCCGCACCCTCAGGGTGCCGCCACTGGCATCGATACGCACGACACCCTTGGGGCCGCTGGCTGGAATGTCCAGATTGACGTCAGCATTGAGCAGCCCCTGCCAGGCGAAATCCTTCGGCAGCCATTGGGCCAGGCTGTCCAGCGGGAACTGTTTGAGGTGATAACGCAGGCGTGGCTCTGGTGCCAGGCGTTGATCCTCGCCACACAGGCTGGCCTGACCGGAGCGCCAGCAGTGGGCACCGAAGTCCAGTTGGCCGCTGGCCAGGCGCTGCAGGCGGGCCGGCGCCTGCAACTGCCAGTCCTGGCCACCGGCCTGGACTCTGCCGCTGGCCAGCCGGCCACGCCAATCCCCCTTGTTCAACTGGCCGTCGAGCCCCAGGTCAAGCTTCAACTGCGGGCCATCGAGGCCCAGGGTCAGGGCTTGCTGGCGGATATCGCCCTTGCCGTTGGCCTGCAAGGTGCCCAACGCCGTATCGCCCAGGCGAATACCATTGGCCTTGAGGTTGATCACGCCACGCTGGGCGTTGTCCAGGCGTGCATTGAGGTCAAGCCGCTGGATACGGTTCTGCTCCTGCGCCAACTGCTGGCCTTGCAGGGTGAGGGTACCCTGGGGAGCGCTCAGCGTGCCGCTGACATCCAGCCGCCCTTTGGCCTGGCCTCGCAGCCCGGGCCACAGTTGCCCGAGCCGGGGCAGGTCGAGGTCGACACGCCCGGCCAGGCGCTGCTGCAGGCTGCCACTGCCGTTGATGCGGTTGTCACCCAACTGCACGGCCAGCGCACCGAGGGTCCAGTTCTGCCCGGCGCCTTCGGCCTGTACCTTGAGCATCGCAGGCTGGCCGCGCAGGCGGCCCTTTAGATCAAGCTGGGCATCGAGGGTGAGCTGCTCACCCTTCATTTCACCTTTGCTGCGCAACGGACCGGCCAGGGTACCGGGCAGTTCGGCGAGCCAGTAGGCGGGGTCGAGTGCCGACAACTGCAGGTCGACATCCCAGGCCAGGGTATCGGCAAAGCGCACCGCGACACTGCCGGCTGCCTTGCCTTGCCCGGCGGTCAGGGCCAATTGCGGCAGGCGCACCTGGCCAAGGTCACCCTCGAAAGGGCTGGCCAACGTAAAGGCTCCGGCTGGGCCGTCGAGGTCGCCATTGAAAGTACCCTGGTAACTGCCATCGCGGTATTGCACCTGCGCGTTGAAGCGCTTGAGCGTGACATCTGGCGGCGCGTCCAACGGGTACAGACGTAGCCACGGGAAATCCTGCCAGTCGAGCTGAGCATCGGCCACCAGGCCTTGCTGCCAGTCGGCGCTGGCCTGCAGCTTCACGTGCTGAGCGTCGCTGGCAGAAAGGTCCAACGCCTGAACGTTCGCCCCTTTGGCATCTACCTTGCCCTTGAGCAGCAGGGCGATCGGTGCCTGTTCTGCCGGCAGGCTGGCGCTACCAGACAACTGATAACCTTTGAGCAAATCGCCCTCGGCGTCGAGCTTGAGCTGATTGAGCTGCAGCGTGTCCGGCAGCGTTTGCGCGGGTTTGAAGGCATCGGAGCGCAGCTGCAACCTGGCTGGCAAGTGCTCGGCCAGTGCCTGCAACTCACCGGTCAGACGCGCGTTGAGATAACCGCTGCTGGTCGCATCCAGTTCAAGGGTTTTCTGCAACTCGCCTTTGGCGGTCAGTGCCAGTTGCCAGGCCTGCCCTTGCACCGCAGGCAGGTGCACCTGCCCCTGCAGTTGCACCGGCCAGTCACCCTCGGGTTGCAGATCGCCCTGCACATTCAATTGCAGGTCATCGCGCTGCAGTTGCAGGCTGTCGATCTGCAGCCCTGTGGCAGTCCAGTGCGCCGCCAGGTGAAGATCGCCGAGCAGGTCGCTGCCATCGAGGCGCACCTGGCCAACCTTGACGTCACCCAGCTCGATGGCCACCGGCAGCCGCAAAACCGGTAACTGCAGCGGCCCGCTGTCGGCAGGTTGTTCGCTCGGCGCGAACAGCATGTCGATACGCTGGGCATGCAGTTGATCGATGCACAGCGTTGCCCGCAATAAACAGCCAGGTGTCCAGTTCAGCAGCGGAGCCAGCACTTCGACGCGGTTGCCGCCGTCAGCCCAGGTCAATTGGCTCGCCTGCCACCTGCCCGCAAGGCGCCCTTGAAAGTTATCGACCTGCAGGCCTGGCACGCGCCCAAGTACCCAACGGCTGCCGCTTTCGGTACCAAGTAACGCTGCCAGCGCCAGAACAACCAGTAACACACTGCCAAGCAGGCCCAGCAGAATGAATTTGAACACACGTATCACAGCTCAGGCCCCATGGAGAAGTGCAGGCGGATACCACCGTCGTCATCAAGGGCCTTGGCCAGGTCAAGGCGCAATGGCCCGACCGGCGAAACCCAGCGCACGCCGATACCGACCCCGGTCTTGAGGCTCGGCAGCTCCAGCGTGTTGAACGAATTGCCCTGGTCGACGAATGTCGCCACACGCCACTTCTCGGTCAGCGAATACTGGTATTCGACGCTGCCTGCCACCAAGTAGCGGCCACCGATACGGTCGCCGTCGCTGTTCTTTGGCGACAGCGTCTGATAGTCGTAGCCGCGCACGCTCTGGTCACCACCGGCGAAGAAACGCAGCGATGGCGGGATGTTGTTCTTGTAACCGTTGGTGGCGCTGCCACCGAACTGCACCCTGCCGAGCAAGCGGTGGTTGTGCCCGAGCGTGGTCAGGCCCTTGAGCAGCACGTTGCCATGCAACAGGTTGGTGTCGGACACCAGCCCTTCCTTGGCCACCTGGGTATCGAACTGCAGGCGGTAGCCATTGTGCGGGTCGATGCGGTTGTCGCTGCGCAGGTAGGAGAAACTTACGCCCGGCATAAGCAGGTTGCTCAGGCCCGAATCGTCGCCAAGGCGATACTCTTCACGCTGGTACTTGAGCGAGATCACCCGTTGCCAGCCACTGGGCAGCTTGCTGTGCCATTCCGGCCCCACGGTCAGCAGCTTGCTGAGTGTGTCTGTACCGGCGATCTCTTCATTCTGATAGCCGCCAGCGAAACGCAACTTGTCGGTCAGGGGCGGGTCAAGGGGCACGTCGTACCACAGCCCCACGTTTTGCCGGGGGGCTGAAAGTTCTGTTTCCCAGCCGTAGCTGTGACCTTGGGGGTTGACCCAGTGGCGTGTCCAATTGGCTTTGCCGCGCGGCCCGACATCCGTCGAGTAACCCAGGCCCAGGCCTATTGTCCGCGGTTTGCGGGTATCGAGGCGCACGTCCACGGGGATTTGCTCAGCCACTGCGGCAGTGGGCGCAGCATCGACCCGCACACCCTCGAAATAGCCGCTGGACTGCAGGTCGTTGTTCAGCTCAGCGATCAGTTCGGAGTCGTATGGCGTGCCCGGTTCGAACGAGACCATGCGCTGCAGCAGTTCTTCGTCCAGCGGCGTGTCGCCACTGAACCTGACCGCACCCAAGCGATAGCGTGGGCCGCTCTGATACACCAGTTCGATATCGGCCACCCCGGCCTGCGGGTCGACGGCAAGGCGCTGGCGGCTGAAATGCCCACTGAAGAAGCCGTAGCGCGACGCCTGGTTCTGGATCAACCGTTTGGCGTCCTCGTACAGCCCATGGTTGAGTTGCTCACCGGCGCGCAGGGCTTTGCTGTCGGGTACGCGAAACGCTTTCATCTCGCTGGCAGGCCCTTCGATGCGCACGGTTACGTTGCGCAAGCGCACAGGCTCACCCGGGTCGATATGAAGGATCAGCTTCGCCGGTTGGTCGGCCTTGGCAGGCGGCCTGACCTCGCTATCGATCTGCGCCTGATAGTAGCCAAGCGCTTGCGCCGCTTTTCGCGCCTGCTCCTGCGCCCCGCGGCTGAAGCGCAAAAGCGCCTCTTCATCGCGGTCACCCAGGGTACCTATGTAGCCTTCGACATTGGCTTTGAGCGCTTTGTTGGCAGGGTTTACCTGCACAAGCAATTCGCTCTGCCCCCATGCTGTGAAACTGGCGGCCCAGAAAACCAGGCCCCAAGTCAGTCTTCCTGAATACGTCATGCGGCGCATGCTACCAGAGCCAGACGCTCAAGGGAGCCGCCTGGCGGGCTTTCATGCTGTCGGGGGAATTGAAGATACCGGACAGGGATGAAAAAACACTCTTTCTCGGATTGGCCCTACAGCCACCTCGCCAATCTCCTCATACCCCTGACGCTCATAGAACGGGAGGTAATGCTCGTTGCCCGAATCCAGCACCACGCCTTGTGTGTTGGGGTCTTCTGCGCACCAGTCGTGCACGGCCTGTAACAATTGTTCGCCATAGTGCTGACCGCGAAATGCTGGGTGCACACCCAGGAGCGGCAACATGTGGACCTGTTCTGTCGGCAGGCAACCGACCAGCGCCGCCTGATAATCCATGTAGCGTCGGGTGCAGCGTTGCCCGGTGCCCAGCAGCATGCGCAGGCGCCAGGCCCAGCTGTCGGCCACGCCCAACCGGCGCTGCGGCGGTACGATCAGCGCCAACGCTATCAGGCGGTCATCCAGCAACAGGCCAATGGCCGGCAACTGCAGGTAGAAATGCTGTCGTACCCACTCGCGCACCATCACGCGCAAGCGTCGTTCATAGCCAGGGCGCTGGGCCTCGAAGATGTAGGCAAAGGTGGGCTCTTTCAGGTAGGCGTTGTACAGCAGTGAGCGTGCCTCACGGCTGTAGCCATCATCGAGTGTGCAGATGCGAGCCTGGGCGGCAGTGGCTTCGGGCATTGCGGGCAGTCCTCCTGGAATGGGCATACAGTGCCTTGGAGGAGCCCCACGGCGCATCGTTCCCCCCTTGAGTGCACGTTAGCAGCGCCTTCGCGAAGCCGCCACGCTGGTGATCAGGGACGATGTCGGCTAGCATCCGGCCTTTTACCGGGATTGTCTTTCCATGAAGATCGTCTGTTTCAACATCAATGGCCTGCGGGCCCGCCCGCACCAGCTGGCGGCGCTGATCGAAAAGCACCAGCCGGACGTGATCGGCCTGCAGGAAACCAAGGTCAGCGACGATCAGTTCCCCTTGGCCGACGTTCAGGCCCTGGGCTACCACGTGCACTACCATGGCCAGAAAGGCCACTACGGCGTCGCCCTGCTCTCGCGCCAGGCGCCGCTGAGCCTGTTCAAAGGCTTTGCCACAGACGAAGAAGACGCCCAGCGCCGTTTCATCTGGGGCACGTTCGCTGATGCCAATGGCACGCCGATCACCATCATGAATGGTTACTTCCCGCAGGGCGAAAGCCGCGACCACCCCACCAAGTTTCCGGCCAAGCAGCGTTTCTACAGCGACCTGCAGGCGTTGCTGGAGGGGCAGTTCAAGCAGGACCAACCGGTGCTGGTAATGGGCGACATGAACATCTCGCCCCAGGACTGCGACATCGGTATCGGTCCGGACAACGCCAAACGCTGGCTGAGGACAGGCAAATGCAGCTTCCTCCCCGAGGAACGCGAGTGGATGGAGCGCCTCAAGGGCTGGGGGCTGGTGGACAGTTTCCGCCACCTGCATCCAGAAGTAACGGACCGCTTCAGTTGGTTCGACTACCGCAGCCGCGGCTTCGAGGACGAGCCCAAGCGTGGCCTGCGCATCGACCTGATCATGGCTTCGCAGCACCTGGTGCCGCGGATCAAGGCCGCAGGTGTGGACTATGAGCTGCGCGCAATGGAAAAACCCTCGGACCACGCGCCGATCTGGCTTGAATTGAGCTGACAGGCTCCGGCGCCTTCACGAGTGAGGCAGCCCAACGCTTGTCGTGTGAACCGGCTCGCAGCGATGCAGGCACTGCGGTGCATGGCACCGGCTTTGCCGGTGATCGCCGGCAAGCCGGCCCCCACAGCGGACGCGTCGCGACGGGGGGGCTGACCGACACTAAAGGCCCAACCGCAAGGCCTCCCCCACACCCGCCCCGCGCACATCATCCGCCGCACTGACCAGGGCAAAGTTATAGGCCCCATGCGACCAATACCTCGCCTCCAGCTGGCCATCGACACGCTGCCCTTGCGGCATGCGCTCGAAACGCTCCCCAGGTGAGCGCAGGAACAGGCTGATGCGCTGCCCTTGGCGGTCCTGGAACACCAGCAACGCCGCTGGCCCTTGCTCATTGCTCAACAATCGTGCGCCCACAGGCTGGAACCCGTAGCCGGTGAGGTCAGGCAGCTGCCCCACCCTGCTGAAATGCCTGCCCAGCCAGTCGCGCAACTGCGTCGGGTCACTGGCCTGGATATCCAGCGCCTCGCTGCCGGCGAACAAGCGGTGCGCCTGAACGGCGTCAGCCATGGGCAACTCGTTCCCTGCCAGCGTGACCTGCCGGGCCTGCCAACCACCCACCCCGCCTATGCCCAGTGCCAGCAGCAAAACCGCAGCCGAAGCCAGGCGGCGTTGGCGCCGTTGACGCACACGCCGCTGCAACTGGCCCCGATCCAACTGCGCCGCCCTAGGTTGATCGCCAAACCCGGCCAGGGCCGTGCGCAAGCGTCGAGCATCGTTGCGCCAGGCCTCGATACGTGCAGCTTGCTCAGGGTTGGCCGTCAGCCAGGCCTGCACCTCGGCACGCCGCGTCGGCTCGAGTCGATCGTCAACATAGGCATGCAGTTCGTCTTCGCTGGGTATCAGGCGCGTCATTTCAGTCTCCGCAAGGCCGGGGGCTGGGGGTTGCCCTCAGTCAGTTCACGCAAGGCGGCACGGGCACGTGACAGGCGCGACATCACTGTGCCGATGGGGATGCCCAGTGCCTGGGCCGCCTCCTTGTAGCTCAGCCCTTCGACACTCACCAACAGCAACAAGGCACGCTGTTCGGTCGATAGCCGGGCAAAGGCCTGCAGGTCGGCCTGGGCCAGAACGATGCTCTCGATGTTACCGCCGAGCGCTTCGCTTTCCTGCTCCGCGCGGCCGAACCACGATAGCCAGCGGTTATGCAGGCGCTCACGGCGTTTACCGTCGAGAAACAGCCGGTAAAGAATGGTGAACAACCAGGCACGCAGCGCATCGGCATCACGTTGCTGGCTGCTGCGGCTGAGGGCACGTTCTACAGTGCCCTGCACCAGGTCGTCGGCGCTGCCCGGTTCGCGGCTCAGCCACAAGGCAAAGCGGCGCAGGCGCTGCAGCAACTCGCGCCACTGCTGTTCGTCCAGGTCGTGCATGGCAAGGTACCGGCTCGGGGGTTGTCAGTGTAGGGGGCAGACGCGCCGCCACAAAATTTATTCCCATCGATGGAATAAATAGTTCCCTGCCCCGTCGTACCGGCATCTTCACTGAACCGGATGAACACCATGAACTCACCCTTGCACGGCCCGGACAAGGCCCTGCGCCTGGCCGGCATTGGCGCCGTGATGCTGGCTTTGGGCGCAGGCTTTGCCTACGCCGCAGGCTGGATCGGCGGGCCGCAGCTGACTCCGCAACGCATCATCGACACCTTCGAAGCCCAGGCCGGCCACTACCCGGGCTATCGCAAGAACCACGCGAAAGGCCTGTGCGTCAGCGGCTACTTCCAGCCCAGCGGCCAGGCCGCCACGCTGTCGACAGCACGCGCGTTCACCCAGGATCGGGTACCGGTAATCGGCCGCTTCGCCATCGGTGGCGCCAACCCGTTCGCCCCCGATACGGGCATACCGGTGCGCAGCCTGGCAATTGAGCTGAGCACCGACGACGGCCAAGTCTGGCGCACCGGGATGAACAACCCCCCTGTGCTGGCGATCAGCACACCACAAGGGTTTTACGACCAGGTGCTGGCCAACGCGCCAGACCCTGCCACCGGCAAGCCGGACCCGGCAAAGCAGCAGGCCTTCTTTGCCGCCCACCCGGAAAGCGCTGCCTTCCGCCAATGGACCGCAAGCTACAAACCCAGCGACAGTTTCGCCAACACCCAGTACCACAGCATCAATGCCTTCCGCCTGATCGACGCCAGTGGCACTGCGCACCCGGTGCGTTGGCAGCTCGAGCCACAAACGCCTTTCGCTGCCCTGCCCGGCAAGGTCGACGACAAACAGTTCCTGCAGCATGACCTGCAGCAACGCCTGACCCAGGGGCCGTTGCGCTGGACCTTGCGGCTTGTACTGGCCAACCCCGGCGATGCACAGGACAACCCGGCCCAGCCCTGGCCCGCCGAACGGCGCAGCGTAGATGCCGGCGCCCTGGTCATCGAACAGGTGGATGCACCGGAGCAAGGCGCTTGCCGTGACCTGAATTTCGACCCGTTGATCCTGCCCAGCGGCATCCAGCCTTCCAATGACCCGATTCTCGCTGCCCGTTCGGCGGCCTACTCGGAGTCCTTCAACCGCCGCAGCCGCGAATCCCTCGGCGCAGGAGCCCGCCCATGAAACCCGAAGCCTTCCACCCCCTTGCCCGCTTGGTGCATTGGCTGATGGCGATTCTGATCATCGCCATGCTGTTCATTGGCGTGAGCATGGTTGGCGACCTGTCGCTGCGCCACCCGGTGCTGGTAGAGTTGCACAAGGCCACGGGCCTGGCGCTGCTGCTTCTGGTGATCGTGCGTATCGGTCTGCGCCTGAGCCTTCCTCACCCCCCTCTGCCACAAGACCTGCCCGCGCTGCAGCGGCTCGCCGCAGGCGCATCGCACCTGTTGCTCTACGCGTTGATGCTGGCAATGCCGCTATTGGGCTGGGCCATGCTGTCGGCAGGCGGGTATCCGCGCCCGCTGCAACTGCCCGCGATCGCCCCGCACGACCTGCAACTGTACGCAATGTTGCGCCAGGCGCATGGCTGGGCCGGCTACCTGTTGTTCGCTACGGTACTGGTGCACCTGGGCGCGGCGCTGATGCATGCACTGGTGCGCCGGGACGGGGTATTGCGTAGCATGTGGCCAGGGCCGCTGCGCCGCAGTGACTGACGGCATGCGGTGCATGGGCTGGCCCGCAACGCTGAATGTCTCATCGATCTGCACGCCGTCTGTTCAACTGCCCTGGACTGCCCAATGAATGTCGCAAAGGACCCTGCCCCCTTGACCACCGCCAGTACACTGGACACGCGCCCGTTGCTGCTGGCCAACATGGCCTGCACCATGGCGATGATGGCATTCGTCGCCTTGATCGGGCCCATCGCCCGACTGCTCGGCATGGCCACCTGGCAAGCTGGCGCTGCGGTGACTGTGTCAGGTGTGGTCTGGGTGCTGCTGGCCCGCCCCTGGGGCCGCGCAGCCGACCGCCTGGGCCGCCGACGCATCCTGTTGCTGGGCAGTGCCGGCTTCACGGTGGCGTATTGGCTGCTGTGCCTGTTCGTCGAAGGCGCATTGCGCTGGCTGCCCGGGGCTACCTTGGCGTTCGTCGGCCTGATGCTCGCGCGCGGCTGCATCGGTGCCTTCTACGCGGCCATCCCGGTGGGCTGCAATGCGCTGATCGCCGATCATGTCGGGCCACAACAGCGCGCCCGTGCCATGGCATCGCTGGGTGCAGCGAATGCCGTGGGCCTGGTACTCGGGCCGGCGCTGGCGGCATTGCTGGCACGGTACAGCTTGAGCCTGCCCTTCCATGTGATGTCGCTGCTGCCTGCCAGCGCGTTTCTGGTCCTGCTGTTCAAACTCAAGCCACAACCCCTGGCCCATCGCCATGCGCCCAGCCCGGTGCACTTGAGCGACCCGCGCCTGCGCCGGCCGCTGCTGGTGGCATTCAGCGCGATGCTCAGCGTGACGGTGTCGCAGATCATCGTCGGCTTCTTCGCCCTTGACCGCCTGCAGCTGGGGCCGGCAGAGGCCGCCCAGGCTGCCGGCATCGCCCTGACCACCGTCGGGGTGGCACTGATCCTGTCACAAGTCATCCTGCGCCAGCTGGAATGGCCACCGCTGAAGATGATCCGCGTTGGCGCCAGCGTTTCGGCACTGGGCTTTGCCGCCGGTTCGCTGGCTACCAGCGCGCCGTGGCTGTGGGGGTGCTATTTTGTCGCTGCCGCCGGCATGGGCTTTGTCTTCCCGGCGTTCTCGGCACTCGCCGCCAATGCCATGCACGCTTCAGAACAGGGCGCCACCGCCGGCTCCATCGGCGCAGCTCAAGGTATGGGCGCGGTGATCGGCCCGCTGGCCGGGACACTGATCTACGCCCTCGACCCACGCCTGCCATTCCTGGTGGTGGCTGTGCTGTTGCTGCTGGTCGGGCTGTGGCCTATGCCGCGCTCACGCGCCTGACAAGCACAGCGCGCGAGCGTGCAGAGTGTGTTTTAATGCGCCCATTATTTTTAACACCTCTGATTACAAGGCGGCTATGGACACGGGGACACGACTCAAACTGGTGCGTGAACGCAACAACCTTTCCCAACGCGAACTGGCCCGCCGCAGCGGGCTCACCAACTCGACCATTTCGCAAATCGAGCAGAACCGCGTCAGCCCATCGGTAAGCTCCCTGAAAAAACTGCTCGAAGGCATCCCGATGACCTTGGCAGAGTTCTTCAGCTTCGACGAGCCGGTACGGGAAGAGCGCTTCGTGTTCCGCGCCAGCGAGCAGCCCGACCTGGGCCGCAATGGCCTGCGCATGCTGCTGGTCGGTGCCAGCGTCGAGGCACGGCAGATGCGCATGCTGCGTGAACTGTATGCACCGGGTGCCGATTCGGGTGAGCCGATCGTGCATGCCGAAGGCGAAGAATGCGGACTGGTCACACGGGGCACCGTGGAACTGTGGGTCGATGGCCAGGTCAGCGTTCTGAACTCCGGCGATGGTTACTACATCCCCACTACCCTGCCGCACAGCTTCAAGAACATTGGTCAGGACGAGGCGGAGATCATCAGCGCCAACACGCCGGCCAATTTCTGATTCAAGGCCCAATGGGCCGGGCTGATCGCGGCCAGCACCGCGAACAGCCCGCAGCGCTCAAAGCTTCAGTGCATCGGCCACGAAGTCCAGACGATCCTGGCCAAAGTACATCTGGCCATCGACAAAACAGGTCGGCGCACCAAACACCCCGCGCTCCACAGCCTCTTCTGTCGCCTGTTTCAATGCCGCCTTCACCTCTTCGTCGCCAGTCAGCACCTGAAATTCAGCGGCGATAAAACCGGCTTCAGCGAGCACCTGCTCCAATACGGTGACATCACCAAGGTTGCGCCGTTGTACCCATAACCCGTTGAACAGCGCCGCGAGCAAAGCGTCGAAGTGTTCCGGCGCGCGCAACTGCGTGCCCACCAGCCCACGCATCAAGGCCAAGGTGTTGATGGGAAAGCCAGGCGGCAGCCCGAACGGCACGCCATAGCGCGCGGCAAACCGCGCCAGGTCGGTGAACATGTAGCGCCCCTTGGCGGGGATCATCACTGGCGACGCGTTGCCTGTGGCCTGAAACACGCCGCCAAGCAACATCGGCCGGTAACGCAACGCTGCGCCATGGCGGGCGCACAGCGCCGGTAGCTGGGTCCAGGCCAGATAGCTGGCGGGGCTACCCAGGTCGAAGAAGAACTCCACGGTCTTGCTCATGCAACGCACTCCTTTAAGGGTAGGGCTTACCAGCGCTCCATCCACGGGCGCAGGTCGAGTTCGAAGGTCCAGGCGTCTCGTGGCTGTGCGTGCAGGAACCAGTAGCTGTCGGCGATGTGCGCCGGATCCAGAATGCCGTCCTGATCCTTGAGGGCGTAGCGTTCGGGGAAACTGTCACGGATGAATGCGGTGTCGATGGCGCCATCCACCACCACATGGGCAACGTGGATATTGCGCGGCCCCAACTCACGCGCCATGCTTTGCGCCAAAGCCCGCAGGCCATGCTTGGCTCCGGCGAAGGCCGCAAACCCGGCTGCGCCACGGGTGCCCGCGGTGGCACCGGTAAACAGGATTGTGCCGCGCTCACGCACGACCATGCGCCGTGCCACCGCCTGGGCGGTGAGAAAGCCTGCGAAGCAGGCCATTTCCCAGATCTTGAAGTACTTGCGCGGGGTTTCCTCAAGGATGCTACAGGGGACATTGGCGCCAATATTGAAAACGAAGGCTTCGATCGGCCCGATATCCCGCTCGATGGTTTCGACAAGCTCGGCGACTTCATCTTCCTTGCGTGCATCGGAGGCGAAACCGTGTGCCTGCCCGCCGGCAGCACGGATCTCTTCCACCAAGGGTTGCAGTTTGTCGACCTGACGCCGTGTGACGCAGGCGATGTACCCCTCACGGGCAAAGCGCTTGGCGATTTCGCCGCCAGTGGCATCTCCCGCACCGATCACCAGCACCACTTTTTGTTGTTCTGTCATGCGCGCCTCAATTGATGAACGATCGTTTAGTAAACGAACGCTATGTTACGATCACCGGCATCGTCAAGCCCGCCCGCGAGGTTTTTCAGGTGCGCTACTCAACTGAACACAAGCAACAAACCCGTGACAAGCTGCTAGCCAGCAGCGGTGCGCTGGCCAAGCGCGGCGGTTTTGCCAGCACCGGCGTGGCCGGGCTGATGAAAGCCATCGGCCTGACCGGCGGCGCCTTCTACAACCACTTCCCGTCCAAGGACGACCTGTTTACCGAAGTGGTCCGCCAAGAGCTTTGCAACAGCCCGCTGGCACGCCTGGCCAATCAGGGCGCCAGCCGCGAACGCCTGGTGCGCTGCCTGCAGCAGTACCTGAGCCTGGCGCACCTGCACAATCCCGAAGGCGGTTGCCCGCTGCCGCCACTGGGCGTGGAGATTGCCCGAGCCGAACGGCCGGTGCGTGAAGAAGCCGAGCACTGGCTGGTGAGCCTGCACAGTGCGTGGAGCCAGACGCTGGAGGATGAAGCCCTGGCCTGGGTGCTGATCAGCCAGTGTGTCGGGGCGCTGGTGGTCGGGCGCATGCTGGCCAGCGAGTCGGTCCAGACCCAGCTTCTGCAAGCCAATCGAAGTTGCGTCGAAAGGGCCCTGAATGAGAGCTGCTAGCCTGCTGTGTGCAATGTTGCTGAGCACTACGGCCTCGGCCGAGCAGGCCTGCCCACCAGGGCAGTATCAGGTCTGCCTGATGGGCTGCTTTTGCGCGCCGATCGACCTTGGCCAGGCCGGCCAGGTGCTCAAGGACGTCGAGGTCATGGCCTCCAGCAGCCTGGCCTTCGCCTTGCGCCAGGCCCGCGATGAAGCTACCGCCAACGGCAGTGAACCGATCCCCTTGCACATCCGAGCCCAGCTTGAGGGCTGGTATGACTTTGCCGTGCTCGATGCAGCGCGCTATCGGGTTGGGGACGAGCAGCAGATCAGCGCCGCCAATGCCCTGCTGCAGTACCCTGATGTGAATGCGGTGACGCTGATCGACACGATCATCTTCCGCCATGCCAGTGATGCAGAGGACAACGTGGCACTGTGGGCGCATGAGCTCAAGCATGTGCAGCAGTATCAGGAACTGGGGGTAGAGGAATTCGCCCGTCGCTATACGCGCAATTACGAGGCGCTCGAAGAGCCGGCCTACAAGATCGAGGCCGAGGTCGGCAAGGCCTTGCGCCAGCGCAGTTCGGGGCAGGCTCGTTAGCCTTCACCGGCCTCATCAGGAGGAAGCAGTAGCCCCCTCACCCTCTTCCACCCTGCTGGCATACCGCTGCGCCAGCACCGCACACACCATCAACTGGATTTGATGGAACAGCATGAGCGGCAAGATCATGGCGCCGATGCCACTGCCCACGAACAACACTTGCGCCATTGGCACACCTGTGGCCAGGCTCTTCTTGGAGCCGGCAAACAGGATGGTGATGCGGTCTTCCAGGCTGAAGCCCAACACCTTGCCCAGCAAGCGGGTACCGTACAGCACTACCGCCAGCAGAATCCCGCATACGGCGAACAAGCCCGCCAGGTGCTGCGGCGATACCGTGTGCCACAAGCCCGTCACTACCGCCTCGCTGAACGCGGTGTAGACCACCAGCAGGATCGAGCCCTGATCCACCACTTTGAGCCAGCGCGCATTGCGTTTGACCCATGCGCCAATCCAGCGCCGCGCAATCTGCCCGGCGATGAAGGGCACCAACAGCTGCAGGGTGATTTTCAGCACTGCATCCAGGCCCGACCCGGTATCGCCCCCAGCCCCCAACAGCAGCATCACCAGCAGCGGCGTCAGGAAGATCCCGATCAGGCTGGACGCCGCTGCACTGCAAATGGCAGCTGGCACGTTGCCGCGGGCCAACGATGTGAAGGCGATGGCCGACTGCACAGTGGCGGGCAAGGCGCACAGGTAGAGCACGCCCAGATACAACTCGTTGCCCACCAGCGGCACGAACAGTGGCTTGAAGGCAAGGCCGAGCAACGGGAACAGCACGAAGGTGCAGGAGAACACCAGCAAGTGCAGGCGCCAGTGCCCGGCACCGGCGATGATCGCCTCGCGCGACAGCTTGGCACCGTGCAGGAAGAACAGCAGACCGATGGCCAGGTTGGTCAACCAGCCGAAATACACCGCGCCATTACCAGAGCAGGGCAACACGGTGGCGATCAGCACTACCCCGAGCAAGGCCAGGGTGAAGTTGTCGAACAACATGCGCAAATACTTCATAACAGTTTCCGTCTTGTCGTTGTGCAATGACAGACGATAAGGTCTTGGGCTTTTTCCCGCTAACGCTGGAACCCCCACCGGTGTCGCTCAACGGACACAGACTGAAAAGGATCTTTGCATGCACTTCGCTCCCCTCATTGCAGCTACCGCGCTGGCGTTGATCGCCGCCACGGCAAACGCAGCCGATCCCCTGCAGGCCCAGGTGGACGAGATCATCCGCCCACTGATGCATGACCAGGACATCGCCGGCATGGCCGTAGGCCTGTACGTAAACGGCCAGGCGCACTACTTCAGCTACGGCGTGGCCAGCAAGGCCGACAACAAACCCGTCACCGCCGATACGCTGTTCGAGATCGGTTCATTGAGCAAAACCTACACCGCTACCCTTGCCGCGCTGGCCAGCGCCGAAGGCAAGCTTGATCTCGACGCACCGGCCGAACGCTATCAGCCAGCCCTTGCCGGCACGTCGCTGGGTAAAGCCAGTGTGCTCGAACTGGGGGCGTACAGCGCCGACTGCCTGCCCCTGCAGTTCCCTGACGCTGTCCAGACTGACGAGCAAGCGCTGGAGTTCTTCCGAACCTGGAAGCCCCGTGCTGAACATGGTACCCAGCGCTGCTATTCGAACCCAAGCCTGGGGCTGTTCGGCGACTTGGCAGCACGCGCGCAGCAGCAGCCATTCGCAGAACTGATGACCAAAAGCCTGTTGCCACAAATGGGCCTGAAACACACCTACCTGCAGGTACCTGCCAGCGCGCAGGGCCTCTATGCCCAAGGGTATGACGCACAAAACCGGCCGGTGCACGTCAGCCCGGACCCATATGCCGATGAGGCCTACGCAATCAAGACCAGCGCCAGCGACCTGCTGCGCTACGTGCGCCTGCACATGCAGCCAGCCGAGCTGTCGCCTGCGTTGAGAAAGGCGGCCGCCATTACCCAGGCGGGCTATTTCCAGGTCGGTGCAATGACCCAAGGCCTGGGATGGGAACGCTACCCCTACCCCGCAGCGCTCGATACGCTGGTCGATGGCAACGGTTCACGGATGGTTCGGGAGCCTCAGGCCACCCAGCGTCTGAACCCGACGCGCCCCGCCCTGCCCCAGGCCTGGTACAACAAGACCGGCGCCACGGGCGGCTTTGGCGCCTATGCCGCGTTCATTCCGGCCGAAGGCAAGGCCATCGTTCTTCTGGCAAACCGCAATTATCCCAACGAAGAACGCGTGCGTGCGGCCTACCGGATCCTTTCCGGCATTGACCGCTGAAAGGCACCCCGAGCAGGATTGTCCGACAAGATGTAGTGGAAAAAAATATTCACTACAAAACGGTTGACGCCATTCATCGCGCTTGGGCATGATGAAGCCGTCTCCCTGATCGGGAGCGGTGGCAAGGGTGTTCCAGATGGCCTGCGCGGTAACGCAGGCCGTCCGTGGAGAGGGAACTGTCCAAAAGGCAGCGTGAGAAAGCCCCTGTTGCGATGCTGCTGTAGCAGCCTTGGTAGTGCGCTACATGCTGTAGCGCCAACTGTGAAAATCACCAACAAAAACGGGTAATGGGGGCTTTATGATGAACTTGAACAACAATCCCACAATTGACCAACTGGCCCAGCTGTTTGCCATGCGCAAGGACAGCCTCGACGACCACCTGCTGTGGGTCAGCCAAACCGGCGAAGTGCGCCTCGACCGCCTGCCGCCGAACACCATCGAAGATGAATTCGAAGAGCACCTGCCCAGCATGCGTGCCCGCTTCAAGGTCTACCGCCGTGGCCAGGGCTACGTCGGTAAGAAGGCCGCCGCCGACACCGAGTTCGTTGGCCGCGTGCTGCAGACCCTGCAACAAGAATGGCCCGCCGCCCGTGAGCGGCAGGCAGTCAAGGTGATCGAGCCGCTCAACTGACCCTTCATTGAGCTGCCACACCACTTCCTGAGCCCGGCCCGCATAGGCCGGGCTTTTTCATGCCTGGCGACGCTGTCGCTGCGGCAATGCCAATGCGCCGGTCGCCAGCGCCCTGGCCCGCTCGACGCCCCATACCAAAGCACGTGTCATGGTCTCACCCGGGCGTGCCGGGTAATACTCTTCCAGCAACGCCTTGCCGTCCTGGCCGTATAGCCCAAGGAACAGTTGCGTGGCGCCCAGCCGTGACAGGCGCACCTGTACATCGATGGTGGTGCCATCGCTCAGTGCTTCATCGTGGCTGCGGCAGTGCAATTGCGCATCGGCCCACTGCCAGTAAGCCTCTTCCCTGACCCGCATGCAAACAGTGCTCCTTTCCTGAGATCCCCAGGCAGAAGACCACAGCTGCATCGATTCGGCGAGCACAACCCAGCGTTACCATGAGCAAGATCAAACAAGGAACAAAAAAACCCCGCGAAGGGTGCGGGGTTATGTGAACGGGGTCACTTTCTCGGCGCAACCCTCGGCGTGAAGCGGCCCTTTTTGCTGCGTTGCAGATGTGCCGGTTGCAGCTGCTGCGAATCATCCAGCGTCATGTGGGCAAAGCCCAGGCGAAACGCTGCCTGACCGCAGCGCACCTGGCTGTTGATAGGGAACGCATCATTCATGTCTTCGAAAAAGGACTCACTCATGCCCTGTCTCCATTTCAGTGGCGACCGCGCCGGCAAGTGAAGGGTTTTGCCTGGAAAAACGCAGCCTGTGAAAGTGAGACTAGCCGGTCATTTACGGACTGCTCGGGCAAACCACCCGGAGCCGACAAGTGGCACAATGCCTTTATTTCAGGCGCACAGCGGTGCCCGTGGCGAACACTACAACCATGCCGCCTTGCACTGAGGGCATGCTGATTTCGAAATCCACACCCACCACTGCATCGGCTTGCAACTGCCGTGCCCGTGCTTTCAGTTCCTCGGTTGCCTGCTCGCGGGCGAGGCGTAGTGCGCCCTCCAGCGTCTGTGAGCGGCCGCCGAAGAAGTCGCGAAAGCGTGCAAAGAAATCGCGCACGAAGTTGATGCCTTGCACCGATTCGGAGCTGACTACGCCAAGGTATTCAGCAATCGGCCGGCCTTCGAGCTGGCTGGTGGTGGATATGATCATCGCAGGCTCCGGTGGCGTGACAAAAGAGCCCGAGTCTAACAAAGCATCGGCCCTTCGGGTTTACCCGGGAGAGGGCCGAACGGCTCTACACAACCATTATTGAGCGCTCGCAGCCCGTAACCGCTGGCCAAGCTTGGGTCCGAACACATTGACCAGCAGCCCGAGCATCACCAACAGCGCCCCCCACCCCTGCACTGCCGTCAGCCGCTCACCCAGCAACCAGGCGGAAGAGCTCAAGCCAATCACCGGCACCAGCAACGAAAACGGCGCGACCTTACCCGCCGGGTGCCGCGACAGCAGCGTGCTCCACAAGCTGTAGCCGAGCATGGTGGCTACGAACGCCAGGTAGATCAGCGCCAGCACCGAGCTCCAGCTGATATTGGCCAGCGCATGGCCGATACGCTCGGGCCCTTCCAGCCACCAAGACAGGGCCAAAAACGGCAGCGGCGGGATCAGCCCGCCCCAGATCACCAGCGCCACCAGGTCGACCGAGCCAAACCGCCGTGTGATGATATTGCCCATGCCCCACATTGCGCCTGCGCACAAGGTCAGCAGTAGCGCCACCATCGGCACGTGGCCACTGTCCTCGCTGCCGATCAGCGCCAGCCCGCTGGCTGCAACCAGCAAACCCAGCAGGCTCGCCAGGCGCAAGCGCTCACCCAGAAACAGCGCAGCGAACCCGAGGGTGAAGAAAGCCTGGGATTGCAACACCAGTGACGCCAGGCCTGGCGGCATGCCGCTATACATGGCCTGGAACAGGAAGGCGAACTGCCCCAGGGAAATCGTGGCGCCATAGGCGATCAGCCAGCGCCACGGCAGTTTCGGCCGCTTGACCAGCAAGATCGCCGGGAACGCAACCAGCAAGAAGCGCAACGCCCCCAACAGCATCGGCGGCAGGCCATCGAGGCCCACCTTGATGACCACGAAATTGACTCCCCAGGCGACGATCACCACCAGGGCAATCAGCAGGTCCTTGAGCGGCATTGCAGCTTCCTTCTTCAGGCGTTCTAGACATATTTCGTTACAGCATAAAGCCATTTGCACATGCTGGACCGGCACAGTTAGGCTTCGGCCTTGCGCAACAGTACAGATATTCTGGAACGGGCTCGGGCGTTCACCCTGACTCAACCTCCCTGTAACGTTGCACAGCGCGACCAACTCATACCTTGGGGCGCCCGGTGACCCAATAGTCAAGCGCCACTTTTCGTTTCAATCAGGCCACACCATGACCGATATCGCAGGGCAACTCGACCCTCCCCTGTTACCCGTCGACCAGCCTCGGGTGGTGGTCTTCGTTGCCTACCCCGCCATGGGCCTGCTCGACCTCAGCGGCGCGCAGACCGTGTTCTGGGCAGCCACCAAGGCCATGGCCGAGCGCGGCCTGCCCGGCTACCGCCTGCATACCGCCAGCCTCGACGGTGGCCTGCAGCCAACCGCCGAAGGCCTGGTGGTGGCCACCGAGCGCCTGGATGATGCCATGGCCCAGGCCGTCGACACGTTGATCGTACCCGGCGCGCCGGACATCATCCGCAGCCTTCCCGAACACGGTCCGCTGGTGGCCTGGCTGCGCCGCGCCAGCCAGCACGCCAGGCGCACGGCATCGGTCTGCAGCGGCACGTTCCTGCTGGCCAGTGCCGGCCTGCTCGACGGCCGTCGTGCTGCCACCCACTGGGCCATGTGCGAGGTGTTGCGGCGCGACTTCCCGGCCGTGCAGGTCGACCACGAATCGATCTTCGTTCAGCAAGGTACCCTGTGGACCTCGGCGGGTGTGAGTGCAGGGATCGACCTGGCACTGGCGCTGGTCGAGCTGGACTGCGGCCGCGACGTCGCGATGCAGGTGGCTCGCGAACTGGTGGTGTTTCTCAAGCGCCCGGGCGGCCAGGCGCAGTTCAGCGAACTGCTCAAGCTGCAAGGCCAGGACTGCGCGGAGTTCGAAGCCCTGCACCTGTGGCTCAATGAGAACCTGGGCGACCCACGCTTGAGTGTGGAGCGCCTGGCCGAACAGGCGCACATGAGCCTGCGCAATTTCACCCGGGTGTACAAACTGAAGACCGGCCGCACACCGGCCAAGGCGATCGAGGTGTTCCGCCTGGAGGCGGCCCGGCGCCAGCTGGAAAACACCGACAGCCACATCGAGCAGGTCGCCCGCCTGTGCGGCTTCGGTAGCGAAGAACGCATGCGCCTTGCCTTCCAGCGCCACCTGGCCGTCACCCCGCGCGACTACCGTGCGCGCTTCGCCCGCAGCGTGCCGCTGGCCGAAATTCAGGGTTCTTTGGCCTAGGGCCCGCGCTTCGTCGCCCGTAGCATCGTTGATCGCAAACAAGGGCTACCTTGTTCTATCCGGACCTTCCAGGAGCACAACGATGAAAAACATCCTGATCATTGGCGCAGGTTTCGCCGGCCTGTGGAGCGCCCTGAGCGCTGTCCGCCAACTGGACCTGCATGGCCGTACGGATATCGAGGTGACGCTGCTCGCGCCTCAGCCCGAATTGCATGTGCGCCCACGGTTCTACGAGCCCGACGTACACACCATGGCTGCACCGTTGCAGGCGTTGTTCGAGGCGGTGAGCGTGCGTTTCGTGCAGGGGACGGCGTTCCACATCGACGAAGCCGGCAAGCGTGTGAGCTACCGCACCCAAAGCGGCACCGAGTGCAGCCTGCCCTACGACCGCCTGATCATGGCCTGCGGCAGCGTTCTCAACCGCCCGGACATGGTCGGCATCGAACATGTCTTCGATGTCGACAAGATCGACAGTGCCGCACGCCTTGAGGCCCACCTCAAGTCCTTGGCCAACCTGCCCGACACCCCTGCACGCAATACCGTGGTAGTGGCGGGCGGCGGCTTCACCGGCATCGAGACCGCGACCGAGCTGCCATCGCGCTTGCGCAATATCCTTGGCGAGCAGGCACGGCTGCGCGTGGTGGTGGTCGACCGCGGCGTGAAAATCGGTGCAGCTTTGGGCGACGGCATTCGCCCCTCTATCGAGCAGGCCTGCGAGTCACTGGGTATCGAATGGATCTGCGCGGCCAGCGTGGCCTCGGTCGACCCCGAAGGCGTACTGCTTGACAACGGCCAGCGCATCGAGGCCGGTACAGTGATCTGGACCGTGGGCTTCAAGGCCAACCCGTTGACCGAGCAGATCAGCGGCGAACGCGACCGCCAAGGCCGCCTGCACGTGGATGGCAACCTCAAGGTCAAGGGCAATGATGCGGTGTATGCCGCCGGTGACGTGGCCTACGCAGCCTGCGATGAGGCGGGCAACTACGCGGTGATGTCCTGCCAGCATGCCATCCCGCTCGGGCGTTACGCGGGCAACAACGCTGTGGCCGAACTCATTGGCGTGGCGCCCATGCCCTACAGCCAGCCCAAGTATGTGACCTGCCTCGACCTGGGTGCCTGGGGCGCGGTATACACCGAAGGCTGGGAACGCACGGTTTCCCCGCCCACGGACAAGGCCGAAGCGAAGGTGCTGAAGTCGCAGATCAACTCGATCTGGATTTATCCGCCGGCGGCCACGGACCGTCAGGCAGCATTGGCGGCGGCGGACCCGACCATACCAGTGGCCTGACCCAGCATCCATGGCCCACGCTTGGCAGCGCGGCAACACCTGCGCCGCGCAAGCAGTTCAATCCCGCTCGAAGAAGCTCGGGCCCTTTTCCTTCAGCAGCGCTACCAGCGCCCCGGCTGCCGGCGACAGGTAGCCGTCGGTGCGCACGGACACCGCCACGGTCCGGCGCATGGTGGTTTGCTGCAGCGGCACCTCGCGCAACCACGTCATCCCCAACCCGTGTTCCAGCGTTTCCCGTGCGACAAAGCTGAGCAGTCGCGTTCGGGCGATCAGCCGTGGCAACAGTGAAATCGCGTTGGTTTCCACCTGCACTTGCGGCGCCGGCAACTGGTGGCTGATGAATACATTGTCGATCCAGCGCCGCGCTGTAACGGTCGGCCCTGCCAGCACCCAGCGGTACTGGCAGAGGTCCTTTAGCGCGATGGGCCCGCAGAACACCGGATGCTCGGCGCTGGCCACCACGATCGCCTCATCTTCAAGGATGGCATGCGTGGTGAACTGCGGGTCATCGGCAAGCTGCGGCGAAATGATCACATCCAGGCGCCCCGCCCGTAGCGACTCCTTGAGTACATCGTCCTGCGCGATAGACAGCTTCAGGGTTACCTCAGGCGCCCGCTCGAGCAAGGCGGCGGTCAGGTGGGGCAGCAAGTGGTCGGCCATGCTCGCCGCGCAGCCCAGGCGAATGTTACCCACCAGCCCATTGGCAAAATCGCGCACCTCACGCTCGGTTTCGGCGATGTTCAGCTGCAGTTGCCTGCCCCGTGCCAGCAACAGCTTGCCGACATCGGTGAGTTTGATGCGGCGGCCGTCGCGCTGAAACAACCGGGTGCCCAGCGACTCTTCAAGCCGTTGAATGCTCTTGGTCAGTGCCGGCTGGCTGCGGTTGAGCTTTTCTGCGGCTCGGCCCAGATGGCCGAGTTCGGCGATGGTTTCGAAGTAGGTGAGATCGCGCAGGTCCATGATTCATGAATTTCAGTTATGGATTCATCAAAAGTAGAAAATAGACTTGATCGATTACGCAGTCGATAATTTTCTGCGCTGGCGTTGCCAGCCCGCGTTGTCGCTACGCAAGGAGTATCCCCGTTGCAGACTGCCCTCCCAGGCTCTTCCAGAACCCCCATCCTGTGGTTAGCCCTGCTGACCTGCGCCGGTGCCTGCGGCCAGCTGCTGCATGCCATGGCCGTACCGGCCGGCTTGTTCCTCGGCCCCATGCTGGTAGCCATTGCGTTTGGCGTATCCGGAGCACGCTTGAGCATGCACCGCCAGGTGTTCCGCTTCGGCCAAGGCTGTGTTGGCCTGCTGGTCGCACACTCGGTGACCTGGGCTGTGCTGGTCTGCATGGCGCACTCCTGGCACATGATGCTGGTGGCCACCTTCATCACCGTTGCCCTGAGCGCCCTGGTCGGGCTCGGTACCGTGCGTTTCGGTGGCATACCTGGCAGCACGGCTGCGTGGGGAACCGCGCCGGGCGCGGCCTCGGCCATGGTATCGATGGCCGAGGAAAACGGCGCCGACGCCCGGGTGGTGGCGACCATGCAGTATGTGCGGGTGGTGTGCGTGGTGATGATCGGTGCACTGGTCAGCCACCTGCTGGGTGCTACGCCGGGCAACGGCGCCGCGGCCAGTTCACCGGCGGTGATGCAAAGCCTGAACCTGTTCGACACGGTACTCAGCGTTGGCGTAGTGCTGTTCGGTATGCTGGTGGGTAGCCGCATGCCGGCCGGCGCCCTGCTGATGCCGCTGTTGCTCGGCGGTGCGCTGCAACTGGGCGGCGTGCTGACGATCACCCTGCCCGCACCGCTGCTGGCCTTCGCCTATGGCGCCATCGGTTGCTACATAGGCCTGCGCTTTGACCGGCAGACCGTGCGCTATGTGTGGAAGCGCTTGCCGACGATGATTGCAGGCGCCATGGCCTTGATCATCCTGTGTGCCGCCTGTGCCTGGGTACTGGCAATGGCCATGGATACCGACTTTCTGTCGATGTACCTGGCCACCAGCCCCGGGGGGCTGGATGCCATGGCGATCATCGCGGTCGAGACGCATGCCGACGTCGGGTTGGTGCTGGCGATGCAGACCTTGCGCTTGTTTGGCGTGATTCTTACCGGGGCCTTCTGTGCTCGGCAGATCATTCGAATGACACAGGCATGACCTGATCGCGCCTTGCGCTGACGGTCAGCCGCGCAACGCCGCCTCGATTGCGGCCACATCGATCTTGCCCATGTCCAGCATCGCCTCGAACGCCCGCTTTGCCGCCGCCCGGTCCGGGTTGCCGATGGCTTCGATCAGGATCCTTGGGCAGATCTGCCAGGATATTCCCCACTTGTCCTTGCACCAGCCGCAGACGCTTTCTTGTCCGCCATTGCTGACGATGGCGTGCCACAGTCGGTCGGTCTCGGCCTGGTCCTCAGTGCTGACCTGAAACGAAAATGCCTCGCAGTGGCTGAACGCCTTGCCGCCATTGAGCCCCACGCAAGGGATGCCCATGACGGTGAATTCGACCGTGATCACATCACCCGCCTTGCCTGAGGGGTAATCACTCGGTGCCTGATGCACCGCGATCACCTTGCTGTCGGGGAAAGTGCTGGCGTAGAAGTTCGCAGCGTCTTGCGCGTCGTGGTCGAACCACAGGCAAATCGTGTTCTTGGCAGTCATGGCAAGGCTCCAGGGATAGGCCGGGACCTTTCAGTCTAGCCCCTGGGCACGGCACGGCGATGGGCGGGGCGCACGCTTGATCGGAGTGCGTCAAGCGCAGTGATTGCCGATGCCTGGCCAAATCAGAAAATCCCTACACGCAGCGGAGAATTATCGAGTCTTCGCACGCTTCACTTATCCATCCGGCAAGCACGATCATCTCCAAAGCGGCCTATAACCGACTTTTTTCAGGGAGATTCAGGTTTGTCGGACTTCCAAGCAAAGCTGCAGCACCTTACCGCTGAACAGGTCGAGGCGCTGTACAGCGAATACATCAGCGGTGAAAAGATTGCACACCTGCTCGAGCGCTACGCCATTGACGTGGCACCCAGCAGCCTGATCAAGGCGTTCCCGCCCCTGCCCTGCGCCGACCTGTGTTGCCCCTACTGCAAAACCAGCCTGTATGAACGGCGTAAAAGCCGCACAGCTTCGAGCTGCCACGAAAACATGGCCTTCTGCAAAACCTGCGAGCATCGCCATTACTTCCCCGGGCGTACCCAGTGGCGCCGCGATTGCGCGTGCCAACCGTGCCTGGCGGCGCGCCAACAGGCCAGGCTGGAGCTGCAAGCACAACAGCGCCAACGCATAAGGGAGCACTGGTCACTGGCCAGACGCCGGCCGATACCTCTGCGCAGCCTTTCGATAACCCGCAAGCTGCAACTGTTGGCCCTGCTCGAGGTGCGAATGGACAAACAGCTTGACCGCCTGCTCCCGGCAGAGCATCCCACTGGCGATGAATGTCTCAGCCCGTCCAAGGCCATGGATGCAAACCTGCTGCAGGCTTTGCAAGAAGACCTGATCCTGCTGGTCGACCCTGATTCGCCGCCGGTATGTTTCAGCAATGACCCAACGCCCAAGGCATGGCGTGACAAAGTGTACTGGGTGGTCAATGTAAGCCTGCACGGGCACCAACGTACGCGCCTGGCGCCGCTGCATCGCGCGCTGCTTGAGCTGCTGGGCGCAGGCCCCCGGCCCGAGTGGCGCGAAGAGCTCAGCGAGGCAATCACAGCCTTGGCGATTGAAGAGGTGTTTGCCTGCATTGCTTCGCGCTGCGCTGCGCATGGCCTGCCGTTCGAAGCTAGCGCAAAGGCCGAGCGGGTTGTCGCGCAACTGCTCGGTATGCTGCCAGTAGCGTCTGCCTGGTCGCTTGTCGACGGCGCGGTGCACGGCGCGCTTGCCTACAGGGCGCGCAGCCATGTCACGCCGCTTCATGCCAGCAGCACCATTCCCGCCAACATGCTGGCGGCGGCTGAACGGGCCGTGAGGGAGCAGTGGCAGTTCAGCCCGTGCAGCTACGCCAGCAACGCAGTGCTCAACCACTACAGCCGTGTGCTGTTCGATGTACTCCTGCGACAGGCGGATCACGGCCTGCGGCGCAGGATTGCCGAGTACATCGAGCAGCTTCCCTGTCGTGGCGCATAACGGCAGTCACTTCAGGGTTTTTTCCAGGCCCTTGACGATCCCGCGAACAGGCCGCTTCCGACACGCGAAGCAGCCTGTTCGCCGAGGCGCTCTAGCCCGCCCTTTGCAACATCCTGCAGACAATTCCTACCCCCAGCAGTGAACCTGCTTGCAAAAATGCGGTCTTTCGCTGACGGTCAATCCACCGACCGGTTCGCCGGCCCAGCCAACGTTCCAGCGTCACCGGGCCTATTTTTCCTGATGCAGCGAAGACCCAACATGCCTGAATCCCGCCCAGCCTCCCTCGCCCTCCCTGCCCTGCGCGGCACCCTGATCGCCGCTCTGGTGGCTCTCGCCGCCCCCGTGCATGCCCAAGAGCCGGCCAGCGATGCGCGCTGGGTCAGTGACAGCCTGAGCACCTATGTACGCAGCGGCCCTACCGACGGCCATCGCATCGTCGGCACACTCAAATCCGGACAGAAGCTGACCCTCATCGGCAGTCAGGGCAACTACAGCCAGGTGCGCGGGCAGAACGGTGACCTGGTGTGGATCCTCTCCAGCGACCTGCAATCGGTCCCGGGCCAGGGTGAGCGCTTGCCTGAACTTGACGCACAGGTAGCGCAGTTGTCCGGGCAGCTGAAAACCATCGACGACAGCTGGAAGAACCGCGTGCAGGGCATGCAGGAAACCCTCGACTCGCGCAAAAAGCTGGTCGACGAACTGCAAGCACGCAACCAGGCATTGAACGAACAGCTTGATCAGACCCAGTCGAACCTGCGCGACGCTCAGGCACGCCTGGGCGATGAGAACAAACAAGTAATGATGCGTTACATGGTCTACGGCGGCAGCATTGCCGGCGCGGGCCTGCTGGCGGGGCTGATCCTGCCGGCACTGACCCGCGGTCGCAAGAAGAACGACCGCTGGTTCTGAGGCTTGTCCGGCCAGGCAACGGGTTGCCAGTACCGGCCTGATCGCCGGCGAGCCGGCTCCATAAGCCCCAGAACGAGGTTCCTGAGCGGCGGGCTCGCCCGCGCCATTTACTGCCGCAACCGCTCCAGCGCCTGCAGTACGAACCTCGTCGCCCGTTCGATCTCGCCTTCCCGGCAGGCAATCCCCAGTTGCCGCCACAAGCCAGGGCGCAGCGGCCGGCGCGCTATGCGCCGGTCCAGTTCGGCCATCTCGCCTTCCTGGGGCAGCAAGGTTGCGCCATAACCGGCACCCACCAGGCTCTTGATCGCATCGTTGTAGTTCAACTCGATCCGCGGCTCAGGATACAACCCGGCGGCAGCGAACCACTCTGCGGTCACCCGCGACAGTTGGGTGCTGCTGTCATTGAGAATCAGCGCTCGCTGCCCCAGCCAGGCCGGTGTAACCCTGGCCGGCGGCTGCCAGTCGGCCGGCACGTAGGCCAGGATCGGGTCGCGCCGCCAGGCGGTGACCTTGATGCCCTTGCCCGCCACCTGCGGCAAAGCCACCAGGCCGATATCCAGGGCGCCTTCGCGCAGCCGCAGCAGGGAAGCCTGGGAGGTCAGCACCTGCACCTGCACATCGATGCCTGGATGTGCCACCCGCAAGTGCTCCAATGCCTGGGGCAACAGGTGGGCGATGGCGCCGGTCGAGGCGCCCAGACGCACCCGACCGGTCAGGCCTTCGACCTGGCGCCGCACTTCATCCAAGGCAAGGTCGGCATCGGCCAACAGCCGGCGGGCACGTACCAGCAGGGTTTCGCCGATGGCGGTGGGGCGCACCTGGTTGCGGTTGCGGGTCAACAGCGGCGCACCGACCCTCGCCTCGAGTTCGGCCACGTGCAGGCTGATGGTAGGCGGCGCCAGGTTGAGCTGGCGCGCAGCCTCGGCGAATGACCCCAGGTCGGTAATGACCACAAGGGTGCGGAGGCGATCGAGGCTGATTTCACGCATGGGGGTGGGCCGGTTCAGGGTACATTTCGTTCAGAAAATATGAACGTCTGCATCATGATATTCAAATTTTATTTACCAAGACGACAGGCGAGCATAGGCCATCTTCCTTTTGAACGGACCCGACCATGCGCACCCCTATTGTCTTCATCGACGGCGACCAAGGCACCACCGGCCTGCAGATCCATGCCCGCCTGCAAGGGCGCACCGATTTGCAACTGCTGACCCTGCCCGAGGCCGAACGCAAGGACCCGCAACGGCGCAGCGACGCCATCAACAGCGCTGACATCGCCCTGCTCTGCCTGCCCGACGCCGCCGCGCGCGAGGCCGTGGCGGCCATCCGCAACCCGGCGGTGCGGGTGATCGATGCGAGCTCCGCGCATCGCACCACCCCCGGCTGGGTCTACGGCCTGCCTGAACTGGACCCGCGGCAGGCCGAGCGCATTGCTTTGGCCAAGCGGGTCAGCAACCCCGGCTGCTACCCCACTGGCGCCATCGCCCTGCTGCGCCCGCTGGTGCAGGCTGGCCTGTTGCCCGCCGACTACCCGCTGAGCATCCATGCCATCTCCGGCTATTCCGGCGGTGGCCGTGCGGCGGTCGAGCGCCATGAGCAGCCCGGGGCGCAGCGGGCGCCCACCCTGCAGATGTACGGCCTGGAGCTGGCGCACAAGCATGTACCGGAAATCCAGCTGCATGCCGGCCTGGCAGCCCGGCCGATGTTCCTGCCTGGTTATGCGGCCTATCGTCAGGGCATCGTCCTGAGCATCCCGCTGCAATTGCGCCTGCTGCCAGGCCAGATCCGCGCCGAGCAATTGCAGGCATGCCTTGAACGGCACTACCAGGGCGCACGCCACGTGATGGTGTCCCCACTGCACCAGCAGGGGGCGGCCTCGCCGCTGGATCCTGAGGCATTGAACGACAGCAACGACCTGCGCCTGGCCCTGTACGCCAACCCCGAACACGGCCAGGTACTGCTCACGGCAGTATTCGACAACCTGGGCAAGGGCGCTTCGGGCGCGGCGGTGCAAAACCTCGAGCTCATGGTCGCAGCACCGCAGGCACACGGCTGACAGGTAAAAAGGGGTAGACTGTGCGCCCCGCATCAACCGGTGCGGGGCGATACAACAGCCGCCGGAGCCCGTCCACCGATGTTCATTCTGAGCCGCCTCGACAGCGTGCCGCCCGAATCCTTCCAGAACCAGATCCGTGAACTGGTGATCCACCATGTCGGCGAACTGAGCAGCGTCGCCATTCGTGCCGACAACCCGTTGTACCCTCTGTACCAATACGGCGTCGGCATGGAGGTGCATCAGTACCTGCAGGCCATGGACGGTACTCGCGGCCTTGCCGTGGAGCTGACCCTGGCACTGGACGCCGAAGCGCCGGACCAGATGCTCGGTTTTGCCCTTACATTACCGGCCCAGGACAATGCGCAGGCCTGTGCACTGGCCTTTCTCGCCGTGGTGCCCGAGCATCGCCGTCAAGGTATCGGCCGCGCCTTGCTGGCCGATGTGCAGGCCCGCTTTGCCAGCGTCGAACTGAACGCCTTTGCCAACCAGGTGCCATGGTTCGAAGCGAGGGGCATGCAGGTGGTGGCCGCCAGTGGGCCGCAAGTGTTGATGAGCAGCACCGGCCAAGCCAGCGGCGCGCTGATCGGCCGCCTGGATATCGCGCCGATTTACCAGGCCACTGAAGTGCACCAGATTCATACCTACCTGCTCAATCAGCAGGGTGAAGATGCGATGATCGAAGCCGAGCAGCAGCGCGATGAGTGGCTGGATGAGCTGACGGAGCAGGCCCGCGCCTGTGTGAGGCAACGCAAGACGGTGCATTGACCGTGGGGCCTGATCGCGGGCGCCCCCGCGATCGGGCCTGAACAAGCACTTGAGCTAGACCTGACTCACCGGAATATCTCCCCCACCCTTGCCATCGCGCCGCTCCCCTATCCAGTCACTGACCTGCTGGCCGAACTGCGCCGGTGCCTTGCGCCCGAAGCGCCGTGCCAGGTCGAGGATAGTCTGCTGCGCCAGGGCCTCTTCCATCCGCTTTTGCGCCCCCAGCATTACTGCATGGATCGCACAGGTGCCCTCGGTGGCCCAACCCGGCGGTGAGCCTTCGAACAGCGTGCAACGCTCGCGGATCTCGCGGCAGTCGAAGATCTTCTTCGGCCCGTCAATGGCATTGACGATGTCCAGCACGGTGATCTCGTCCGACGGCCGGGCCAGTCGAAAGCCCCCCCGCACGCCTTCGGTCGCTGCCACCAGTTTGGCCCGGGCCAATTTGGTGAATACCTTGGCCAGGTATTCCTGCGGCACCCCCTGCAACTGCGCCAGGTCGCGAACACTGGACTCGCGGGTGTCACCGCGCTCGTCCACCAGGTACAGCAGGCAATGGATGCCGTATTCAACGCCAGCACTGTAGAGCGACATATAAATCTCCGACCAAACTTGTCGCCAATATTACGCTTACCGGCGTGCAATGGCAAAGCCATGAAATGCCATTGGTCGCTAGCCGTGCTCCCTGAGAATACCTATCCAACCCTTTATTCATAAGTCTTTCAGCGCTCAGATCGGCTTCTCGGCCAAGGCTCGGCTGGAAAAAAGAGTTGCACGAGTGAACTGCGATCAATACAGTCGTAGTTGTTTCGCACAGACACACACCCGTCGAAGCCCCCTTACCCACAGAGCATCCTCATGAAATCTAACGTTTTGATCATCGGTGCCGGCTTTGCCGGTGTATGGAGCGCTTTGAGCGCCGCCCGCCTGCTCGACCAGGCCCGGCGCGACGACCTGAGCATCAGCGTGCTGGCGCCCCAGCCTGAACTGCGTATCCGGCCACGCTTCTACGAAGCCGACGTGCATGGCATGAGGGCGCCAGTGGGTGAGCTGTTCGAAGCCGTGGGCGTGCAGTTCCTCGCAGGCCATGTGCAGACCATCGACGCCCAAGGGCGCAGCGTGAGCTACACCGACGCGAGCGGCCTGCCCCAGCAGATCGCCTATGACCGCCTGATCCTGGCAGCCGGCAGCCAGGTGGCACGCCCGGCGATAGCAGGCGTGGCCGAACACACCTTTGACGTCGACCAGATGGAGTCGGCCGTGCGTCTCGAGCAGCACCTGGCGGGCCTGGCCGCCCTGCCCGCCTCACCGGCACGCAACACCGTGGTGGTTTGCGGCGGTGGTTTCACGGGCATCGAGACCGCTACTGAAATGCCTGCCCGCCTGCATGCCGTACTCGGTGACGCTGCGGTGCGCGTGCTGGTGGTCGATCGAGGTGCCCAGGTTGGCGCCGCGTTGGGTAAGGGCATCACGCCGTCGATTGTCGCGGCTTGCGAACAGGCGGGCGTCGAGTGGTTGGCCGGCACCTCGGTGGTTGCCGTCGATGCCGGTGGCGTCACCTTGGACAACGGCGAGTATATCGCCAGCAAGACCATAATCTGGACCGTGGGCGTCAAGGCAAGCCCGCTGACCACCCAGGTAGCGGGCGAGCGCGACACCTTCGGCCGTCTAAAGGTGGACGACCACCTCAAGGTGGTTGGCCAGGCACACATCTACGCCACGGGTGACACCGCCTGGGCAGCCGTCGACGAACTGGGCAACCATGCGCTGATGACCTGCCAGCACGCCATCCCCATGGGCCGCTACGCAGGCAACAATGCCATGGCCGACCTGCTCGGCGAACAGCCGGTGGTGTATCGCCAACCCAAGTACGTCACCTGCCTGGACTTGGGCGGCTGGGGCGCGGCGTTCAGTGAAGGCTGGGAGCGCGAACTTAAATTGCAGGGCCAGGAAGGCAAGGCCCTCAAGCGCCAGATCAACAGCGTATGGATCTACCCGCCAGCCGCTGACCGTGCCTTGGCCCTGGCGGCCGCCGACCCATTGATTCCGATCGTTTGACGTAACTTCCTGACAGATCCGTCAATAAATGACGGATTTGTCAGCAGATGACGCTGCATTGAATGTCTGGTCAATAATGATGGCAATATGGCACTATTCTGAAAAACAATAATCAGAGGTGAGGCACATAACTATATTGCAGCACATTGAGCGCTTGGCATCGCCCCGTTGAACCGGGTGTGTGCCCATTTGCTTGATTGCGCACCACCGTCAAGGAACATTCCATGCAGTTACGGAATATGAAGATCGGCATTCGCGCTGCCAGCGTATTTGCCCTGTTGGGCGCCCTGGTCCTGGTCATGGGCCTTATCGCACTCTATGAAACCCGGCAGATGGACGAGGCCACGGACGAAATCCGGGTTACCTGGATGCCCGCCGTGGTCGCCCTCGGTGACATCAGTACCAACCTCGGCCGCGCCCGCGCCATCACCCTGCGCGCCGCGCTGGATGACAGCCCCACCGAGCGCATGCGCAACATCGAGTTGTTCAAAGGCATCAATGAACAACTCAACAACGGCCTGAAGGACTATGAAGCCACCATCATCGCCGCCGATGACCGTGCCCTGTTCAACACATTAATCGCCGCCCATCGACAGTACTTCGGCCTGCAGTCACAGGTACTCAAAGACATTGCCGCCGGCCGCATGGCCGAGGCCAAGCAGCAGATCAGCGGCCCGCTCACCCAGTACGCCGATACCATGATGAAAGCCCTGTCGGCCTTGATCACCTACAACAGCAAGGGGGCCGAACAAGCCTCGCAGCGCAGCAGTGACGTGGCCGACGAAGCCTTCGCAGCCATTATCGGCTCACTGCTGGTGATCATGATCGCCCTGGTGGCCATTGCCACCGTGCTTACCCGCAGCATCGTCGTGCCATTGGCAGATGCCGTGGCCGTGGCCGAACGTGTCGCCACCGGCGACCTGACCCAGGACATCACGGTTACCGGCCGCGATGAGCCGGCTTTGCTGCTGCGTGCCCTGAGCCGCATGCAGGCAAGCCTGCGCGATACCATTCGCAAAATTGCGGCCTCATCCGACCAGCTGGCCTCGGCTTCGGAAGAGCTGCACACGGTTACCGAAGATACCAGCCGTGGCCTGCACCAGCAGAGCGCGGAGATCGACCAGGCGGCCACGGCCGTCAACCAGATGACCGCCGCCGTAGAAGAAGTGGCGAACAACGCGGTGAGCACCGCCGATGCGTCCCAGGGCGCCGACCGCACCACACGCGATGGCCGCGAGCAGGTCAACCAGGCGCTGGCCTCGATCCAGCACCTGGTCGATGACGTTACCGGCACCTCTGCCGAAATCGAGCAGTTGGCCAGCAATGCCAACGAGATCAGCCGCGTGCTCGATGTGATTGGCGCGATTGCCGGCCAGACCAACCTGCTGGCCCTCAACGCGGCCATCGAAGCCGCACGTGCCGGTGAGGCGGGCCGTGGTTTTGCCGTGGTCGCCGATGAAGTGCGTGCCCTTGCCCACCGCACCCAACAGTCCACGGCAGAGATCGAACAGATGATTGCCGGGATTCAGAACGGTACCGAGCGGGCAGTGACGGCCATGCACAGCAGCCAGGGGCGTGCCACCGGTACGCTGGAAGTGGCACAGGGTGCCGGGCAGGCGTTGGAAGTGATTGCCGAGGCGATCGCTTCGATCAACCAGCGCAACCTGGTGATCGCCAGTGCTTCGGAAGAACAGGCACAAGTGGCGCGGGAGGTGGACCGCAACCTGGTCAACATCCGCGACCTGGCGATGCAGACCTCGGCGGGCGCCAACCAGACCAGTGCGGCGGCGCAGGATTTGTCGCGCCTGGCGGTTGATTTGAACGGCATGGTCGCGCAGTTCAAAGTCTGAGCTGAAACTGCTGGGGCCGCGTTGCGGCCCTTTCGCGACACAAGGCCCCTCCTACGCAAACGTTTGAGCTTTTGTGTCGCGAAAGGGCTGCAACGCAGCCCCCGGGCAACTACCCCTTGGCGCTGACAGCCCGCACAACCTTCTCGGCCTTGCCCCGCGTAGCCAGGCAGTAATACAACGGCACCGTCACGATCAAGCCGAACAGCCAGGACAAGTCCGCGCCCTCGACAATGTTCGAATAGGGCCCTACATAAAGCGACGTGTTGGCAAACGGCAACTGCACCAGAATCCCGCACGCATAGGCAATGATCGCGTGGGGGTTGAAGCGCCCGTAAATTCCGCCGTCAGCGCGGAAGATCGAAGCAATGTCGTATTCACCCTTCTTGATCAGGTAAAAGTCGATCAGGTTGATCGAAGCCCACGGCACCAGCACCAGCAACAGCGCCAGGATCAGCCCGATAAAGTGGCCGATGAAGTCCGCCGAGGCATTCAGCGCAACCATCCCGCACGCCACCAGGATCACTGCAGCCAGCATTACCCGCACCTTGATGCTGGGCGTCCATTGGGCGAAGAAGGTCTGGATGGCGGTGACGATCGACAGCACCGCGCCGTACAGGTTGAGGGCGTTGTGGCTGATGATGTTCAGCAGGAACAGCACCATCAGGATCGGGCCCAGCCAGCCGGTGGCCTGCTTGACCGCATCCATCGCGTCGGTGCCTTGGGGCACGCACAGCACCGCCACCGCACCAAAGCTGAAGCACAGGATGGTGCCCAGAGTGGCGCCGAAATACGTCGCCCAGAACGGCTTGGCAATACCGACTTCCTTGGGCAGGTAACGCGAGTAGTCGGAGGTGTACGGCGAGAAACTGATCTGCCAGATGGTGCCCAGCGATACGGTGGCAATGAAGCCCGACAGGTTGAACGCGCCTCGGCTGAAGAAGTCGGCCGGCAGTTCCTGGGTAAACATCATGATGAAACCGGCCAGCAATGCCGACCCCATCACCCAGGTGCCAATGCGGTTCAGGCTATGAATGAAGCGGTAGCCGATAACACCGATCGCCGTCGCGCTCAGGGCCCCGATGACGATCGCCGTGGGCATCGGCACGCTTGGGGCAATGCCGTGGATCGACTTGCCTGCCAGCACGATGTTGGAAATGAAGAAACCAACATAGATCAACGCCGTGAAGAACACGATCAGCAGGGCACCGTACCGGCCGAACTGGCCGCGGCTCTGCACCATCTGTGGGATGCCCAGTTGCGGTCCCTGTGCAGAGGCCAGGGCGATGACCACGCCCCCGATCAGGTGGCCCAGCACGATGGCGATCAGGCCCCACAGCAGGTTCAGGTTAAATACCTGGACCACCATGGCGCCGGTGACGATAGGCAGTGGCGCGATGTTGGTACTGAACCAGAGGGTGAACAGGTCGCGCGCCTTCCCATGGCGCTCGGCAGGTGGAACGTAATCGACCGTGTGATTCTCGACAAACTGGTGTTGCGATGACGGTTGGGACATGGTTTTCAGCTCGAAAGGTCGTTTTTATCTTTGTAAGGAAACCGCGTCTAGGCGGCCTCTCAGCTGCGGACCATATTATGGTATTCCAAGCTTTTGACAACACTGATTCGGTTTTAAAAACCCTTACTGATCCGGTTCAGCAGCCGAGGCCACGCCCTGATTATTTCAGCAAAGCCCCATTTCATGCGGCCTTGAGCCATTCATCATGTTTTTTACAGCACTAAAAATTCCGCTTGCAAAACGAGTATTACGGTATACCATCAGACACATCAACGATAAAAAGCGGCCCACCGCTACCCCCTTCGAGGTACACGCCATGATCGACGCAACCGTTTACAAGAACGTCTTGGGCTCCTTCCCCTCAGGCGTCACCGTCATCACCACCCTGGACGACGACGGCTCGATCGTCGGCCTTACCGCCAGCGCCTTTTCTTCCCTGTCGATGGACCCGCCGCTGGTGCTGTTCTGCCCCAACTACAGTTCCGATTCCTACCCTGTGCTGATCAAGAACAAGCGCTTTGCCATTCACCTGCTCTCCGGTGAACAGCAGGCTGAAGCCTACGCCTTCGCCAAAAAGGGCAAGGACAAGGCCGCCGGCATCGAGTGGACCCTGAGTGAACTGGGCAACCCGGTGCTGGCGGGGGCCACTGCGGTGATCGAATGCGAGTTGTGGCGGGAATATGAAGGTGGCGACCACGCGATAATGGTCGGCAAGGTGCACAACCTGATCGTTCCCGAGCAGGCCCCACGGCCGATGGTCTACTGCCGCGGCAAAATGGCCAGCCTGCCCGCCTTCGCCTGAGACGCCTAACGTTATTACTGACGCCTGGCACGCCAGGCGAGACTTTCAAGCTGCGAGGAATGCCCCATGAAATTTTCGTTGTTCGTACACATGGAACGTTGGGATGAACAGGTCAGCCACCGCCAGCTGTTCGAAGACCTCACCGAACTGACCCTGATGGCCGAAAACGGCGGTTTCAGCACCGTGTGGATCGGCGAACACCACGCCATGGAATACACCATTTCGCCAAGCCCGATGCCGCTGCTGGCCTACCTGGCCGCCCGCACCGAAAAGATCCGTCTGGGCGCCGGCACCATCATTGCACCGTTCTGGAACCCGATCCGCGTGGCCGGCGAGTGCGCCCTGCTCGACGTGATCAGCAACGGCCGCATGGAAGTGGGCCTGGCCCGTGGCGCCTACCAGTTCGAGTTCGACCGCATGGCCAATGGCATGCCAGCCACCGACGGCGGCAAGGCCCTGCGCGAAATGGTCCCAGCGGTACGCAAGCTGTGGGAAGGCGACTACGCCCATGAAGGCGAAGTCTACAATTTCCCCACCTCCACCAGTGTGCCCAAGCCGGTACAGCAGGGCATGCCGCCGATGTGGATCGCTGCGCGCGACCCGGACTCACACAACTTTGCGGTGAAAAACGGTTGCAACGTGATGGTCACCCCGTTGATGAAGGGTGATGAAGAAGTACTGGACCTGAAAAACAAGTTCCAGGCTGCGCTGGACAACAACCCCGAGGTGCCGCGCCCGCAACTGATGGTGCTGCGCCACACCCACGTGCACAACCCGTCGGAGCCCGATGGCTGGAAAGTCGGCGCCCAGGCCATTTCGCGGTTCTACCGCACCTTCGATGCCTGGTTCGGCAACAAGACGGTCCCGGTCAACGGCTTCCTGGAGCCAAGCCCCGAATCGAAGTTCGCCGAGGTGCCGGCCTTCGCGCTGGAGAACATCCGTAAGAACACCATGATCGGCACCCCGGAAGAAATCATCGCGCGCATCAAGTACTACCAGGAACTGGGCGTCGACGAGTTCAGCTTCTGGTGCGACAACAGCCTGCCCCACGCCGAGAAGAAGAAGTCGCTCGAGCTGTTCATCAAGGAAGTGGTGCCGGCGTTCGCCTGAATTCCCATTGCCTGAAAGCGTTGCGGGATCAGCCCGCTCCCGGGGGCCGTCATGGCCCTCGCGAGCGGGCGTTTTTTTAGCTGCAAGCTGCAAGCAAGGGCGTACGTGCTCGTCCGCGTGCTTGTGGCTTGGAGCTTGCCGCTTGTGGCTCGAGGCCTGCTCACGCCGCCTTTCGTCTCCTCATCAGAGAAATTTCCAGCGGCCTCTTGCACAACAAATATTATGGTATACCATCAGACAACAAGAGCTGATAACCCTCACCAGGAGCCCCTCATGAGTTTCGAAATCCGCAAGATCGTCACCTACTCCGAAGAGACCCGTATCGAAGGCGGCAAAGCCACCGACAAGCCGGTGACCATGGTCGGCCTGGCCGTGGTGATCAAGAACCCATGGGCCGGCCGCGGCTTCGTTGAAGACCTCAAGCCGGAAATCCGCGCCAATTGCTCCGAGCTGGGTGCGCTGATGGTCGAGCGCCTGACCGCTGCCATCGGTGGTGCCGACAAGATCGAAGCCTACGGTAAAGCTGCCGTGGTCGGCGCTGATGGCGAGATCGAGCACGCTTCGGCGGTGATCCACACCCTGCGCTTCGGCAACCATTACCGCGAAGCCGTACAAGCCAAGAGCTACCTGAGCTTCACCAACAAGCGTGGCGGCCCGGGCACCTCGATCCAGATCCCGATGATGCAAAAGGACGACGAAGGCCTGCGCTCGCACTACATCACCCTGGAAATGCAGATCGAAGACGCCCCGCGTGCCGACGAAATCGTCGTGGTACTGGGCGCTGCCGACGGCGGCCGCCTGCACCCGCGCATCGGCAACCGTTACATCGACCTGGAAGAACTGGCTGCCGAAAAAGCCAACGCTCAATAACAACAACCAAGACGGGCCGGGGCGTGGCGTGCTTACCCGCCGCGCCCGACCTTCAAGGAGCGCCCTCCATGATTCAGCCTGTCGCTGAACGTACACCGGCCGGGACCAGTTACCTGGCCCAAGGCCAGGGCCAACCCGTGGTGCTGATCCACGGCGTGGGCCTGAACAAGGAAATGTGGGGCGGGCAGTTCGTGGGCCTGGCCAACGACTACCGCGTCATTGCCTACGACATGCTCGGCCATGGCCAGAGCGCACTGCCTGCCGCCGACACCGGCCTGGAAGGCTACGCCGCCCAGCTGGCAGAACTGCTCGACCACCTGCAGATCGCCCAGGCGACCGTGATCGGCTTCTCCATGGGTGGCCTGGTCGCACGCGCCTTCGCCCTGAACTACCCGCAGCGTTTGTCTGCGCTGGTGGTACTCAACAGCGTGTTCAATCGCAGCCCGGAACAGAGCGCCGGCGTCATCGCACGCGCGGCCCAGGCTGCCCAGCAAGGCCCCGACGCCAACGTCGACGCCGCGCTCGACCGCTGGTTCAGCCGGGAATACAAGGCAGCCAACCCGGCGCAGGTCGCCGCGATTCGCCAGGTACTGGCGAGCAACGACCCGCAGGGTTACCACACCACTTACTCGCTGTTCGCCACCCAGGACATGTACCGCGCTGGTGACCTGGGCAGCATTCAGGTGCCGACACTGATCGCCACCGGCGAACTCGACTCGGGCTCCACCCCGGCCATGACCCGCCAGCTCGCTGCCAGCATTCCTGGCGCGCAAAGTGTGGTCCTCGCCGAGCAACGGCATATGATGCCGGTGGAGGCACCCCGTGAAGTCAACAAGATGCTTCTGGATTTCCTCAGCCAAGCCCGCACCCTCACCGAATCCGCCAAGGGGATTGTTGCATGACCCTCGTTCGTTTCCAGATGTGCATCGACGGCCAATGGCTCGATGCCCAGAGCGGCAAGACCTTCGACAGCCTCAACCCGGCCACCGCCCAGGCCTGGGCGCAACTGCCCGACGCTGATGAAGCCGATGTGGAGCTGGCCGTCCAGGCCGCCCAGCGTGCGTTCGACAGCAAAGCCTGGCGCAGCATCACCGCCACTGCGCGGGGCAAACTGCTGCGCAAGCTGGGTGACCTGATTGCCGAGAACAAAGAACATTTGGCTCAGCTGGAAAGCCGTGACAACGGTAAGCTGATCCGCGAAACCCGTGGCCAGGTCGGTTACCTGCCGGAGTTCTTCCATTACACCGCGGGCCTGGCCGACAAACTCGAAGGCGGCACCCTGCCGCTGGACAAGCCGGACCTGTTCGCCTACACCGTGCACGAACCAATCGGCGTGGTGGCCGGGATCATCCCGTGGAACAGCCCGCTGTACCTCACCGCGATCAAGCTGGCGCCAGCCCTGGCCGCCGGCAACACCATCGTGCTCAAGCCTTCCGAGCATGCCTCGGCGACCATCCTCGAGCTGGCCCGCCTGGCCCTGGAAGCTGGCTTCCCGCCGGGCGTGGTCAACGTGGTCACCGGCTACGGCCCCAGCACCGGCGCTGCGCTGACCCGCCACCCGCTGGTGCGCAAGATCGCCTTCACCGGCGGCGCCGCTACCGCTCGCCACGTGGTGCGCAGCAGTGCCGAAAACTTCGCCAAACTGTCGCTGGAGCTGGGCGGCAAGTCGCCGAACATCATTTTCGCCGACGCCGACCTGGACAGTGCCATCAACGGCGCTGTGGCCGGCATCTATGCCGCCTCCGGGCAAAGCTGCGTGGCAGGTTCACGTTTGCTGGTACAGGACGAGATCTTCGACGCGTTCGTTGCCCGCCTGATCGAGCGGGCCAAGCGCATCCGCATCGGCAACCCCCAGGACGAAGCCAGCGAAATGGGCCCGATGGCCACCGCCCAGCAGTTGGCCGTGGTCGAAGGCCTGGTTGCTGCGGCCAAGGCTGAAGGCGCCAAGTTGCACATGGGTGGCAAGCGTGCCGAAGTCGAGGGCGAAGGCTGGTACTACGAGCCGACGCTGTTCGAGTGCGACAGCAACTCGATGACCATCATGCAGGAAGAAGTGTTCGGCCCGGTCGCTGCGGTCATCCGCTTCAAGACCGAGGAACAGGCCCTGGCCATTGCCAACGACTCGCAGTTCGGCCTCGCTGCCGGCATCTGGACCCGCGACCTGGGCCGTGCCCACCGCCTGGCCCGTGACGTGCGTTCGGGGATCATCTGGGTCAACACATACCGCGCAGTGTCGGCCATGGCACCGATCGGCGGCTTCAAGAACAGCGGCTACGGCCGTGAAAGCGGCATCGATTCGGTGCTGGCCTATACCGAGCTGAAGACCGTGTGGATCAACCTGTCCACCGCGCCGATGCCCGACCCGTTTGTGATGCGCTAAGAGGTAATACACGATGATCGAACCAGGCATCTACAAAGACGTGATGGGCTCCTTCCCGTCCGGGGTCACGGTGGTCACCACCCTGGACGCCGACGGCGCCATTGTCGGCATCACCGCCAGCGCGTTCAGTGCGCTGTCGATAGACCCGGCGCTGGTGTTGTTCTGCCCCAACTACGCCTCTGATACTTACCCGATCCTGCGGGACAGCAAGCAGTTCGCGATCCACCTGCTGTCCGCCGAGCAGACCGCCGAGGCCTATGCCTTCGCTGGCAAAGGCAAGGACAAGGCCAAGGGCATCGAGTGGCACCTGAGCGAGCTGGGCAACCCGCTGCTGGCCAAGGCCACGGCGATCATCGAGTGCGAGTTGTGGCGCGAATACGACGGCGGTGATCACGCGATCATCGTCGGCGCGGTGAAAAACCTGGTGCTGCCCGCTGACCCGGTGACCCCGATGGTCTATCACAGAGGCAAACTGGGCGCCCTGCCGCCGCTGGGCTGATGCCCTTGGGGCTGCTGCGCAGCCCGATCGCCGGCTTGCCGGCGATTGGGCCGCAAAGCGGCCCCGATACTTCTTTTTCAGGGGCCGCGCGACCCTCTCACCCTTGGTTGCGGCCCCTCTTTTGATTCGGAGCTAGGCAATGAGCAACGAAAAGTACGAAAAAGGCCTGCAGATCCGTACGCAGGTGCTGGGCGAGGACTACGTCAACCGCTCGATCCAGAACGCGGACGACTTCACCAAGCCTTTGCAGGAGCTGGTTACCGAGTACTGCTGGGGCCATGTCTGGGGCCGCGATGGCTTGTCGCTCAAAGAGCGCAGCATGATAAACTTGGCCATGATTTCCGCGCTCAACCGGCCCCACGAGCTCAAGCTGCATATTCGCGGCGCCTTGCGTAATGGCCTGAGCCGTGAACAGATTCGCGAGATCCTGCTCCAGGTCGGCATTTATTGCGGCGTGCCCGCGGCGGTGGACAGTTTCCGCCTGGCCCGCGAGGCGTTCGCCGAAGCCGATGCGGAGTCAACCCGTTAACAACGGGCTGTTCGAACCACTGCAGGGAGCACCTCGGTTCGGGGTGTTCCGCGATGTTGGCGAAACAGCCTCATAAAGAGCGCACCTGATGAAACGCCAGCCACTCGACGACAGCTTCAAGGTCAACCGCAACCCCGTAACACTGCGTGAAATCGTGCTCGACAAACTGCGCGGCGCGATCATGAATTTCCACCTGCTCCCGGGCGATCGCCTGGTCGAGCGCGACCTCTGCGACCGCCTCGGCGTCAGCCGTACCTCGGTGCGTGAAGCCCTGCGCCACCTGGAGTCCGAAGGCCTGGTGGAATTCGCCGATGCCAAGGGCCCACGCGTGGCCATCATCACCCTGGAAGACGCCCGCGATATCTACGAGCTGCGCTGTGTACTCGAAGGCCTGATCGTCCAGTTGTTCACCCTCAATGCCAAAGCCAAGGACATCCGGGCCCTGGAGCGGGCGCTGGAGGTCAACCGCGAGGCTCTCGAGGAAGGCGAGTTGCAACAGGTGCTGGACTCGGTGCAAGGCTTTTACGAAGTGCTGCTCGAAGGCTCCGGCAACCAGGTCGCAGCGCAACAGCTGCGCCAGCTGCAGGCCCGCATCAGCTACCTGCGCGCCACCTCGGTGTCGCAGCAAAACCGCCGTGGCGCCAGCAACCTTGAAATGGAAAAAATCGTCGACGCCATCAAGAGTGGCGACCCGCTGGTCGCCCACCAGGCCTCGGTCGATCATGTGCGGGCCGCCGCCAAGGTGGCGCTGGACTACCTGCGCCAGAAGCAGGACGACAACACCAAGGTGCGCGACATGGTCGAGCCTTTGGCCCTCAAGGAACCCCGTATAGAACCCCGCATAGGCCGCTGACCATGCCCAACGCCCCGCGCTACTGCCCGCACTGCACCACAGAACTGGCCCGGGGCGTTCCCGACGGCGACACCCACGAGCGCCTGCACTGTACCGGGTGCGGCTATGTCCACTACATCAACCCGAAGATCATCGCCGGCTGCATCATCGAGCGCGATGGCAAGTACCTGCTGTGCCAGCGGGCGATCCCGCCCCGCCCAGGCACCTGGACATTGCCGGCCGGGTTCATGGAGGCCGGCGAAACCACCGAGCAGGCAGCGCTGCGTGAGGTGTGGGAGGAAAGCGGTGTGCGTGCCGAAATCGTCTCGCCCTACTCGATCTTCAGCGTGCCGAAAATCAGCGAGGTGTACATCATCTTTCGCGCCATCGCTACCGAGGAAACCGGGCAGTACGGGCCCGAGACGCTGACCTACACGTTCTTCGAACCCGACCAGATCCCTTGGGAAGAGATCTACTACCCGGCGATACGGCAGATTCTCGAGCGTTACATCCTCGAGCGGCAGGCTGGGGTGTACGGGATCTACATGGGCAATGACGACACCGGCAAGGTGCACTTCATTCGTTGAGCCTGCTGCGGCCTCATCACCGGTGCAGGCTGCATAAAGCCCTCGCCAATCCGCTATTCTCGGTGCACCCTTATCATCCCCGGCAGAAGGATGGGCAGAGCACACATGGCTAAATGGCTGGACGGCGGCGGGCTGATGGCCGAACGCATTCGCAATCACGACTGGAGCACCACCTCCCTGGGCCCGATCGAGACCTGGCCTGACGTACTCAAGACCACCGTGGCCCTGTGCCTGGCCTCGCGCTTTCCTCAGGCAATTCTCTGGGGGCAAGACCTGCTCACCCTGCACAACGACGCATTCCTGCCAATTCTTGGCAAAAAACCGCAAGCGTTGGGCAAGCCGTTTCGCGAAGTATGGCAGGAAGCCTGGGCCGACATCGAGGCCATGGCCGAACGCGCCTTGGGCGGTGAAGCCGTCTATATCGAGGACTTCCCGCTGACCATCGACCGCAACGGTGGCCCGGAGTGCGCTTACTTCACCTTTTGCTACAGCCCTATCCGCGACCAGAACGGCGAAGTGGTGGGCATGCTCGACACAGTCACCGAAACGACCGCCAGCGTGGTCACCAACCAGCGGCTGGCGTTTCTGGACGACCTGGGCCGGGCGGTGGCCAATGCCACCGACTCGGACCGGGTAATGACCATCACCACCGGCATGCTGGTGGAGCACCTGCAGCTGTCCAGCTGTGCGTACGCCGTGATGGATGCAGACCAAGATGGCTTCACCATCTGCGGCGACTCTGTAGCACCCGGCTCGCCACGGTTGGTGGGCCACTACCGCCTGGGCGACTTTGGCCGCCTGGCGGTCAGCCGGCTGCGCAATGGCCTGCCGCTGGTTATAACCGACAACCTGAGCGAACTGCCCAGTGAGGAAGCCGCCACCTTTCAGGCCATTGGCATTACCGCAACCATCTGCATGCCATTGATCAAGGCAGGCAGACTCACCGCGCTGATGGCCATCCACGACAAGGCGCCACGGCGGTGGTCGCCTTACGAGCAGGCGCTGATCGGAGAAGTGACGGAACGTTGCTGGGCGCATATTCAGCGGGTCCAGGCCCATGCCGAAGTGCGCGAGGCGCTGGCCGCACTGGAATCGCTCAACGCCAGCCTGGAACACCGGGTCGAAGAACGCACCGCTCAGCTGTTGCACACCGAAGCGGTCCTGCGCCAGGCACAGAAGCTCGAAGCCATCGGCCAACTGACCGGTGGCGTGGCCCATGACTTCAACAATCTGCTGACGATCATTCGCTCGTCACTGCACTTCCTGCAGCGGCCGAACCTCGACGAAAGCCGTCGCGAACGCTATCTCAAGACCATGACCGACACGGTCGACCGCGGCGCCAAGCTGACCGGCCAGCTGCTGGCCTTCGCCCGTCGTCAGGCATTGAGCCCCCAAGTACTCGAAGCCGGATCGCGCCTGCAGGCCATGGCCGACATGCTTGATGCCGCTACGGGCGCGCGGGTCCAGGTAAAACTGGAGTTGCCATCGACGCCATGCCACATCCGCGCCGACCTCAGCCAACTGGAAACCGCAGTGATCAACCTGATGCTCAACGGCCGTGATGCCATGGCTGGCGAAGGCACCTTGCACCTGCGCCTGCTGCCCAACCAAAGCATGTCTGGCCTGCGCGATCATCAAGAGCACCCAGGGCCGTTTGCCGCCATCTCGGTGGTGGACAGCGGTGTCGGCATCGCCGCCGAGTTGCTCGACCGTATCTTCGACCCGTTCTTCACCACCAAGGCGCCCGGCGAAGGCACAGGGCTTGGACTGTCGCAGGTGTTCGGCTTCGCCAAGCAATCAGGGGGCGATGTAGAGGTAGCCAGCATCCAGGGCCAAGGGACCACCTTTACGCTGTACCTACCACAAGTGGAACAGCCTGCCGAGCAGGCCAATGCGGCCGCAGAGGCCAGCCAACCGCTGGTGAGTGGCGCGCGGCGAAGAATATTGGTGGTGGAGGACGACCCGGACCTGGGCACTTTCACCGCACAGATCCTCGAAGACCACGGCTACCGGATCAGCTGGGTGAACTCTGCGGAAGAGGCCTTGAGGGAATTGGACGGCGCGGCGGAAGATTTCGATGCGGTATTTTCCGATGTGATGATGCCCGGCATGGGCGGCTTGGCCCTGGCCCGCGAGCTACGCCGCCAGCGCCCGCAATTGCCTGTGATCCTCACCTCCGGCTACAGCGACGCGATTGCCGAAGGCGGCCATGAGGGGTTCACATTCCTGGCAAAGCCCTATTCGGCAGAGCAGGTATGCCTGCTGCTTGGGAAGGTGCTGGGGCCCTGATGGCTGTCAAGGCTTGCCGGTAAGCAAGCGCGCCACACTCTGCGCCAGTTCTGCGCGCCGGTACGGCTTGCGCAACACCTCGAAGCCCTTGAGTTCGCGCGGTGTCAGGTTGGCGTAGCCGGTAATGATCAGCACTGGCAGGTCAGCCTGACGCTCGCGCATCCGTTGAGCGAACCGCACCCCGGTCATATCAGCCATGACATGATCGGTCACCAGAACATCCGGCCACCAGCCCTTCTCCACCAGCTGCAACGCTGCAGCGGCACTGGCGGCTTCGGTCACCTGATAACCCAGTTCACGCAACTGCAGCGCTGTGGCATGGCGCACGATCTCCTCGTCGTCCACCAGCAGCACCCGAAGTGCACCGTCGGCAAGCGGCACCTCGGCCATTTCACTGTCACGACACACCGCAGCCACATCGCTGCTCGGCAGCCATAACGTGGCAACGGTACCCTCCCCTTGCTGCGAGCGTATCTGGAAGCCGCCACCAGACTGTACGGCCAGCCCCTGGACCATCGGCAGGCCAAGACCAGTGCCCTTTCCCACGCCTTTGGTGGAATAGAACGGTTCGACGCAGCGGCGCAACTGATCTTCGTCCATGCCACTGCCACTGTCGCGAACCTGCAGCCACACCAGCGTCCCTTCAGTGAGGCCCGCAGGCCTTGGGGGCCCGTCGGCCTCAAGCCCTGCGCAGATCCTCAAGGTGCCACCGTCGCCCATGGCGTCGCGGGCGTTGACCGCAAGGTTGAGCAGCGCCAGTTCCAGTTGATGGGGGTCTACGAGGACTGCAGGCAGGGCTGGGTCAATCTGTACCTGCACGGCAACTGTCGGCCCCAGTGATCGGGCCAGCAGCTCGTGCATGTCCTCTACCAGAGCGGCCAACGACACGGCCTGTGGCTTGAGCGTTTGTCGGCGGGCAAAGCTGAGCAACCGCCCGACCAGATTGCGCGCACGCTCGGCAGCCTGCAGCCCCCCGTCGATCAGGCGCGGGGCACGTTCGGAGTGCGGCTGCCGGCGCAGCAGCTCGAAAGAGGCGATGATAGGCGTGAGCATGTTGTTCAAGTCATGGGCGATGCCGCCAGTCAACTGCCCGATCATTTCCAGCTTGTGCGCTTCGTGCAACTGCAGCATCGCAGCCTCACGCTGGGCGAGTGCCGCCGTGACGCGCTCCTCCAGGCTGTCGTTGAGCAGGTGCAGGGCGCGTTCTGCGCGGGCATGGGTAATGGCCGCCCAGCCTTGCTTGGCGGTTTCCGCCACCAACTGGCATTCCTCTTCAAGGCACTGGCGCGGGCTATGAAAGTGCACGCCAAGCATGGCCTCCAGGCGACCGCCACGCAGCACCGGTACATGCAGCGTGGAACATAGGCCGCTCAGGGGTGACGTTGCGCTGTCATGCGCTTGCTGCACCACCTGCCCTGCCGCCAACTGCTCATGCAGCGATGCGCCGTAAGTCGCATAGTGGTGTTGGCCGACGAGCGATGGCACGCCCTCAGCCCAATCGTGCGCGACCTTGAAACCTGCGCCATCGCCCTGATCTTCGCCAAAACAGACTTGCGCCGCCCCCAGGTGCTCGGCCAGGCGGCTCACCACATAGGCTTCGATGCGGTCTGCTTCGCCCAGCCCGGGCAACGTGCGGCCCAACTCCAGCAAGAACGCCTGGTTCTGCTGGAGGCGCACCCGCTCGGTGGTCTCGGTGACCAGGCACAACACGCCGCCGACAGTACCATCGGCCTCACGCACCGCGGAATAAGACACATCGAAGTACACCGTCTCGCCCAATCCGTGGCGTTCTATATAAAAGGGGCGATCCTTAGCCGCGAAGGTCTGGCCAGTCTCACGCACACCGCGCAGCAACGGCTCGAGGTCATGCCACAGTTCGCGCCAGTACTCCTTGCCTGGACGCCCCAGTGCGTGGGGATGCTTGCTGCCAATGGTCGGCGCATAGGCGTCATTGTAAAGCGCAGCAAAGGCCTCACCCCAGAACAGCACGAACTGCGCCTGGGCCGGCAGTAATGTGGCCATCACCGCCTGCAAGTGGGGCGACCATGCTTCAGGCGGGCCGAGCGGCGAGTCGCTCCAGTCCATCGTCTGCAGCAGTGTGCCGATGGCACCGCCATTGAGCAGGAAGTGTGGTAGCGGATTGGGGGTTTCGTGTCGTTGAAGCGGTTTCATGTCTGGGATGTCCCGGGCATATTGCCATCCATCTGAGGATAAGAGATGTGCAATAAACAGTTCGTTCCCAGGGATTCGCCGTTAATTACTCCCCCTCTGCCTGATTCAGAACTGGATGCTGTCGATGTAACTTAATGCACTTCAATCGGGCAGCTCGCACCAACACCGCACACCCGTTTGAACGCATACCTGCTCAAACCGGCCAAACCCGGGCCTCCCAGCCCGGTGGCCCGCTCCTTGCTACCACTCGCCCCTTAACCTTTTGTCAGCCTTAGGTTTTTTAAGGTTTATGGGCACATATTTACTAATTTCTCCTTCCCCCCGCACCCCGCATCATCGCTCCAACAAGAACGCGTCGCCCTTCGCCGGCACGCACCCGGGCAGCACCCGATGCCCAACCTTGCCTTGGAGTCAGTCATGACCAGTGCAGCCAATTCGGCACCCCTCATAGAAAAACACACGATCGGCTACGTGCCCCCGCAAGACCGCCATGGAAAGGTAAGGGATCTGTTCACGCTGTGGTTCGGCGGCAACATCGCGCCGCTGCCCATCGTCACCGGCGCGCTCGGCGTGCAGCTGTTTCACCTGAACCTGCTGTGGGGCATCGTCGCCATTCTGGTTGGCCACCTGGTCGGCGGAGTGCTGATGGCGCTGCACTCGGCCCAGGGCCCGCAAATGGGCATCCCGCAGATGATCCAGAGCCGCGCCCAGTTCGGCTCGCTCGGGGCACTCCTCGTGGTGGTGATCGCCGGCGTGATGTACATCGGCTTTTTCGCCTCCAACATCGTCCTGGCCGGCAAATCGCTGCATGGCGTGGTAGACAGCGTGCCGGTACCGGTAGGTATCGTCATCGGCGCGCTGGGCTCGGGGATCATCGGCATCATCGGCTATCGCTTCATCCACGTGCTCAACCGCATCGGCACCTGGGTACTGGGCATCGGCATCGTGATCGGTTTCGGCTACATCTTCACCCACGTGCAGAGCGACGATTTCCTCACCCGCGGGGGCTTCAACTTGGCCGGCTGGCTGGCCACCGTGTCGCTGGCGGCGCTGTGGCAGATCGCCTTTGCTCCCTACGTGTCGGACTATTCGCGTTACCTGCCGGCTGACGTGAAGGTCTCATCGACCTTCTGGACCACCTACCTTGGGTCGGCACTGGGCTCGAGCCTGTCGTTCATCTTTGGCGCCGTGGCGGTGCTGGCGATCCCCGCCGGCATGGACACCATGGACGCGGTCAAACTCGCCACCGGCACCCTCGGCCCGATCATGCTGGTGCTTTTCCTGCTCAGCGTGATCAGCCACAACGCCCTCAACCTCTATGGCGCAGTGCTGTCGATCATCACCCTGATCCAGACCTTCGCCTACCGCTGGATCCCCACAGCCAAGAGCCGTGCGGTACTGTCGCTGATCGTGCTGGCGGCCTGCTGCGTGGTGGCGGTGTTCGCCTCGGCGGACTTCATCGGCCACTTCGTCGACATGGTGCTGGTGTTGCTGGTGGTGCTGGTGCCGTGGACCGCGATCAACCTGATCGACTTCTACGTGATTCACAAGGGCGACTACGACATCCAGTCGATCTTCAAGGTCGATGGCGGTATCTACGGGCGCTACAACCCGCAGGCGCTGACCGCCTATGCAGTGGGTATCGTGGTGCAGATTCCGTTCATGAACACGCCGCTGTACGTGGGGCCGATCTCCGAGCACATCAACGGTGCCGACCTGTCCTGGCTGGTGGGCCTGCTGATCACTTCGCCGCTGTACTGGTGGCTGGCGAGCCGCGACAGTGCCTATCGCCGTCGCCAGACCAGTGCCAAGCTCGCGGCCGCAAGCTGATCAGGCAGATGCGCCAGGGCCTGGCGCAATGACAATCGCCTGGAAACGGGCGGTTGTGACAGCTCAGGGCGCCGCCAGCCACTGCCCGGTGATGCTGTCGTAGCTTCCGTTGGCTACGCTCAGGTGCAACCACTGATCGACGTAGGCCTTCCAGGCCACATCATCACGGGGCAGCAGGAAGGCCTTTTCGCTGTACTGCATGGCGCGTTCCGGGTTGACCGCACACAGCCCGGGTTTGAGCTTCTGCTGATAACGCGCTTCGCTGGCGTCGGTAATCATTACATCGGCCTTGCCAGACAGCAGCTCGTCAAAAATCGTCACGTTATCGTGCAGACGTATGCGCGCCTGGCCAAGATGCGCGCGTGCGAACGCCTCGTTGGTGCCGCCGGCGGGTTCGATCACCCTGACCTGGGGCTGGTTGATTTGCGCCACCGTCTGATAAAGCCGCACATCGGCGCAGCGTACCAGCGGGATCTTGCCGTCGACGCCCAGTGACTCACTGAAAAATGCCTTCCTCTGCCGTTCCAGTGACACTGAAATGCCGCCGACCGCAATGTCACAGCGTTGGCTCAGAAAGTCCGGCATCAGGGTTTTCCAGGTAGTGGGCACCCAATGGATGTTCACCTCGAGGCTCTTGGCCAGTGACTGAGCCATGGCAATGTCGATACCTTCATAGCTGCCGTCCGCGCGCAGGGACGAATAAGGCTTGTAGTCTCCAGTCGTACAGACCCTGAGCGTACCGCGCTGAAGGACCTCATCAAGGCGCGAAGCGGTGGGCGCGGCAATTGCGTTACCGGTCATGGCTGCCAATAGGCAGAAGGTCAAAGGAGCTTTCATGCGGTCGGGTCCTTGTGAGCATGGTCGCTGCCGCCATTGGTCTGGGCAGAGCGAGGGTGGGGAACGTCAATGAAAATTAGGGCCACCAGCCCTCTACTTTCCTGCTGCTGCTC
>NZ_CALSFR010000013.1:0-142529 GCF_943737035.1 Pseudomonas sp. Marseille-Q5299
AGTTTGGTCCTTGTGGTGCGGATGTTTTTTGAGGGAATCTAATTGGAGTGGTCGTGAAGATTTTTAAGGCGCCTATATTTTTTTTGATTTTTTTTAGTCTGTCAGGCTGTGACCAGTTGGCGAGTGGTGTTGGTTATAAGGAGGTCAGGATAACTCCGATAGAAATGAAGCATTTTGTCGAAGAAGTAAAAAGGGATTTGGTGTTTGTTGAGGGTGGTGAATATTTGATGGGGGATTATGGCTTGCAGTATGGGGCGGAGCAAATGTCTTATGATGGTGATGGAGATAGTCGGCCAGTACATAAGGTCAAGTTGAGCACCTTTTCTATTGCAAGATTTAAGGTCTCTAATAAAGAATTTGAGATGTATCTTAAAAGCAATGGTCTTGATTTGCGTTCTTTTGAGGAGGGGGATAGACAGGAGGATTGGAAGAACATTCATTCTTTACCTAATTTGCCAGCGCATATGGACTGGTATGAGGCCGACCGCTATTGCAACTGGCTGGCTAAAGTGACCAATCTTCCTTTCTCATTACCCACTGAGGCTCAGTGGGAGTACGCGGCACGCAGCCGCGGTCAGTTTTTGATGGTGGCCACTGATGACGGTACTTATAGGCAGACAAATGATGGTTTTACTAAAGATGGGGGAGGGCCAAAAGGAATTAACATTTCTACTTCTCGAGATCGTAAGGAGTTTGCTAGAAAAATGGGGTGGAGAACGGGCGTGCTTACGCCCTTGCCGGTAGACAGGTTTCCTCCCAATCCGTTGGGCCTTTATGCCATGTCGGATAATGGGCTGGAGTGGGTTAAGGATTGGTATGACGAAAATTATTATCAGTACTCCCCTGAAATTGACCCCCAGGGGCCGGAGACACCAGTTACCAAGGACTACTTTGGCCGGGATACAAAAGTTGTACGTGGTCAGGCAAATGCCAATCCAAGCTGGGGAGGAGGAGTGAATGTGCACAGAACCTCTGCGAATCCGCATGGTTATGCATTTGAACATGACATGATTGTATTGGACGATAAAGCGGCTAGATGTGTTGTTAATAGTTCTGATCAAATTTAACAGTAATGAGGGCTGTGCCTCAGGGGGATTTGAATAAGTTCGTGAGCCGGCTGATGAGGCGAAGACGAATGTTGACGCTTCAAAGCGAAGGAATCTGTTAGCTAAAAACATTATAGAGCGAGAAACGGATCTGTTGCGCTACACACCTGAAGCTAAGGGTATAAGGTTACTTTGAGTTGGAGGCCGTCGAGCGGCATGAGCGAAGCTTGGTAGACTTTCTTAAGTTAGGGAAGGATCGAGATAGAGGATTATATAAAATAAAATATGAGCGAGGCGAACTGGCCATAATTTATGATCGGTTGAAGGAGTTTAGTTCTTCTGGTTATGCGCTCGCTATGAATGATACGGTTTATTATAAGCTAAATTTTGGTCGTGATCCGAATTGTCCGCGACGTTGCAAGTTTGGTCCTTGTGGTGCGGATGTTTTTTGAGGGAATCTAATTGGAGTGGTCGTGAAGATTTTTAAGGCGCCTATATTTTTTTTGATTTTTTTTAGTCTGTCAGGCTGTGACCAGTTGGCGAGTGGCGTCGATTATAAGGAGGTCAGGGTAACTCCGATAGAGATGAAGAATTTTGTCGAGGAAATAAAAAGGGACTTGGTGTTTGTTGAGGGTGGTGAATATTTGATGGGGGATTATGGCTTACAGTATGGTGCGGAGCAACTGCCTTATGATGGTGATGAAGACAGTCGGCCAGTACATAAGGTAAAGTTGAGCGCCTTTTCTATTGCGAGATTTAAGATCTCAAATAAAGAGCGTGAGATGTATCTTAGAAGCAATGGTCTTAATTTGCGTTCTTTTGGGGAGGGGGATGAACAGGAAGATTGGAAGAATATTCATTCTTTACCTAGTTTGCCAGCGCATTTGGACTGGTATGAGGCCGACCGCTATTGCAACTGGCTGGCTAAAGTGTCCGATCTTCCTTTCTCATTACCCACTGAGGCCCAGTGGGAGTACGCGGCACGCAGCCGTGGTAAGTTCTTGATGGTGGCCACTGATGACGGTACTTATAGGCAGACAAATGATGATTTTACTAAAGATGGCGGAGGGCCAAAAGGAATTAACATTTCTACTTCTCGAGATCGTAAAGAGTTTGCTAGAAAAATGGGGTGGAGAACGGGCGTTTTTACGCCCTTGCCGGTAGACGGGTTTCCTCCCAATCCGTTGGGCCTTTATGCAATGTCAGATAATGGGCTGGAGTGGGTCAAGGATTGGTATGATGAAAATTATTATCAGTACTCTCCTGAGGTAGACCCTCAGGGACCTGAGACGCCTATTACTAAAGACTTTTTTGGCCGTGATACAAAAGTTTTGCGTGGTCAGGCAAGGGCTAATCCAACCTGGGGAGGGGGCGTAAATGTGCATAGAACCTCTGCCGAGCCACATGGATATGGGTCTGAAAATAAATTGATTGTGTTGGAAGATAAAACGGCTAGATGTGTTGTTAATAGTTACAAGCGGATTGAGTAGTAGTGAGTTCTATATTTCAGAGAGAGCATTTAAATGTAGGCTGCCTGAAAGGCGGGTGATGATTTTATTATTTGGTGATTAATTATATGCGCGGAGTTATTCGTGTTGGCGACAAACTGTCTTCGGGAGGCAAGGTACTTGCCGGCACCAGTGGATTGAAATTTATGCAGCTTGATGTCGCTTGCGTAGGTGATGCTGTTTTTTGTCCAATACCTGGGCACGGCGTGAATGAAATAGCAGAGGGGGATACAGGTTCGAAAGTTAAAGGTCGGCCCATTGCTTTAGACGGTCATTGCTGTTCCTGTGGTTGTGAGTTAATCACGTCGCTTCCTCAAGCAGGTAGGCTGTGAGATGGCAGTTGACCTGAGCTCATTACCCGAGAGGCGAATGCTACCCCGGCAACCTCGGCACTGGCGATGGGGTGTGGTCATCTTGCTTTGTTCGCTCGTAGTTGGCGGGTTGATGGTCCTGCTTTGGCGGGTGGACAGTTGGCATACATCATTTTGGTTTTGGATCTGCGCTTTATTAGGGGGTTTGATTACCGGGTTAGTGTTCTACGCACTGCGTTTGTTGGCGTACGAGAAACATCGAGATTATATAGGGAGTTGGAATGAGAGTCGCGATGAGTTGGAGCAGTCACTCATTCGGCGCGGCCAGCGTACGGTTGCCGTATTGGCCGTGTCCTATTGTTCGGGGGCGGGTAATAATAAACTTGCTCAGGCCCTGCGTTTGGGTAGTAAGCCTCTCCAACCTATTTATCTGGAAGGACAGGCCTTGACAATGCGGTTGAGCCAATTAAAACCGCCGGTACAAAATCACTCAAAGTCCGAATACGCTAAGCGTTTACGTGGATTTTTACAGCAAGTTGTACGTGGGTTGGAGTCTGATTTAGAGATGGGGGCGCGCAGTCTTGCTGTGGATGTTCGTATCAGGCATAACAAAGTACTTTGCAATGAAGAGCTTCTGTCCATTTGGTCTGCAGTTACCACCAACCACCGTTTAACTGATAGCGTGGTCTTTGCGATGGACGATGATGGCATAATGTGGCTGGACGCTTGGTTGGATGCGCCGGAACGACATCCATTGTTAGTGTCCGTCGAGATTAATCTTTTTCTAAACCCCGTTGCTGAACAGGCTGAGGCCGTGACAGCTGTGTTGTTGGGCTCTTCGCAGTGGTGTAACACGCAAAAAATTGATTCGATCGCTCTGGTTCATCGTCCTGTCCAACTTGAATGCCCTGGTCGCTCGATCAAGGATGCAGTTACCGATGCATTTCTTTGGGGGCAACTGCGTGCCGGAGAAGAAACGTACTTCAGTTGGCAGGCTCAGGTGCCTGGTGACGTTTTACGTGAGACAAGTATCGCTGTGAATGCAGCACGTTTCCCTTTTAACGTGGCCAGGTGTCATCGATTGGATGATTCGTTTGGTTTGCCGGGATGTGCAGTAGGTAATGTCGCATTAATCGTTGCTAGTGAGTGTGCCAAGGCAGAAGACGGTCCTCAGGTGGTCCTGCTACAGGATGCCTCTGCTCAAATTTTTATTGTCCGGCCTGCATGAGATCTTGAAATAGGGATTGATCGTGAAAAAGAAGAGAATCAGCGTCTGGATAGTGATCCTGTGTTTGCTCGTTGCGGGTGGGGTATTGATCTGGGTCGATAATCCCGTAGTGCAGGTGAGGAGTGAGACTGCACGCTTGCAATGGTCAGCAGTGTTGTTGATCGGCTGTTTGATATTTCTCTTTCTCGATGGCGTCGGCGAATTGGCTATCCGAATGTTGGGCGCGAGAGATTTTATTGCTCTGATGGGACAAAAGCTCGGAGTCAACTGGACTCGTTCGACTGGCAGTAACGTGGTTTCTAATGCTGAGGATCCATTCGGCGTACCCGAGTTGAGGGCGCATTTGAATGGACGCTACGGCTTCTTCTGGCGGCGCAAAATTCGACTGTTGTTGGTGGTCGGTGAGTCTGAGCAGATCGAGGCGATTGCCCCTGGGTTGAGCGAGCAGCGTTGGCTGGAAGGGCAAAACACCGTGCTGCTGTGGGCCGGCAGCATCCAAGGTGAACCGCAAGACGCGTTGCTTTTGCAGTGGCGCGGCCTATGTCGCAGCCGTGCGCTCAATGGGGTGGTCTGGGTGTTGAACAAAGACCAAAGCAATAACGTGAGCGCGATGAACGATAGCGTTCGTCGTTTGCAGAATCTGGCCAAAACCCTTCGCTGCCAATTGCTGCTGCATGTGTGGCAGGTCTGCGACAGTATGTGGCCGCAGCACGCGCGCGAAATCGGGGCGGTAGGCTGCATGCTCCCGGTACCATTAACGCCAGTGCGGCTCGCCGACCACTTAGGCATGCTCGCACAACCCTTACGTGAGCAGGGTCTATCGCAGCTTCAAAAAGACTCTGATCATGATTTCTTGCTTCGGTTGTCACGCGATGTTGCGACCGAGGGTGTCTCCGGATGGAGCGCTGCATTGTCCGCGCTGTTCCGGCGACGCGACGTTTGGTTGCGTGGAGTGTGGTTCAGCTTACCGCTGCGACTCCAGAACAACCTTCGCGTGGATCATCACTGGCCTGAAGACCCTGCATGGTCAGGGATCCTCAGCGATCGCTCTGCCCGAGCCCGACGACTGGGTTGGCACCCAGGCAGAGTCGCCTACGTTTCTGCGCTTGGCCTGGCTTCCATCTGGGGCATCGGCTTGCTGTTGTCGTTTGCCAGCAACCGTGCCGAGGTCGTTCAAATAGCGGCGGCGTACAGCGCTTTGCAGCAACCTGTAACAGGCACCGACACTCAACAGGCACTGGGCGAGCTTGTACGCGAACTCTCCCGCCTGGACTATCGATCAGAACACGGCGCACCGTGGTACCAGCGTTTTGGCCTGAACCGGTCCCACGACCTGCGCGAAGCGGTGTGGCCGCTCTATACGCAAGCCAATAACCAACTGCTCCGTGACCCCGCCGTCTCTGAACTGGAAAAACGGCTCAAGGCGTTGGTCAACTTACCTCCGGCGAGTCCCCAGCGCGCCAAGCGGGCCCAGCTGACGTACAACTACCTCAAAGCCTATCTGATGCTGGCGCGCCCGGAAAAAGCCGATGCGGCTTTCTTGGCCGAGACCTTGGGCGCTGCCGAACCGGCACTGTGGACGTTCTACGGCCAGCATCTGCCCGATCACCCGGATTGGGCGATCAAGGCCGACCCCAGGTTGATCGCCCAAACGCGTCACGTGCTGCTGCGCGAACTGGGCCAGCGAAACGCCGAAAGCAGCCTGTATCAGCAGGTCCTCGACACCGCGGCGAACCACTACCCGGCGTTGGGCTTGCAGCAGATGGTCGGCGACACCGATGCAACCGCCTTGTTCGCCAGTGCTGAACAGGTCCCCGGTGTGTTCACCCGCCAAGCGTGGGAAGGGCGGGTACGTGCAGCCATTGAAGAGGCGGCGCAGGCGCGCCGCGAAGAGATCGACTGGGTGCTCAGCGACAACCCCAACGACATTGCCAAGGAGCTGAGCCCCGACGAACTCAGCGAGCGGTTGACCACGCGCTACTTCCAGGATTACAGCAGTGCCTGGCTGGGCTTCCTCAACAGCCTGCGCTGGCAGCAGAGCCATGGCCTGAGCGATGTGATTGCACAGTTGACGCTGATGAGCGATGTGCGTCAGTCGCCATTTATCGCCCTGATGAACACGTTGAGTTACCAGGGCCAGGCAGGCGTTCGTGGCCAGGCCTTGGCCGATTCCCTGATTGAATCCGCACAGAAGTTGGTGGGGCAAAAAGCAGCGCCGATAGTCGATCAACTTCCCCAAACACCAAACGGCCCGCTCGACAGCACCTTTGGCCCCTTGATGGCGTTGCTGGGAAAGGAGGCGGAAGGGCGATCGGGCGATGACCGTTTGAGCCTGCAAACCTTCCTCACGCGGGTCACCGGCGTGCGCTTGAAGCTGCAGCAGGTGGTCAATGCGCCCGATCCTGAAGCAATGATCCAGGCCTTGGCGCAGACGGTATTCCAAGGTAAAAGCGTGGACCTGACCGATACCCAGGCCTATGGCAACCTGATCGCCGCCAGCCTGGGCGCCGACTGGGGCGCGGCTGCCAATACGCTCTTCGTGCAGCCGCTGGATCAGGCCTGGCAACAGATTCTGCAGCCGTCGTCGGCAGGCCTCAACAGGGCGTGGCAGCGCTCGATCGTCGACGAGTGGCAGGGTGCTTTCAGCGGCCGGTATCCCTTCGCGGCCACCAGCAGTGGCGCCTCGTTGCCCATGCTGGGGCAGATGATCCGCGCCGACTCCGGGCGGATCGAACAGTTTCTGGCCCAGCAGCTCACGGGGCTTCTACGAAAAGAAGGTAGCCGCTGGGTGGCAGACCCGCGGCAAAGCCAGGGGCTGCGTTTCAACCCGGACTTTCTGACAGCGATCAATCAGCTCAGTCGTCTGGCCGATGTGTTGTACACCGATGGCGGTATGGGCTTGAGCTTCGAGCTGCAAGGCAAACCTGTGCGTGATGTGGTGCAGACCACGTTCGTGCTCAATGGTGAAAAGCACCATTACTTCAACCAGCGAGAAAGCTGGCAACGCTTTCACTGGCCCGGGCAGGGTGACCACCCCGGCATCAGCCTTACGTGGAGCAGTGTCTACACCGGCGAACGTCTCTTTGCGGACTACCAGGGCACCTGGGGACTGATTCGTCTGCTGGAGCAGGCCAATGTCACGGCGTTGGACGACGGCGATAGCCGCTTCCGGGTCGTGTTGGATGCGCCAGATGGTTTGCGCCTCACTTGGCACTTGCGCACCGAGTTGCGGGAAGGCCCGCTTGCGCTGCTCAAATTGCGAGGGTTCAGCTTGCCGCGAGAGATCTTTCTGGTCGATGGCCGTGACACACCGCAGTACGCGCAGAATGGGGGCATCGAATGAGTCTGAAAAGCCTGATCGAAAGCTGTTTACCCGGTTGCGAGCCACTGGCCGTGGCGCGCGAGCACAGCGAGTGCTGGAAAACCTGGTTGACCCCCATCCGTGATGACGCGCCCGTAGGCGAGGATCCGGTTTATGACGACGACTTCCAGCATATGCGCGAGGAGGTCAACAAGCTTTCCGGGGCGGATGTGGAGCTGGTGGCGCAGCTGGGGCAGAAGCTGCTCCAGCACTCGTGTAAAGACCTTCGCGTTGCCACTTACTACCTCTGGGCACGCTTGCACCGGGACGGAGAGGCAGGCTTGGCGGATGGCTTGAACTTGTTGGCAGCGTTAATGGAACGTTATGCCGACGGCATCCTGCCTGTGCGTGGCAACAGCCGCAAGATGGCCTTGGAGTGGCTTGCCGGCAGCAGGGTCCTGGCAAGCTTGTCGCTGTACCCACAGGTGGTCAAGGCTGAAACCGAGCGAACGGTGGCTGCTTTGGTATGGTTGGAGCACTGCTTCAGCCATTGGCCTGAAGACCAACTGCCAGGACTGGACGCGTTGTACGGTGCCCTCACTGCCCGACTCGCTGTGTCGGGAGGTGTTGATGCAATCGTCCCTCAGACTGGCAGTGATTCACCCGTAGACAGTAGGGCGGCAGGCCCGAGCCCAACACCCATAAAGTCGGGCCGAGATCTGCTGGACAGTGGTAGAGGGCTAGCCAGCTATCTACGTGATCAACCAGAAGGGTGGTTGGCGGCGCATCGGCTGATGAAGAGTTTGCGTTGGGACACCGTGCATCAACTGCCGCCGCAAACTGCGCAGGGGGTTACCCGTCTGGCACCGCCTCGCGGCGAGTATCGCGCTCAGCTCAAGCGCTTGCACTTGCAGCAAAGCTGGAACGAGCTGATTGATCAGGTCGAGCAAATGTATGCCGAAGGCGTCAACCACTTCTGGTTGGATTTGCAATGGTATCTCCATCAGGCCCTGAGCAAATCAGCTGAACCCTCCAAGAGCTGGGCGGATGTGGTCAAACACGATCTGGGCATGCTGCTGCAACGCCTGCCGGGCGTGGAGTTACTGTGTTGGAGCGATGGCTCGCCATTCGCCGATGAAGCCACGCGTGAGTGGATCAACCAGCAGGTCAGCGGTAATCGCCCAGAACAATGGCTGCCCACAGCGGCCCCCGCATCGTCGGCGGCTGCATGCGAAATATTCGCCTTGGAGCCCGAGGCACTGGCGCAAGCGGATGCTGATGGCGTGGAGCACGCGCTGGCGTGGCTGGCGAGCCGTCCAGACGTGCAGACCGGGCGGCAACGTTGGTTACTGCGTTTGCTGATGGCGCGAGTGGCCGAACAGTGCGGCAAGGCCGAGCTGGCCATTCATTTGTTCACTGAGCTGGACGCTGCCGCGCAACGCCACACATTTGCCGACTGGGAGCCCGACCTGCTCTTCGAGGTCAAGGCGCGTTTACTCAAGCTGCTGCGTTTGAAAAACCAGCGCAACGATGCTGACCGGCCTGCGTTGGCGCGGCAAATGGAACACCAGTTGGCAGCACTCGTATCCATTGACCCGGTACGCGCTGCAATCCTGTGCAGTTAATTCACTTTGATCAGGAATCTGTTTTGACTACGGACAACCTAACCCTGCGTTACTTCGACGCTGAAATGCGCTACTTGCGGGAAGCAGGTAAGGAGTTTGCCCAAGCTTTCCCGGATCGGGCGGCGCAGCTCAACCTGGATAAACCCGGCGCTGAAGATCCCTATGTGGAGCGCTTGTTCGAAGGCTTTGCGTTCTTGATGGGGCGTCTGCGTGAGAAATTGGACGATGACCTGCCTGAGCTGACGGAGGGGCTGGTCAGCCTGCTGTGGCCGCATTACCTGCGTACCATCCCATCGCTGGCCATCGTCGAGCTTATGCCAGATGTCAATCAGATGAAGGGCAGCGAGGCGGTCGCAAGAGGCTTTCAGGTGCTATCACAACCGGTGGGTCAGCACCGTACCCGCTGCAGCTACTCCACCACGCAGGATTTGACGCTACGACCGCTCAATCTGGAAACCGTGCGACTTGACCATGAGCCCGATGGACGTGCAGTTCTACGTCTACGCTTCGCGCGTGGAGCACTGGCCAGCTGGGATCAACTCGACCTCGCGCATATCCCCTTGTATCTGAATGGCGACGCGGCGCTTGCCAGTGTACTGCACCAGGCGCTGACATTGAACGTGCAGGCGCTGCATGTGCGCTTGCCAGGCGAGGCGCAGCGCAAGGCATTTGCGGGGCAATTCAAGCCAAAGGGGTTTGCGGACGATGATCGCCTTTGGCCTAAAGGCGATAGCGCATTCAGCGGTTATCAGTTGTTGCTGGAGTACTTTACGTTCCGCGAGAAGTTCATGTTCGTGACGCTCTGCGGCCTGGAATCGCTCGTGCTGCCTGCGCACGCGCCGTGGTTCGAACTTGAAGTAGTACTCAGTGAGAACTGGTCGCATACGTTTACGCCGACGCAAGAGCACATTCGTTTGCACGCGGTCCCCGTGATCAACTTATTTGCACTAGAGGCTGATCCACTCATCTTGGACCCGTTGCAGAATGAATACTTGCTTCGCCCAATGCGCTTGCAGGACGGTCATACAGAGATCTACTCGGTAGACAAGGTTTCTGGAGCGAAAGACAGCGTTCGTCAGGATTACGTGCCGTTCAGCAGCTTTCGTCACAAAGGGGGGATGCTTCGCGATGAGGCCCCCGAGCGCTATTTTCATACCCGCCTGAGACGCGGCGCCAATGGTCTTCATGACACTTGGCTGATTCTTGGCGGGGAGGGCTTTGACAAAGATGTATTGCTCAATCGCAAAAGCCTGTCGTTGCGCCTGACCGGTACCAATGGCCAGCTGCCGCGAAAAGCATTGCGCAGTACGTTGCTCGACGCTGCGGCGCAGTCCACACAGGCAGGCTTGCGAGTGCGCAACCTGACCGCGCCGACCCTACCGTACTACCCGCCGAATCGCGACCGTTTTCACTGGCGGGTACTCAGTCACCTGGGGTCGAATTTTCTACCGATGCTCAACAGTGCAGAAGTACTGCGTGGCACGTTGGCCTTGTATGAGTGGACGGGTAGCGAAACCAACCGCCGCCGTCTGGAGGCCATTGTCGACGTCAAGCATCACCTGATCCAGCGCTTCGAGAAAGGCTTCTTGCTGCGAGGTGTGGATATCGAAGTGACGGTCGATAGCAATGGCTTTTCAGGCGAGGGGGATATCTGCCTGTTTGGTGAAATGCTCAGCCGGTTCTTCGCTCTGTATGCGGACATTCATTTGTGCACTCAACTGACGATGATTTTGCAGCCGACGGGGAGGTGCCTGCGATGGAGCGAACATCACAGTCAGCGTATTCCCGGTTGAAGGCCGAGGGCATTGTGCATGTGTTGGCTGAACAGGTGTCGACGGCTAACGTCTACCGCTTCTGCCAGGTGCTGGAGCAGGTGTTGGCTGAACAACCACCGTTGGGCAGCACTGCACATCCCGGCGATGACCTAATCAGGTTCCGGCCAGATCCTGGAATGGGATTTCCAGCAGGCGAGTTGAAGGCCATTGAAATCGACGAGTCTGCTCCACACCGACCGCTGACCGTGCGAACCCGGCTGCTGGGTTTGTATGGCGTCGACTCTCCTTTGCCCACGGCCTATCTGGACGATATCGCCCTGCGACGCGAAGGCCATGAGGCGGTGGAGCACTTCCTCGATATCTTCAACCATCGAATATTCACCCAGTTCTATCGGATCTGGCGCAAGTACTCCTACCCGGCAACGTTCGAACCGGGTGGGCGCGATGCCACTTCACAGTGTTTATTGGGCTTGATCGGGTTGGGCATTCCCGGTACGGCAGAGCGTATCGCCACACCGATGTCACGTTTTCTGGCCCTGCTTAGCGTCATGCGTCTTCCCACGCGCAACGTGGAGGGGATTGGTGCGTTGGTGAAGTTGCTGGCGCCACACACGGATACGCACGTGACCGGGCATTGGCCGCAGAGTGTTGTGCTTGAGCAGCCCGCCAGCCTTGCACCAGAGCGTCCGGTGACTTTGGGCCAGGGCATGCCGTTGGGCGCTGTCGGGCACGACGCGAACAGCCAGCTGCGCCTGCGGCTGTATACCGAGGACCAGGATGAAGCGCGTGAGTGGCTTCCTGGTGGCCGGCTGATAGCCGATTTGTGGGTGTTGCTTGAGGTGTACCTGGGATGGCGTTGCACAGCGCTGCTACAGCTCTCAATTCCACGCGAGATGGTGCCGGCTCCTGTACTAGGACGCACTCGGTCGATGCTTGGCATGACCGCTGTATTGAAGCGGGCAGAGGGCGTACTCGCATCGGCTCAAGACGACACGATCACGATTAACCTGGGCCGATATCAAGGTCTGCAGCCGAACCCTTGCAGGAAGGAGGTACAGCATGTGGCGTACCGTTTTTAAATGCTTCACGGCATCGACACTTGTTGCAGTACTGAGTGGGTGTGGCTTTGCACAAAAGGTTGCAGACGGTACGGCGTCTACTGCCCAAGCGATCTTCTACAAGCAAGTAAAGACGCTGCATCTGGATCTCAACGGCCGGTCAGCGATAAATACCGATGTCGAAGAGATGAGCGGATTGTCGGTGCCGGTGCTGGTGCGGGTCTACCAGTTGAAGGACAGCAAGGCGTTGGAGAACGCCACCTATGACGAACTGGTAAGTCAAGGTGAGCGAGTGCTTCGCGATGATCTGCTCGATGAGCGCGTGGTGGTGATAAAGCCCGGCGAGGCGGCGCAGCTGAGTACACCTCTACAAGGCGACGCTCGGTATGTTGCTGTGGTTGCGCTGTTCCGAAGTCCAGACGTTATCGAAAATACGTGGCGCGTTGTCTTGCAGCGTGACGACCTCGAACCGGATCAGGCCAGAGTGCTGGAATTGGGCGATAACCGACTGACGCTTCAACATCGTGCGGAGGGCTGACTGCATGCCTGAGACCAGTCCTTCTCTTTACGAAATCCTGTTGCAGAACTTTTGCGGTGAGCTAGCGCTGGACCAGGTGAATGAAGATGACCAGCTGACCCTCTCGGTGCTGGACAACATTCAGCGCATTCTCAACAGCCGTGCAGGATCACTCTCGCATCTGCCCGACTATGGCTTGCCGGACATGGGCACAGTGCTGCAAGGGCTACCGGCTTCAGCACATGGCTTGATGAACGACATCGCCCGCACGTTGCGCCGCTATGAGCCCCGGCTGGCGCAGGTGAGCGTTCAGCTGATACCTCAGTCTCGCCCTGGCCATCTTGACTATGCCCTTGACGTGGTCATCAAGGGCGGCGGCAGGGCGTCCTTTGGGACCACACTCGGCGCCGAAGGCAGGGTTGTGGTGCGTCACCTCAAGCAGGAAGGCTACCTTCCCGTGCAATGGAACTGACAGGGGGCCAGATGACGGCACTTTTTGGGATGCGTGTTCGCTTGGGTGGGGATCCAGGCAACTTCGATGAGTTCAAGGTGTTGCACGGTGAGCTGGCCAAGCTCACGCACCCCGCCTGTCCCGATGTGGACTGGGCAAAAGTTGAGGGGTTGTCTTTGCGACTCTTCGAGCTGAACGGGATTGAGCTGCAGACGGCGGTGGCGTTCGTACTGGCGCGTAGCTACCGCACGGGTGTGACGGGCTTGACCGAGGGTGTGGCGCTGCTCGCTACACTGAGCGATGAGTGGCCGCGCGTATGGCCAGTGCAGGCGTCAGCTCGCATCGATCTCATTGCATGGCTGTTTACTCAGTTGCATCCCTTGGTTCGCATGGTGGCGTGGGGCAGGTCGAGTTCGGCGGGGTTGAGCGAACTGATTGTCGAGTTGAACCGCCTGGAGCACCGCTTGGAACGCCTTGGCCATGCACCTTTGGTTGCGCTGCAGGTCTTCCGAAACCAACTGGCCAGCCTCCTGCAGCGTATGCCAGGAGGCCGGGTGGCGGCGATGCCGCTTCCTCTGCAATCCTGGGCGACGATTGCTGAGCCATCCATCACGCCTCAAATGGCTGCTGCCGTTTCTGCCCCTTCGACCTACACATTTGTAGTCGAGCCTCCGGCGCAGAAGCGTGTCGTGTTGCCGTGGTTGCTGCTGCTGATGGTCACTATTGCATGCTTGGGGTGGTTAGGTTGGCAAGAGTGGTCATCCAGGCAAGCCAAAGAACCCCCTACGTCCGATCCAATCCAACTCGACAGCTTGAACCTGTTCGATCCTGGCAGTGCCGAACTCAAGCCGGGTTCAACCAAGCTGCTGGTCAATGCACTGGTTGGAATCAAGGCCCAGCCTGGCTGGTTGATCGTTATCTCCGGGCATGCGGATGCGCGAGGCGATGCAGCCAAGAATCTCGATCTTTCTCGTGCCCGCGCTTCCGCTGTTCGCGACTGGATGCAGCGTATGGGCGATATCCCGGACAGTTGCTTTGCTGTCCAAGGTGTTGCCGCCAGTCAACCGGTCAGCAGCAACGACACCGTGAATGGTCGCGCAGAAAATCGTCGGGTGGACATTCGATTGGTACCTCAGGGAGATGCATGTGGCGAGCTGGAGGCCGTAGGGCGTTCGTTTCGGGGAAGAGAGGCTGCGTGATGGCGTACCTGCAAGGCGATGTAATGCTGAACTGCGCCAATGTGCAGCATTGCTGACATCGCTGCCCCGAGTCTGCTGAACAAGAAGCGTAAGGCTAAGGGCAAGCCGCTGTTCTTCAACAACCACTTACTTAGGTTGAGGCGCCTCGAAGCGGTTCGCACGCTGCGGGAGATCTTCACGCTTCTCCTGAGGGCATCTGCGTCGCGGGGGGGGGGGCAGCTGTACGTGGGTTGACAGACCGGCGGTAAAATCACGAAAAACTCCGGCGCACGCAAGCGTGCCCACACGCACAGCCACCATAAAACTGAGACTGTCTGTGGGATTTACCGTCACAGCCTGTCAAAGCTGTATCGTTGATGAGCAACGACATGCCGAGACTGGAGCGCAGCTACAGTGGCCGCGACGGAAAAAAGCGCAGTGCGAGTATGTTTGGGAAATGGGCTACAAGGACGAGGGAAAATCTGATTTCCTGGTGTTTCCAGCGCTCAAGATGTGGGTGTTTTGATCGGTCTATGTCAGCCTATGGCGGGCAGCAATCCAATGCTCTGTAATCAGTATGGGCCACATCGCCGGAAAGCCGGCACGGCCGACACCTATCCAGAAACCGGGGTTTTCTATGGGAGAACGGAGAACCCTGTGATAATGGGCGCAATTACAAGGGCCATGTCATGCTGACCATCTCCAATAACGTGCATCTACCGGATGCCGAAATCGAACTGACATACATCCGCGCGCAGGGCGCGGGTGGGCAGAATGTCAACAAGGTGTCCAGCGCCGTGCACCTGCGCTTCGACATCCCTGCCTCATCGTTGCCCGAGTTCTATAAAGAGCGGCTACTGGCGCTGCGCGACAGTCGCATCACCGGCGAGGGCGTGTTGATCATCAAGGGCCAGCAGTACCGCACCCAGGAGCAGAACCGTGCTGACGCACTGGCGCGTCTTGCCGAGTTGATAACCACAGCCGGCAAGACCGAGAAGAAACGCCGCCCCACCAAGCCGACCCTCGGCTCGAAGACCCGCCGCCTGGAAGGCAAAGCCAGGCGGAGCAATGTCAAGGCGGGTCGGGGCAAGGTGGAGTTCTAGTCCTGGGATCACCTACATCACCTGCGGCGAAGTTCTGCAGCAAACTGCGACGCCTTGAGTTGCAACTGCGCAGGCCCGCCCCAGAACGCGCCGTGGCGCACGATCACCCGTTCATGCAGCGCTGCCGCCACCGCAGCGGCAGCATTCGGGGCTTTGAACAGCACAAAACTCGCTTCGTTGCCTACCTTCAGCCCATAGCCCTTTTTACCCATCACCCCGGCACTGGCTTCGGTCGCCATGTGCAGCGCTACCCGCAGTTCCTCGTCAGTGTTGAAGCCCGAGCGATAGCTGACCAACATGGCCCGTTGCAGCATGTCGCCATTGCCGTAGGGCCACCAGGCGTCCTGGATGTTGTCGTTGCCGGTGAACACTCGCACACCGCCTGCGCGCAGGCGCAGCACGGGCGGGAAAGCGTGCTCGCCCGGGGCGTTGGTCATGATCGACACGCCTGCACCGGCCAGCACTTCGGCGGTGCGGTCCACCACGCTGTCGACAACATCACCCAGGCCATAGGCATGGCTCACCACCACCAAACCTTGCATGCCCAGTGCCTGGGTACGCGCGGCGATGCGTTCGAGCTGGGCTATGCAGATGTCACCTGGCTCGTGCAGGTGGATATCTACCTTCACCCCGTGCCGGTCGGCGATGCCGAAAACAATGTCCAGCTGCGCTTCGGCGTCACCGTCCAGGGTGGTCGGGTCGATACCGCCCACCACCTGCACACCTTCGCGTACGGCAGCCTCCATTACTTCGGCAGTGCCGGGGCAGGTCACCACGCCGGCCTGGGGGAAAGCCACCAGCTCGATGTCGATCAGGTCTTTCCACTTCTCGCGGGCTTCGAGGATGGCGCGCAGATTGGCAAGGCCGGTGGTGGCGTCCACATCCACATGGCAGCGCATGGCCAGGGTGCCGAAGGCGGCGGCCTGACGAATCAGGGCATCGGCGCGTTCGACAATAGGCGGGGCGCTGGCGAGCTCGCGCTTTTCCACCGCCAGCCGTTCACGCAGGGAGGCCACGCTCTGGTGCGGGCGCCAACGGTCGCCGACGAAACTCTTGTCCAGGTGAATGTGGCCATCGACGAACCCAGGCAACGCCAGCAGCCCTTCAAGGTCGATGGTTTCGCGGGCCGGCTCACTGGCGCGCTGCGGGCCGATATGGGTGATGCGCCCGTTCTTTACGGCAATGTGCAGGGGCAGGCCATCGGCGTCGATGGCATTGATGAACTCGCGGTCATTCATGGTCGGGCCTTTTTCCCAGGCTTGAGTGATGACACACGGTAGGCAGGATCCGCACACGCCACAAATTAATTATCAGGATCGATTGCAGTGCATTTCTGGATGCAGGCAGCGCTAGGGGTAATGCCTGTCAGTTAGCGTTATCAGGGCTGCTACGCAGCCAATCGCCGGCAAGCCGGCCACACAGATACCATGCAGTTCTTGAGGTCTGCACTGTGCCTGTGGGAGCTGGCTTGCCGGCGATGGGCCGCAAAGCGGCCCCAAATCGATATTCAGCCCGCAGTGGTTGACGAGCGAACATCGGCACAGGGAAGGGCAGTGCTACTGCAGCGTCGGCGGCTTCATCTCCAGGGGCATCCCTGCCAGCGTAGCCTCCATCCCCGCAATTTTTCGCGTAAGCCGTTGCGCCTCCTCATCTTTGCCCTGTGCTTTCAGAAGATCCCGCTCTTTGCGTAATGCGAGCAGGCATTTTTGCAGACCCAGGCCAGAAGTATTGAACTGGTCCATGTTTCCCTCATGCTGAAGGCTTCCGTGCCGTTGTAGGAAAAATGGACCCTAGCAGTTCGATATTGCTGCGGAAACTGAGGTTTCATACAGCAGGTACTCGGCACCAAGATGCGGCCTACAGTAAGGGGGAAAACTTCCTACAAATTAATTTAGAGGCTGTTTCTATTCGTGTAGATCAGGCTTGCGTCTGATGCCCGTAATTGCTGAGCCTGTGATGACCTGACCGTTGAAAGAGGCATCATGCTGCTGGCAGGCTGGCCAGCTATGCACTGAAACTTAAAGTTGCAATTGTATGCCGGTGTCGACAAGTCAAACGCGCTCTTGTGACCTCCCACGACCACTGCCACATGGTGAGCACGCTTGGCTGGATGCGTGGCCGATCGCATCTGATACGCCTTTTTTCATCAAACCTGAATCTGTATCCGTATCAGCGCTGCGCCGATAATGCTTTTCATCCCTGCTATCACATTGAAGAGGTTCTGATGGGCAAGCTCGCGCTATTTCTGGGTGGTTTTCTTCTGCTCACCCTTTTGGTAGGCCTACTGGGCACCATCCCTCCTGGCTGACAAAACTCCCCCCTCCGGCCCGCCCTTTTGCCAGGGGAGCCAGCGTCGGGCCGTTGCGGCAATGGTCCTTGGTATACCGTTAGACTGGCGGTAGCTGCAAGTCGTTCTCAAGTGAAAAGGCCTCGTGTACTCTCCCGCTCGCGTCATAATGAGTCGCGGCAGTGGGCCGGCCTTTTACCTTGGAGTCGACATATAGATGGAATGCAAGAAGGACCCTTCAGCGCTGCTGGAGTGGCGTAGCCGCTTCCTGACCGCAGGCATTCTCGAAGAAAATGAATACGACCAGGCGTTGCGCAGTGCCGATGCGCTTGAGCAATCAGGCGTGATCAGTGCGGTTGAGTGGATCGAGCTGGTCAAGGCGGCGAATGCAGCGCTACTGCGCGTGCGATAAGTCCTTCTTTACGCGGGGAAATCTGTCCACAAAAAACGTGGGTAGGTCTGTGGATAAAATGCTGTAAGCCAAGCCGTTTGCGGCTTCTGTTGAATTGAGCAGAATTTGAACAGATGTCAGCGAGCCTGCCGGTTGCCCCCATTGCCCGCCTGGCGCAGGGCCAGCAGCAGCTCACGGACCCGCGCTGGCAACTCGCCGGCAGGATACACAGCGTGCATTTGCGGGTCTTGGCCGGTACTGGATGTCAGCCGGTAATCTGCGCAAACACGCACCAGCCGGCCGGCACCGACTTGTGCCTCGCCCACCCAGTCGGCCAGGCGGGCAATGCCGGCACCGGCCAGTGTACTGTGGTAGACCGCATCGCCTGAGCTCAGTCGCAGCCTTGGATGGGGGCGCAGGCTGGTGATTCGGCCACCTTGGCAAAAGTGCCAGGCCTTGAGTATGCGCGGGGCGGTATGCAGGATCAGCGAATGGTCAGCCAGGTCCTCTGGCCGCTTGGGTATGCCATGGCGCGCCAGGTAGTCCGGGCTGGCGTACAGATGGCGCTGGTAGCGCCACAGTGGGTAACCGATCAGCTCGCTTGATTGTGGAAACGCACCGCGGACCACGAAATCGAGCTTGCCCAGCAAAGGGTCAAGCGCCTCGTCACGGTAGTGGACGTCCAGCGTTACCTGGGGGTGGCGGCGGGAAAACGCCGCCAGCACACCGGGCAGCACATGTTCGCCAAGCAATTGCGGCACGCCGAAGCGGATCCAGCCCTGTGCGCTGCCACTGAGTGCGGCCAATTCATCGGCGGCATCACGTTGCACATCGAGCAAGCGTTCGGCGTGGGGCAATAACCGCTCGCCGGCTTCGGTGAGAGTCACCGCATTGGCATTGCGGTTGAGCAGCTTGCACCCGCTGTTGTCTTCCAAAGCCTGTACTGCCCGCGTCACGGCGCTGGGCGAGCGGCCCAGGGCGCGGGCGGCGGCGACGAAGCTGCGTTTGTGCGCGACGCTGACGAAGGCCTGGATTTCGCGCAGCATGTCCAATGCCATGAAGGTCTCCTGGTTGCAGTTTTTGCAATATGGCATTTCAACACAGGCGCGCCGATTTGATTAGCCTTGCGGTCTGCTTTCACTGCCTGGAACCGCGCCATGATGGATATCGCCGTACTCTCCCTGTTCGCTTTTGCCGCCGGCCTGATCGATGCTGCGGTAGGAGGTGGTGGGCTCATTCAGATCCCGGCGCTGTTCAACGTATTGCCCACGGCGCAACCTGCGGCCTTGCTTGGCAGCAACAAACTGGCATCGGTGTGCGGTACGGCTTTCGCGGCGCGCTCGTTCATTCGCAAGGTCACCCTGGACTGGGGGTTGATCGTGCCGGCGGCGCTCAGTGCGTTCATCATGTCGTTTGCAGGGGCGGCCACGGTGTCGCTGGTGCCGCCCAGCGTGATGCGCCCGGCAGTGCTGGTGCTGATCGTGCTGATGGCGATCTACACCTTTTGCAAGAAGGATTTCGGCACCTTGCACGCGCCGGCGAAGATCGGCCGCAAGGAGCAATGCCTGGCGGTACTGATCGGTGGCGCCATTGGCTTCTACGACGGCCTGTTCGGGCCAGGAACCGGCAGCTTCCTGATCTTCCTGTTCATTCGCTTTTTCGCGTTGGACTTCCTGCACGCCTCGGCCTCTGCCAAGGTGGTCAACATCGCCACCAACCTCGCGGCGCTGGTGTTCTTCGTGCCATCGGGCAATGTGCTTTATGCCATTGCCTTGCCCATGGCCGCATGCAACGTGCTTGGGGCGCTGACCGGGACCTGGCTGGCCGTGCGCAAGGGCGCAGCCTTTGTGCGCGGGCTGTTCCTGGTCTTGCTGTGCGTGCTGATCGCCAAGTTGTCCTGGGATTTGCTGATGGGGTGAGTCAAATTACCCGGCGCCCTGTGCCTCTGCCAGTTCGACACGGTTGCGGCCGTGGGCCTTGGCGCGGTACAGCGCCTGGTCCGCACGGGCCAACAGCTCGTCCAGACCCGGCGCCGGTTCATGCCCGGCGCAGCCGTCCAGGCCGATGCTGACGGTGATCTGCAGGCGCTCGTCGCCCTGCGCCAGGTGTAGGTCCTGGACCGCTCTGCGCAAGCGCTCAGCGGTGAAGTTGGCCCGGTCTGGCGCGAGGCCCGGCAGCAGGATTACAAACTCTTCACCGCCCATGCGCGCCACCAGCTCGCCTTCATGCAACTGGTCTTGCAGGGTGTGGGCGAACTGGCGCAGCACCTGGTCGCCTACGGCGTGGCCATGGCGATCGTTGATCGACTTGAAATGGTCGATGTCGAGCATCATCAAGGTCAGCGGCAATGCCTGGGCATGTTGCTGGCGGCTGTCGAGCAGGGCATTGGCGCGGCGGGTGAAGGCGCTGCGGGTCAGTGCTCCGGTCAGGTGATCGATGGTGGCCTGATGCGCCAGGCGCGCCAGCAGGCTACGGTTGGCCTGGCTGACGCAAGAAACCACCAGCGGCCCGAGCACCAGCATGGCGATGCCCAGACGGGCCGACATCAATGTGGTGACCCCAAGCTCGCTTTGCGGCGCGCTGAAATGCATCAGGTTCTGCGCCACCGCAACGATCAGCGTACTGCCGGTAGTCAGTGTCAGCAATGAAACCAGAAACGGTGAGTAGGTCCATGCGCACCACAGCAGTGCTGCGATCGGGAAGGCAATGGCCCCCGGTCCGCCGAAGGCGATACTGAAGACCAGCGAGGCCAGCAGCACCAGCAAGGGGGGCAGGCTTACGGCCTGGGCTCCACTGCGGACCAGCGCGCGCGCCGATGGCGCCGTCAGCAGCACCGGCAGCACCAGCACTGCGGTCGAGAACTGCTCGCTGAACCACGCCAGCCAGGTGGTGCGCAGCGATTGCTCGAACCACGGGGCAGCCACCACGCAGGCCATGCAAGCCGCCACCATGGCACCGGCCGCGCAGGCACCGAATACGCTGAGCACTCCCTGCGGGCTGCGCATGCGCCGGTGCAGGCGCGGTAAGCGTGACAGCAAGAGCCACACCGTCACCACTACGCTCAGGTTGCACAGGTTGAGCCACAGCGCCGAGAGCCAGGCGCTGCCGCAAGCCAGGTCGGCGGCGATCATGGCCAGCCAGGCCAGGGTGAAACTCACCGGGGTGGCGTGGCGCGGGTAGCGCAACAGCACACCGGCCAGCACTGCATTGACGGGCCAGAACAGGGACAAGGATTCGATTGGCCGTGCCAGGATGCCGCCCAGGGTCAGGGCGAAGGTCAGGCCGAACACGGCGAAATAGGGCAACAAGCGCGACTGGGCTGGAAAAACCATAGGCTCGACCGACAAGCGGAGACGAAATCCAGGACAACGGCTGTGGGCACCTGGGGCAATAACACCCCAGTTTGTTTGCGCAGGCCACTCAATGTCAATCTGCCGAGATCGCGCAGGATAATGGCCAATATCCTCTGGCGTCATAAACCGTGGAACCATGGCACCATCAGTACCGTCACCAGCATCACCAGCACTGTGAAGGGCACGCCCACCTTGACGAAGTCGGCAAAGCGGTACTGGCCCGGGCCGAGCACCAAGGTATTCACCGGTGAGGAAACCGGGGTCATGAACGCCGCGGATGCCGCCAAGGCCACAGTCATGGCGAACGGATAGGGCGAAAGGCCCAACTGTGTTGCCGTGCTGATGGCAACGGGCGCCATCAGTACGGCGGTGGCGGTGTTGGAGATGAACAGGCCGATCACCGCTGTGACCGTGAACAGGCAGGCGAGCATGGCGATCGGCCCGGCGCCGCCCAGCAGGCTGACCAGCCCGCCCACTGCCAGGTCGATACCCCCGGTCTGCTGCAGCGCCTGGGCGAAGGGCAGCATACCGACGATCAATATCAGGCTTGGCCAGTGAACGGCGCGGTAAGCGCTGTTCATGTCGATGCAGCGCCCGGCCCCCATCAGCAGGCAGCCGATCAACGCGGCGATCACATTGGGTACCACGCCGCTGACCATCAGCCCGACCATCACCGCCAGGCTGATCAGGGCATAGGGTGCCCGGGTACGGGCCGGTGCCACTTGGTCGATCTCGGCAGGCAAGCTCAGTACCAGGAAGTCCTTTGGCTGGCTTTGCAGCTGGCGTACCGCCTTCCAGGGGCCGACGACCAGCAGCGTGTCGCCAAGGCGCAGCGGTTCTTCCACCAGTCGCTCGTCGATCGCCGCCTGCTCACGGCGCAAGCCAACCACGTTGAGGCCGTAGCGGGTACGAAAGGCAAGGTCCAGGATTCTTTTGCCGATCAGTTGCGAGCCGTGGGGCAGGGACACTTCGGCCATGCCCAACTCCTGGGACTGGTCGATGAAATAAGCGGCCTTGAAATGAAGAGGTTCCAGTTGCATGGTTTGACACAGGCTGCGCAGGTCATCGCGATTGGCGAACAGGTCGAGCAGCAGCACGTCACCCTGCTGCAGGACGGTGCTCGAATCGGCGGCGATCACCCGCGTGGTGAACTTGTGCTGGCGCTCGATACCGATCACGTTGGCGCCATGCCGGGTGCGCAGCTCAAGCTCCCCGAGGGTATGGCCGATCAACGGCGATTGCGCCCGAATACGTAGCCGCCGCTCCCGGCCGTTGAGCTTGTAGTCCAGTACCAGGTCGAGCAGGGTGCGGCGGCTCTCCACCCGGCCGTCCTTGCGTACTTCGCCGTTGAGCCAGTGGCGTGTCAGTAGCATGTAGCCAATCCCCAGCACCAGCACCACCAGGCCGAACGGCGTGAAACTGAAGAAGCTGAAACCTTGCTCGCCTTGGCGTACCAGTTCGCTGTGCACCACCACGTTGGGTGGTGTGGCCACCAGGCTGAGCATGCCACTGATCAGGCCGGCGAAGCTCAGCGGCATCATCAGGCGGCTTGGCGAAATCTGCAGACGTGCAGCGATGCTCAGCACCACCGGGATGAAGATCGCGACCACGCCCGTCGAACTCATCACCGAACCCAGCCCGGCCACTGAAACCATCAGCAACACCAGCAGGCGCGCCTCGCTGTTGCCTGCCCGGTCGCTCATCCATTCGCCGATGCGATAAGCGATGCCGGTACGCACCAGCCCTTCGCCGATCACGAACAAGGCAGCGATCAATACCACGTTGGGGTCGCTGAAGCCGGCCAGGGCCTGCTCCACGGTGAGGATGCCCGACAGTGGCAGGGCGAGAATCACCAGCAGCGCGACGACGTCCATGCGTGGTCGGTTGATGACAAAGAGCATGATGACGACAGCCAGCAGGCCGAGGACCCAGAGCAGTTCCTGGTTCATGGGGCGGGGGTGTTCCTTCACTCAAGGGGGCACGAAAGACAGTAGCAGTCAGTGTGGCAGCTTGTGGTGAAGAGGGTGTTGATGAGGGTCAGCGGGGAGAGGGTTTGCCTTGTTAAGGCGGCGGGAGACTGGGTGATCGATGCAGGAGCCGGCAAGCCGGCCCCTGCAGAGGCTGCGCTGAATCAGTGACGGTGGCGGCGGTGCTTCTTGCCGTTGTTGTCACCCAGGTGGTTGCCAATCGCACCACCTGCCGCGCCGCCCAGGCCGGCGCCGATGGTCGAGCCGGTCGAGCCGCCGACCTTGCCGCCCAACAGCGAACCGCCTGCCGAGCCCAGGCCACCACCGATGGCGGCTTCGGTGCGGTTGCCCTTGCGCGCAGCCACCGCGCTGCCGGCGGCACCGCCAAGGCCTGCGCCGACAGCTGCACCAGTGCTGCCGCCGAGCTGTTGGCCGACAACATTACCCAGGACGCCACCCAGGCCACCGCCGATGGCGGCGGTACCGTCACCGGCGAAAGCGCCTTGGCACAGCAGCAGGCCAAGGGCAAGGGAAGGCAAAGTCAGACGCATGATAGGGAGCCTCGAAGAATCATCAGGTTAAGAGTGGATTGCAAAGACGTGTCAGCGATAGCCGCGGTCACGGTAGCGGCGATCGTCATCGTCGCGGTCATGCCGGTGATGGTGGCGGTGATCACGGTCGCCATCGCGCCATCCGCCATCGTCATCGTGGTAGCGATGATGGTGGCAGCCGGCAACCAACAGAAAAGCGGCGATCAGAGAAAGGCTTGCAAGGCGGGTCATCACGATATAGGTCCTTGATCCGCATAGGTTTACGGGACACTTGCTGAGACTGTGATCGATCCGTTTGGTTTCCTGGGCGGGCAATTTTTTGCCGCGGTGACGACGAGTGGCGTGCCTGCCGGCTGCTGTTCTGTCCCGCTCGGTCATGGCTCGACTGCGGCTGGGCGCTTAGACTTGGCACAGGCCGCAACGAAGACGGCCATCTGCCACACGGTGAATCATGATGATCGCCCATACACCCACGCTGTTCGCCGCCGTTGCACTGGTCGCGACCATCCTGGCGTTCTGCCTGTTGCTGGTCGGCCAGTCCAATCGCCAAGACAACCTCTGGCTTACCGCTTGCGGTTTGCTCGCCCACGCGTTGGCCTACGTTTGCTACACCGTTTATGGGCACGCCCCGCTGTGGTTCAGCTACGGGGTGGGCAACAGCCTGCTTTCACTGGCCCTGGCCTTCTATTCGGCCAGCCTGTTTCGCGTGCGCGAGCAGGCTGTGCCGTGGCGGCAGGTCTTCATCATTCCCGCCTGCATGCTGGTGGGCCTGATGCTGCTGCTCGACACCGTGGAGCCGCGCATGCTGCTGGCGACGCTGGTGCTGATGCTGCAGTGCACGTTGATCCTGTACTGGGTGCGGCGCCACGTCGAACGGCCGGGCAGGGCGCACCTGTTGCTGCAGATTGGCGCCCTTGTCAGCCTGGTCGGGCTGGGCATGCGTGCGCTTGCAGTGGTCAATGGCACGGCCGTGGAAATGCGCTACGACACCAGCAACCTCAAGCAGAGCATTTCCGTCGCCATCGGTACGGTAACGGTGATGATGTACTCCATCGGCCTGGTGCTGATGGCCAAGGAGCGCAGCGAATCACGCCTGCAGCACCTGGCCTTGCGCGATGTGCTGACGGGTACCTACAACCGGCGGGCGATTCTGGAGCGCTTTGCCTGCGAGCTGGACCGCGCCCGTGGCGAACGCAGCAGCTTGGCCGTGGCGATGATCGACCTCGACCATTTCAAGCGTATCAATGACCTGTATGGGCACTTGGCCGGTGACGAGGTGTTGTGCCATTGCGTGCGTCAGTTGGAGCAGCGCCTGCGCAACGGCGACAGTCTTGGCCGCTATGGGGGGGAGGAGTTTCTGCTGCTGTTGCCACGCACCGATCGTGACGGCGCGATGGCAGCCTTGCAGGGCCTGAGGGAGGCCATTGCCCTCAGCCCGGCGCACTTTGCCGGTGGCCAGATCACGCTGCGCTTCAGCGTGGGGCTGTGGTGCGGCGTGCCTGGCCCGCACGACACTACCGCGAGCCTGCTCGCCCAGGCTGACGCGGCGCTGTATCAGGCCAAGGCAGCCGGGCGCAACACGGTGCACATGGCGGCGTTGACCGCTGCCGGTTGAGTCAGGACGCCGGGTGGATGGCCAGCACAACGCCATTGGTGATCTGCACCAGTACATAGTGGTCGCCCATGCGTACCCAGTGGCTTTCTTTCTCCGGTGCTGGCAGGCCCTTGGCCTTCCAGTCGGTCAAGGCTTCGTCGTCGCGTTTGTACTGGTCGGGGGCCTTGTCGCCCACTTTGAGTTCGCGGTTGTGAGTTTCTGGTGCGGTAACGCTCTCTTCAGCCGAGGGTGCGGCTGACGCCATCATTGGCAGGCAGGGCAGGGCGGCGAGTAGCAGTGAAGGCAAAAGACGAGGTACTTTCATGACAATCTCCTGTTGGCGGCATGCCTTATCTGCGACAACAGCCCCCGTGTGACAATTCACTCGCAATGCTGCGCAGTGCTAGAGTCGCTTTCTTTTTTGCCCCGAGGATGGAACATGCGAGCAATTCTGCCGATGGCTGCGGCGCTGGTATTGGTCGGTTGCGCTTCTGCAGCCATGGATACGGCCCGTGGCGGCAAGCCGACTGCACAGCTCGATTCGCACAAGGCGCCGGAGCGGGTGGCCCAATGCATCCAGTTCAGTTGGCAGAAGGAGGATGTGTTCGGGGACGACGCCAGTGGCTACCTGGAGCCGCGCAAGCAAGGTGGGCTGACGGTGTATACCCGCGAAGCGGAGTCGTTCGTGGATGTCTACCCGCAGGCGGGTGGCACGCGGGTGGATTACTACGCGCAGAAGAACGACGGCGTGGCCTTGCAGCGGCGGGCGGCGGCGGCCACCTGCCTGTAACGCTTGGAGCTATTGGGGGCTTTGCCGGCGCCTCGCTGGCAAGTCCGCCAAGGGGCCGGGGACCGCAACTCAAATAACAAGGACGTACAATCATGGACCGATCGCATCAACTCAACCGCGCCAGCTGGGATGAGCGCGCGCCGCTGCATGCCGCCTCGAAGGACTACGAGGTCGAGCTGCTGGTCCAGCAGCCCGCGCACCTTTCCGAGACCGTACGCTTCGACTTGCCACGCCTTGGCGATATTCGAGGCCTGCGCACAGCTCATCTGCAATGCCATATCGGCACCGACACCTTGTCGCTGGCGCGGTTGGGCGCGCTGGTCTGCGGCCTGGACTATTCGGCAGCTTCGCTGATGCAGGCGCGGCGCCTTGCCGGGCGTTGCAATACGGCCATCGACTACGTAGAAGCCGATGTCTATCAGGCCGATCAGGCACTGCAGGCAAGCACCTTCGACCTGGTCTACACCGGTATCGGTGCATTGTGCTGGCTACCGCGCATCGAGCCTTGGGCCCGTGCAGTGGCGGCCTTGCTCAAACCTGGCGGACGGCTGTTTCTGCGCGATGGGCACCCGATGCTGATGGCCGTCAATGAAGACCACCAGGACCGGCTGCAACTGGAGTATCCCTACTTCGAACAAGAAGCACCGACGGTTTGGCACAGCGACCAGACCTACGTCGACAGCGATCAACGCCTCACCCAGACCGAAACCCATGAGTGGAACCACGGCCTGGGCGAAGTCATCAGTGCCTTGCTGGCGCAAGGGCTGCAACTGGCGGCCTTGGTCGAGCACCAGAGCATCCCCTGGGAGGCGTTACCCGGGCAGATGGACAAAGGCGCCGACGGCGAATGGCGCCTGCGCCTGGCGCCCGAGCGCTTGCCGCTGAGTTACACCCTGCAGGCGATCAAGGCCTGATCAGGACAGGTAACCACCGTCGACATTGAGTGCGGTGCCGGTGGTGTAGCTGGAGGCATCGCTGGCCAGGTACAGCACGGCGCCGGCCATTTCCTTGGGGTCGGCCACGCGTTTGAGTGGGATCCGCTGCAGTGCGGCGTTGAGGATTGCATCGTTTTTCACCAGCGCCGACGCGAATTTGGTGTCGGTCAGGCCCGGCAGCAAGGCATTGCAGCGGATGCCGAATTGCGCGCATTCCTTGGCGAAGACCTTGGTCATGTTGATCACCGCTGCCTTGGTCACCGAGTAGATACCTTGGAAGTGGCCCGGTGAAACCCCATTGATCGACGCCACGTTGATGATGCTGCCAGCGCCGTTTTCACGCATCAGCTTGCCGGCTTCGACCGACATGAAGAAATAGCCGCGGATATTGACGTCGACGGTCTTCTGGAACGCACCTGCGTCGGTATCCAGCACATTGCAGAACTGCGGGTTGGTGGCGGCGTTGTTGACCAGCACGTCCAGGCGCCCGAACTGTTCGCGGATACTGGCGAACACCTGCTGGATCTGTTCCAGTTCACCGATGTGGCAGGCCACTGCAGTGGCCTTGCCGCCTGCGGCGATGATCGCATCGGCCACCTGCTGACAGCCCTCCAGCTTGCGGCTGGAAACGATCACATGGGCGCCTTGCTGGGCCAGCAGGTGCGCGATGGCTTCGCCAATGCCACGGCTGGCGCCGGAGACGAAAGCGATCTTGCCATCGAGGTCGAACAGGTGGGTCTTGGACATGCTGTTTTCCTTGTTGTCTGTCGTCAGAGCGTGGACTTGGCCATTACCTGCAAGCTCATCTGCTCCAGCAGCCGGTTCATGTGGATGAACTGGGCGAAGCGCTTGTCCTGGGTCTGGCCGTGGTAGAAGCGGTAGTAGATCTGCTGCACGATGCCCGCCAGGCGGAACAGCCCATAGCAATAGTAGTAATCGAAGTTGTCCAGGCGTATGCCCGCACGCTCGGCGTAGTAATCGACGAACTGGCGGCGGGTCAGCATGCCGGGGGCATTGCTCGGCTGGCGTCGCATCAATTGCACCGGCGCCGGGTCGCCTGCCTCGATCCAGTAGGCCAGGCTGTTGCCCAGGTCCATCAGTGGGTCGCCGATCGTGGCCATCTCCCAGTCCAGCACGCCAATGATGCGCATGGGGTTTTCAGCATCGAGGATCACGTTATCGAAGCGGTAGTCGTTGTGCACGATGCCTGGGCGAGGGTGGTCGGCCGGCATCTTTTCACGCAGCCAGGCAATGACCTGCTCCCAGCGCGGCGCATCGGGTGTCAGGGCCTTTTCGTAGCGGCCGGTCCAGCCTTCGATCTGGCGCTGCACGTAGCCTTCAGGCTTGCCCAGGTCGGCGAGGCCGCAGCTTTGGTAGTCGACCTGGTGCAGCTCTACCAGGCGGTCGATGAAGCTTTTGCACAGGGCCTCGGTACGGGTGGCATCCAGGTTCAGTTCGGCGGGAATGTCCGAACGCAGGATGATGCCGTTTACCCGCTCCATTACATAGAACTCGCCGCCGATCAGGGTTTCATCGGTGCAGTGGGTGTAGGCCTTGGGGCAGTAAGGGAAGCCGCTGTTGAGCTGGTTGAGGATGCGGAACTCACGGCCCATGTCGTGGGCCGACTTGGCTTTCTGGCCAAAAGGCGGGCGCCGCAGCACGAACTCACGGTCTGGGTAAGCGACCAGGTAGGTCAGGTTGGAGGCCCCCCCGGGGAACTGGCTGATGTGCGGTGCGCCTTCAAGGCCCGCGATATTGGCCTTGAGGTAAGGGTCGATGACGGCCGCGTCGAGTTCTTCGCCGGGGCGTACCTGGGTGGACTGGTCGGTGAGCGTCATGCGTTTACCTTATTATCGATCGCAAGGATTATTGGCTAATCTAATGGCCTCGATGCGCTGGTACAAGCGTGCCAGATGCCATATAGGTTTGGGTGTTGCCGGCCGATCACTGCACCGAATGCACACTGGCGGGCAAAAAAAAACCGAAGCCGGTCAGGCTTCGGTTTTCGTCTCGCGCGGTGCGCCCATCACTCAGGAAGGGAACAGCTCGCTGAGCTTCATCGACAGCATCATGTCGCCTTCAACGCGCAGCTTGCCGCCCATGAACGCCTGCATGCCGTCGGTCTCGCCACTGACGATGCCTTTGAGGGTTTCGCTGTCCATGACCAGGGTGCAGTTGGCGTCCGGGTTCTCGCCTTCCTGCAGGTCGCAGGTACCGTCCTTGACGATCAGGGCGTATTTCTTGCCTTCGTCGGTGATGTCGAAGCCGAACACCAGGTCAAGGCCTTCGGCTGCAGACGGATTGAACTTCTCTTGCATCTTTTTCACGGCATCAGCTACGGAGGTCATGGCGCATTCCTTATTGAGTGATTTCACGTCCCTAACAGGGACACAACAGGCCGGGCTCACCTATAGGTAATGAGCTCCGGCACCTTCAACAACTGCACATGGGCCTGGTTGTTGAAGGAAGCCAGTGCCACGTCACGGCCGCGGAACTTCAGCTGGCTGAGCGACGTGTTGATGATCTGCCAGTTCAGCGCGAAGGCCTGGCTGGGGGTAATTCCGGTAGTCAGGTGAAGCAGGGCGGCAATGGTGCCGCCCGAGGTGAACACCGCGATATTGTCGCCGCTGCCAGCGCTGTCCAGCACACGTTGCAAACCACCCTGGACTCGCGTGGTGAACGCCTGCCAGGTTTCCAGGCCGTCGTCGGCATGTTCGCCGGCGTGCCAGCGCTGTACCATCAGGGCGAACAGACGCTGGAATTCGCTGCGGTTCTGCGCGCCATTGCGCAGGATGTGCAGGGCCTGCGGCTCTTCGGTCAGCAGGCCGGGCAGCAGGGCACGGATAACACCGTCGGCATCGAACTCATTGAACGCAGGGTCGGTCTCAATGGCGGGCACTGCGCAGCCATTACCCTGCAGTGCCTGCAGTGCCAGCCGCGCAGTGTCTTGCTGGCGGCGCAGGTCACCCGCCACGCATCGGTCCAGGCGCAGGTCCAGCCGGGCGAGGTGTTCACCCAGTGCCTGGCTTTGCCGCACACCCACCGGCGACAGGACGTCATAGTCGTCGGCACCGAATGAGGCTTGGCCATGTCGGATGAGGTAGAGATTGCCCACGAAGGTATCCGGCCGCTTGAAGGTTGCTGCGAGGTTAGGATGCGCCACACGGGCTGTCAACGAAAAAACATACAAGCGTTTGAAAAGGTCGTTTGAACTGTGTTGCCAGCGTTTACCGCAGCTGGCAGCGCCACGGGCGCACCGGTATGCTTGCTACAGTTTCGCGCCGTACAGGCGCAGGTTCATAAGGAGTCAACGTGGAGTTTCTTGCCGAATACGCAAGCTTTCTCGCTAAAACCGCCACCCTGGTGATTGCCATCCTGGTGGTGCTGTCTGCCATCGCCGGCTTGCGCGGCAAGGGGCGGCGCAAGGCTGGCGGGCAGTTGCAGGTCACCCGTCTCAACGAGTTCTATAAAGAGCTGCGCGAGCGGCTGGAATCCGGCCTGCTCGACAAGGCCCAGCTCAAAGCCCTGCGCAAGCAGCAGGCCAAAGCGGAAAAACAGCAGAAAAAAGGTAAGGCCGAAGAGAAGGGCCGGGTGTTCGTGCTCGACTTCGATGGCGACATCAAGGCGTCCGCCACCGAAAGCCTGCGCAACGAAATCACGGCACTGCTGACCCTCGCCACGCCACATGACGAAGTGGTGCTGCGCCTGGAAAGCGGTGGTGGCCTGGTGCACAGCTACGGCCTTGCGGCCTCGCAACTGGCGCGTATCCGCCAGGCCGGCATCCCGCTGACCGTGTGCATCGACAAGGTGGCCGCCAGCGGTGGTTACATGATGGCTTGTATCGGCGAGAAAATCGTCAGCGCGCCGTTTGCCGTGCTCGGTTCGATCGGCGTGGTAGCGCAGTTGCCGAACGTCAACCGTCTGCTGAAAAAGCACAATATCGATTTCGAAGTGCTGACTGCCGGCGAGTACAAGCGCACCCTGACCGTGTTCGGCGAGAACACCGAGAAGGGGCGCGAGAAGTTCCAGGAAGACCTGGACATCACCCACCAGCTGTTCAAGGACTTCGTCGCCCGCTACCGCCCGCAGTTGCACATCGACGAAGTAGCCACCGGCGAAGTCTGGCTGGGTGTTGCCGCGCTAAACCGCAAGCTGGTGGACCAGTTGCAGACCAGCGACGAGTACCTCAGCGAGCGTGCTCGCAACGCCAACCTGTTCCATGTGCACTATGCCGAACGCAAAAGCTTGCAGGAGCGAATCGGCATGGCGGCGAGCGGTGCGGTGGAGAACGCCGTGGTGGGGCTGTGGAGCAAACTTGGCCGCTTGCGCTAACACCTTGAACCCCTTGAATATTTTTTCTGTTCAGGGGGTTGCAAGGTTGGCGGAATGCAGACATAATGGCGCCCATCGAAACGCAGCAAACTTTGAAAAAGGTTCTACGTTTCAAGGAGATAGAAGCGCAAGCAACTAGATCCGAACTTTGAGGCCGAGTAGCAAAGTGGTTATGCTCCGGATTGCAAATCCGTCTACGCCGGTTCGATTCCGACCTCGGCCTCCACATTCGAAAGCCCCGCAGATTAACGTCTGCGGGGTTTTTCTTTATGGGTCAAAAAAGCCAAGAGTTCCGAAACAAAAGGCATGGAGTTCCGAAACTTCAGCCTTTCGAGGGCTTGGCAATGGCGCCGACGCGGCGGTAAACGCGCTCGGTGATCCCTTCTTTCGAGTGGCCCAGCAGCACGCTTGCATCGCTCAGATCGTTGATTTCCGATGCCGCTTTCGGTCGGATATCGCGGAACTGGAACTGGGAAATTCGATTAGCCAAGTCCGGCTTCTTTTCCATTTCAGCTTTCACCCTGGCAGCCTCGCGAGCTTCCGCCCACCGGTTGCGCAGCATGGGCCAGCTCATGCGCTTGCCGTGCTCGTTGACGATGAAGAACGGTGAGAGGCGCTGGCTCGTGTATCGGATTATTCGGTCCAGCAGCAGGCCCAGGCTGTTCCTCACGCCATTCGCTTCCAGGACGATCCTCAGTCGCTTGCCAGTCTTGTCTTGGCTGACCAGTAGGTAGATTCCTTCCATATCGTCCTTCCGCATGGACAGCACATCCGACGGCCGCTGAGCATTACGACCGATCAGCTCAGCTCGCAGTCGCTTAACCTCTTTCCGCAGCCGCTCAACCTAGCCAAGAGCGGCGTGAGTGTAGAGCGGACCGAGCTTGGCGATTTCGTCGAGGCCTGCGCGCCATCCATCTGCGTAGCCCTGATCCCAGTCATGGCCCATGCTCAGCTTGGCCTTGCAGGCCGGCAGCACCACGGGCTCGCCCGGGTACTGTTCGACTGCGCCCGTGAGTGGTCCGAACGGAATCATTGGCAACCCGGTCGCCGCCGGATCCCTCTCTGCCTCTTCTTTGGTCCACCAGATGGCAGTACCAACCATCCAGGCTATTGGCTCGGGGGGCTGCGGGGCTGGCTTGGACAGAAGTTCGCGCAGCGTTTCGAGCGCGTGACGGCGGGATACGTTAATGACTTCACCGCTCGGCTCGCGGGATGCTGACTGGATAAGGCTACGCGGCACGCTGACCATCTCTGTGTTGCTGGATCGGTTTTCTGCGGGCATGGGGATACCTCGGAGCCTGGCAAAGCCGGGCTACGCTAAAATTGTCGCGGGTTGAGGAGGGTTGGAGATGACTACAAATTTCATCTGCCAGAAATGTGAGAAAGAAACGGACGCCGAGCTGGATTACGATGGGGAGTTAGACAGTCAGGCTTTCTACTGCCAGCACTGTGGGGCTAAGCATGTTTCGGTGAATGAGGCCCGTGCACCCGGCGGCCCAGTGGAAATGCAGTTCCGGCTGATCGAAGATTAGGCTGCTACCGCTCGTCGCTCAGTGGCACGCCAGAGGTCATTCGCGCGGGCCAGGGCGGCCATCGGCGGCGGGCTGACGCTGTTGCCGCACATGTGCACCTGCTCGGTCTTGGTGAACGACTTGCCGTCGGCGCCCTTGTCGATGATGTAGCTGGACGGGAAGCCCTGCGCGCGATAGAGCTCGTGCGGCTGCAGCATGCGCAGGCAGATGTCGACGATCACATAGGGGGTGCCCTTCACGAACACGGTGACCAGGCCCAGGCGATCCTTGGTGGTGACTGTCGGCGCTGGTGAGTCGCAGGCGCTGATGTTCTCCGTGCCGTAGTAGCTGATCAGGAACGCGGCGACGCGCAGGGCGCCTTCCTCGTGCTCCGGCGATAGCTTGTACTCGAGTAGGGCGTGGCGGCGGTCATCATCGGTACTGGTTCATCCACGGCCCTGCCCACGCAATTTCGACGCAGTGTGGCGAGGCTGGCAGTTACCAGTCGCTGCTGGCTGCCTGTGTTGGTGACCGTGGTCAGACGGCTCGTCTGCGCCCTTGGCTGGTGTGGTGTTGAATCCGCCGTGGCTTGTTCAATGAAGGCTGTGCGCACGCCAATGGCATGGGCTGCACCCGCAGGCCTCTTGTAGTTGCCGCCGCTCGTGATGGTCGGTACCGGACCGGTGATAGCTGCTCCCTCGCTATTGAACCTGAACTTGACCAGATGCCCCGATGCCAGCGCACGGTGGCTCTGGGTCATCAGGGTACCCATTAGCTGGTCAGCTGCTACTGGCTTACCGGCATACATCGGGCCGCCGGCCCCGACCATCACAGGGCTGGCTATCATCAGCTCGCCACGGTTGGCAGCAGTTACTGTTGGCAGGGGATCGCCCGGGTTATTCACTCGGTCTGTGCCCTGATGTGTTGCTGGAAGAATCACCGGGCTCGCCATGGCGAAGGATCCGCCGCGCGGCCAGGAGGTCATCGTGCGAAGTGGCTCGTGCGCCGACTGGGCCAGCTCGCCCGACCAGTTCGAGATCGGGACGATGAAGGGCTGCGGGTTGTCCAACACGAACTTCTTCATGCTCTTGGCCACCCGACGCAGAGTTGCTGCAGCCAATTCCTTCTTGCGGCCGAAGATGCTCTTGCTCGGTACGTTCCAGTCAATGCAGTCGGCGGCGGTGCGCCACTTCTGCTGACCCTTGGCGGGGTTCTTGGCGTGGGTCGGCTCTGGCCACACGATAGGCTGGCCATCGCAGCGGGCGATCATGAAGAGGCGCTCGCGGCTGGTCGGCGCGCCGAAGTCGCAGGCCTTGATGATGCGCCACTCCACCTGGTAGCCCATGCCTTCGAGCAGATGCACGAAACGGCGCCAGGTGATGCCGCAGCGTTTCGGGTCTGGCACCAGGAACTGCTGCTGCACCGGTACACGCTCGCCAACGGCAGCCACGGTGCCGTCCAGCTTCATCACCCGGCCAGTGGCCTTGTCGCGCTTCGCCATCAGCGGGCCCCACTGCAAAATCTGCTTCACATTCTCGAGGCTGATGACCCGGGGCTTCTTCTTGCCTGCCCACTTCAGGCCGATCCACGACAGGTTGCGGATCTCACGCTTGCGCGGCTGCCCGCCGGCAGCCTGGTTGTAGTGCGTGCAGTCCGGACTTATGTGGAACCAGCCAACCGGGCGGCCCTGGCATTCCTCATCCGGGTCGCCGTCGAAGACGTCGGTGGTGAAGTGGCGCGCAGCCGGGTGGTTGGCGGTGTGCATGCTGATGGCCGCAGAGCTGTGGTTCTTGGCAACCGTCACCGGGCGGCCCAGGCCCATTTCCAACCCGGTACCGGCACCGCCGCCACCGCAGACGAAGTCCACCACGATCTCGTCGTCTTGCGGATCGAAGCCAAGGCCGTACTGGGTTTTGAAGTCGAGATGGTTCTTTTTCTGGAATGAAGACATGGGCGGTCCTCGCCGGGGTGGCGTGATTCGTTGAATAGGAGTGTTATGCTTTGACGCTTACTAGGCAGGGAGAGCTGTGATGGGGCTGTGGGAACCAGTCAGAGCGTTTGGCTCACGATTAGCGGCGACGAAAACACGAACTGCATCATTCGCAGGGCTCGCGATTTGGATAGTTTTCCTGCGGTACGGAGAGCCATCTACGTCATTGGTCACGCTTTCCATGCCGCTCGGAATTGCACTATTTGCCATGGGACCACTAGAACTAATTCCAGGTCATTGGTACAGGCTAAATTTCTTCGTCAATGCCATGACCACCTGCTTATTTTTTGCCAGCATGATGTTCGCGGTGGTGGCAATGGCTTTTGAACTTCCTTTGAGCAAGAGCGAAGGATCGATCTTTTGCCTTGTCTGCTGGGCTTTACTGCTGGTTGCTTTCTATGGCGCGCTCCCTTGGATGAAGCGGTCGCCTTTTCACCGATTAAGCGAGAATCGTTTGGCGTACAGTCCCCCGGAAGATATGCAAAAAGCTAAGCAGGAATGAGGTTTGATACAGGTTAATCCCGGGGGAGGGGAAGGCGCTGGCGGGCAGCGGGTGGTGTCAGGTTTTGCGGACGGAATCGATTTTTGGTATAACGCCCGGCCATTTCACAGGAAGGAACCTCATGAAACGCACAATCATTGGCGCATCCATCATCGCCATTGCTGTTATGTCCCTCAGCGGCTGCTGGGAGTCCGAGGCAGACAAGAAGGCCAAGGAACAACAGGAAGCGAGCGAGAACTTCTGGAACATCACTCCGCCTGATGAAAGCCAGGACAAAGGTTTCAAGCCATGAAGCACTACTTTGCCCCAATGTTCGCTGCCGCGCTCGCCATTGGCTTGGTCGGCTGTAAAGAAGACGCCGTCGACACTGCCGCCTACGAGCCCACTGCAGAACACTGCCAGCCCGACTACCTGAAAACTCTTCCGGACAACAAGGCCCGCGAAGACCTGGTCGAGAAGTGCATGACCGGTGGTTCGTACAAGAAGTCAGAGCCGAAGACCTGGTAGCGTCGGTTCTTCGTCATCCAGCGCCGCCTCATCAGGTGGCGTTTTCGTTTGCGGGCGAATGCGCTGCTTCGGGTCGCTGTCGAGGATGACGCCGATGTAGTGGCCACAGTCAGCCATGATGATGCCGGGCTCGCCGTTGCCGATAACCCGGCGACCTACCTCGGCCGGCACGTCGTAATGGCAGCGAACGTAGTCGCAGTTGTAGTTGCTCATGGCTTTCTCCCTGCATGCGCCCCCCTATGTGGCCGGATGCGGCATGATGGCAATTTGATGCTTGATGGGGTATTACGGGATTCCCGGCATTTGGGACGGACTGAGGAGTTTTTAATGCAAATTGATTTGAATGAGCCTGGTGCTTGGACGCTTCAATCGATAGCAGCACTTATCCGTTCTGCATCGGATGAAGACGATCATGTCCAGCTGCGCGTTACCAAGGACGGTATCGCTTACATCTCCCATGGCATCGTTGGGAATCAGGATACGGACAATTTGAGCTTCCGCCTTGAGACCTGGTGCTGTGGCAATGGATATGTAGGGGCTGCCGCATCCGAAGATGAGGATTGGGTTAAGCGTATTTACGAGGTTGTAACTAAAAACTGGCCTGACCCCACCTTCACTTACATTGATATTTACTGAGGGGCGACTATCTCACGCCAGTCAGAAGGCAGGATCTGGTCACCAGGTTCGCGCTTTATCTCGGCCATGCTTGCTTCATTGAGCTGACGCGCTAGTTTTGGCGAGATGTAAAAAGCTGGCGCGTCAGGTCGTTCAAGTCGACGCGCCCGCTCTTCAGGCTCCTGCGCAATCCACGACAAGGCCAGGTCCTGCCAGAGTTCCTGTACCTGGTTGTAGCCGTGACGCTCGATCTCGGCAGCCATAGCAGCCTTGATTCCTTCCGGCATGTGGAAGAACACCTTCTCGATGCCCAGCTTCTTCGCCTGGGCCGTCTGCCGGGTTCGGTAATCCGCTGAGTGCTTCGCGACACCGGTCTTTTCCTCGTCCATCGCTGATACCTCCCAAGCCGCTGGGCGGCAAGTTGATGTGCTGTTGGCGCCGGCAGTGCCGGACGCGGGCGGTGATGCGTATCAAGCGGAAAGCTCCATGTCTCTGTCATGCCAGCCGGCAAGCCACCAGCCGCAGTTCACCGTCAGCCAGCCATAGGGCTGGGCATCGCGGGACTGGCTGTTGTCGCGGCAGGCGCGCCCGAGGTAGTAGGCGGTGGGGTGAACCTGCTGCCGGCGCTTCATGGCTACGCACCGGCCAAATAGTGGAGCGGGGCGAATGGTATGTCGTCATCGAAGCTGTCGTGATCAGGTGGAGCTGCCTGCGGGTTCTGTTGCGGGCGAGCAGGCCGCTGTTGCCGTGGCTGCCGATCTGGCATTTGCCCTGGCTGCTAGCCCTGTGGCCGGCTACCGAGCAACTGCATTGTGCCGTTGATGTCGACGACGATCTCCGTGGTGTAGCGCTTGATGTCGTCTTTCTCCCACTCGAGGGTCTGTAGCTTGCCCTCGATGTAGCATTGGGAGCCCTTGGGCAGTTACTCGTCGGCGATTTCGGCGAACTTCCCGCACAGCGACACGCGGTGCCACTCGGTGGGTTCGACCTTCTCGCCTGAGCGCTTGTCTGTCCATTGCTCGCTGGTGGCCAGGCTGAGGTTGGTCACAGCGTTGCCGTTGGGCAGGTAGCGTACCTCTTGGTCCTGGCCGCAAGTGCCAACCAGGATGACCTTGTTTACCCCGCGGCTCATGACTGGGCAAGGCTGATGAGGCCCTAACCCGGGTGTCGCCGTAATCGCAGCAAGAGCTAGCAGTTACCTGATGATGCCTTTCGTAGCAGTGCTAGGCACAAAGCCTCCGGTGCCTTGGTTGGGGCATTTTTCTCGCAACTTGCGCATTAGCTCTGGGTACTTAGCTTCCTGCTTCTTCAGCATTTCCTGATCATTACGCTTCAAGTCGGAGCACTTGGGCTCTTTGACATCCTCGGCGCACGCGGAAAGGGAGCTCATCGCAGCAGCGATAGCAGTGGCACAGATCAGTTTTTTGAACATGAAACCCATCCTTGAAGAGTTGAACTTTGGCTGCCGAGCACTTGTTGTGCACTCGACAGTCAACACCTCGGCCTGAGGTATGTCTCATATCAAGCTCCACCCCCGCCAGATAGCGCCATGCTGATCCGGTGGCCGGGCGAATCTACAGCGGCTGCATAGGGCAGCCGAACCGCCATGCCTGAGTGAGCGCGGCGGGGGCGGCATCATACCTCATGTTGAGCGAGTGAAAGTGCCACTTCCGGCACTTCTAGGAACTAGGAGCAATATCTTGGACAGCCAGCATAAGAGAATCACCGGCTACCGTGACCTCACCCAGACTGAGATCGATGGCATGAACTCGATCAAAGCCCTGGAGGCAGATACCCGTGAGCTGTTCAAGCAGATCGGTCAGATCGAAGGGGTAGACCAGCGCACGTTGGCCTTGGCCAAGACCAACCTGCAGCAGGGCTTCATGTGGTTTGTGCGCTTGATCGCCAAGCCCGCTGATCCTTCCAGCTGATGGCCAAGGCGCCTTACACGACTTGTAACCTGTACGTGGACGGTGCCGATGGCATCGCGGGCGGCGACTTCATCACCACCGCAGCCGGATCTGCATACCTGGTACAGGCGCTTCGATTAAGCCGCACCAGGCCTGAGCGCAAGCACATGCACTGCCTGCGCTGGCCGATTGCCGAGGTGCCGTTGGATGCCCGGTGTTTCCAACTGACCTGGTACAAGAGATAGGGAGCGTGAGCCATGGCCCGCATGACCGCGACGATCGTCTGCCGGCAGAGCTGGTGGCTTAAGTACTACCTGGCCGGCGTCCTTGCTATGCCCCACATCACAGGACGCGAGCCGGACCTTGGCCGTGTATTCCGGTGGATAGAGCGCGGCATAAAGGGTCGAGGTGCGCTGATGGCCAGGCTCAAGACGCTGGGCACCGCGCATCAAGGAAAGCGCAGGCTCGCGGGTCAAGGTGGTCACGCCAGGCAGTTGGCGAAGCGGAATGACCAGCTCTCAACGTGGCTACGACTACCGATGGCAGAAGGCACGGGAGCAGTACCTGCGTGACAACCCGCTGCGCATCTACTGCGAGCGGAACGGCCGCATAACTGCCGCCAGGGTTGTCGACCACATCGTTGCTCACCGTGGAGACCTGCTTCTCTTCTGGGATCAGACCAACTGGCAGAGCCTCTGCAAGCCTTGCCACGACTCCGTCAAGCAGGCCGAGGAGGCAGCGGGGCTGGGTGGCTGAGGCGTCAGCAGATCGTCGAAACCCGGTGGAGCGATAAAAAAGCACGCCAGTGACGTGCCGCGAAACAGGTAGGGGGGTAAAAAGCTAGGGATTCTCATCTAGCTAGACCGCATCCGACCCCACGTATACATTTTTCTCCCCCCTGAAGGTTTTTGTTAATGGTGTTAATAGACAAACAGCGACAGTTTGTTGACGCTAAGGCCCGTGGTGCGCCCAACAAAGAATCGGCGGAAGCCGCAGGCAGCAAGCCTTCGACTGCTGCTGCAGCCGGTTCACGCTGGGCCAATGATCCGAAGATCGCATCCGCAATTTTGGCTCGCCGAGCCGAGCTCAGGATCGAGCTCGTGTTAACCCTGAGCCGAAAAAGCGTAGAACCAAAGCGAAGGCTGTTGAGGCTAGCGGTCAGCCAATCTTATTGTGAAAGCTGGACGGTATGTATCAGGGCGCAGCGGAGTCGACGGCCGTTGGTGTATGGCGAGGGAGATGGTCAAAGCTGGCGTTTCGCGCCCCCACGCTTTAGGCTACCGCCGGGCTCGAGGGAGCCCATTACCACGCTAAACGCAATGACCGAAGGATCAGAATATGGATATCAAATTGGCTCGGCTGGGTGCAGTCATGGGGTTGGCCATGATTTTGGCAGCTTGCTCGGAGGAAAAAGTGCCCGAGCCGACAGCAGACAACTGTGCTCCGGAGATGTACGAAAAGAATCTGGCGAGCTTATCGAAAGAGTCTAACCGTAACGAGTTCATCGCAAACTGCAAGAGTTTCGTCGCTGCGAAGAAGATGACCAAATGGGAATTCAAGAAAAGCCCAGAAGACAATTTCTGAGACTCCAGCCTGACAAGCCACTTCGGCCAATAAGGAGCCTACGGGCTCCTTATCCTTCGGATCGCGCTCGGCGCCCCTTTTGCCCAGAACCGCCGTTCTCGGATGGCTCCAGATCATCGCACTTCTCGATTAGATGTTCCGTCTTTTTGCCATCTGGTAGCTTCTCCCAGTACTCAGGAGTGCAATGCTCTTCTGACACTGAATAATCAGCCTCGCCGACCGCCATGGCGAAACCTGAAGCAAGCGCAGCGGTGAGAAAAATTACAGATTTGATTGTCATAGGTTCATTCCTTTGAGATGGTCGGCTGTTATAGCAAAACTCCTTCGGTTCACAAAGGCGTCTGTCCGTTACCTTGGGGGTCTGCTATGGGTCGATTGCGGTCAGTCGCGACCGGCTACTTTCGACCCAGAGCAGCTGTTGGAGGTGTCTGCAAATCCAAGGTCGATTCAGTGCGACACCAACCGTTCAGCAACTGGAGGGTTAGTCAAACTTTCCCACGTGCGAACCAGGTTTATAGCCTTCAATCACAAGGACTTGCGAGACTTCACAGTCCGGATAGATCCACTTGCCCCAGTTGGCCAAAACCCAATCCTTACTGAGGCCGAGGCTTTCTGCATTGCTCTCCCTAGGTAGCCAAACCAGCGGCAGACCGGCTTTATAGCCAGTGGTAACCATCAGCCCAAAGCGACGATCCTCGTCCAGTGTTTCGAAAACCATGAAATCCACAACCTCTTCATAGGGGTATGAACCCTTGGCTCTGAATACGGTTCCGCGACTGAAAACCTCATTTGAGCATTCAAGAAGTGTTGTCACGAAATTCTCTTTTCCTTATGTACAGGTAGCCCAAGGGTTTGAGTAGTGTACGACAACTCGTGGCTCAAACACCTGCTGGGTGGCTGAAGATAGAGTTCGCCGGGATCGTGTCCCGGGAAGTGGTGTAACTGAACCAGCCGAAGGCGCCCTGCGTGCCCTTTCTATGTGCCGACCGGCCAGGGATTGGTTCTTGTTGAGTACCAATTTATGAGCCGAACAGCTCTCTATCCCAGGCAAGCGGGTGGGTAGCATGGGCGCGACTTCCAGAAGGAACCGTTATCCCTAGCCGTTAATGAGGTGTGCCATGCCCAAGGTCGTTCACTTTCACCGTACCGGTGACGCTGATGTTCTGATTCTCGATGAAGTCGCTGTACCCGCGCCGAAAAGCGGCGAGGTGCAGATCGAAGTAAAAGCTATCGGCTTGAACCGTGCGGAAATCATGTACCGCACTGGGCAGTACGTGATTGATCCGCAGTTCCCGGCGAAGCTCGGCTATGAAGCGGCCGGGGTTGTCCGCGCGGTTGGTAGTGACGTCAGCGACGTTGTTCCAGGTGACGTAGTTAGCGTCGTGCCGTCGTTCTCATTCGCTGATTACGGCATGTATGGCGAGGTGGTCAATGCGCCCGCGCATGCTGTCGTCAAGCATCCGTCCAACCTCAGCTTCGTGGAGGCAGCGGCCAGCTGGATGATGTTTGTCACTGCATACGGCGCCCTGGTTGAGTACGGCAATCTAAAGGCTGGCGAAACCGTGCTCATCCCGGCCGCGTCGAGCAGTGTGGGCCTGGCAGCGATCCAGATCGCCAACACGCTAGGCGCCATCCCGGTGGCCCTTACTCGCACAAGTGCCAAGCGCCAGGCGTTGCTGGATGTTGGTGCAAAATATGTAATCGCCACCCAGGAATCGGATTTGATTGCCGAGGTGGCCGCGATCACCGAGGGCGAAGGCGCGCGTATTGTTTTCGACCCCGTTGGTGGCCCCGAGGCAACCAAGTTGATCAAATCCATGGCCAATACCGGGATCTTCTTCCAGTACGGCGCTCTCGATCATCGCGATATCCCGGTTCCGGTCTTCGACATTCTTGGCAAACACCTGACCGTGCGCGGGTACGAGCTGTTCGAAATCACCACAGATATTCAAAAGCTGGCCAATGCCAAGGCATTCGTTGGCAAAGGCTTGGCAGGTGGTCAGCTCAAGCCCGTCATCGACCAGGTCTTCCCGCTCAATGAAATTGCGGCAGCACACCGCCGAATGGAGTCGAATGCGCAGATCGGCAAGATCGTCGTCGTGGTTGACTGAATAGCATCCTGCGGCCGTCAGCCAGGCTGCGGTATGCCATCGCTGCTTGCTACCAAGCAGTGATGGCATATTTTGTTTTGGTGTATGAGAGAGGCGCCTGGCTTCGCTATCGTCCTTAGTGCAGAGTACGTCTGGCCCAATGCACAGGTAACTGGAAGATCGCGATGAACCTGATCGAAGCCATGCAAATGTTCGTGGCAGTTGTTGAGCATGGCAGCTATACCAAAGCGGCCGAGGCGCTCAATGTGCATCGCCCGGCACTCTCCAAGCTCATCCAGAATCTTGAGCACGAATTGGGCGTTCAGCTGTTACACCGCACCACGCGCAGGGTGAACACTACGCCCGCTGGCGATGAGTTCTATGAACGAAGCCTGAAATTACTCGCTGAGCTAGCGGACACGCTGGACTGGTTTTCGCCGACCCGCCCGCCGCGAGGCAAGCTCAGGATCGACATGCAGACCGTACTCGGCCAGGCGGTGATAATCCCGCGATTGCCCGAGTTCATGGATCGCTACCCTGGCCTGGAAATATCTCTGGCAACCTCTGACAATCTGAACGACCTTATCGCGCAAGGCATCGATTGTTCCGTGCGGCTCGGTGATCTGGATGATTCGAGCCTGGTTGCCAAACGTATCGGCGAGGTTGCTTTGGTGACCTGCGCGGCTCCCGCCTACGTAAAGAAACATGGGTTACCCGGCACGCTGGATGATTTACAGGCGCACCTGGCAGTCAACTTCATGGTTGAGCAGCGCCGCCAGATCATGCCTTGGCGATTCAGGGGCAACGGTAAAATGATCAGTGTAAAGATGCGCAGCGCCATCGTCGTCGACAATGCCGGGGCGTTACTCTGCTGCGCGCTGGCGGGGGTCGGGATGGTGCAGGGGTTGCGCCCGGCGTTGCAGCGATACATCGATAGCGGGGGCCTGGTGGAGGTTCTGCCGGATGTTCCAGTCGAGCCGAAGACCGTTTCCGTGCTGTTTCCGGATCGCCGGCGCCTGTCCCCCAATGTGCGCGTATTTGTCGAGTGGGTAAGTGCGTTATTCCAAGAGGAAAGGGATTCTCCGATCAGGTCAGCACGCTAGACGAGGGCAAAATCAGTTACGCAGCCCTTTGCGTCGATTGCCACCGTAAGTACCTGAGGGTCGCTCAGGCCCAGGGCCCCCTCAGTGTAGACAAACACCCACCTGAGCAATCTCAGGTCACCCAGGCTCTCGCAATTCTCATATGGGCCAAGCAGCACCTCTAGTTCGCCTGATGTGGATTGCCCGCAAACGATGTATTTCAGTTGCTCCTCAATCCGGGTAGCGCTGATGCTGAAATTCTCAAGCAGCATCTTGTGCTCCAGAGCGGTCATCAGGCGATTTGAATCCGTTTGCATCGTCTCAATACACTCCATGACCAGATCGTAGGTTTGTAGGGCAATTGCCAGTCGTAGTGGATTTTACCCATGGAATGTACTGATTAGTACAAAAAGTTGACCAAGGGTCGTGCGTGAGCTTGTTGGGCGCTGCGGCACCCGATTGTCTGAAAGTCGGCTGCATCCCTCAGCAGGGTGGCTTGATCAACAAGCACCCGCTACGGTGAGGTAATGAAGGAGATGCGGACATGGCAGATAAATATGTCGGAAAAATCATCGGTGTCGGCACGGACAACGTGCGGTACGTGATCAACATTTATCAAGATGAAACCGTTGAGCGCTCGCCGCACGGCATGGTTCGGCATGAGGGCTTGAAGCATTTCGAAATGCAGGCTGGGGGGGATGTGAAAAAGATTTCTGAAACAGAGTTCGAGGTTTTGGCTACGGGTGTGAGGGTGACTGTTCTTGACGCTCCGGTCTGAGCGCCCGTCAGTAGTTTTTGGCGCGCGACGCCCGGCCAGTCGTGCGACCCCCAAGGCACCAGAAAAAGAAAACCCGCCAACAAGTGGCGGGCCTAAAGAACGTACGAAGCAATATCAGTGTGCCTATGCACTTGTCATAAATTCGTGAAGAGCTTGTTCGCAGCCTGTCATGGCTGGCTCACTCATGGCTCAGTTCAAGTGCGCTGATCACGCACACCGAGGCATCCTCTGCCGGCGTGTCATCGCTGTAGTCCACCTGGTTGTAGACGCCGCCGTGAAAATTCAGCGTCTGCGTCGCCCAGGATGGCGCTAGTTGCAGTGCGGTCGTGGTGCCGCTGCGGCCATTGCTGCTTGCACTGACCATGCAAGCGCCACTTTCGCTCACCTCGATGCTCACATCGAAACGCGTACCCAGCGGCACCTCGGCCAGCACGGTGCTGTTGACTGGCGTGGCCTGGTTAAAATCTGAACGAAAGCCGACAGTGATTTTGCCTTTGTTCCAGAACACCTTGATTGGCGGGCTGTTATTGTCTTTCACATGCAACTGGGCAATTACCACCTTTCGCGCCAGATTTACCTTCTCCAGGGTCATTGTCTGGTGATTGCGGTGGCGCGCTGCGCTGCCCAGTGACCAATACACGGCTTCTTTCCATTCGCAGCGTGTTCGGTGAGTACTTTTGCTGGAAGCACCCTTGGTCGGCGCGGTCATGCGTATCGAGCCGTCACTCTGGCGTGCAACAACGTGGGTCAGGCTAGCCAATGCCTGTGCGCCAGTGACTTCCAAGGCGACCGGGTTGGAGGCGGATTTCGGCACCGGAGTGGTAATGATGAGACTGTCGATGTTTACTGCCATGAGATTTCTCCTTGAAAATTCCGGGTCCTGCAAGGTTTGCGAGCGTGGCAGGTGGGGGAGAAGTTCCATCGAAGAAGTCTGTCACTGATGAAGGGCAGTGCAAAAAAAGCCCGCCATTAAGGCGGGCAAGTCACGTTTGAAGGGAGAGCTTGCAGGATGAATGCTACCGGTTAAGTCAGCATTAACCCCCATCCATTGACCAGGGCTACTGATGCGCCTATATAGGCGTGCCACTTTCCCAGGAGCGACCATGCGCGACGAAGACGACCTGCACGAGCCCGAACACGATCACCTGCTCGACCACGAATTCCTCTACGACGGCTTCGAACCCGAAGCGGACGCTCAGGGTGCCGAGGATGAAGTCGAGCAGGATGATGCGTTGCTGGGTGACCTCGATGACGACGAGTGCGACCACCCAGCCTGGCACGACGACCTAGACGACTGACTCAGCGCCCGTCCAGCGAGAAGCGCCCCGGGCCGCTCACCGCCAGGAGCAGCAGGCCGCCAACAATGCTCAGGTTCTTTAGGAACTGGGTCATGTTGGTGGCCCGTTCAGGGTCAACCATGTTCCAGAATGGATGTCCGATCAGCGCGGTGCCCAGCACGAACAGGGCGAACAGGAAGGCCAGCGGGCGGGTGTAGAAGCCGAGGATCAGGATGATGGCGACGAAGAACTCCATGATCACGGCGATCGCTGCGGCAACCATGGGCGCGGGGGCGCCCAGTGAGGTCATGTAGCCGACCGTGCCATCGAAGCCGGTCAGCTTCGCCCAGCCGGAAATGACGAAGAGGATCATCAATAGCACACGGGCGATCAGGATGATCACGTCGCGTTGGCCAGCGAACAGGGAGTAGCGCATGGTGGCATTCCAGTGGATGCAGACAAGCTCCACTTTAGCAGTTGCATGGCGAATTTCCGCCGGGCAGCAAAAAGGCGCCGCAAGGGCGCCTTTCCTGGAAGTATGGTGCGAGTGGCGGGACTCGAACCCGCAAGGCTCACGCCGACAGATTTTAAGTCTGCTGTGTATACCAATTCCACCACACTCGCACGCGTGATGCCGGCACGCTTCTAAGCAGAAGGCCCTGGCAATCAAGCGCGCTTTATAACCCATTGTTATAGTTGAGTCAACTATAGCGCCTATGATCTAAGAAGTGGGGTGGCTTTGGCACAGGCGATTGACACCTTACTGTCATTAGGCCACTGTGCCGTTCCTGACTGGATCCAATGAGTGCTGCATCCATGCCCCAAGCCTGTCCTCACCGTGCTGACGGGTGCATCGTCCGCCCATGCTTGGGGGCTACTCTGGCCGAACTCATTGCCGCCCAACCGCTGTGCCTGTGGAGTTTGCATGGTTTCAGCCGACTGCATCGCCTCGCCTGTTATGACCGCCAACCGCTACGAGCAGTTGGTGCAGGCTGTGGTGGACTATGCCATCTACATGCTCGACCCTTCTGGCAATGTGGTGTCGTGGAATGCAGGCGCCGAGCGGATCAAGGGTTACCGTGCTGACGAAGTTATAGGCCGGCATTTCTCGCTGTTCTTCACCCCCCAGGACTGTGCCGAAGGGCGTCCTGACTATTTGCTCAAGCAAGCCCTTGAACTTGGCGTGGCGCAGGATGAGGGCTGGCGGGTACGCAAGGACGGTACGCAATTCTGGGCCTTGGCCGCCCTCGATGTGATCCGCGATGATCTGGGGCACATCATTGGCCTGGCCAAGGTCACGCGCGATATTACAGACCGGCGCGAATCGGCACTGCAACTGGACGCCATCCGCGCCCAACTGTTCCAGGCGCAAAAGCTCGAGGCGCTGGGCCAGTTGACCGGTGGGTTGGCGCATGATTTCAACAACCTGCTCACTATCATCATGAGTTCGGCCAAGTTGGCACTCAATAGCCAGGACCCGGCGCGTGTGCAGCGTATGCTGGAGCACATCGTGGATGCCGGCCGGCGTGGTACCCAGCTGACTCAGCAACTGCTGACGTTCGCTCGGCATCGGCAGATGGATGTCACGATGGTCGCACCCGCCACTGTGCTGGCTTCGACGCGCAGTTTGCTGGAGCACGCCTTGCCGAGCGATGTCGAGTTGCAGGAGCACCTGCAACCTGACTTGCCCGTGATCGAAGTGGATGCCGGGCAGTTACAGATGGTATTGCTCAATTTGCTGTTCAATGCCCGCGATGCAATTGGCGAGCGGGGCGCGATCTGCATTGCGCTTGATGCTGTGGTGCTGACGGGCGAAGTGGACGGGCTGCACGGCCCGTTCGTGTGCTTTGAAGTGCGCGACACCGGTGCTGGCATCGACCCCCAAGTGCTGCCACGCATCTTCGAGCCATTTTTCACCACCAAGCCTTTTGGCAAGGGTACAGGCCTTGGGCTCAGTCAGGCCTACGGCTTTGCCAAGCAAAGCAACGGCGCAATCACTGTGCAGAGCACGGTCGGCAAAGGCACCTGCATACGCCTTTACCTGCCGACGTCGGAGCGCGCTGCGGCCCCTCAACTCCACAGGTAATCCTCATGGTTCAGGCACTCAAGCGGCTGTTGACGGGGATCGAAGGGCTCGATGCCCTACTCAAGGGCGGCCTGGTCGCAGGTGGCTCATATATCGTTCAGGGGCCGCCTGGCGCCGGCAAGACCATTCTCGCCAACCAATTGGCCTGTGGTCATGTGCGCAACGGCGGCCGAGTATTGGTTGCCACCTTGCTCAGCGAGTCCCATGAACGGCTTTTTCAGTACCTGGCGACCTTGAGGTTCTTCGACTCGACGCTGATCGGTGACCAGGTCCAATTCGTCAGCGCCTTCGATACCCTTGAACAAGAGGGGCTCGATGCGGTGGTCAAATTGCTCCGCCAGGAAATCGGCCGGCAGCAAGCCAGCCTGCTGATCGTTGACGGCGTGCTCAACGCCCGGGTCCGCGCGGAAACGGCACTGGACACCAAGAAGTTCGTTTCCGAATTGCAGGGGCATGCCGCTTTTGCCGGCTGTACCGTGCTGCTGCTGACCAGTGCCCGGCTCGATGAAGGCAGCCCCGAGCACACCATGGTCGATGGCGTGATCGAACTGGGCGAACAACTGCTGGGCAGCCGCGCCGTGCGCCATGTGCAACTGCGCAAAACGCGGGGTAGTGGGGCGCTGTCCGGGCGCCATGAATGCCTGATCGACGAGGCCGGGATCCATGTGTATCCGCGCCTGGAGGCGCTGTACAGCCACCCCAGCCAGCTGGGCTCGGCCACGCTGAGCCAGGTGACCACGGGCGTATCCACGCTGGATGAAATGCTGGGGGGCGGGCTGGCCAGTGGCTCGGTCAGTTTGTTGATGGGCCCCTCGGGCGTTGGCAAGACGTCACTGGGCCTGGCCTTTCTTGGCGCAGCAACTGCCCAGAGCCCCGCGCTGCATTTTGGCTTCTATGAAACACCTGCAAGGTTACGCCTGAAGGCCACCTCCTTGGGTTACGATTTCGCCGCGCTGGAACGGCAAGGTGCTTTGCAACTGAGCTGGCAGCCGACTACCGAGGGTTTGCTCGACCAGGTTGGTGCGCGCCTGCTGGAACAAGTTCAGCAGCAGGGCAGCAAGCGTGTCCTGATAGACAGCCTGGGCGCATTCAGCCGCCTGGCAACTGATCCTGCACGGCTCAACGCGTTCTTCCGCGCCTTGACTGGCGAGCTGCGCGCACGCGATATCAGCGTCATGCTCACCTGGGAGATGCGCGACCTCTTCGGCTCGGAAATCACCGCCCCGGCCCCCGACCTGTCGAGCATCGTCGATAACCTCTTGCTGATGCGTTTTGTCGAACTGGATTCGCAACTGCGGCGCATGTTGTCTGTGCTCAAGGTGCGTGACAGCCATCACGACCCCGCGCTGCATGAGTTGCGTATCGGGCCGCAGGGCATCCACCTGGACAAGACTTTCGAGGGCTCATCCGGTGTGCTCTCGGGTACTCCGGTGCCCCAAGGCAGCGGGTGAAGGGCCTGCTGATGAACACTATCCTGATCGTCGATGACGAATACCTGATCGCCGATATCCTGGGCTTTGCCCTGGAGGACGAAGGCTTTTTGGTGGAAAAGGCGAGCAATGGGCGCAAGGCCCTGGAAGCGTTACAGGAAAAACGCGTGGATCTGGTGATCACCGATTACATGATGCCGGTGCTCAACGGCGAAGAGCTGGTGCTGGCGATCCGCAAAGAGTTGCAGTTGCCCGACCTGCCCGTGATCCTCATGAGCGGCGCGCAGGCCAGCCAGGGACGCCCGGAGCTGTTCGCTGCGGCGTTCGACAAACCGTTCGACGTGGACAAGTTGATCGCCAAAGTGCGCGAGCTGCTTGGCGCCTGAGGCTCGGGCTGCGGTGTGTGTACCCAATCGATCAAGCGCGTCCGTGCGGCTTGAAGTGTCGCAATCAGTGTTGGTCGTCGTGCTTTTCCGGGGCCGGGCTGCCGGCCTGGATACGCTTGAAGATTTCTTCCCGGTGCACCTGGACATCCTTTGGTGCATCGATGCCAATCCTCACCTGCATCCCCTTCACGCCCAGAATGGTGACTTTGATGTCATCGTTGATGACGATGCTTTCGCCAACCTTACGGGTGAGTATCAGCATGTAGTTCTCCTTGGTGATATCAAAATCCACCCGGCAAGTGCCGCAGTGGTGGGAGCCTGTCCCTCTTCCTTCTCATTAAAGACGCTTTCGGCGGATATTAATTCCCCGTCAGACAAATTCTGTTGTGTGTCTTTAGTTGCAGGTGCCGTTGTAAAACGCGGTAAGCGTCCCGGCGAAGGTGCTCGGTGGCAAGGATAGGGGGCTTCGGCCTTAATGGGAAATTTCTCTGCATGATTGCAGGCATAGGTTCGCTCAATTGGCTTGCGCTTGCTCCAGTGCCTGCAGAAACAACAGCAACGCTACCTCTTCGGGATCAAGGCCTTTGCGCACACGGCTGCCTGGCAGCTCTGCCAGGCGCCCCAAGGCGTAATGCTCCAGCACTGCAGGGTGGATGTAGCAGCGCCTGCACACGGCAGGGGTATTGCCCAGGCGCGCGGCCACCTGCTTGACGATACTCGCAACCTGGCGCTTTGCCTCGCTCTCGGGCTCCCAGGCCAGCGGCCTGAGCAGGCTCAGCGCCAGGCTGCTACCTGCCCAGGTGCGGTAATCCTTGGCAGTGAAATCGGCCCCGGTCAGTTGTTGCAGGAACTGGTTGATCTCACTGGACCCAATGCTGTGCCGCTGGCCTTCTTCGTCCAGATACTGGAACAGCGCCTGCCCCGGCAGCTCCATGCAGCGTTTGAGCAGGTTGGCCAGGCGTCGGTCGCGCAGGGTGACATTGTGTTCCACGCCGCGCTTGCCGCGGAACTGGAAGCGGATGGTGCTGCCCTCGACCTTGACGTGGCGGTTGCGCAGCGTGGTCAGGCCGTAGGATTTGTTGTCGCGCAGGTAGCGCTCGTTGCCGATGCGGATCAGTGTGTGGTCCAGCAGGCTGACCACCAGTGCCATTACCTTTTCCCGGTCCAGCCCCGGGCGCGCCAGGTGTGTCTCCAGCTGTGCGCGAAGCTTGGGCAATGCCTGGGCAAAGGCCAGCATGCGCCCATATTTGTGTTGATCGCGCAGCTCGCGCCACTGGGCGTGGTAGCGGTACTGCTTGCGGCCACGCGCATCGCGCCCTGTGGCTTGCAGGTGGCCTTGCGGGTCGGCGCAGATCCACACGTCGGTGTAGGCCGGCGGGATCACCAGGGCGGCGATGCGCGCCAGCGTTTCACTGTCGCGCACACGTTGGCCTTGGGCATCCAAATAGATGAAACGGTCACGCCAGCGGCGCCGGCTCAGGCCGGGCTGGCTATCGTCAACGTAATGCAGGCTGGCGGGCAAGTTGCAGTCAGGCATGGGCGGCAGGCCTCGTTCAGGTCACTGATCAATGGACAGCGGCCGTGCGAGCGATGCTCAGCCCAATAGCGCTACCGACTTTATTTGCGCAAACAAAGCCTGCCCCGGGTGCAGGCCGAGCTGGTCCGCCGAGAAGCGGGTGATGCGCGCCAGCAGGGCATTGCCGCCGGCATCCAGGCTTACCAGCACATGCGCCGGGTTATCCGCCGGGTGCACTTCGCGTACGCGCACCGCCAGCCGGTTGAGGATGCTGGAGGTACCATCTGCCGTTAGCGTGAGGCTGACGTCGCGGGCCTGAACCTTCACGCGCAAGGCGCTGCCCATGCTGTGTGCCGGGTGGGCAATGCGTAGTAAAGGCGCTTCGTGGCCAGCCAGGCGCAGGTCCAGCAGGCCGTACTGCGGGTCGTGGCCAACCACAAGGCCCTCGAACACCACGCCGGCATCGTCGCCCTGGGCCAGCGACAGGTCCAGGCGCGCGAGCGTCTGGCCAATCGGGCCACTGGCCGTGGCCTTGCCTTGCTCCAGCAGCACCAGGTGATCGGCCAACCGCGCCACTTCATCCTGGGCATGGCTGACGTACACCAGCGGGATGTCCAGTTCCTCGTGCAGGCGCTCCAGGTAGGGCAGGATCTCGCGCTTGCGCGGCCCGTCCAGTGCGGCCAGGGGCTCATCCATCAATAACAGGCGCGGGCTGCTGAGCAGCGCCCGGGCGATACCCACACGCTGGGCCTCGCCGCCGGACAGGGTCGCGGGCCTGCGCTCGAGCAGGTGGCCGATGCCCAGCAGCTGGCAGGCCTGGTCGAGGCTGACCTTGCGCTGGCCTGGTGCAATTCGCCGCCAGCCGAATTCCAGGTTGCCGCGCACCGACAAGTGCGGGAACAGGCTGGCCTCCTGGAATACGTAGCCGACCGGGCGCAGGTGCGGCGCCAGGAAGTGGCCACGTGTGCTGTCTTCCCAGACTTCACCGTTGACCTCGATGTACGCGCTCGCAGCCCGTTCCAGCCCGGCCAGGCAGCGCAGGCACGAGGTTTTGCCCGAGCCGGAATGGCCGAACAGCGCGCTGATGCCGCGCCCTGGCAGTTGCAGGTCGACATCCAGGGTGAAGTCGTCACGCGCAAGCTTGAGGCGCGCCACAATCGATCCGGTCATTTCAGCTCCAGCCAGGCTTGCCACGGCGCCCCGCGTACAGCAGGAGCAGCACCAGGAACGAGAACACCAGCATGGCACCTGCCAGCCAGTGGGCTTGCGTATACTCCATGGCTTCGACGTGATCGAAGATCTGCACCGAGACCACGCGGGTCTTGTCGGGGATGTTGCCGCCAATCATCAGCACCACGCCAAACTCGCCTACGGTGTGGGCAAAGCCAAGGATGCTGGCGGTGATGAAGCCAGGCCGCGCCAGTGGCAGTACCACATGCACGAAGGTGTCCCACGGGCTGGCGCGCAAGGTGGCGGCAACTTCCAGCGGGCGCTGGCCGATTGCTGCGAAGGCGTTCTGCAGCGGTTGCACCACGAACGGCAGGGAGTACACCGTCGAGCCGATCACCAGGCCAGTGAAACTGAACACCACGCTTCCCAGGCCCAGCGCCTCGGTGGCCTGGCCTATCCAACCCTGCGGGCCGAGGGCGATCAGCAGGTAAAAACCGATCACCGTCGGCGGCAGCACCAGTGGTAGCGCCACCACCGCACCCACCGGCCCGCGCAGCCAAGAGCGCGTGCGCGCCAGCCACCAGGCTATGGGCGTGCCGATGAGCAGCAAGATCAGGGTGGTCAGGCTGGCCAGTTTCACCGTCAGCCAGATGGCACCCAGGTCACTGGCGTCCAGCGGCATCAGCGTTCATAACCATAGGATTTGATCAGCGCAGCAGCTTTTGGGCCTTTGAGGTATTCAACCAGTGCCTTGGCCGCCGGGTTGTCTTTGCCCTTGTTGAGAATGACGGCGTCCTGGCGGATAGGGTCGTGCAGTTCGGGCGGTACGACCCAGGCCGAACCACTGGTGACTTTGCCGTCTTTGTAGATCTGCGACAGGGCGACGAAGCCCAGCTCGGCATTGCCGGTGGAGACGAACTGGAAGGCCTGGGTGATGTTCTGGCCTTCGACGATCTTGCCCTGGGTGGCTTCGGCCAGGCCAAGCTTGGCCAGCACCTGAGTGGCGGCCAGGCCGTAGGGTGCCGTCTTCGGGTTGGCGATGGACAGGTGCTTGTACTGGTTTTTCTTCAGTACCTCACCTTGGGCGTCAACATAGCCTTCCTTGGCCGACCACAGCGCAAGGGTGCCGATGGCGTAGGTGAAGCGCGAGCCGGGGACGATGTCCTTTTCCAGCTCTAGCTTGGCCGGGGTGCTGTCATCGGCGGCGAGGAACACTTCGAACGGTGCGCCGTTCTTGATCTGTGCGTAGAACTGCCCCGTGGCGCCATAGGCGGCGATCAGCTTGTGGCCGGTGTCTTTCTCGAAGTCCTTGGCGATGGCCTGGATCGGCGCGGTGAAGTTTGCCGCGACCGCAACCTGCACCTCGTCGGCCCAGGCGCTGTTGAGTGATAGCAGGCAGGCGAGGGCAGTGGCGGTGAGGTGGGGCAGGCGGATACGCATGAAAACAGCTCCCTAGGAGTGCAGGTTATCGTTATAGCGGTAACTATATAGCGATAGGCCCCAAGCCGGAAGGTGCTGTCTGGCTTGCAATCCTTGCAGGAGCCGGCTTGCCGGTAATCACCAGCACAGCCGGTGCCATGCCCCGCAGCCCCTGCAAGCCGGCACCCCAGATAAATTCCTAACGCCCAACCAGCGCCAACGCCCTCTCTGCAATCTCCCGGGTCAACTGTTCAGCCGGCATTGCCTTGCCCAGCCGCAACGCTTGCCCCGCCCACAAGTTGCTGAAGTCGCTGTTGCCTTGCGGGTCGGTGATTGCCCGCAACGGCATCAGCGCGCCGCCTGCCAGGGGGAAGCGTGGCGCCAGTTCACTCATCGGCCCCAGCTCGCGCATGACGCGGTTGTTGATGCCGCGCGCCGGGCGCCCGGTGAACAGGTTGGTCAGGGCCGTGTCGCTGGCCGGTGCACTGTCCAGCGCGCGTCGATGGGCCGCAGCCACCTTGGCTTGGGGGCAGAACAGGTAGGCCGTGCCGATTTGCACGGCGCTGGCGCCCAGGGCCAGTGCTGCAACCAGGCCACGGTGGTCAGCGATGCCGCCAGCGGCGATCACCGGCACGCCCACTGCATCGGCAACCTGTGGCACCAGGGCGAAGGTGCCGATCTGGCTGTTGATGTCTTCGCTGAGGAACATGCCGCGATGGCCACCGGCTTCACTGCCCATGGCAATGATCGCGTCGCAACCCTTGGCCTCCAGCCACAGCGCTTCTTCCACCGTGGTGGCACTGGACAGCACCTTGGCCCCGGCTGCTTTTACCCGCTGCAGCAATGCAGCCTCAGGCAGGCCGAAGTGGAAACTCACCACCTCAGGGCGCAATTGTTCGACCAGCCGGCAGCTGTGCTCGTCGAACGGTGCACGGTTGGAAACCGGAGTGGGAGCCTCGAAGTCGGCGCCAACTTCTGTGTAATACGGTTTGAGTGCCAGCTTCCAGCGCGTTTCGCGGTCGATGTCTGGGGTGGGCGGCTGGTGGCAGAAAAAATTCAGGTTAAGCGGGGCGCCCGGGCAAGCGCTGCGAAAGGCTGCAATCTCGCCGCGCACCTGCTCGCCCGTGAGCATGGCGCAGGGCAGGGCGCCCAGGCCACCGGCTTTGGCCACGGCGATTGCCAGGGGCGAGCCGCTGGCGCCGGCCATGGGCGCCTGGAGGATGGGCAACTCGATGCCCAGCAGATCGAGAATACGATGGTCGGGCCAGTTGCTCATGCAGTCCTCCCTGCGGTTTTACAGTGCCTTGCTGACCTGGATGTCGCTGATCTTGTCGGCGTCGTCGCCGTGGATCTTGCGCAGGGCATCGAGTGCCTGCTCGTGCGAGGCATCGGGCATGACGGCGAAATCCCAGCGGCGTTCGCCGTCGAGCTTGTATTTGATGACGTACTTGATGTTCTGGGTCATGGCGGTCTTATCTGAGTTTGGACGACGAACGACGGATGATCTTGATCTTGTGGGTCAAGGTCGGCTTGCGCGTTACCGAGATGGGACGGGTGGTGACGGTGTCGATGGTGATGTTCCAGAAACCGGTGCTGGGTACCGTGATCTTGGCCGGGAACCGCTCGAAGTGGCCACCGTGGTAAGTGTGTCGGCCGCCATTTTTGAAGCTGCGGAAGTTGGCGTCGTTCATCAGGCGGATGTTGCAGCGTTGAGAGCACTCGACGACAACGATGTCGTCCTCGTTGAGATGCTCGCGCTGGTGTACGAATTTCATGGGGTGCTCCGCAAAGTCGGGTTCTGCAAACGCGAACGATACCACGATGTCGGGATTGGCTGGCGCGCCTGATGGCATGGGGCTAGATAAATCTGCCAAAGCACGGAGCAAAAGTGCCTGGCCGTGGTCTGATGCATTCCTGATAGGTGAGGTGTGCCAAATGAAGTGGATGGTGGCGGCGTTGTCCCTGACGCTGGGTGGTTGTGTCAGCGTTTCCGAGCTGGAGCAGTCGCACGAAACGATGGATGTGATCTCTGGCAAGACGCCCCGCGAGTATGCCGACTGTGTCAAGGCAGAGCTGGCGAACACCCGTGATCCCTTGGTCGAAGAGCAGCGCGACGATGGCCTGCGGTTGATCGTGCCGCAAAAGTTGACTGCCGGCGCCGGGCCAGCGGCACTGGTGGACATCGAGGAACGTGGCAGCGGCAGCAGCATCAAGCTGCATGAACGCTTGAACAACTTCCCGCTGCGCCTGGGTGATGTGCGTACGGCGGCGACCAAGTGCATCTCTGGCGGTTGATCTGGCTCAAGTAAAACGCGCTTAACAGGCCAATTGCCATCTGTTGGTCGGGTTGGCGTTGTTGGCAATTCCCTGGCGGGGCTAGTATCCATTTGCTTATGTGTTTTAAGCCTAAGCTTATAACAAAAGAAATGGAGATTCGTGATGACCCCGTTGAGTCGAGTCCTGGTCGGCAGCCTGCTGATCCTGGCCTGGCCCATGGCGCACGCCGCCGATGGCCAGAAAATCTTCACCCAGGGTGGCGCCAACCCTGCCGCCATGGCATGCCTGGGCTGCCATGGCCCGGACGGCAAGGGTATAGCCGCCGCTGGGTTCCCCCGCCTGGCCGGCCTGCCGGCCGGCTACCTGAGCAAGCAGTTGCATGACTGGCGTGCCGGCAGCCGCAAACAGGCGGTGATGGAGCCGCTGGCCAAAGCCTTGACCGAGGATGAGATCACGGCCGTCAGCGACTACCTGGCCAGCCTGCCTGGCGAGCCGGCCCCCGGCTTGCGCCGCCAGCAAATCGCAGACGACCCCACCACCCGGCTGGCCCTTTACGGCGACTGGAGCCGCAACATCCCCGGTTGTGTGCAATGCCATGGCCCCGGTGGCAGTGGTGTCGGCGAGCACTTTCCGCCCCTGGCAGGGCAGCCTGCCAGCTACCTGGTGGCGCAACTCAACGGCTGGCGCGACGGCAGCCGCAGCAACGACCCCAATCAGCTGATGGTCGGTGTGGCCAAGGCCATGACCGACCAAGAGGTCCAGGCAATCGCAGAATTCTTTGCCAACCCTGCCAGCCAGGAGGTCAAGCCATGAAAGCCATGAAAGCCATGAAAGCCATGAAAGCCATGAAAGCATTGATGCCAGCGTTGCTGCTGTCGGCCATGGGGCACGCCGTTGCGGCGCCCATCGCCATGGAAGACCAGTCGCAGTTGAACGTTCCTGCTGCCCAGGCCTCAGCGCAGTTCGCGCCTCCCGCTGAGCGTGAGCTGCCGGACAACGCCTTCGGCAAAATGGTACGCGAGGGCCATGCGCTGTTCGTCGACACCCGCCGACTGATGCCCGAGGCGGTGGGTAATGGCATGAACTGCAGTAACTGCCACCTCGACCAGGGCCGCCTGGCAAACTCCGCGCCGATGTGGGGTGCGTACCCTATGTACCCGGCCTATCGCAAGAAGAACGACAAGGTCAACACCTACGCCGAACGTATCCAGGGCTGCTTCCAGTTCAGCATGAACGGCAAGCCCCCGGCCGCCGACAGCCCGCAGATGACTGCGCTGTCGGCCTATGCCTACTGGCTGTCCACCAAAGCGCCTACCGGTGTGGAGATCGCCGGGCGTGGCTACCCTGAAGTACCACAACCCCAGGGTGGCTACGACTTCAAGCGCGGCCAGCAGGTCTACCGCGAGCAGTGCGCCATCTGTCACGGGGACAATGGTGAAGGGCAGAAAGTGGCCGGCGAATACGTGATGCCGCCCTTGTGGGGCAAGGATTCCTACAACTGGGGTGCCGGCATGCACCGGATCAACACCGCGGCCTCCTTCATCAAGCACAACATGCCGCTGGGCCGGCCAGGCAGCCTGAGTGATCAGCAGGCGTGGGATGTGGCAGCCTGGGTCAATCGCCACGAACGGCCGCAGGACCCTCGGCTGGTGGAGGGCTCTGTCGAGAAGACCCGGCTCAAGTTCCATGCCAACGACGGGGTCAACCTGTATGGGCAGAAGGTCGAGGGGGTGCTGATCGGGCAGGGAACAGGTAGCTGACGCGCTCACCGTTGGCCTCACGGTTCTGTCATCCGGCCGTCACCGCTTTGCAACCCCTGCGGGGTAGCAATGTCCGCTATCTCACTCAAGGAGCGCGGCCATGGACCTCTGTGTGATCGGGGCAGGGTATGTAGGGTTGGTGACGGCAGCCTGTTTCGCCGGGATGGGCAACCGGGTGGTGTGCCTGGAACGCGACCCGCAGCGCCTGGCACAACTGCGTCAGGGCCAGTGTCCGATCCATGAACCGGGGCTGCAGGCACTGTTGCAATCTGGGATCGGCCAAGGGCTGCTGAGCTTCAGCGACCAGTGGCAGCCGTCGCTGGCCAAGGCGCAGGTGGTGTTCATCGCTGTCGGCACGCCCAGCCAGGAAGATGGCTCGGCCGACCTGCAGCACGTGCTGGCCGTGGCCGACAGCCTTGGCCGCCATTTGCCGCGCAGTTGCCTGGTGGTCAACAAGTCGACCGTGCCGGTGGGCACCGCAGAGCGCGTGGCCCGGCACGTGATGCAGGGCCTGCGCGACCGCAGCGCCGGTTTTACCGTCGAGGTGGCGAGCAACCCGGAGTTTCTCAAGGAAGGCAGCGCCATCGACGATTTCATGCGCCCGGACCGCATCATCATCGGCACGGACAACGAGGCAGCACGGCAGTCCTTGCAACGCCTCTACGCGCCTTTTGTGCGCAATCGCGAACGTATCCTGGTGATGTCCCCGCGTGCGGCCGAATTCAGCAAGTACGCAGCCAATGCCTTCCTGGCGACCAAGATATCGTTCATCAATGAATTGGCCGGGCTGTGCGCACACTTGGGGGTGGACATCGAACAGGTGCGCCACGGCATCGGTAGCGACCGGCGCATCGGCAGCCACTTCATCTATGCCGGCTGTGGTTATGGGGGGTCATGCTTCCCGAAGGATATTCGCGCGTTGGTCCGCACCGCCGAGCAGCAAGGTTATCAGCCTGCCATCCTGCGGGCAGTACAAGCCCGCAACGATCAGCAGAAGACCCTGTTGTTCACTGCGTTGCAGCAGCATTTCGGTGGGTTCATGCGCGGGCGTACCGTGGCGGTATGGGGGCTGGCTTTCAAACCGGGCACCGATGACCTGCGCGAGGCCCCCAGCCTGGTGCTGCTCGATGCCTTGCTGGCCGCAGGGACGCGCGTGCAGGCCTGCGATCCGGTGGCGCTGGCCGGGGTTGCCGAGCGCTATGCGCAGGCGCTGGCCAGTGGCCAACTGAAACTGACCGATGACCCCTACGCCTGCGTGGATGGTGCCGATGCACTGGCCCTGGTGACTGAATGGAAGCAGTTCCGCCAGCCGGATTTCAGCCGTGTGCGCGGGTTGATGCGCATGCCGGTGATATTTGATGGCCGTAATATTTACGATCCCTTGGAACTATCTACACTGGGTTATCTCTATCATGGCATCGGTCGGCCGCAGGCGGGGCATTGTAAGGTGACAGCCGCCTGATTAGACTGCGCCGAATTCCACAGGCTCTGCCTTTGTTTAAGGACGTTTATGATCAAGAAATGCTTGTTCCCGGCAGCCGGTTACGGCACTCGCTTCCTGCCTGCTACCAAAGCCATGCCCAAGGAAATGCTGCCAGTGGTCAACAAGCCACTGATCCAGTATGGCGTTGAAGAGGCCCTGGACGCTGGCCTGAACGAGATTTCCATCGTCACCGGCCGCGGCAAGCGCGCCCTGGAAGACCACTTCGACATCAGCTACGAGCTGGAAAACCAGATCAAGGGCACCGACAAGGAAAAATACCTGGTCGGCATCCGCCGCCTGCTCAACGAGTGCTCGTTCTCCTACACCCGCCAGACCGAAATGAAAGGCCTGGGCCACGCCATCCTGACCGGCCAGCCGCTGATCGGTGACGAACCGTTTGCTGTGGTGCTGGCGGACGACCTGTGCGTAAACCCGGAAGGTGACGGCGTACTGACCCAGATGGTCAAACTGTACAACCAGTTCCGCTGCTCGATCATCGCCATTCAGGAAGTCGACCCGCAGGAAACCAACAAGTACGGCGTGATTGCCGGCGACATGATCCGCGACGACATCTTCCGTGTGACCAACATGGTCGAAAAACCAGCGCCGGAAGACGCCCCGTCGAACCTGGCGATCATCGGCCGCTACATCCTGACCCCGGATATCTTCGATATCATCCGCAACACCCCACCGGGCAAAGGCGGCGAGATCCAGATCACCGACGCACTGATGCAGCAGGCACAGAACGGCTGCGTGATCGCCTACAAGTTCAAGGGCCAGCGTTTCGACTGCGGCGGCGCCGAAGGCTACATCGACGCCACCAACTTCTGCTTCGAGAACTACTACAAGACCGGCAAGGCTTACTGATAAGCCCCTGCAGGTCGACGAGCCACCCTTCGGGGTGGCTTTTTTGTTTGTGGCGGCCAACGGCGGTATGCTGAGCGCCAGCCAAGGAGACTGAATACATGGCCTACGATTTTGATCTGTTCGTGATTGGTGCCGGGTCCGGTGGTGTGCGAGCGGCACGCTTCGCCGCGGGCTTTGGTGCAAAAGTGGCGGTGGCCGAGAGCCGCTACCTGGGTGGTACCTGCGTCAACGTCGGTTGTGTGCCCAAGAAGCTGCTGGTGTATGGCGCCCACGTCGCCGATGAGCTGGAGCAGGCTGCCGGCTACGGCTGGTCCCTGGAAGAGGGCCACTTCGACTGGGGTACCCTGATCGCCAACAAGAACCGCGAAATCGAGCGCCTCAACGGCATCTATCGCAACCTGCTGGTCAACAGCGGCGTGACCTTGCTGGAAGGCCATGCGCGCATCACCGGCGCCAACGAAGTGGAAGTGCAGGGCCAGCGCTACAGCGCCGGGCACATCCTCATCGCTACGGGGGGCTGGCCACAGGTGCCGGATATCCCGGGCAAAGAACTGGCCATCACCTCCAACGAGGCGTTCTACCTCAAAGAACTGCCACGCCGGGTGCTGGTGGTGGGGGGCGGCTACATCGCGGTCGAGTTCGCCGGCATTTTCCAGGGCCTGGGCGCCGCCACCACGTTGCTGTACCGCGGCGAGATGTTCCTGCGCGGCTTCGACGGCTCGGTGCGTACCCACTTGAAGGAAGAACTGGAAAAACGCGGCATGGACTTGCAGTTCAATGCCGATATCCAGCGCATCGAGCAGCTTGAGGACGGCAGCCTGAAGGCCACGCTCAAGGATGGCCGCGAGCTGCTCACCGATTGTGTGTTCTACGCCACCGGCCGACGCCCGATGCTCGACAATCTGGGCCTGGAAAACACCGGTGTGGAGCTGGATGCCCGCGGTTATATTCGCGTCGACGAGCAGTACCAGACCACCGCCCCGTCGATCCTGGCCATTGGCGATGTGATTGGCCGCGTGCAGCTCACCCCGGTCGCCCTGGCCGAAGGCATGGCCGTGGCGCGGCGCCTGTTCAAACCCGAGCAGTACCGCCCGGTGGATTACCAGAACATCCCCACCGCGGTGTTCAGCCAGCCGCCGATCGGTACCGTAGGCCTGACTGAAGAGCAGGCGCTGGAAGCTGGGCACAAGGTGCAGGTCTTCGAGAGCCGCTTCCGCGCCATGAAACTGACCCTCACCGACATCCAGGAAAAGACCCTGATGAAGCTGGTGGTCGACGCCGAGACCGACAAGGTGCTGGGCTGCCACATGGTCGGCCCTGATGCCGGCGAGATCATTCAGGGGTTGGGTGTTGCCCTGAAGGCTGGCGCTACCAAGCAGCAGTTCGACGAGACCATTGGCGTGCACCCGACGGCGGCGGAAGAGTTCGTCACCATGCGGACCGTTACGCGCTAAACCTCACGGACCCTATCGCCGGCAAGCCGGCTCTCACAGGTACGGCCCAGCTCTCAAGCTCGGCGCCGTACCTGTGTGTCCTGGCGTGCCAGTGATAGGCCCCTCAAATGCTTGCGCAATCCTTTGCTCAGCCCAATCCCTTCTATTAATAAACCTCGCTTATAGCCAAAACCAATCGCAAGCATGAGGTTTGCCAATGAGCCTTCGTGGCGACCAGCGGTTAGGATTCTCTCCGTCAACTGATTTCAACCCCATGAAGGAGCGTCTCTCATGCCTATCATCAACAGCCAGGTCAAACCGTTCAACGCCACCGCCTTCCACAACGGCGAATTCGTTCAGGTAAGCGAAGCCGACCTGAAGGGCAAGTGGTCTGTCGTGTTCTTCTACCCGGCCGACTTCACTTTCGTCTGCCCGACCGAGCTGGGTGACCTTGCTGACAACTACGCCGAGTTCCAGAAGCTGGGCGTGGAAATCTACGGTGTGTCCACCGACACCCACTTCACCCACAAAGCCTGGCACGACACTTCCGACACCATCAGCAAGATCAAGTACCCGCTGATCGGTGACCCGACCCACGTCATCTCGCGCAACTTCGACGTGCTGATCGAAGAAGCCGGTATGGCCGACCGCGGTACTTTCGTGATCAACCCGGAAGGCCAGATCAAGATCGTCGAAATCAACGACGGTGGTGTAGGCCGCGACGCCAGCGAGCTGCTGCGCAAGGTCAAGGCTGCCCAGTACATCGCCGCTCACCCAGGTGAAGTCTGCCCGGCCAAGTGGAAAGAAGGCGAAGCTACCCTCGCGCCATCCCTGGACCTGGTCGGCAAAATCTAAGACCGTGCGCCAGTCGTGGGCGGTGAGCAGCCGCCAAAGCTGAAGTACTCACTGCCCCGCCAAACGCCCGGGCGCTATTGCCTGGGCGTTTTTGTATCCGAAGATTGAAAAAGGAATCGCCCGTATGTTGGACGCCACGCTTAAATCGCAACTGAAAACCTACCTGGAGCGGGTCACCCAGCCGATCGAGATCGTTGCTTCCCTCGACGACGGCGCGAAGTCCCGCGAATTGCACGACCTGCTGGTGGAAATTGCCAGCCTGTCGAACCTCATTACCTTGAGCGCGGACGGTACCGACGCCCGTCGCCCGTCGTTCTCGCTCAACCGCCCGGGCGCTGACATCAGCCTGCGTTTTGCCGGCATCCCCATGGGCCACGAATTCACCTCCCTGGTGCTGGCGCTGCTGCAAGTCGGCGGCCACCCCTCCAAGGCCAGCGCCGAAGTGATCGAGCAGATCCAGGCCCTGGAAGGCGAGTTCACCTTCGAGACCTATTTCTCGCTGTCGTGCCAGAACTGCCCGGACGTGGTCCAGGCGCTGAACCTGATGGCGGTGCTCAACCCGAACGTACGCCACGTGGCCATCGACGGTGCGCTGTTCCAGGACGAAGTCGAGTCGCGCAAGATCATGGCCGTGCCCAGCATCTACCTGAACGGCGAAGTGTTCGGCCAGGGGCGCATGGGCCTTGAGGAAATCCTCGGCAAGATCGACACCAACGCCGGCGCCCGCCAGGCCGAGAAGATCAATGCCAAGGACGCCTTTGACGTGCTGGTGGTCGGCGGCGGCCCCGCCGGTGCCGCGGCTGCCATCTACGCAGCACGCAAAGGCATCCGTACCGGTGTCGCTGCCGAGCGTTTCGGCGGCCAGGTGCTCGATACCATGGCCATCGAGAACTTCATCTCGGTGCAGGAAACCGAGGGGCCGAAACTGGCAACTGCACTGGAAGAGCACGTCAAGCAGTACGACGTCGACATCATGAACCTGCAGCGCGGTGAAGCACTGATTCCTGCCACCGACGGCGGCCTGCACGAAGTACGCCTTGCCGGCGGTGCCTCGCTCAAAGCCAAGACTGTGATCCTCGCCACCGGCGCCCGCTGGCGCGAAATGAACGTGCCGGGTGAGCAGGAATACCGTGCCCGTGGCGTGGCTTACTGCCCGCACTGCGATGGCCCGCTGTTCAAGGGCAAGCGTGTGGCGGTGATCGGTGGCGGCAACTCCGGCGTGGAAGCAGCCATTGACCTGGCCGGCATCGTCGCGCAGGTGACGTTGATCGAATTCGACAGCCAGCTGCGTGCCGATGCCGTGCTGCAGCGCAAGTTGCACAGCTTGCCGAACGTCAAGGTGATCACCAGCGCGCAGACCACCGAAGTGGTGGGCAATGGCGAGAAGGTAACCGGCCTGCGCTACAAGGACCGTACCACCGACGAGCAGCATGACCTGGCGCTGGAAGGTATCTTCGTGCAGATCGGCCTGTTGCCTAACACCGACTGGCTCAAGGGGACGATCGAGCTGTCGCCGCGCGGCGAGATCATCGTCGATGCCAGAGGTGCGACCAGCATCCCGGGCGTGTTCGCAGCCGGTGATGTGACCACCGTGCCGTACAAGCAGATCGTCATTGCGGTGGGTGAGGGTGCCAAGGCATCGCTGGCGGCCTTCGATCACCTGATCCGTACCTCGGCGCCGGCGTAATCCTGAAAACCGGGGGTGTCTATGCTTACTGCAGACACCCTCGGAAATTCAAGCCATGACCCTGATCAGCCGCGAACCCTGGTGGTTAGTGCCACCCCAGCCCGGGCAGCAGGAGCAGGACCTGCACTGGGGTTACCTGGAAATCTACGCAGACGGCCGTACCGTGTTCGTCGACCAGCGCCCCAGTGAGCGGGAAATGGCCGAGCGCAAAAGCTGCCGCAACTTCCCTGAACCGGAACACTGAGTGGCTTAGCCTTCAAGCTCGGCCAGGCGCGCCTCCAGCGCGGCAATCCGGGCCTCCAGGGCTTCGATCCTTTCTTCCGACACATTGCCGCCACTGTTGCGCGCCCCACCTTCCTGCTGGCGAGCGGCAAGAATCGCCTCGATTTCTGCCGGATCCCCCAGTGCATGGGTGTAGCGGTCTTCGCGCTGCCCGGCCTGGCGTGGCAGATGCAGTGCCAAACCACGCGAGATCAGGCGCTCCAGCTGGTGCTGGATCTGTTCGGTGTCATCGAAGTCGTGCAAGCGGTTGCTGCGGGTCAGCAGCTCGTTGAGGGTTTGCGGCCCACGCAGGAACATCAGGCCCATCAGTATCAGCTGGGCCGGTACCAGCTCCAGTGCCTTGTCCACCCGTTGCTCCCAACGGTCAGCGCGGCTGCCCATCTGCAGCCGGGTCATGCCCTGGCTTTCCAGGGCACGCAGCGCCTGGCCGACCTGGCCCTGGGACAGGTTCATCACCGGCTCACGGCTGGTCTTCTGGTTGCAGGCCAGCACCAGGGCATTGAGGGTCAGTGGGTAACTTTCAGGGCTGGTGGCCTGTTTTTCGATCAGCGCGCCGAGAATGCGGATCTCGATACTGCTGAAGCGGCCTTCGTCTGCGGTTTGATTTTCTGACATGGCCAAGTCTCATTGCGAGGAAAAGGCCACTAGCGTAGGTAAAGCGCCTGGGTTAAGCAATCACTGCCCCATCGCCGGCAAGCCGGCCCCCACAGACTGGCCCTGAACTCAAGGCATGTGCAGAGCCTGTGGGGCTGCAGTGTTGCTTGATTTCAAACCTTGACGCCATCCCTATTGTGGGAGCCGGCTTGCCGGCGAATGGGCCGCTACGCGGCCCTGGCTATCTCAAGCGCTACGGCGCTCTTGCGCTTGGCAGGCCGCTGCCGTGAACAGCACATCGGTCGAAGAATTCAGCGCAGTCTCTGCCGAATCCTGCAGCACGCCAATGATGAAGCCAACAGCAACCACCTGCATGGCAATCTCGCTGGGAATGCCGAACAGGCTGCATGCCAGCGGGATCAGCAGCAACGAACCGCCAGCCACGCCCGACGCACCACAGGCGCAGACCGCCGCCACCATGCTCAGCAGCACCGCGGTAGGCAGGTCGACCGGGATGCCCAGCGTATGCACCGCTGCCAGGGTCAGCACGGTGATTGTGATGGCCGCGCCCGCCATGTTGATGGTCGCACCCAGCGGGATCGACACCGAGTAGGTGTCCTCATGCAGGCCCAGGCGCTCGGACAGTGCCAGGTTGACCGGAATGTTGGCCGCCGAGCTGCGGGTGAAGAAGGCCGTGATACCACTTTCGCGCAGGCACAGCAGCGTCAATGGGTATGGGTTGCGGCGGATCTTGCAGAACACGATCAGCGGGTTCATCACCAGCGCCACGAACAGCATGCAGCCGATCAGCACCCCCAGCAGGTGCAGGTAGCCAAGCAGGGCATCGAGGCCAGACTGGGCGAGTGTCGAACTGACCAGGCCGAAAATGCCCAGCGGGGCGAAGCGGATGACTAACCGCACGATCAGGGTTACGCCATTGGACAGGTCCTCGACCACGGTTCGGGTGGTTTCACCGGCATGGCGCAGCGCCACGCCCAAACCAATGGCCCAGGTCAGCACACCAATGAAATTGGCGTTGAGCAGGGCGTTGATCGGGTTGTCGACGGCGCTCAGCACCAGGTTTTGCAGCACTTCACCAATGCCGCCAGGCGCGCTCAGGGTCACATCGCTGGCGCTCAGGGCAAGTTGCGAAGGGAACAGCATGCTGGCGACAACGGCCACCACCGCAGCCGAGAAGGTGCCCAGCAGGTACAGCCAGAGAATCGGGCGGATGTGGGTTTCCTGGCCATGGCGATGGTTGGCGATCGAGGCCATGACCAGAATGAACACCAGCACCGGCGCGACTGCTTTCAGGGCGCTGACGAACACCTTGCCGAGAAAGCCCAGGTCGAGGGCGATGGCTGGCGCAAGCAAGGCCAGGACAATACCGGCGATCAGGCCGATGACGATCTGGGTCACCAGGCTGGTGCGGTTGAGGACGCGAAGGAGGGGGGACATGTGCTGCGCTATCTCGGTATCTTGAAAGGGCGTGACTTTACCATAGACCTTGGTAGGGTCGTCCCGGCCTGTTTACGCTCACCAATGGAACAGCTCCCGACGCGCCCCCTCGGTAATGGCCACGATCCCGGGGTGCTTGACCTTGCGTTCAACCGAAATAGCATAGAACGACTCGTGCACCGCCTCGGTCTGCCCGATCAGCTCCACCCCGTACTGGCGGCACACTTCCTCGGCAATCACACTGGGAGCCACGAAGATACCGCTGCCCGACTGGCCGAATGCCTGCATCAAGGCGCTGTCGTCGAATTCGCCGATTACCCGCGGTTGCACCTGCTGCTCGCCAAGCCAGCGCAGCAGCCGGCTGCGCACTACCGTTTCCTGGCCCGGGATCAGCAATGGTGCATCGTGCAGGCAGCCAGGAAAGACGCCAGCGTGGCGTTGGGCCAAGGCTTTTGTAGCAAAGAAGCTCAAGCCGCATTCCCCGAGCTTCTGGCTGTAACCCTTGATATCCAGGTGGTTGGGCATCGGGCTGTCGGATATCACCAGGTCCAGGCGCTGGATCGCCAGGTCTGCCAGCAGGCGTTCGAGTTTGTCCTCACGGCAGTTGATGCGCAGCACATCGTCCAGCTCCATGGTGGGCGCGAGCAGGCGATAGACGATCGATTTGGGCACCACGTCGGCAACCCCCACGCGAAACAGGATCTGTTCCTGCGGGCCGGCGCGCAGCATGGCCTCCAGTTCACCGCCGATCTGGAACATCTGCTCGGCGTAGACCAAGGTCTGGCGACCGGTTTCGGTCAGCTCCAGCTGCCGCCCGACCCGTTGGAACAGCTCCAGGCCGTAGGTCTGCTCGAACAGGCTGATCTGACCGCTGATGGTCTGCGGGGTCAGGTTCAGTTGCTCACTGGCGCGGGCGATGCTGCCGGTCTTGGCCACGGCCCAGAAATAGTGAAGCTGTCGATAGTTGAGCATCACCGCGTTCCCGATTCGTAAAAACCGAAGTATAACCGCTGAAAATACGAATTTTCCTGATGTATCGGCATCTTTAGAATTCGACGCCATCAGGCGCATTGCGCGCCGTCGGGATATCGACAAGCGAGGACCCCATGCTGCAATTCAAATCCATTGGCACACCCTTGGTGCTAGCCTTGGCACTGATGAGCCTGGCAGGCTGCGACCAGGCCGAGAAATCTGCCCAGCAGATGCTCGACCAGGCCGCCAAATCGGCCAAGCAGGCCATCGATGACACCAACGAAGCGGCGCAGCAGGCGCTGAGCGACGCTATCGGCACCGAAGGGCAGAAGCCCAAGGACGCCGACCAGCAAGATAAAACCCAGGACATCTGACCCAGAAACGTTGCAGGACTGAAAAATGGAATATTTGCTGGAACTCGCCGCAAGCCCCACCGCCTGGGTAGCCCTTGCCACACTGGTGGCCATGGAAGTCGTACTGGGCATCGATAACCTGATCTTCATCTCGATCCTGACCAACAAATTACCGGTCGAATACCGTTCCAAGGCACGCCGTATCGGTATCAGCATGGCCTTGATCATGCGTTTGGCGCTGCTCAGCACGGTGGCGTGGATCGTTCAGCTGACCGACCCGGTATTCGAAGTGTTCGGTAATGCCTTCTCCTGGAAGGACGTGATCCTGATTGCCGGTGGCCTGTTCCTGCTGTGGAAAGCGACCAAGGAAATCCACGAAAACGTCGACCCGCACGGCGCCAAGGAAGAAGCCAAGGTGTCCTCCACGGTTACCCTGGGCTTCGCGGCCGCGATCTTCCAGATCCTGCTGCTGGACATCGTGTTCTCGGTTGACAGCATCATCACCGCTGTGGGCATGACCGAGCACCTGCCGATCATGATCATTGCCGTGATCACTGCCGTGATCGTCATGATGGTGGCCGCTGACCCGTTGGCGAACTTCATCAACGACAACCCGACCGTGGTCATGTTGGCCCTGGGCTTCCTGATCATGATCGGCATGACCCTGATCGCCGAAGGTTTCGGTGCCCATGTGCCAAAAGGTTATGTGTATGCAGCGATGGCCTTCTCTACGGCGATCGAAGTGCTCAACATCCTGGCCCGCCGGGCACGGATGAAGCGCGAAGCGACCGAAGGCTGATTCATGGCGGGGGCGCTTTGCGCCCCATTCGCCGGCGGGCCCCCTTCCAGGAAGGGGGCAACTGACGCTTACTGCGCTTCGACCTTGCGCGGCGCCATGAAGTACAACCACACCAGTGCAATGAAATACATCGCCGGGATCATGGTGAACAGCACTGCGTAGTTGTTATTGGTAACCGTCAGCACGGTGCCGACGATCTGCGTCATGAACATGCCGCCAATGGCCGCGCACATGCTGCCAAAGCCGAACACCGTGCTTATCAGGTGCTTGGGCGTGTAATCCATCAGCAGGCTCCATATGTTCGCCGTCCAGGCCTGGTGCGCGCCGACCGCCACGGCAATGGCAAGCACCGCTACCCACAGGCCACTGGCGTTGGCGGCGAAGGTCACGCTGATCATGGTGCAGGCGAAGATCAGCATCGATATCAGGCGTGCCCGTATGGCGCGTACGCCACGGCCTATCAGCCAGGACGAAAGGATGCCGCCGCCAATGCTGCCGAAGTCGGCCGTGAGCCAGATCAGGATCAGCGGGATGCCCATCTGGGTCACGCTGATGCCCAGGTTGTACTGCTGGTTGAGAAAAGGTGGCAGCCAGTACAGGTAGAACCAGAACACCGGTGCGGTGATCGCGAATGCCACGGCGAAGGCCCAGGTGCCGCGCATGCGCAGGATGCGGCTGAAGGGCACACGTACCGCCTCAGGCTCGGCTTCGCGCTGGATGTACTCCAGTTCGCTCTGGCGCACAGTCGGGTGCTCTTCAGGGTTGAAGTATTTCAAGCCCCAGAACACCACCCAGACCAGGCCCAGGCAACCCATGGCGATAAAGGCGGCCTGCCAGCCCCAGGCCGCCAGGATCACTGGCAGCAGCGCCGGGGTGATCATCGCGCCAACGTTGGTGCCGGCGTTGAACAGCCCGGTGGCAATGGCCCTTTCACCCGCGGGGAACCACAGTCGTGTGGTCTTCACACAAGCCGGATAATTGGCGGCTTCGGTCAGGCCGAGGATGAAGCGGCAGACCATGAAGCCTGCGGCCGATGTCGCCAGGCCATGGGCTCCGGTGGCCAGGCTCCAGAGCAGTACCGCCATGAAAAATGCACGTTTTACGCCGATTTTGTCGATCAACCGGCCCTGCAACAGGAAGCCGATGGCGTAACCCACCTGGAACCAGAAGTTGATGTTGGCGTAGTCCATCGCCGTCCAGCTCATGTCCTTGGCCAGCATGGGCTGCATGATGCCGAGGGCGGCGCGGTCGATGTAGTTCAGTGTGGTGGCGAAGAACACCAGGGCGAGCATGCCCCAGCGCGTCTTGCCGACAGCAAAGGCGTCGCGAATCTTGCTGCCCATGGAAGCATGGGGAATAGGAGGCATGGCCGATGTACCTGTTTCTTGAAATTGTAATGAGCTGCTGGATGCTTCTGGCCCGCGGGTTTGGCTCAAGGCAGTGAGCACCCGCAAGGCCGTGGCATGGTGAGCAGTGAAGCAAGGACCGTCAATGCCAGAAAACGCGCTACCGTTCGATAACCGAACGATTGCCGTCCGTCATTATTTTGCGTGAAAGACTCGATATCTCTACATAAAGTTGTACATGAAAATATACTTGTACAATATTTGAGTATTCCGGTCTCCAGAGTATGGCCATGCGAAGCACTGTCACAGCCCTCAACCTGTTCGTGCTTGCCGTTGCGCTTGCCGTCATGCCACCCGCCGTGGCGGACTGGCGGCCAGCGGTGCCCGAGGCGCGCAGCGTCGGCAGCGGTGAGTTCACCTGGTTTGGCCTGCGTGTCTACACCGCCCATTTGTGGAGCGCAGGCTCGCCGCAGGGCTGGAGTGAGCCTTTTGCCCTGGACCTTCTCTACCACCGGAGGTTGTCACGCGAGGCGCTGGTGCAGGCCAGTCTGGATGAAATGCGTCGTCTGAGCGACCGCCCTTTGCCCGAGGCCACGCTTGAGCGTTGGGAGCAAGCGATGAACGAGGCGTTCGTCGATGTGCGCCCGGGCATGCGCATCACCGGGGTGTACCTGCCGGGGCAGGGCTCCCGGTTCTATGTCGATGGTCAACTGCGTCGCGAAATTGCCGACCCGGCATTTGCCAGGGCATTTTTTGCCATCTGGCTGGACCCGCGGGCCCGGGACCCCGAATTGCGCCAGCGCCTGCTCGGCCTGGCCGGTAATGATCAAGGAGATTGAATATGCGAAGAGTGTTGCTATTGGTCGGCTGCCTGCTGCTGGGCAGTTGCGGCAATGTCGAGGTCGACCATTACGCCGGTGAAAAGCCGGCGCTGGACCTGGTCACGTTCTTCTCCGTGCCGGTGCAGGCCTGGGGCATGTTCCAGAATCGCTCGGGGGAAGTGGTCAAACGCTTCGATGTGCGCATCGACAGCCGCCGCGAAGGTGACCGGCTGATTCTTGACGAGCACTTCGTGTACAGCGACGGTACGCGCCAGCGGCGCATCTGGACCCTGACCCCGGACGGCCCCGGGCGCTGGCGTGGTCGTGCGGGCGATGTGATCGGCGAAGCCCGCGGCGAGGTGGCGGGCAACGCCCTGCACTGGCGCTACCGCCTGGACCTGCCGGTCGACGGCCGGCATTGGGAAATGGACATCGATGACTGGATGTACCTGATGGATGAGGACACCCTGATCAACCGTTCGAGCATGCGCAAACTGGGTGTGGAGGTCGGGCAGATCACCCTGTTTTTCCGCCGCCTGCCAAAGGCCTCGCAGTGACTCAGGCCGCTCTCGCGAGCCGTAGCATCAACGGAAATGCCACCGCCCAGATCGGTGCCAGCAGCAGGGCGGTAGGCAGGGGACCCATTGGTAGTTCCACCCCGGCCAGCCGCGCCCCCGCCAGGTAGGCCAACGGCCCACCGAACAGTCCAAGCAGCCCTCCTAGCCACAGCGGGCGGGTAGCCCAGGCCAGGCTGTGGCGCAACCCGCTTGCCAGCACCAGCCACATCAGGGCCAGCCAGCCGGGCAGCGGCCATTGGGCAAAAGCAAATACCCCCAGTGCCCCCAGCAGGCTGTCCAGCAGACAACCTGCAAGCCCTATCGCCAGCAGCGCACGCAGCTCTGCGCGCCGCTCATGGCAATAACCCAGGTGCAGCGCCACGCCTATCGGCACCAGGGCAAGCAGCCAGGGCGTGTGGGCGCCGAGTACACACACCCACCAGCCAGCCTGCAACCACACTGCATTGGCGATAAGCCAGGTACGTGACATGTTCAGGCACCTGGCAAAGGCGCCCGACGGGCTTGCGGCGCGGCCCACAGCAGTTGCGCCACGCCAATGGCACGTTCCTCGAAGCCGCCCTGGCAGTAACACAGGTAGAACTCCCACAGGCGCTGGAAGGTTTCGTCGTAACCCAGTTCCTTGAGTGCCGTGCGCGCCTGGCGCAGGTTATCGCGCCAATGGCGCAAGGTGCGGGCATAGTCCTGGCCAAAGTCCTCCATATGCACCAGGTTCAACCCAGTCTTGCGGCTGGCGGTGTCCAGCAGCACGCTCAGTGATGGCAGCGCACCGCCTGGGAATATGTAGCGCTGGATGAAATCCACCGAGCGCCGCGCCTGGGCGTAACGTTGATCGCGAATGGTGATGGCCTGCAGCAGCATCAGGCCATCCTCCTTGAGCAGTGCGGCACACTGGCGGAAGTAAGTGGGCAGGTAACGGTGGCCGACGGCTTCGATCATCTCGATCGAAACCAGCTTGTCGAAGCGCCCGCTCAGGTCGCGGTAGTCCTCGCGCAGCACCGTGATGCGTTGCGTCAGGCCCAGCGCTTGCACCCGTTGCAGGGTGTGGGCGTACTGCGCCTCGGACAGCGTCGTGGTGGTGACGCGGCAGCCATACCGGGTGGCAGCATGGATGGCCAGGCTGCCCCAGCCGGTGCCGATTTCCAGCAGGTGTTCATGGGGTTTGAGTTCGAGCTTCTGGCAGATGCGTTCAAGCTTGTTCAGTTGTGCCTGCTCCAGGGTTTGCTCGGTGCTCTCGAACTGCGCCGCCGAGTACATCATGGTTGGGTCGAGCAGGCGTTCGAACAAGGCGTTGCCCAGGTCGTAATGGGCCAGGATGTTGCGCCGTGAACCGCGTCGGCTATTGCGGTTGAGCCGGTGCAGCAGGTGCAGGGCCGGGCGTGCCAAGCGTGCCAGCCCGCCCTCCATGGCATCGAGCACCTCAAGGTTGGCGACGAACACACGGGTGACTGCGGCCAGGTCGGGGGTGCGCCAGTAGCCATGGATATAGCCTTCCCCGGCGCCGATCGAGCCGTTACTGGCGACCAGGCTCCAGGCGGCCTCGTCAACGATTTCGACCTGGGCGTGCAGAGCACTGCCGGCTTCACCGAAGGTCCACTGACGATCGTTGCAGATCACCCGTAAACTGCCGCGGGCCAAGCGGCGCAACTGGGCCAGCACGGCCGTCCTGGCCAGGTTGCCAAGCAGCGGTGTCAGGCCGGTGGACTTGCTAACGCTCAGGGTGGGCTCGGTCATCATCTAACTCCTTGGAGGCGGCTTGGCCCAGGCTCAGGTTACCCAGGCTGGCGCTATGGTCGTGGATGGGCGTGCGCTTGAGCAGCAGCTGCAAGGCCTGCCAGTAGATGGCTGCTACGGTGCGCAGGCTCATCCAGGGGAAACTCAGGATATGGCGGTGCAGAGCGGCGCGATCCAGCGGCCCGCGTTGCAGCGCGAGGTCGGCATCGAACACCTTTTGCCCCTCGCGCCAGTTCTCCATGTGCACGTGTACGCGTCGCGCATCGAGCAGAAAACGCAGGCGGTACTCCATGTCCAGGGGCATGAACGGCGACACATGGAACGCCTTGGCCACGCAAAACCCGGTAGACAGGCCGTCTTGCACCGGCAACACGTAGTGAAAGCGCTGGCGCCATGGCGTGTTGCGCACCTCCAGCAGGATCGCCTGCAACTGGCCGGCGGGGTCGTGGCAGAAGTAGACACTCACCGGGTTGAACGAAAGGCCCCAGCAGCGCGGCTGGGTTAGCAGGTGCACGGCGCCTTCAGGCGTTTGCCCGGTGGCCTGGCCGACCAATTGCCGAGCGGCCTGGGCCAATGGCATGCCATTGCGGGTCAGCGCCGGCAGGTAATCGCTTTCGCGCCAGCTCAGCGGCGCCAGTCGCGACCGCCCCAGCCAGCGGCTGAGGCTGAGCAGGCGGGGTTGCTCGTCCAGGTCCAGGTAGAACATGCCGATCCGATAGCGGAAGGCATGCTGGCGTGGTGTCAGGCGCCTATGGCTGACCCAGCCGTGGCACAGGCTGCTGATCACAAGCCTTCCCCAAAAAACTCAGCCACTTTCAAGGCGCTGACCACGCCGTCCTCGTGGAAGCCGTTGGCCCAGTAGGCGCCGCAGAAGTAGCTGTGCTGTCGGCCCTGCAATTCAGCCTGTCGGGCCTGGGCAGCGAGGGCGACGAGGCTGTACTGCGGGTGCGCGTAGTTGAAGCGGGCGAGGATCTGCGTCGGGTCCACCAGTGCGGTCTGGTTCAGGCTCACGCAGAAGGTCACCGGCGCTTCGATACCTTGCAGGATGTTCATCGCGTAGGTCAGCGCGGCCGGTGCCTGCTGCGGGCCGCCGAGGCGGTAGTTCCAACTGGCCCAGGCTTTGCGCCGGGTTGGCAGCAGGCGGGTGTCGGTGTGCAGCACCACGTCGTTGCTGGCGTAGGTGATGGCGCCGAGTATTGCGCGCTCATCGGCACTTGGCGCCTCCAGCAAGGCCAAAGCCTGGTCGCTGTGGCAGGCGAACACCACATTATCGAAGCGCTCGCTGCCGGCCGCGCTGAACACGGTCACGCCGCCTTCGTCACGGCTGACACGGTCAACCGGGCAGTTGAGGCGGATGCGCTCGGCGAATGGCTTGCACAACGGCGCCAGGTAACTGCGTGAACCACCCTCGATCACCCGCCATTGCGGGCGGTTGCTCACCGAGAGAAGGCCGTGGTTACGGCAAAAGCGCACGAAGAACTGCAGCGGAAAACCGAGCATGTCGGCGCGTGACATCGACCAGATAGCCGAGCCCATCGGCACGATGTAGTGGTCGATGAAGCGCTGGCCATAGCCCTGCGTCTGCAGGTAGCCACCCAGGGTGGTGGCTTCGTCGATACGCTGGCTGTCCAGGTCGGCAAGGACCTTGCGGTTGAAGCGCAGGATATCGCGCAGCATGCCCCAGAAGCCTGGCGATAACAGGTTGCTACGCTGGGCGAACAGCGTGTTGAGGTCATGGCCGTTGTATTCGAAACCGTTACGCGGGTCATGCACCGAAAAGCTCATTTCGGTGGGCCTGGAGGCAATCTTGAGCTGGTCGAGCAGGCGGATGAAGTGCGGGTAGGTCCAGTCGTTGAATACGATAAAACCGGTATCCACTGCGTACTGCCGGCCACCCCATTGGACATCGACGGTATGGGTGTGGCCACCGACCCAGTCGGCGGCCTCGAACACAGTGACTTCATGCCGCCGAGAGAGCAGATAGGCACAGGTGAGGCCGGCAATACCGCTGCCGATGATTGCGATGCGCATGTCTGTTTCAGTCCTGTTGCTTGCGTGCCAGGCGCTGGCCTAGCTTCAGTCGCCAGCGCACCGGCATTGCGCCCAGCAGGCGCAGTACCAGAGTGAATACGCCGGGGAAGTTGATTTCTAGCGGGCGCTTGGGCAAACGCACGGCAATGTGCCTGGCGGCGCGTTCTGCACTCCAGATCTGGGGCATGGGGAAGTCATTGCGGCGGGTCAATGGCGTATCGACAAAGCCAGGGCTGATTAGCGTGACATCGATGCCCTCGTTGACCAGATCGATGCGCAGCGACTCGATCAGGTAGCGCACGGCCGCTTTGGAGGCACCGTAGGCCCCGGCACGGGGCAGCGCCAGCCAGGACACCGAGCTGCCGATCACCACTAGGTGCGGGCGTTGGCCACGGCGCAGCAAGGGCAGGGCAGCGTGCAGGCAGTGACTGACGCCGATCAGGTTGGTGCGCACCACGCGCTCGACCAGCTCTGGGTCGAAATGGCCCGGCTCCAGGTATTCACAGGTGCCTGCATTGAGAATCACCAGGTCGAGCGCGCCCCAGCTGCGTTCGATGTGCGCGGCAACATCAGCGACCTGCCGAGGGTCACTGATATCGCCGATGGCCAGCAACGTCTGCTGTGGAAACTGCGCGGTCAGCGGCGCCAGGTTTTCGGCCTGCCGGCCACCCAGCGCAACCTGATGGCCCTGTTCCAGCAGCTGTTGCGCCAGCGCGGCGCCGATGCCGCTGCTGGCACCGGTCAGCCAGCAGCGGCTCATGCCAGCCGCCCCTTGAGCCAACGCACAGCGCTGCCTACTACTGGCACATGCTCGTAAAGCAGTGCACCGGCGTCGAAGTAGTCTTGATGAAAGTGCACGCGTTCGTGCCAGCGAAGGTGGCTGCAACCCTGCAGGCTGATCAGGCGCCCGTTGGCCAGGCGTGGGTGGCGAAAATGCAGGGTCCAGCGAATGTAACCGTGGCCCGGTTGGACCTCGTCGGTACCCTCGAAGGTGTAACGCACCTCCTGGGTGTTGGCGTAGAGCTCAGCGAAGTAGGCACGCAGGTCGCTCAGCCCGTCGATCTTGTGCAGAGGGTCGCGGAAGGTGACATCCTCGCTGTACAAGTCACCCAGGCGGTCGAGGTTGTCCGCATCGAGGCTGGCAAAGCGTTCGGCGAAGGTTTGCAGGTAGCTGGACATGCGCGGCCCTGTACAAAAATGGTTTCTTGTACAGGTATAGTCGATCCCGCTGCATAAAGCTATACAGGGTCATAATTTTGTACAGTTTTGCGCGGGGGTGTCAGCTGTCCCTGTCATCCAGTTGTCGCCGCAATTGGGCGACCTCCGCTTCCAGCTCTCGTACTCTCTCCTCGGCGAACACCTGGGCCGTGACATCACGCTGTATGCCAATGTAATACGTCAACTGATCGGCCTCGTTTCGTATCGGCGAAATCGACAGTTCATTCCAGAACAGGCTGCCGTCCTTGCGGTAATTGCGCAGCACCTGGCAGCACGGGCGCCCGTCCAGGATGGCCTGGCGAATGGCATCCAGCGCTTCCTGGTCATGGTCCTGGCCCTGCAGGAAGCGGCAATCCTGATAGAGGATGTCATCGGCCGCGTAGCCGGTCAGGCGCTCGAAGGCGGGGTTGACGTAGATGAGGATGCTGTCGTTTCCTTCCTGCTCGGCAATGACGATGCCGTCGTTGGACGCCTCGACCATCAATTGCAGGAGTTTTGCGTCGATCATGGGGCCTCCTCGAAGTGGTTGCGTATGCTTATGCGCAGCTTAGCCTGCATGCAGCTATAGGTTTAGTATGTGTAACCGTCCTGATGACCCGCCGCAATGAACGAAGCGACCTTCACCGACCTGTTGCCAATGCGTGACGTTGTCAGCCTGACCGGGGTCAACCCGGTGACCTTGCGTGCCTGGGAGCGTCGTCATGGCCTGATCCGCCCGCAGCGCACCGAGGGCGGCCATCGCCTGTACACCGCACAGGATGTCCAGCACATCCGCGACATACTGCGCTGGACCGCCAGTGGCCTGCCGATCAGCAAAGTCAGCGAAATGCTGGCCAGACGGCGAGACGCATACGAGCAAACGGTTGAACCGGCTGCTGATGGCTTTGCCGCGTGGCGTGCTGCCGTGCTACGTGCAACCCAGACATTCGATGGCCAGGCGCTCGAGGGTATTCACGGGCAGCTGTTCACCCTGTTCCCCAAAACCACGGTGTTGCTCGACGTACTGATGCCTGTGTGGCGCACATTACAGTCGGGCAGCTCTTACGGCCAGCGTAGCCAGTGGCTGTTTCTCGATGCCTTTCTGCGCGCCCGGTTGCTGTTGCGCCTGCAGTTGAACCAGGCCAACGCCCCGCGCGTGCTGTTGGCCGGTACCGGGGGCAGTGCTGAGCTTGAACTGCTGTGCCACGGCTTGCTGCTGAGCGGTGAGCAGCAGCGTATCGACGTGCTGAGCAGCGAACAACCACTTGAGGAGTTGCCACTGCTGTGTGCAGCCATTGCGCCTGCCGCGCTGGTGGTTCTGGTGCAGCCCCCAGTGAGCAGTGGCCTGGCAGATCGTCTGCGCGCCTTGCAGATGGATATCGCCTGCCCATTGGCGCTGCTGGGTGATGGCCTGGCCGAGTCGGCCACTGCACTGAAGGGAATTCCGCTGAGGCTGTTGGAGGGGCGGGGAGGCGAGGCAGGCGCGATGCTCAATGCCTTGCTCAGGGGGGCGCTGGAGCTCTCGACCACCCAGCCTGCAGAAGGGGAGCAAAGCGCTGAGCAGCCCCTCTAGCCGGCTTTGGCTGCTGCTTGCTGGCTCAGCCTGGCGCAGATCACATCGACCAATGCGGCTACTTTAGGAAGCGACTGCCGACTTTTCAGCCATGCAACGTTGATAGGCAGACCGATGGTGCTCAGCTCAGGCAGGATCTGGACCAGCGTGCCAGCGTCAAGATGTTCCTGCACCAGCCAGGAGGGCAATTGGGCCACCCCCAGCCCGGCCAGCACCATGGCAAGCTGGCCTTCTGCGTTGCCGATTGCAATACGGCCCGAGACCACCCGCTGCTCGCTGTCACTGGCATGAGCGCCCGGGAAGTGCAGCGGATACACACCGCCGTCGGTCCTGCCGTAAAGCACGCACCCGTGCTCATGAAGGTCCCGCTCCGTTTCAGGCACGCCCCGTCGTTGCAGATAACCCGGTGCTGCGCAAAAGATGTGCTGCTGGATGCCAATCAGCCGCCGTTCTACACCCTGGGGCCAGGTCTGCGGCCCGCCAATGCGCACCAGGATGTCGATGTCATGCTCGATGGGATCGACGAAGCGGTCCGTGAGCGTGATGTGTGGCATCAGCAGTTCATGCTCGGCAATGAACTCGATGAGTAGCGGTAGTACCCGCAGTTTGCCGTATGACGCCGGCAGGTCAATGCGCACCCGGCCGCAGGGCTCGGTCTGGGCACTGTGCATTTGCATTTCGGCCTCTTCCAGGCTGGCCAGGATCTGCTTGCAGGTCTGGTAGTAATTGGCCCCCGTATCGGTCAGTGCCAGGCGCCGTGTGGTGCGTGCGAAGAGCTTCATGTTCAGGCGCTGCTCCAGCCGCGCCACGCTTTTGCTGACTGCGGAGGTGGTCAGGCTCATGCGTTCGGCCGCAGCAGTGAAGCTTCCGGCCTCTGCCACGCAAATGAAAACCGCAATGCCCTTCAAGCGTTGTTCACTGAGCAATGGCGCCTCCAACTGTTGAATAAATTTCTTAAGTATCCTTGCTTAAATACCCAAGATGATAATTTTATTCCAGTATAACCTCCTGCTCCATTTTCCTGTTCTGGAGTATTCGCTCATGCATGCCAACCCTGCGTCCCTGTCGGGGGCAGCAGATGCCCGTGCAGGCACCAGCATTCTGATCCTCACGATGGCGGCGTTCGCGGTGCTGACCACCGAATTCATCATTCTCGGCATCTTGCCCGGGCTCGCCCGGGATCTGGGTATTACTGTGCCCAAAGCGGGTCAGTTGGTCACCGTGTTCGCCTTTACCGTGATGCTTGTCGGGCCGTTTCTCACCGCTGCGATATCCCACTGGGATCGCAAAAAGGTGTTTCTCGGGGTCCTGCTGATCTTCGCCGCATCCAATGCGCTGTCGGCGGTCGCTACTGACTTCTGGACCATGGCATTGTCGCGCATCCTGGCTGCTGCGACGCTTCCCGTGTTCTGGGGCACCGCCAGTGAATCGGCAGCCCAGCTGGCGGGTAAAGGCAATGAAGGCAAGGCGGTCGCCCGGGTCTATCTGGGCATCACGGCGGCGTTCGTGTTCGGCATTCCCTTGGGCACACTGGCAGCCGATGCGCTCGGCTGGCGGGGCACCTTCTGGTTGATCTCGGGCCTTTGCCTGGTCATTGCGCTGCTGATGTGGGTGTTCCTGCCACAGTTGCCAGAGGCCCCCAAAAGGGCGGGCGGCGAGCGCCAGACGGTCATCCTGCGGGATCCGAAGTTCGTCTTCCACGTCGCGCTCTCGGTGGTGGTGTTCACTGCCATGTTCAGCGCATACACCTACCTGGCTGACATGCTCGAGCGCCTTGCCCATGTGCCCAGCGCGCAGGTCGGCTGGTGGCTGATGGGCTTCGGTGCGGTGGGCATGATTGGCAACGCCATCGGCGGGCGGCTGGTCGACCGCAGCCCGCTTGGCGCGACCATCGTGTTGTTGACGGTGCTGGGCGCCGGCATGGCGGGTGCACCGCCCGCGGTCGATACGCTGTGGCTGCTGGTAGTGGCCCTGGCCGCGTGGGGTATTGCGTATACCGCGTTGTTCCCTGTTTGCCAGGTGCGCGTGATGATCGCAGGCGCCAAAGCGCAGGCCCTCGCCGGCACGCTGAACGTCTCTGCGGCGAACGCGGGCATCGGGTTGGGCGCTGTGATTGGCGGCGTTACCATTGAGCAGTTGGGTCTGGCTGCGCTGGGCTGGGTGGGTGCGCTGATTGCAGTGCTGGCGGTGGGCTTGTCACTGCTGTTGTGGATGGCAAGCGATCGGTCCGGTAATGCTGCTAAACGCGCTCGCGCAACGGCACCCGCGCCAGTGAAAGAAAGCTGAGGTTGAACACGGTCTACTCAAGGGCATATCGATATACCCTTTAATTCTTTGTTTACTGAGCCCGCCTGCTTTCAACTAACGCCTTTTTGAGCGAGCGATAGTCAGTGGAGCACTGCGAAGTAGTCGTCATCGGGCTTGGTGCCATGGGGGCCGCCACCGTTTATCAATTGGCCAAGGCGGGCGTGGATGTGGTGGGGGTCGATCGCTACCACCCACCGCATACCCTTGGCTCGAGCCACGGTGATACGCGCATTACCCGGCTTTCCGTTGGCGAGGGTGCCCAGTATGTGCCCATCGTGAAGAGGGCCCAGCAAATCTGGCGTGAACTTGAGGCGCTGTCTGGCGAATCGCTGTTCGAGCAGTCCGGTTTGCTGGCACTGACCTCCAGTCCCGACTTCGATCCGGACGATAAAAGCGATTTCACCCTGCGCACCATAGGCCTGGCCCAAGCCTACGGAATCGAGCACGAAGTGCTTGGCGCTGCACAGATCCGTCAGCGCTTCCCGCAATTTGCCAACGTGCGCGACGATGCGATCGGCTACTTCGAGCCCGGTGGCGGCTTCGTGCGCCCCGAACGGTGCATCGACGCGCAGTTGCGCCTGGCAGTGCAACACGGGGCAACGCTGCACACAGGTGAAACGGTTACTCAGATCAGCTCGGATGAAAGCGGCGTCACGGTCTGCACCAACCTGCGTACGTTAAAGGCCCGCAAACTGGTGTTCAGTGCCGGCAACTGGGCGGGTGGTTTGTTGGGCGAGCCGTTCGACCGTTTGCTGCGTGTCTACCGGCAGAAGCTGTTCTGGTTCGAGCTCGAAGCCCAGGCGGGCCTTGAGGGTGCATCGCCAACGTTCATCCTGACCCATGGGCGCGGGGACGACAAAATCAATTACGGTTTCCCTGCGCTGCCGGGTGAGGGCAGCCTGAAAATCGCCACGGCCCAATACCACACGGCATCGCTGCCCGACCTGCTGGACCGGACCGTGAGCGCGGCAGAAGAGCGCGAGATGTACGAGTTGCAAGTACAAGGCCGTATCGCCGGGGTGACCGACAAGGTCGTCAAGTCTGCCGTTTGTGCCTACACCGTCACGGCAGATCGCCACTTCATTATCGACGAACACCCTGCGCTGAAGCACACCTTGGTGGTGTCAGCGTGCTCTGGCCATGGTTTCAAACACTCCGCCGCCTTGGGCGAGGCATTCGCCCAGTGGTGCATCCGGGGCTCGACCGACCTCGATCTTTCATCGTTCACCCTCCAACGATTCCAAGGAAAACTCTCGTGAAGCGCATTGCACTTTCGCTGGCTCTGCTGGCTGCCACGCTCGGTACTGCACAGGCTGAAACGCTCAAGATCGCTGTGGTGCCTGTGCCTCACGCCGAGATTCTGGAATTCCTCAAACCTGAGCTGGCCAAGCAGGGGGTCGAGCTGGATATCAAGGTCTTCACCGACTATATCCAGCCTGACCGCCAGGTAGACGAGGGCCGGCTGGATGCCAACTACTTCCAGAGCAAGCCCTACTACGAGGCGTACAAGAAAGACCGGCCCAATAGCGACCAGGTCCCGGTTGTTGCTGTACACATCGAACCGTTCGGGGCCTACTCAAGCAAGGTCAAATCTGTGGCCGAGTTGCAGGACGGCGCCATCGTTGCAATTCCCAACGACCCCACCAACTCCGGGCGCGCACTGCTACTGATTGCCAAGCAGGGGCTGATCACGCTCAAGGACCCTGGCAATATCATGGCGACCGCCGCTGACATCACCAGCAATCCGAAGCATCTGAAGTTCAAGGAACTTGAAGCCGCCATGCTGCCGCGCGTCCTTGGTCAGGTGGACCTGGCGCTGATCAATGCCAACTACGCGCTGGAGGCCAAGCTTGAGCCGCACAAGGATGCGTTGTTCATCGAAAGCTCGGAATCGCCGTACGCCAACTACCTGTATGTACGCAGGGACAAGGCTAGCGACCCGGCTGTACAGAAGCTTGGGGCATTGTTGAATTCGCCTCAGGTGAAGCAGTTCATCCTGGATCGCTACCACGGCGATGTTGTGCCGGCGTTCTGATTTTTGGCCTTTGGGGATTGCTGTGGCGTCCACCTCCCGATATCCCGCCCCCGGACAATCCGTTAAAAACCTGACTCTTGAGTAACCCCAACCGATCAACGGTTCGGCCACTTCTCCAGCAAAATGGAAACAAACTTCTCTGCCGCTGGTGAAAGCGAGGCCCCACGTCGATACACCAGCCCGAGCGTGCGCGTCACCTCGGGCTCCATCAGCGGAATGCTCACCAGCGTTGGATGGTCGGCAGCCGGCATGGCCAGGCTTGGCATGGCCGACACCCCCAGCCCGGCTTCGACCATGCCCAACGAGGTGGAAAGGTGCTGCACCTCATAGAACCACTTCGGCCGCCAGCTGAGCCCGGACAGCGCATGGTCCAGCAACATGCGGTTGCCACTGAGGCGGCCGACGCCGATGAGCCGGTAATCGGCAAGCTCTGTCCAGGTGACCGAAGCGCGATCGGCCAGCTCGTGGTCGCGCCGGCAGGCCAGCACGAAACGCTCCTGCACCAGCGACACGAACTCGATATCCGGATGCTGGCCGCTCATCATGTTGATGCCGAAATCGGCTTCGCCGCGCAGCACCGCCTCCAGCCCCTCGTTGGCACTGAGGTCCAGCAGCCGAATCCGGATTTTCGGGTACTGCTCGTTGTAGTCCCGAATCACCGAGGGCAGGAAGTAGAACGCGGCGGTTGGGATGCAGGCCAGGGTCACCTGGCCGGTCTGGCGCTCTGCAAGTTCGCGAATGCTCAGGATCGAATCTTCAAAATCATCCAGCAGGCGCCTGGCCTTGGGCAGAAAATCGCGGCCGACGGTGGTCAGGCTCACGCGACGGGTGGTCCGCTCGAGCAGGGGTGTTCCCAGACCCTCTTCGAGCTTTTTTATCCGCCGGCTCAACGCGGGTTGTGAGAGGTGCAGCACCTCAGCCGCCTCGTGAAAGCTGCCAAGTTCGGCGATTTTCACGAAAGATCTTATGTCTTGCAGCTCATATTCCATGATGTTTTCCTAAGGGAATTCACCGCTTTATTGTTTTGTTAAACGCAACAATGGCGACGATATTTGCATTGGATCGATTTATCAATCTTTGTCACTCTTGTGTCCAGAACATCAATTTCCCCAATTGATCAACAAGAGTCAGTAGTCATGCAACGAATTCCTTGTGTGCTCATGCGCGGCGGTACCTCCAAAGGCCCGTTCTTTCATGCGTGGGATCTGCCAGCCAATGTGGTCGAGCGCGACGAGCTGCTGATCAACCTGATGGGCTCCGGTCACGAGCTTGAGATCGACGGCATCGGCGGTGGCAGCCCGCAGACGAGCAAGGTGGCCATCATCAGCCCTTCGCTGCATGCCGACGCCGATGTCGACTACCTGTTCGTGCAAGTGATGGTTGCCCAGCGCCGCGTCGATACCGCCCCCAACTGCGGCAACATGCTGTGTGCCGTGGGCCCTTTCGCCATCGAGCAAGGGCTGGTCAAGGGCAATGACGGCAAGACCCTGGTGCGTATCCGCAACCTCAACACCAACACTTTCGTCAATTCGCTGGTGGAGACACCCGGCGGCATCGTGCGCTACGAAGGGCGTACGGCGATCGACGGCGTGCCGGGCACTGCCGCCCCGGTTCACCTGACCTTCCTCGATGCCGTGGGTAGCAAGACCGGCAAGCTGTTCCCGACGGGGCAGGCCAAGGATGTGATCGACGGTATTCCCGTGACCTGCATCGACATGGCCATGCCCATGATGATCGTCGATGCCGCGCAACTGGGCGTAACGGGGTCGGAAACCCCAGCGCAACTGGATGCGAACACGGCCCTGCTGCAGCGCCTGGAAGCCCTGCGCCTGAAAGCGGGCAAGGCCATGGGCCTGGGCGACGTCAGCGGCATGGTGATCCCAAAGCCCGTGCTGATATCGGCACCACGCTTTGACGGTACGCTGCAGGTCCGGTATTTCATGCCGCACAACTGCCACCGGGCGCTGGCCATCACAGGGTCCATCGGGCTGGCAACTGCCTGCGTCAGCCCAGGCACTGTAGTGATGGACATGCTCGGTGATACTGCCGAAGCACTCACCCAAGTACGCCTGGAACATCCCAGCGGCGGTATCGATGTCGCGCTTTCGCGCGGTGGCCCTGATGGCCAGACCATTCAGGCCTCGGTGGTACGCACTGCCCGCAGGCTGTTCTCCGGTTTTGTATACGCCCCTGGTTTTCAGCGTATGGCCGGTTGAAACCCGGCCTGGCGTCAAACCGTGGTAACCCAGGCAACAAAGCGCATCCGCACAATTTCAACAATGGGTGATGCCTCATGAAGATCGCAAAATCACTGTACTTCCAGATTCTCTGCGCCGTCGTGCTGGGCGTAGTGGTCGGGCATTTCTGGGCGCAACAGGCCGTTGCGCTCAAACCGCTGGGCGATGCCTTCATCAAGCTGATCAAGATGATGATCGCGCCTGTCGTGTTCTGCACCATCGTCACCGGGATTGCCGGCATGACCGACAAGCGTTCGCTGGGGCGCTTGATGAGCAAGACCTTGCTCCTGTTCCTGGGGTTGACCGTTGTCAGCCTGATCATCGGCCTTGCGGCGGTCTACCTTTTCCGTCCCGGCGAGGGCATGAACATCGACCCCGCCACCCTCAGCACCGAGGGGCTCAGCCAGTATGCGGCGTCGGCGGCGAAACTGAGCGTGGTCGACTTTTTCATGCACATCATTCCCGATACCTTCATCGGCGCATTCAACAAAGGCGAAGTGCTGCCGGTGCTGTTCATCGCGGTACTCAGCGGTTTTGCCCTGTCCTCGATGGGTGAGAAGGGCAAGCCGGTGCTGGATGTGCTCGAATCCGCTTCGGCCATGGTGTTTCGCATTTTTGGCTACCTGATGCGCTTCGCGCCGATCGGTGCGTTCGGTGCCCTGGCCTTTACCGTAGGCCAGTACGGCATCAGTTCGCTTGGCGCCCTGGCGAAGCTGGTAGGCACCTTGTACATCGCCTGCGCCTTCTTCGTCATCGTCGTACTCGGTGGCATCTGCCGCGCGCATGGTTTCAGCCTGTGGAAACTGCTGCGTTATTTCCGTGAGGAGTTTCTGGTGGTGCTCGGTACTTCTTCTACCGAGCCGGTGTTGCCGCGCATGCTGGAGAAACTGGAAAAACTGGGCTGCAAAAAAGGGGTGGTGGGGCTGGTGCTGCCCACCGGTTACTCCTTCAACCTGGACGGCACGGCGATCTACCTGTCACTGGCGGCCATCTTCATCGCCCAGGCGTGCAACATCGACCTGACCCTGGGGCAGACCATCACCATGCTCGCCATCATGCTGCTGTCTTCCAAGGGCGCTGCCGGTGTGACCGGGAGTGGCTTCGTAGCCCTGGCCTCGACCCTGACCGTCATCCACGACATCCCGTTGGCAGGCTTGGCGCTGCTGATCGGCGTCGATCGTTTCATGTCCGAGGCGCGCGCCCTGACCAGCCTGGCCAGCAATGCAGTTGCCACCGTGGTGGTCTCGCTTTCGGAAAATGCCTGTGAGCGGGATACCTTGATGCGCACCCTTAACGGTGAGCGTGAGCCGCTCGCCGGGCAGGCCGCGCCAACAGCGCCCAGTTGGCCTGCAGAGCCCCGTCATCACGGCTGATCATCACCCGTAACACCCTTCGTTGACTTGAACCCCGCTCAGCATCACTGTGATGCCGAGTGGGGCAGGGGGCCGCCTGCGCGCCAGATGGCCACGCCTAGAATAAAAACAAGAGAACCCAATCATGCTCGCATTGCTTGGCCTGATCATGGTGGTGACCTTCACCTACCTCATCATGAGCAAACGGCTGTCGCCGATCGTTGCGCTCACCGTAGTCCCCATCGTGTTCGCCGTGATCGGCGGGTTTGCGCCGACAACCGGCAAGATGATGCTCGACGGCCTGAAGATGGTTGCCCCGTCGGCTGCACTGCTGTTGTTCGCCATTCTGTTCTTTGGCCTGATGATCGACGCAGGGCTGTTCGATCCGCTGATCCGCAAGATTCTCAAACGCGTCAATGGCGACCCGATCAAGATCGCCATCGGCACTGCACTGCTTTCGCTGCTGGTGGCGCTCGATGGTGATGGCACTACCACCTACATGATCACCTGTGCGGCCATGTTGCCGCTGTACAAGCGCATCGGCATGAACCCGATGATCCTGGCAACGGTGGCGATGCTTTCGCTGAGCATCATGAGTGGCCTGAGCCCATGGGGCGGGCCGGCGACACGGGCCATCGCCGCGCTGGGGCTCGATGCGACCGAGTACTTCATCCCGATGTTGCCGACCATGATCGGTGGGGCTGCCTGGGTAGTCTTCACCGCGTTCCTGCTGGGCCGTGCCGAACGCAAACGCATCGGCAACATCAAGCTCGAATCCGGTGGCGGCAATTGCTACATCAAGGCGATTCTCGAGGACACGCCGCACAAGCGTCCGCGGCTTGCCTACGTCAACCTGTTGCTGGTGGTGGCGGTGATGATCGCGCTGGTCCTGGGCGTGATGCACGCAGCGATCCTGTTCATGATCGGTTTTGTCGCTGCCTTGATGATCAACTACCCGCAACTCGAGGTGCAGAAAGAGCGCATCCTGGCCCACTCCGGCAACGCCATGACGGTCGTGCTGCTGGTGTTTGCCGCAGGGATTTTCGCCGGCATCTTCTCCGGCACGAAGATGGTCGATGCGCTGGCGCAGACACTGGTGGACTGGATTCCGCAGTCCTGGGGCCACTGGTTCCCGCTGGTGGTGGCGATCACCAGCATGCCGCTGACGTTCGTCCTGTCCAATGATGCCTACTACTTTGGCGTAGTCCCGATCCTGGCCAACGCGGCTGCCGCCTACGGCATCGACCCGGTAGAGATCGCCCGCGCTTCGGTGCTCGGCCAGCCGGTGCACCTGATGAGCCCTCTGGTGGCTTCGACCCTGTTGCTGGTGGGCATGGTCGACCGCGATATAGGCGACTTTCAGAAGGCCACCGTCAAATGGGCAGTGCTCACCTCGCTGGTGATCACCGCGCTGGCCCTGCTCACCGGTGCCTTGTCCTTCTTCGTCTGATCCGCCCAGGGCGCCGCCGGGCGCCCGCTTTCTACTCATTCAAAAACAACAACAGAGTACCGAACATGTCCCCAACTGCTCTGCGTGCGGCGGCCGCCTGTGGCCTGCTCTGCGGCTGCCTGCCTGTTGCCGGCGCTGCTGGATTTGTCGATGACGGCAAACTCAAACTGCAACTGCGCAACGTTTATTTCAACGAGAATTTCCGCGACGAGCAGGGCATGAGCGCCCGCGCCGCCGCCACCGCCAAAAGCGAGCGAACCGAGTGGGCGCAAGGCTTTCTGCTCGACTACCAGTCGGGCTTTACCCAAGGCAAGCTGGGCCTGGGGCTCGATGCGATGGGGCTCTTGGGGGTCAGGCTGGACTCCGGCCGTGGCCGCAGCGGTACGGGCCTGTTGCCGGTGCATGACGACGGTCGCGCCGCCCAGGAGTTCGCCAGTGCCGGGGTGACGGCCAAGGCTCGTCTGGGCCGTACGGTGGTCAAGCACGGTACCTTGCTGCCCAAGACACCCGTACTGGTCTACAACGATGCCCGAGTACTGCCGCAGACCTACCAGGGCACACAGCTGACGAGTACCGACATCGATGGGCTGACGCTCACCGCCGGGCATCTGGACCGGTTCAAGCAACGCGACTCTTCCGACAGTACCGGCTTGTACCTGGACGGTTATGGCGGCGCCGAGTCTGGCGACTTCAGCTTCGCCGGCGCCGACTACGCGTTCAGTAAGCACTTGCGCTTGAGCTACTTCCACGGTCAGCTCGAGCACTTCTACCGCCAGGACTTTGCCGGCCTGGTGCATGACCTTGCGCTGGCCGGCGGGGTGCTGACCACCGACCTGCGGTATTTCACCAGCCGTGACAGCGGCGCGGCGTACGGCGGCAGCATCGACAACGACATGTTCAGCGCACAGGTGTCCTACGCCCATTCAGGGCACACCTTCGGCGCCGGGTATCAGGTGCTGGACGGTGAAGCCGGCCTGCCGTACATCAGTGGTGCCACGGTGTATTCGTTCAGCAACGTTGGCATCGGCAAGTTCATCGAGGAAGAAGAAAAGACCTGGATGGCAAGCTATGCCTACAACTTTGCCGCCGCAGGCGTGCCTGGGCTGACCTTCATGACACGCTACCTGAGCGGCGACAACGGCCGCTCCGGGGCGCAGGGGTTGAGTGAATGGGAGCGTGACGCCGAGCTTGCGTATGTGGTGCAGGGCGGGGCACTCAAAGGGCTGGGGGTACGGCTGCGCAACTATGTCTACAGGTCTGACTATTCCCGCGGAAGGGACAGCAATCGCCTCTACCTGACCTATGACATTGCCATCTGGTGAAACTGGCCTGTAAACGCCAGTGCCTGGGGCAATGCGCCAACGGTTTCAGGCGTTTGTCCGATGCCAGCCAAATTCGTTATGGCCGGCATCGGAAACTGGTATTACATCCGCCCGCGCCTGGCTGTTTAGCATCGTCGATGTCTTCCTGTCGACGAGAACAACAACGTGAACCTTGGAAAGATCATTACCCGCAGTGCCCGCTACTGGCCGGACCACACTGCCGTGGCGGACAGCCAGACGCGCCTGACCTATGCCCAGCTGGAACGGCGCAGCAACCGCCTTGCCTCGGGGCTGGGTGCACTGGGCGTTGCCAGCGGTGAACATGTGGCGATCCTGGCTGCCAACCGCGTGGAACTGGTAGAGGCAGAGGTGGCGCTGTACAAGGCGGCGATGGTCAAGGTGCCGATCAACGCGCGGTTGTCGCTGGATGAAGTGGTACGGGTGCTGGAAGACTCCTGCAGCGTTGCGCTGATCACCGATGCCACCTTCGCCCAGGCGCTGGCTGAACGACGCGAGGCCTTGCCGATGTTGCGCCAGGTGATCGCGCTGGAGGGCGAGGGCGGTGACCTGGGTTATGCCGCGCTGCTTGAGCGCGGCAGCGAGGCACCGTGTAGCCTGGACCCTGCCGACGACGCCTTGGCAGTGCTGCATTACACCTCCGGCAGCTCCGGTGTACTCAAGGCGGCCATGTTGTCGTTTGGCAACCGCAAGGCGCTGGTCCGCAAGAGCATCGCCAGCCCCACGCGGCGTTCAGGCCCTGACGATGTGATGGCCCATGTGGGGCCGATCACCCATGCCAGCGGCATGCAGATCATGCCGCTGCTGGCGGTGGGCGCCTGCAACCTGCTGCTCGACCGCTACGACGATCGCCTGTTGCTGGAGGCCATCGAACGTGAGCGGGTGACGCGGCTGTTCCTGGTACCGGCCATGATCAACCGGCTGGTCAATTACCCCGACGTCGAGCGCTTCGACCTGTCCAGCCTCAAACTGGTCATGTATGGCGCCGCGCCCATGGCCCCGGCCCTGGTGAAAAAGGCCATCGAACTGTTCGGGCCGATTCTCGTGCAAGGTTATGGTGCCGGCGAAACCTGTTCGCTGGTCACGGTACTGACCGAGCAGGACCACCTGATCGAAGACGGCAACTACCAGCGCCTGGCCTCTTGCGGGCGCTGCTATTTCGAAACCGACCTGCGGGTGGTGAACGAGGCATTCGAGGATGTGGCACCGGGCGAGATCGGCGAAATCGTGGTCAAGGGGCCGGACATCATGCAGGGCTACTGGCGCGCGCCGGCGCTCACCGCCGAAGTCATGCGCGACGGCTACTACCTGACCGGCGACCTGGCCACGGTCGATGCGCAGGGTTACGTGTTCATCGTCGATCGCAAGAAGGAAATGATCATTTCCGGGGGCTTCAACGTGTACCCCAGCGAAGTGGAGCAGGTGATCTACGGCTTCCCAGAAGTGTTCGAGGTGGCAGTGGTCGGCGTGCCTGACGAGCAGTGGGGTGAAGCGGTGCGCGCTGTGGTGGTGCTCAAGCCCGGCGCACAGCTTGACGCCGCCGAGCTCATCGAGCGCTGCGGCCGCGCCCTGGCCGGTTTCAAGAAGCCGCGCGGCGTGGATTTTGTCACCGAACTGCCGAAAAACCCCAATGGCAAGGTGGTCCGCCGCCTGGTCCGGGAAGCCTACTGGCAACACAGCGATCGTCGTATCTGATCAGGGAGCATGACCATGTATCAACCGAGTGCAAAAGCTGCGCAGATCATCGAAGCCATCGAAGGGTTCGTCCGCGACCAGGTTCGCCCGCTGGAGCAGGAAATGCAGCTGGACTGGGCGCGCCCACACCCTCAGGCGGTCTTGCGGCAAGTATGGAAACGCTCCAGCGAGCAGGGCCTTTACACCCTCATGCTGCCTGAGGCCATGGGTGGTGCAGGTTTGAGCGTGGCTGACCTGTGCGCCGTGAAGGAAGCCACGGTACTGACCGGCTCGATGCTGGCCCCGCATGTATTGGGTGAGCTGTCCGGGCCGCCGCGGGTGGGCCACCTGCTCAAAGTGGCCAGCCCCTATCAGGTGGAGCATTTCCTGCAGCCGGTGTGCCGCGCCGAGAAAGCCGTGTGCTTCGCCCTGACCGAGGCCGAGGCAGGTTCGGACGCCACTGCCATCCGCACCCAGGCGCGCCGCGACGGTGATCACTACGTGCTGAGCGGCAGCAAGCGTTACATCTCTGGTGCCACTTACGCCGACCTGGCGGTGTTGCTGGCCGTGACCGGGCCCGGGCAGGGCGCGCAGGGCATTTCGGCGTTCTTCGTCGACCTCAAGGCGCCGGGCGTGCGTGTCGAAAGCGACTATGCGGTGATGTCCGGTGGTGGGGCTCATGGCGACATCGTGCTGGATGAGGTGCGCGTGCCAGCGGCCAACCTGATTGGCGAGGAGGGCCAAGGGTTCAAGCTGGCCATGGGGCGCATTACCCTCAACCGGCTGCTGCATTGCCCGACCTTGCTGGGCATGGCCGGCCTGGCCCTGAACCTGTCGATCGAGCATGCCCGTAGCCGCAAGCAGTTCGGCCAGCCGATCGCCATGTTCCAGGCGGTCAACCATATGATCGCCGACATGGCCACTGAGCTGCACGCAGCACGCAGCATGGTCTACGCCACTGCGCAGGTGAACGATGCCGGCGGCGATATCCGGACCCAGGCGCCGATGTGCAAGCTGTTCGTCTCCGAGGCCGCATTCCGCATTGCCGACAAGGCCGTGCAGGTGCATGGCGGTGCCGGGTTGATGCAGGGCCACCCGGTGGAATGGATTTTCCGTGCCACCCGAATGATGCGCATCCTGACCGGTACCAGTGAAATCCAGCGCAACACCATCGCCAAAGGCGTGCTGATGCCCGCGTGACCCTCGGGCCGCCACTGCGGCGGCCTTTTGTTACATTCCACAACAATAACAAGAGTAATCGCCATGACTGTGGATGCTTCCCTGCCCAACCCCCGTACGGCCTGGATGGTGGCCGTGCTGCTGGCCCTGCTGATGCTGGTCAATTTTCTCGACAAGGTGGTGATCGGCCTGGTCGCGGTGCCGATGAGCGCCGAACTGGGCCTGACGGCGACTGAGTTCGGGCTCATTGGCGGTGCTTTGCACTGGTTTTTCGCCCTGTCCGCCGTGGTCGGAGGCTTCATGGCCAACCGGCGCCCCACTCGCACACTGCTATTGGGCATGGGCCTGTTCTGGGCGGTGATCCAGTTGCCGATGCTGTTCGCCACTTCACTGTGGGCCATCGTTGCCTGCCGCGTGCTGCTGGGCATCGGTGAGGGGCCGGCATCGCCGGTCGCCACTCATGCGCTGTACAAGTGGTTCCCCAATGACCGTCGCAACCTGCCTGTGGCGCTGCTGCATGCCGGTAGCGCCATGGGGCTGCTGGTGGCTGGCGCGATGATCCCCTGGGTCAGCCTGCACTACGGCTGGCGCACCAACTTCATCATCCTTTCGCTGATCGGCCTGGTGTGGTGCCTGTTGTGGTGGCGGCTGGGGCAGGAGGGCACCCTTGAGCGCCTGCGCGCCAGCCAGCTCAAGAGCGATGAGCCGGCGATACCATATCGCAAGCTGCTGGGCGACCCCAGCGTGATGGGCAACTACCTTTGCCACTTCGCCGCCAACTGGTCGCTGGCCCTGACGCTGACCTGGGTGCCCAGTTATCTGCAGGTCGGCCTGGGCATCGACCCGCTGCAGACGGGGCGGATCTTTGTGATGTTCGTGGTGGTGACCACGCCGTTGAGCCTGTTGATGGCCTGGTTGTCACAACGCCTGATGCGCCGTGGCGTATCGTCGCGCGTGGCGCGCGGCGTATTCGTCTCGCTGTGCCTGATACTTGCCGGGCTGCTGTCTGCGTCGCTGGTGTTGCCAGGCCTGAGCACCGCCGTGCGGGTTGGCGCACTGACTTTAAGTGGCGGGCTGGCACTGGTCATGTACTCCGTGGGGCCGGCCATGCTCGCCGAGTTCACCCCGACGGCCCAGCGGGGCGGGGTGCTTGCGATCGGTAACGGTATCGCTTCGCTGGCCGGCCTGGCTGCGCCGGTGGTAACCGGGTTGCTGGTGCAAGGAGCGGGCGCCGAGCATCCCGCAGGTTATGCCCAAGGCTTTTTGGTCTGTGGCGCCGTACTGGTCGTGGCCGGGCTGGCGGGCCTGGTGACCTTGAACCCGCAGCGCACCCTGAAGCGCCTGGGTGAACCGGTTGCGGTCGAGCATGGCGTGCCGGCGCGCTCTCAGACAGCCAGCTGAACCCCGGGCACCGACCCGAGCGGCGCGTCATCGCCGCCGATCAGCTCACCACGCCAACGGCCGCCGAGTACCAGTTCGATCAGCAGCCCGCGCACCAGGTCGTGCAAGCAACCGGCGGCAAACGACAGGGGCTTGTGCCGTGAGTGCGCAAGGGCAATGGTGCGGCTGATGCGTGGCTCGACGATGAGCCGCGCCTGCGTCGGTTCGAGCAGCTCACACAGCGGCGGCCAGTTGCTGATGGTCGCCGCCAGCCCTGCGCGCACCAGGCTGGCTATGCCGGGTGCCGATTGTTGCTCGTAGGCGGCCGCCAACGGCACGCCGGCTTCCATGGCCGCCTGTTCGATGCGCCGGCGCAGGTGCAGCGCCCTTGGTGGCAGCACCAGCCGCGTGGCGGCGGCTTCGGCCAGGGTAATGGTGTCGGCAGCGCCGGCAGCTGAAGGGCCGACCCAGTACAGCGCCTCGGTAAAGATCGCCTCGGCTTCGACATGTTCAAGCTCCTCGGCGTTGGGCACCACGCCGAAGTCAACCTTGCCCAGTTCGATGGCCTGGCCACCGTTGCGGCTCAGGCCATCCCACACGGTCAAGGTCACACCGGGAAAGCGCTGTTCGGCACGCTTGAGGATTTCCGGCAGCAGCAGGTCTGCGGCAGTGGCCGGAATGGAAATGGCGACATGCCCCTTGGGGTCACCGCGGCTTGATTTGAGCTCGTCCTTCACCGAATCGAGTTTCTGCACCACCTGGCGGGCCACCTCGTAAAGCTGCCGCCCGGCGTCGGTCAGAACGATGCCGTCGTGCTGGCGGTCGAGCAACTGCATTTCCAGTTCACTCTCCAGCAGGCCGATCTGCCTGCTCAGCGCCGGCTGGGCGATGTAGGCGCGACGCGCGGCCGAGGAGAAACTGCCGGCTTCGACGATTGCGATCAGGTAGCGGAGCTGTTTGAGGGTCATCGCAGCGGTTCCAAGGGTATGCCGAACTGATATGGCACGTATCCGAACACGTTATTTGTGGGGTTCGAAGCGTGGCTCCTAGTATCACCCGGAAAGGGCGTGCCAAGGCAAGCCCGCCCGGCCAGGTCAGCCAACAACAACAAGAGGCCAAACCCATGAAACCTGTCGCCCTGCTGCGAAGCGTTCTGTTCGTCAATGCCAGCCTGCTGGCCCTTCACCTTGGCGCCACGCCACTCGCGCCACTGCCCCCGCAGCTGACACCCGTGGGTGCCGAGCGTGCACCCAGCAGTGATGGCCGCATACCGGCCTGGAGCGGGGGGCTGCAACCGGGGCAGGTCTCGCTGGCGGTCAACGGCACGCCACTGGACCCCTACGCCGATGAGCAGCCGCTGTACACCATCACTGCGCAGAACTACCCGCACTATCGCGAGCAGCTCACGGCAGGCCAGGTGGCGCTGTTCGAGCGTTACCCCAGCTCTTTTCGCCTGCCGGTCTACCCGTCGCACCGCAGTGTCGCAGTGCCCGCTCGGGTGAGCGAGTGGGCCAGGCACAACGCCGCCAGCGCCCATCTGGTCAATGACGGCAACGGCGTGCAGGGTTTTGCCGGGGTACTGGCGTTTCCGCTGCCACGCAATGGCCTGCAGGTACTGTGGAACCATCTGACGCGGCCACGCAACGGCAGTTACAGCTTGGCGTCGGACAGCATCACCCCGCGTCGTGATGGTCGCTTCGTCATGTTCAGCGCGCAGCAAACCTTCGCCCGGCCCGATGTGCTGCCTGGCGGCCAGGCAAGCAACGTACTGTATTACCTGAGCTACCGCATGACCGCGCCATCGCGCCTGGCAGGTGATGCCTTGGTGTTGCACGAAACCCTCGACCAGGTCGCCCAGCCGCGCCTGTCGTGGTTGTACAGCAGCAGCCAGCGGCGCGTCAGGCGCGCGCCTGCAGTGGCCTATGACAACATCAGCCCGGGCACTGCCGGGCTGCGCACCGCCGACAGCCGCGACATGTTCAACGGTGCCCCCGACCTTTACCACTGGACCCTGGTCGGCAAGAAAACCCTGCACGTACCCTACAACAGTTATCGCCTGGCTTCGCCACAGCTCAGCTACACCGCGCTGATCGGCCAAGGCCACGTCAACCCGCAGCCAACACGCTACGAATTGCACCGGGTATGGGAGCTGGTCGGTACCCTCAAGCCTGGGGCCGAGCATATCTATGCCAGCCGCCGCTATTACCTGGACGAGGACAGCTGGGCCATCGTCGAGGCAGACTTCTTCGACCACCAAGGGCGGCTGTGGCGCACGGCCCAGGCGCACAGTTACTACCATGTCACCGGGCAGGCACTGGTCAACGCCATGGAGGTGATCTACGACCTGCGCAGCGGGCGTTACCAACTGTCGGGCCTGACCAACGAGCAACCCAAGCCGTTCACCTTCGATCTGCGCACCAGCGCTTCGTACTTCTCACCTGGGGCGCTGCGCAGCCAAGGGCTGCGTTGAGCACCCAGGGCCACACACAGGACAGCCGATGAGTTCCGATCACCATTACAGCGCCTGGGAGCGCTGGTTGCTGGGGCCTGGCAAGCCACCTGACCCGCGCTTCACCCTGGCCAATGAACGCACCTTTCTGGCATGGCTACGCACCGCCCTGGCACTGCTGGGTGGTGCCATTGCCCTTGAAACCTTTGCCGCGCATGCCTGGCCACAGTCCGGGCGCCTGGCCATGGAGTTCGCGTTGCTGCTGGCGAGCCTGCTGGTAAGCCTGGGGGCTGGGTGGCGCTGGCTGGTGGTGGAGCGCGCACTGCGTCGCGATGCGCCATTGCCGCTGCCACGGCTGGTACCGCTGCTGAGCGTGGCCTGCGCGCTGGCTTGCGCGGCACTGGTGCCGCTGTTATGGGGGCGTTGGCATGGCTGACGGCACTGTCGACACCGGTTTGCAGGCCGAGCGTACGGTGTTGGCCTGGCGACGAACACAGTTGTCTTTACTGGTGCTGGCTTGCCTGGCATGGCGCGGCGGCATGGAGGCTGTGGCGGGCGCGGCAGTGTTGTTGGCGCTGCTGGGCAGGGTACGCGAACGCGCCATCTACCGCCGCGGCCTGGCCATGTTGCGCAGCGAGCGCGGCTGGGCAGCTGCGCGCACCGTACCGCTGACTGCGTTACTGGTGGCCGGGTTGGTGCTAGGGGTGTGGTTGCGCCGCACTGCTTAGCGCGGCGCTATTGGGTGCTCAGGGCGTGACGATATTGAAGCGCCCGTCAGGCTCATCCAGCCCAGCCATGAAACGCATGAACTTCATGCGCTCACCGCTGATGTCGATTCCTCCCGCTTTGGCTTCCTTGAGAAAACCGGTCTGCTTCAGGGCGATGCGGTCCAGGGTGGCCTTGCTCATGTTGATCTGCACATCCGCTTTGGCGTGTTGCGCGTGATCGCGGTGGGTGAGCACGCCGTTGCGCAGGGTAAGGGCGTAGGTTTCGTTCAGGTCGGTGAAGCGCCAGTTGATGGTCAGGTCCTGCTCTGCCGCCTTGGCTGCATCGACGCGCACACCCAGGTAGTCGAAGAACAGCGTCGGGGTCAGTGCGCGTACCAGGTCGTCGGCGCTGCCGCCTTTGCTGGCACCGGCCGCTACGCCGTTGCGCAGTTCCTGCGCACCGGTCAGGTAAGCATTGCGCCAGGTGGCGTTCTCGCTCTGGTAGCCCAGTTGCTCCAGGGCATCGGCTTGCAGGTCACGTGCGGCGCTGTTGTCCGGCTGGGCGAACACCAGGTGCCGGGTGAGCTCCGCCACCCAGCGGTAGTCGCCCTTGCCGTACGCCTCGCGCGCCAGTGTCAGCACCCGCTCGCTGCCGCCCAGCGCCGCCACATAGCGCTGGCCTGCCTCGCTTGGCGGCAAGGGGTTTAGGGTCGCCGGGTTGCCGTCGTAGAAGCCCATGTAGCGCTGATACACCGCCCGCACGTTGTGGCTGAGCGAGCCGTAGTAGTCGCGGCTGTACCATTTGCTGGCCAGCCGGGGTGGCAGCGAGGTCAGTTCGGCCGCAATCTCGGTAGGGGTGAGGCCGCGGTTGAGCAGGCGCAGCGTCTGGCTGTCGAGGAAGGCGTACATGTCACGCTGATCGGCCAGGTACTCACGGATCGCCGCGCCGCCCCAGGTTGGCCAATGGTGCTGGGCGAACACCACCTCGGCCTGATCGCCGTAGCGCAGCAGCGACTGGTCCAGGTAGTGCGCCCAGACCTTGGCATCGCGCACCTGGGCGCCACGCAAGGTGAGAATATTGTGCTGCACATGGGAGGCGTTTTCGGCCATGCACAGGGCTTTGAACGCAGGGAACCACAGGTTCATCTCGGCGGGTGCTTCAGTGCCGGGCGTGAGCTGGAACTCGATATCGACGCCATCGATACGCAGGGTTTCGAACGGTTTTTCGATCAGCCGAGTCGGGGCGATAAGGCTGACTGTGGCATTGGCCGGCACACCCTTGCCCAGCCCCGCGTCAACCTGGCCGCGTGGCCCGCGTGGCAGCGGCGCACCATACATGTACTGCGCCCGGCGCTTCATCGCCGGCCCGGCCAGTACGTTCTCGCTGATGGCATGTTCGAAGAAACCTTGAGGGGCAATGACCTGGACCTTGCCGGCCTTTACGTCGGCCTCGTCGACCACCCCGCGCACGCCGCCGAAATGATCGACGTGTGGGTGGGTGTAGATCACCGCCACCACCGGGCGTTGCGGGCGATGCCTGAAGTACATGGCCAGCCCGGCCCGGGCGGTCTCGACCGACAGCAGCGGGTCCATCACGATCAGCCCGTGCTCGCCTTCGATCAGGGTCATGTTGGCCAGGTCCAGGCCGCGTACCTGGTAGATGCGGTCGGTGACCTTGAACAGCCCGGCGATGGTATTGAGTTGGGCGATGCGCCACAGGCTGGGGTTGACCGTTGCCGGTGCCTCGCCCTTGAGGAAGGCGTAGCGCTGCAGGTCCCAGACCGTTTTGCCATCGGCATTGAGCACCGCCTGGTCGACGCTTTCCAGCAGGCCGCGGCGGGCGTTGTCGAAGTCAGCCCGGTCGTCGAAAGGCAGGCGCTGCAGCCATTGCTGGTTGCTTTGGCGCGTCAGGTCGGTGGCATCGTTGGCCGGCGCCTGGGCAAGCACCGCAGAGGGCAGGGCGAGGGCCAGCAGGGTGGGCAGGTAGCGTAGGCGCATGGGGTGGTCCTTGTTGTTATGGGGGCAACCACTCTAAGGACAGAGGTTGCCGGCAAACCAATACCACTCTTGCATGGGTGGCCATACCTGAATGCGATGGCTCAGCCGCTGCGAATGTCCATGATGCGCGCTACCAGCCAGGCCAGTGCCGGGTCGTGCTGACGGTGGGCAAGGTACACCAGTTCCAGCTCGAAGGGCTCCAGGGCGAAAGGCAGGTCAAAGACCTGCAAGGGCAGTAGCTGGGCGAAATGGCGGGCCAGTGCGGTGGGCAAGACCACGCACAGGTCGGAGCTGGCGGCCAGGTGCGCGGCCTGCAGGTAATTGGGCGTGGTGTAGGCAATGCGCCGCGCCAGGCCCTGTTCGGCCAGCCACTGGTCGACCATGCCCCGGGTCTGGCCGCCGTGCACCCACAAGTGACGCAAGCCCAGGAAGGCTTGCAGATCGAGCGCGCCATCGACCTCTGGGTGCCCCTGGCGCACCGCCACGTGCAGGGTTTCGCTGCGCCAGTGGCGGCGCTCGTAGCGCGCCGGCACATCGTCGAAGCGCCCCAGCACCAGGTCGAGTTCACCACGGTCGAGGGCATCGGCCGGCAGGTTGGGTGCCAGGTGCAGCACATCCACGCGCAAGTGCGGCGCCTGGGTTTGCAGGGTGGCGAGCAACCTGGGCATGCACAATTGTTCGGCGAAGTCGGTCAGGGCAATGCGCAGTTGCCTGTGGCTGCGGCCCGGGTCGAAGCTGTCGCCGGCGCCGAGCGTCTGCTCGATCTGTTGCAGCGCCGCGCGAATCGGCCCTTCCAGGGCCAGGGCGCGTGGGGTAGGGCGCATGCGTCGGCCGACCCGCACCAGCAGCGGATCACCGAGCACGTCGCGCAGGCGCGCCAAGGCGTTGCTCACTGTAGGCTGGGTCAGGGCCAGACGTTCCGCTGCGCGTGACACGTTCTGTTCACGCAGCAGCATGTCCAGCACGCGCAGCAAGTTGAGATCGAAGTTGGATATATTCATGTGAAAAATACATGGGATGGAAAATTAGAATTTCAAAAATAGTAGGCGCCTGACTAGGGTGAGGGCAATGCCTTCACCTACCGAATCAGGAGTGTCACGCGTGAGTACTTCCTACAACGTTCAGCAGACGGCCGTGATCGGGGCCGGGACCATGGGCCGCGGCATCGTCATCAGCCTGGCCCGTGCCGGGCTGCCTGTGCTGTGGCTGGACAACGACCCCAGCGCCACCGAGGCAGGCCTTGCCATGCTCGCGCAGACTTGGGCCCAGCAGGTCGCCAAAGGCCGTATCGACCAAGCCCAGGCCGATGCCTGCCTGGCGCGGGTGCGGCAGGTAACGGCCTACACCGAGCTGGCCGAGGCCGACCTGGTGATTGAAGCGGTGTACGAAAACCTGGCGCTCAAGCAAGAGATCTTCCGCACCCTGGACAGCACGCTCAAGCCTGCAGCGATCCTGGCCAGCAATACCTCGGCGCTGGACATCGATGCCATCGCCGCCGTCACCGGGCGGCCTGAACAGGTGTTGGGGCTGCACTTTTTCAGCCCGGCGCATGTGATGAAGCTGCTGGAGGTGGTGCGCGGGCAGCTTACCGCGCCCGCAGTGCTGGACGCGGCTGTGGCGCTGGGCCAGCGCATGGGCAAGGAGGTGGTGGTGGCAGGCAACTGCCCCGGTTTCATCGGCAACCGCATGCTGCGTACCTATGTCGCCGAGGCCCGGCAGTTGCTGCTCGAGGGCGCCACACCGCGGCAGGTGGACGAGGCGCTTCAGGGGTTCGGCTTTGCCATGGGCCCGTTCCGCATGTATGACGTGGTCGGCATCGACCTGGAGTGGCGCGCACGTCAACTGGCCGGGGAGGGGATGGATGCCCCGTTGGTCCAGGTCGACAATGCTTTGTGCGCGCTCGGCCGTTTCGGGCAGAAGGTTGGCCAGGGCTATTACCGTTACGCACCCGGCAGCCGCGAAGCCTTGCATGACCCCGAGGTCGATGCTTTGGTGCTCAAGGTCGCTCAGGACCTGGGTGTGCGTCGGCGCGCGATCGATGACGAGGAGATCCGTGAGCGCTGCCTGCTGGCGCTGGTCAATGAAGGGGCGAAAATTCTTGAGCAGGGCATAGCCAGTGGTAGCCAGGACATCGACCGGGTCTACTTGCATGGGTATGGCTTCCCGGCAGAGACCGGCGGGCCGATGTGCTGGGCCGATCGACAAGGGCTGGGGGTACTGCTGGCCAGGCTGGAGCGGCTGCAGGGCCTGTTTGGCGAGCACTGGCGACCTGCTGGCCTGCTGATGCGCCTAGTCGCGGCCGGCAAACAGCTGGCTGACGTGAGCGAGGGCCGCGCATGAACTACCGAGCCCCCCTGCGTGACATGCAGTTCGTCCTGCATGAAGTCTTCGATGTGACGCAACATTGCGCCCGCCTGGGCAACGGCCTGGACCGTGAAACCATCGATGGCATCCTTGAACAAGGCGCTCGCTTTGCCAGCGAGGTGGTGGCCCCGCTCAATCGCCAGGGCGACGAGCAGGGCTGCCGCCTGGAGCAAGGGCAGGTGCTGACCCCCGAAGGCTTCCGCCAGGCCTACCGGCTGTATGTCGAGCAGGGCTGGGGCGGCATGACCGGCCCGGCCGAGCACGATGGCCAAGGCCTGCCGCAGATGGTTGCAGCCTGTTTTCACGAAATGCTGATGAGCGCCTCGCTGGCGTTTCGGATCTATTCGGGCCTCACCGAGGGTGCTGTGCTGGCCCTGCACCGGCATGGCAGCCCGGCGCTCAAGCGCGACTACCTGGGTAAGCTGGTCAGCGGCGAGTGGGCCGGCACCATGTGCCTGACCGAGCCGCAGGCTGGCACCGACCTGGCGCTGCTGCGTACCCGTGCCGAGCCGCAAGGCGATGGCAGCTATCGCATCAGTGGCAGCAAGATCTTCATCAGCGGCGGCGACCAGGACCTGACCGACAACATCATCCACCTGGTGCTGGCCCGCCTGCCCGATGCGCCGGCCGGAGTGCGCGGCATCAGCCTGTTCCTGGTGCCCAAGTTCGAGTGCGCGGCTGACGGTGGACCGGGCGTGCCCAACGCGCTGGGCTGCGGTGCCCTCGAGCACAAGATGGGCATCAAGGGGGCTGCCACCTGCGTGATGAACTTCGACGGCGCCCGCGGCTGGCTGGTGGGTGAGGCCAACCAGGGCCTGGCCTGCATGTTCACCATGATGAACGATGCGCGCTTTCAGGTGGGGCTGCAGGGGCTGGGCATTGCCGAAGCGGCGTTCCAGGGCGGCCTGACTTATGCCCGTGAGCGCTTGCAGTCGCGCAGCCTGGCCGGCCCGGTGGCGCCCGAGCGCAGCGCCGACCCGATCATCTGCCACCCTGACGTGCGGCGCATGCTGCTGACCCAGAAGACCCTCAGCGAGGGCTGCCGGATGCTAGCGGCCTACGCCGCCCAGGCGCTCGACCTGGAGCAGGGTGCGGCGCAGCCTGAAGTGCAGGCCGCCGCCGGGCGTCGGGCAGCGCTGCTGATTCCGGTGGTCAAGGCCTTCCTCACCGATGTCGGCCAGGAGGTCGCCAGCCTAGGCGTGCAGCTGTATGGCGGCCATGGCTACATTCGCGAGTGGGGCATGGAGCAGTTGATGCGCGACAGCCGGATCACCCAGCTGTATGAGGGTACCAATGGCATCCAGGCCCTGGACCTTGTTCGCCGCAAGGTACTGGCCGACGGCGGCGAGCAGCTGCGCCTGTTGATCGATGAACTGCTGGAGGCGGCGCACGAGTGCCGCGCAGATGACCTGACAGGGATGGCCGAGGCAGTGACCCTGCGCTTGCAGGAGTGGCGCAACCTGAGCGCCGAGGTGCTCGACGCATGCCGCTGCGACCCCCAGGAAATTGGAGCGGTGTCGGTCGATTTTCTTGCCTATTCAGGCTATGTGCTGCTGGCTGCGTTGTGGCTGCGGGCGGCCGAGCGGGCCAGTGCGGCACTGGCCGTCGGCAGCGGCGACAGCGCGTTCTACCAGGCCAAGTTGCACGCAGCGGACTTTTACTGGCGGCGCATCCTGCCGCGTGCAAGTGCCCACTGTGAGGCGTTGCGTGGCGGCGCCCAGTGCCTGATGAGCCTGGATGAAGCGCACTTCGCCTTCTGATCGCTGTGCCGTTCACCCACAAGAACAAAAGGAACATGAACATGCAGCCATTCAGTTTTGCCACCACCGCCCAGCTGCTCTGTGAACCGGGCGCCGCTGGCCGCCTGGCCCAGCTGTGCCAGCAACGCGGCGTGCGCCGTGTGCTGATCGTCACCGACCCCGGTATCGTCAGCCTGGGGATGCTTGACGATGTACTGCCTGGCTTCACCCAGGCGAACCTGAGCGCGGCGATTTTCAGTGATGTCAGCGCCGACCCCAGCCATGCCTGCGTGCTGGCCGCCGTCGGCCGGGCCCGGCATATCGGTGCCGAGCTGATTGTCGGTTTCGGCGGCGGCAGCTCCATGGACGTCGCCAAACTGGTGGCGCTGCTGGCCCACCCAGGGTGCGACCAGACCCTGGAGGCGGTGTATGGCATTGACCAGGCCAAGGGCCAGCGCCTACCCCTGATCCAGGTGCCCACCACCGCCGGCACCGGCTCGGAGGTCACGCCCATTGCCGTGATCACCACCGGCGAGTGCGCCAAGATGGCGGTGATTTCACCGCTGCTGCTGCCTGACCTTGCGCTGCTCGATGCCGAACGCACCCTGGGCCTGCCACCGGCGATCACCGCCGCCACGGGCATCGACGCGATGGTCCATGCCATCGAAGCCAGCACCAGCAAGTTCAAACGCAACCCAATGTCCAGCTTGCTGGCTCGCGAGGCCTTGACACTGCTGGCAGGCAACCTCGACCAGGCGGTGCACAACGGCGGTAATCTGCAGGCCCGTCAGGCCATGCTGCTGGGGGCTTGCCTGGCGGGCCAGGCATTCGCCAATGCGCCGGTCGCTGCGGTGCATGCCTTGGCCTACCCGCTGGGGGCGCGTTTCCACGTACCGCACGGGCTGGCCAATGCCTTGGTGCTGCCGCATGTTATGCGCTTCAACCGTAGCGAGGCATTCGCCGACTACGCGGCGCTGGCGCCGGCGCTGTTGGGCGAGCGGCTGGTGCCTGGCGGCCCCCATGAGTTGTGCAGCCAGTTCATTGCCGAACTGGAACAATTGGCACCACGCTGCGGCTTGCCGAGCCGGTTGCGTGATGTCGGCGTGCCCCGGCACAGCTTGCAACAGCTTGCCGAAGAGGCCCTGCAGCAGCAGCGCCTGCTGGTGAACAACCCGCGCAAGGTCACCCTCGCCGATGCTGTCGAACTCTACCAGGCGGCGTTCTGATCATGGCCAGGGAACGCCCGCTACGCGGCGCCTATCGCCACTTCCAGCCGATCACCACGCGTTGGCACGACAACGACCTGTATGGGCATGTGAACAATGTCGTCTACTACGGGTTTTTTGACAGCGCCGTGAACACCTGGCTGATCGAGCATGCCGGTCTGGATATCCACCGCGACCCGGTCGTGGCCTATGTGGTCGGGTCTGCTTGTGACTACTTCGCCGCGGTCGCCTTTCCGCAACGCATCGAAGTGGGTATCGCGGTCACGGGCACAGGTAACAGCTCGGTGCACTACGCGCTGGCCGTTTTCGTCGAGGGCGAGCCTGAAGCGTGCGCAGCCGGTCGCTTTACCCATGTGTTCGTTGATCGTCGTGAGCAGCGCGCGGTTGCCATACCAGGCAAGGTGCGCAGGGCCTTGGAACTGTTGGCTGTTTGAGGTCATCTGGGGGCGCTCGATTGACGCCACCCCACCCCAGCCAGGCCCCCGAACGCCTCGCCCAACCTCCGCCCAGGCCATAACAATCCGGCATGGCACTGATCCGAAGACGCTATTTGTGAGCCCGCTTTCACTGCCCCGATAATCCACATTACCGATTCCGCCAGCCTGGGCGGCCGGTACCTCATCTGTGGTACCCCACCTTTCACTCTCGAATAAAACAACAAGAGGTTAAGAGTGAGCGTATACATCCATTTCTGCCGGCGCCAAGCGCCGCTGGCGGCTCTATGCTGCCTGCTCGCCACCCCGGCGGCTGCCCTGCAATTCCACGCCGGCCCGCTCGAAGGCCGCTTCGATACGGCGCTTTCGTTCGGCACTGCCGTCAGTACAGCCAACCCCGACAAGCAACTGTTGCAGGCCGCCAACAGTAATGACGGCCGGCGGAACTACCGCTCGGGTGATGTGTTCTCGGCCATTTTCAAAGCAACCCATGACCTGGAACTGCAGCGGGACAACGTCGGGGTGTTTCTGCGCGGCATCTACTGGTATGACACGGTGCAGCGCGACCACAGCCAGCGTGCTGTCGACATCGACGACCACAACCGCCAGGCATCGGCCAAAACCGCCGCAGCGGAACTGCTCGATGCGTTTGCCTATGCCCTCTACGACATCGACGGTGAGCCCGGCTCAGTGCGCCTTGGCAATCAGGTGGTGAACTGGGGCGAAAGCCTGTTCATTCAGGGTGGCCTGAACGTGATCAGCCCGTTCAATCAGGCCGCACTGCGCCGGCCAGGCTCGGAAGTCAAAGACGCGCTGGCGCCGGTCAACCTGTTGTATGTCACGCAAAACATCAACCAGGCCCTGTCATTCGACGCCTTCTACCAACTGGACTGGGAGCAGACCCGGTTGGACAACTGTGCGACCTTCTTCTCCGGCAATGACTTCATGCCCGAGGGCTGCCAAGGCCTGGATGTCGGTGGGCAGATGGTCACCAACCCGGGGGTTTCCCAAGCGCTGGCGTCCATGGGCGTGACGCTTGCCGATGAGGGCGTGCGCGTGCCGCGCGGGGCCGACCAGGATGCGCGCAATGGAGGCCAATGGGGTTTTGCCTTGCACTGGTATGTCCAGTCGCTGGATACCGAGTTTGGCCTGTTCGCGGCCAACTACCACAGCCGCTCTCCCTACCTGGGTACCGTCAGCAGCCGCTACTTCGCCAATACCGGTTTTGCCAGGGACTTGTGCGGCAACATTGGCGTGCCCCTGTCCGGCTGCGGTGCCTTCCTGGCTTCGAGCGCGGGGCAGACCTTGGCCGGCGCCCTGCGCATGGGAACCTCGCAGTACCTGGCGCAGTACCCTGAGGATATCCGGCTCTACGGCATCACCTTCGCCACCACCCTGCACAACGGTACCGCTGTGCAGGGGGAGTTGAGTCACCGCCCCAACCAGCCGGTGCAGCTCAACGGCAACGATGTACTGCAGTCGCTGCTCAACGCCCCGGGCCGCAGCCCGCTCAACGCCGAAGGCCTGCGCCCTTCGACCGACGATACGTTGTTCGACGGTTATCGACGCAAAGAGGTGACCCAGGCCCAAGTGTCGGCAGTGCAAGCGTTCAGCCAGGTCATGGGGGCCAACCAGCTGCTGTTGATGGGGGAGGTGGGCGCAACCTATGTGGGTGGGCTCGAGGGGCGTTTCGGGCCGCGCTATGGCCGTTCCGGGGCCTACGGCAACGGAGAGCTGGCCGACAACAGCCTTTGCCAGGCGATTTCGAAAAGCCCTGGCGACTGCAACGGCGAAGGGTTCGTCACGCCGTTTTCCTGGGGCTACCGCCTGCGCGCGACCTGGAGCTATCAGAACCTGGTCCCGGGCGTGGACATCCGTCCCAACCTGGCCTGGTCCCACGATGTGAAAGGCTATTCGCCTGCCGACGGCTCGGGCTTCAATGAAGGCTCGCGCTCGATCAGCCTGGGCGTCGACGTGGCGCTGGCCAGCAAGTACTGGGCAAGCCTTGCCTACACCGATTATCTCGATGGCGATTACGGCACCCGCGGCGACCGCGACTATGTGGCATTCAGCGTGGGCGCCAACTTCTAGACCAACCCAGGAGCAAGACAATGTCCAAACGCAGCATGCACGCTTCACCCGCCAACCTGCCGGCCATCGCTCTGATGCTGGCCAGTACACTTGCCCCGGGCATGGCCAGCAGCGCACCGGCAGAGCAGGGCGTGATGCAAGGGTTTCCACCCGCACCGCAGTTGCGCGTGAACCAGGCCAACGCGTTCCAGCCACCTTACCTGCGCTGGTCCATGCGCCACGCCCGCGAGGTTTCGCCGACCCGGGGCATCGGCCGCGCTTCCACACCGTTAGCCTTGCCAGCAGGCACTGAGCTGCCACTGGACCAGGTGGCGTTCAATGCCGGCGAGCAGCCCCTGACGTTGGCGAGCTACCTGCAACAGACCAGCACCGACGGGCTTATCGTGCTGCACCGTGGCCAGGTGGTGTACGAGCGTTATCTGGAGGGCTTCCAACCCGGCCAGCCGCATATCTGGGCCTCGATGACCAAGTCGGTGACTGGCCTGATCGCCGCCCAACTGATCGCCGAAGGCACGCTGGACCCGCAACGTACACTGGCGCATTACGTGCCGGAACTCAGCGGCACGCCGTTTGGCGAGGCGACGGTGCAAGCCAACCTCGACATGCAGGTGGCTGTGGAGTACCCGCCGCAAGTGCCGCCGGACCTTGGGCTGTTTGCCGCTACCGGGTTGATACCTCGGGCCGAGGGCATGCCGGGGGATATCTACAGTTTCCTCCAGCACGCACGAAAGGCGTCCGGCTCAGGCGCCAAACCGTTGTTCTTCTACCAGAACGGTTCACCCGAAGCGTTGGCCTGGGCGCTGCGGCGCATCACCGGGCTGAACTGGGCCCAACTGGTTGAACAACGTATCTGGTCACGCTTTGCCCAGGACGATGCCTATGTTCAAGTCGACCCGCTCGGTACCGAGATGGCCAGCGGCGGTATCAGCTGCAACCTGCGCGACAGCGCGCGCTTCGCCGAACGGGTGCGCCGTGAGCTGGCCCGTGACGTCAAGGATGACAGCTTCAACCAAGCGGTGCGCAGCACTTTCCAGCCCGCCGACCCGGCGTTGTTTGCCCAAGGCAACCTTGCCCCCGGCCGCCCGGGCTACGCTTATCGCAACTACTGGTTCCAGAAAAATGATGGCGACGGCTCAGTCGAGGCCAGCGGGCGCTTCGGCCAGAAAATCTATATCAACCCGCGCCGCGAAGTGGTGATCGTCAAGCTCTCGGCCACTGCCGACCAGGCCCGGCGCGCCACCCGTGCCGACGGTGAGGCGAAAGTCACTGCGCGCGTGGTGGACTCGCCGGCGACGTTCAACGGCATGGTCACTGCGGTGTTGGCGGCGCTGCCGGGTTGAGCGGTGTGGGGCGCCTGGCAAATCGTTATCATGCCTGCCATGTTGATGTGCTGTTCAACGCCCTTTACCAGCTTCACTGCGCCGGAGATGCAACATGAACATTGATTGGATCAACTTCACACCCTGGAGTGCTTTGGGGGGAGGGGCCTTGATCGGGCTGGCCGCCAGCCTGTTCATTCTGGCCAATGGTCGCATCGCCGGCATCAGCGGCCTGCTTGCAGGTGTGATGCAATGGGGCAGTGAGGGCTGGGGCGAGAAGGCGCTGTTTCTTCTCGGCCTGCTGATCGCGCCATTGGTGTGGGGGCTGTTCGCCGTGCTGCCGGAAATCGAGATCGACACCTCGTGGCCGGCGTTGGTGATTGCCGGGCTGCTGGTTGGCCTTGGGACACGGTACGGCTCAGGCTGTACCAGTGGCCACGGTGTGTGTGGAGTCTCGCGCTTGTCACCCCGTTCAATCGTGGCCACGGTGTGCTTCATGGCCAGCGGTTTTGCGACCGTGTACGTCATCCGCCATGCGCTGGGGGCCTGAGAATGAGCAAGTTGACAGCTTTTTTCGCCGGCTTGATCTTTGGTCTTGGCCTGTTGTTGGCAGGCATGGCGAACCCCGCCAAGGTGTTGGCTTTTCTCGATGTGGCCGGGGCCTGGGATCCGTCACTCGCACTGGTGATGGCAGGGGCCATCGCGGTGGCGGCTGCTCCGCTGAACTGGGCACGCAAACACAAGCGGTCGTTGCTTGGCGCCCCCATGCAGATACCTGTGAAAAGGGAGCTGGACGCCCGCCTGATCGGTGGCAGCCTGGTGTTCGGCATAGGCTGGGGCATTGCCGGCATCTGCCCGGGGCCTGCGGTCGCCATCTCGCTTACCGGGCACTGGCAGGTACTGGTATTCGTAGTGGCAATGCTGGCGGGGATGTATGCGTTCACTGTGCTGCAGAGGCGTACGTCTTGATGAGGTCTGCGTTCTAATTTTTACGTCGCTATCGGCGTTCGCCCCAGCGCCTCACGCAGCCAGGTACCCGCTTTGCCCAAACGCAAGCCTGACGACCAGACAAGGTCGACGCCTACCGTCCAATCGGTGTACGGGTAAGCTTCCAGCTGCAGTTCCACAAACTCCCCATTGGGACCCAACGCTTGTATCAGTTGCCTGGGCACTGTGGCCCATCCCATGCCTGCGCGCAGCATGCCCATCAAGGTCAAATAGCTTTCTACACGCCAATGGTTGGGTGAATTCAGGTATTCACTGGTGGGCAAGCGGTCCTGGAAGGGGAGGTAGATCAACTGTCGGTAGTTGCTCAATTGATTGAAGCTGACGGTGGGCATTGCGACCAGAGGGTGTTGGCGGCCGACGACGTTGCTGAACGTGATGCTGCCAAGGCGTATGAATTGCAGATTTCGCGGGTAATGAGTGCGGGTACACATCATGGCAAGCAATAGTTTTTTGTCTTCGATCATTGTCAGTACATCCTGCCCGCAAGGATGCAACACAGTAAGGTCGACATGGGGGAAGCGGCGGGAGAATTCCTCTAGAACAGGTGCAAGGGACTGATAGGGAATCGCCTCGTCGATGCTGATCACCAGCTCAGTCTCCAACGCCTGCGCCAGGCTGCTCGCGCGACTTTCCATGTTGCAGCACTGGCCCAGAATGGCCTCGGCGTCACGCAACAAGGCCCGGCCTTCATTGGTGAGTTGTGGATAGCGCTGACTGCGATCAAACAGGGTAATTCCCAGATCGATTTCCAGGTTGCCAACGGAAATGCTCACAGCGGATTGCGACTTGCCCAATTTGCGTGCTGCGGCCGAAAAAGAGCGCTCACTGACTACCGCAGAAAAAGCGGCCAGTTGTTCAAGAGACAACCTCATCGCTGCTCCATAAAAAAATTAAATGGGACCCATTTTTACAACGGGTACGGGCTGGCGCATGGTGGTGCTGCGCTACCCATAACCACAATAACTATTTATTTCATCACTGCCTCGACAATACGTTTCAGGAGAGGACAAATGACCCCTAGCGTGCACCCGGTAGATCAGCGCTTACCGCTGATACAAACTGCAGTACTTGGCTTTCAGCATGTGCTGGTGATGTATTCGGCCTGCATTATTGTGCCGCTGATCCTCGGCGCTGCACTGAAACTTCCCAAGGACCAGTTGACCCTGATCATAAATGCCGATCTTTTTGCGGCGGGCCTGGCGACGCTCTTGCAGTGCGCGGGCAACCGTTTTTTCGGCATTCAACTGCCCATCATGATGGGCGTGACCTTCGCTTCGGTCACGCCGATGATTGCCATCGCCGTGACCCCCGGCCTCGGCCTGCCGGGCGTGTATGGTGCGATTATCGCGTCGGGTCTGTTTGGTTTTCTGTTCGCCCCGGTGATGGGGCGGCTGCTGCGCTATTTTCCGCCGGTGGTGACGGGGACTGTGTTGCTGGTGATCGGCATCAGCCTGATGCGCGTTGGCATCGACTGGTCAGCCGGCGGACAACCAACGCTGGCTGATGGCGGGCCCAATCCGGATTACGGAAACCCGGTCTACCTGGCTATCTCGCTGGCTCAGTTACTGTTGATTCTAGGGCTCAACCGATTCGCTAAAGGCTTTATTGCCAATATTGCAGTGTTGCTGGGTGTATTGGTCGGTTTTGTGATTGCCTTCATTCGCGGGGATATCGTCCTTGATGGCATCGCTCAAACGCCTTGGTTCTCCACCATCACGCCCTTTGCGTTTGGCCTGCCGACGTTCGACGCCGTTGCCGTGATCTCAATGTGCATGGTGATGTTGGTGACCATGGTCGAGTCGACGGGGATGTTCCTGGCATTGGGAAGCATGGTCGACCGGCCGACCAGCCGCCAGCGCCTGGTGCGCGGACTTCGTGCCGATGGCATGGGCGCCATTGTCGGCGGCGTATTCAATGCGTTTCCCTACACGTCGTTTTCGCAGAACATCGGCCTGGTCACCATGACCGGGGTCAAGAGTCGCTATGTGTGCATAGCCGGTGCGCTGATCCTCATCGCCCTCGGGCTCTTTCCAAAACTGGCGTATGTGGTGGCGTCGACACCGCAATATGTGCTCGGCGCCGCCGGCATGGTGATGTTCGGCATGGTTACGCTCATGGGGGTGCGCATCCTGTCTACGGTTGACTTCGAGCAGTCGCGCTACAACTTGCTGATTGCCGCCACCAGCGTTGGCATTGGCATGATCCCGATGGTTTCCCCGCTGTATTTCCACCACCTTCCCCAATGGAGTCGGGTGTTCACCGAAAGCGGGATCATTCTCAGTGTGCTCACTGCACTGATCCTCAACCTGGTGTTCAACGGACCTACCAAAACAGATGAAGCGCAGGCCAGTGCGGCGCGTAACGCGGTACTTGGCGAAAGCTGAATACCGGCCCTCCAGAAACATTCATAAAAGGTCGAACATGATGATCAGTGAACTCCTGAGGGCTGACGTGGTGCTTACCATGGACGCCTTTAACACCGTCATTGAGGATGGCGCCGTATTGATTTGCGACGGCGTGATTGCCGACGTCGGCCCTGCAACTGAGTTGCTCACGCGGTATCCCGAAGCCAAGGTCCGGCGCCTGACCGATCGGCTGCTGATGCCCGGGCTGGTCAACACCCACTGCCATTCCGGCATCCTTCGCGGTACGGCGGAAGGTTTGCCGGTATGGGACTGGCTGCAGCAGTATATTGACCCCATGCACCGCGTTCTGCTGCCCAGCGAAGCACGCCTGGCTTCCATGCTCTGCTATAGCGAAGCGCTGTTGTCCGGCACCACGACTATTGTGGACATGTGGCGGTACATGCACGGTAGCGCCGAAGCGGCCAATGAGCTCGGCATCCGGGCGGTGCTCGTGCCATACGTAGCAGAGCACCCGGACCATGACTACTTCGAGACGTTGGAGAGTAATGAAACCTTGATCGAGCGCTGGCATGGTGCAGCCAATGGCCGCATCAATGTCTGGGTCGGCCTGGAGCACCTGTTCTATGCAGTGCCCAAGGCCTGGCAACGAATTGCTGATATCTGCAAAGCCAATGACGTCGGATTCCACACCCACAGCAACGAAAGCCGCTTCGATGTTGAAGAAACCCTTCGCCGCCATGGCATCAGGCCCGTCCAGGCTTTGGAAAAGTTTGGCCTGCTCAATGCCAGGAAGGTGTTGCTCGCTCACTGTGTCTGGGTGGACGATGCCGAAATTGCTTTGATGGCCGAGCGCAAAGTCGGAGTGGCACACAACCCGGTCAGCAATATGAAACTGGCCTCGGGTGCCGCACCGGTGGAAAAAATGCTGGCGGCCGGCGTCGCGGTCGGTTTGGGGACCGATGGCGAGAAAGAAAACAACAACCTGGACATGTTCGAGGAAATGAAAGTGTCATCGCTGTTGGCCAAGTTCGTCAGCCTCAATGCTGCTGCCCTCGACGCATGGTCGGTTTGTCGCATGGCGACCATTGACGGCGCCCGCGCGCTGGGTATGGACAAGCAGATAGGCTCCCTGGAAAAAGGCAAGGCAGCGGACATCATCGCGGTGCGCATTGATACGCCAAGAATGACACCGGTGATCACCCAAGGACCGCTGGCCAACCTTCATCACAACCTCGTCCATGCGGTCCAGGGTGGGGATGTCGACATGACCATGGTGGCCGGGCGGGTACTGGTCGAAAACGGGCACTTGAAAAATGCCGAGCTGGATGTGTTGATCACAGAGGTCAACGTCATCGCGCCTGCATTGTTTGCCCGACGTAAAGCCTGGCTCGAGCAAACTGGCGTATCGGTCAATGAGCTCCAGCGCGTAGCGGCTTCATAAGGTCGGCTCCAGGCAGACGGCCGACATACAGGGCACGGCCAGGGCCCCATCCTGACGCGAGCGGTGCGGTGGTATCCCTGGGCGTGGTCGAGTCGGATCTGGCGGCTTTCGGTATCGAGCTGGAGCACCAGTGCCTTGCGGCTTTCGCTCAGGCTACCGATTGCACGTAAACCACCCGGTCCCGCCCATTCTGCTTGGCGCTGTAGAGCCCGGTGTCGGCGCGTTCCAGCGCCTGGTCGAGGTGTTCGTCATCGTTGAGCAGCGTGCAGCCGATGCTCACGCTGGCCCGTAGCGGGCCGGTGGAAAGTTGTACCGGCTCGCTGCCGATCATCTGCCGAACCCGCTCGGCAATCCCCTTGAGCTCTTCGCTGTCGTTGACCCTGACCAGAGCGACGAATTCCTCACCGCCCTGGCGCACCACGAGATCGTCCGGGCGCAGGGCTGCGCGCAGGCGGCGGGCGCATTCGCAAAGCACCTGATCGCCGCTGGCATGGCCATACCTGTCGTTGATGCTTTTGAAATGGTCAAGGTCCGCATAGATCGCCCCCAGGCGCAGGCTGCTCTGTGCTGCCCGGCGCCGCTCGTGGTCCTGAAACGCTGTCAGACCGTTGCGGTTCCACAACTGCGTCAACGGATCAAGCATGGCCTTGCGCTGCTCTCGGTCCATTTCCAGGCGCAAGTCACGGTTACTCTGGATCAGGCCACGCAGCTGCAGGTAACCCTCTGCAAGCGTGGCCAGGTCCTTGAAGTTCGCTTGCTGCGTTTCGTTCAGCGTGCGCGGGCGGGGGTCGAGCATGCACAATGTCCCTATGGCCTTGCCATTCCCCGCGCGCAGGGGGTGCCCGGCGTAAAAGCGGATATAGGGTGCGCTGAGTACCAGCGGGTTGTCGACGAAACGCGGGTCATGCGTGGCATCGGGCACCAACAATGTGCCCTCCCCAAGGATGGCGTAGCCACAGAAAGAAACGTTGCGCGGCGTCTCGCTGGCCTCCAGCCCGATACGTGCCTTGAACCACTGGCGCTCCTGGTCGATCAGGCTGATCAGCACCGTGTCCACGTGTGCCAGTTGCTGGGTAAGCCGTACCAGGGTGTCGAGGTAATGCTCGGCCGGCGTATCGAGCAGGTGCATCTCATCCAGCGTGCGCTGGCGAGCTGCTTCGTCGGTGGGGAGGGGGCAAGCTGGCATGGGACTTCCTTTTTCTGGGGCGGGCGGCGCCTGTCAAAGGCCGCAGCACTCTCTGCGAGGTCAGGATCGGCTGGCGATTGTCTACCAAAACCGGCTGTTCTGGTATAGGAGCCAAACCGCTCCATTTCCAGGCCAAGTGCTGAAATCTGGCGGCCACGCCCCAAGCCAGCGTTTCGCTCTACCGACAAATCATCATTGCCGCTTGAACCTTACTTGAGACGCCCAGTCTGAGCCGAGCCCCTTCAAGTGGCTTTGCTGCCGTCATCCTTCTTGAGCCGTTCGCCCATGCGCCACGCTGTCCGCTACTCCGCCATTTTTTCGTTTTGCCTCGTCCCCTTGCTCTCCTTGTTCGTCAGCCCCGCCCATGCCAGCGGGGAGCGGCAACTGGTAAGGGCCATCAACGACTACCGTGCCCAGCCACAGCGCTGCGAGAGGCGCCAGGTTCAGGTATCGACGCCGCTGGCGTTAAAGTCGAATCTGGCGTTGCCGGTCGGTTACCGCGGTGGTTTGCGGGAAGGGTTGAAGGCTGTCGGCTACCAGGCGGTGAAGGTGCGGGCCATCCGTCTGGTCGGCGCCCGAGATGCCGAGGAGGCCTTTGACATGCTACGCAGCGACTACTGCGCTGCCTTGCTCGATAGCCAATTTGCCGATATTGGTATCAGTCGCGACCGGAACGTGTGGCGGGTAGTGTTGGCGCGCCCCTTGCTCGATGCCCAGCTCGGCAATGGTCAATCCGTTGGCAAAGCGTTGCTGGCACAGGTAAACGCAGCACGGTCGAAGCCGCGCCTGTGTGGCCGCCAGCGCTTCGCCGCTGCACGTCCGTTGGCCTGGAATACCGCCTTGGGCGCGGCTGCGCAGCGACATAGTCGGGCGATGGCCAACGCCAACTTCTTCGCGCACCGCGACCCCAACGGCGATCTACCGGCAGACCGGGCGCGCGATGCCGGGTACCGTGGACGACAGATCGGCGAGAATATTGCTGCCGGGCAGGGGGCTGCAAGCAAGGCGATGGCAGGCTGGCTCGCCAGTCCCGGGCATTGTGCCAATCTGATGAACCCGATGTTTACCCAGGTAGGTGCTGCTTTTGCCGCGAACTCGCGTAGCGATGAGGGTGTGTACTGGACGATGCTGTTCGGCGCACCTTGAAAGTGGGCGCGCCTTTGGGGGCAAATTCACCTGCGGTAGGTGCTGGGGCCAGGATGATGGCTTAGCTCGCCATCACTTCGTCGATCGCCTGCTCAAGGGTGCTGACCGTGCGCTCGATATTGTGCAGTTTTTCGAGCCCGAACAGACCGATGCGGAAGGTCTGGAAATCGGCGGGCTCGTCGCATTGCAACGGTACCCCGGCGGCGATCTGCAGGCCGTGATCGGCAAATTTCTTACCGGTCTTGATACCCGCATCGTCGGTGTAGCTCACCACTACGCCAGGGGCCTGAAAACCGGCAGCAGCCACGCTTTTGATGCCTTTACGGGTCAACATGGTGCGCACCCGATCGCCCAGGGCCTGTTGTTCGCCGCGGACCTTATCGAAACCGTAGGCCTGCATCTCGTTCATCACGTCGTTGAATCGCGCGAGCGAGTCGCTAGGCATGGTCGCATGGTAGGCATGCCCGCCCTGTTCGTAGGCCTGCATGATCTGAAGCCACTTTTTCAGGTCGCAGGCAAAGCTGCTGCTACGCGTCTGCTCCACGCGCTCCAGGGCCAACGCGCTGAACATCACCAAGGCACAGCAAGGGGAGGCGCTCCAGCCTTTCTGCGGTGCGCTGATCAGCAAGTCCACTGCACATTTCTGCATATCAACCCAAAGCGTGCCGGAGGCGATGCAGTCCAGCACGAACAAGCCACCCACTTCATGCACGGCGTCGCCGACGGCCCGGACGTATTCGTCGGGCAGGATAATCCCTGATGAGGTTTCAACGTGGGGGGCGAAGACCATCTGCGGCTTCTGCGCCTTGATGGCTGCCAGGACTTCGTCAAGAGGTGGTGGGGCGTAAGCCGCTTGGCGACCCGTGTCTATCGGTCGGGCTTTCAGCACCGTGGTGGCCGCCGGAATGTTGCCCATCTCAAGGATCTGGCTCCAGCGATAGCTGAACCAGCCGTTGCGTATCACCAAGCATTGCTGGCCGGTGGCAAACTGCCGTGCCACCGCTTCCATGCCGAATGTGCCGCTCCCTGGTACCACCGCAACAGCCTGGGCGTTGTAGACCTGTTTCAGGGTCCTGGAAATGTTTTTCATCACGCCTTGAAATGCCTGTGACATGTGATTGAGCGAGCGGTCGGTGTAGACCACCGAGTACTCGACCAGCCCCTCAGGATCAATACTGGGATAAAGCGTTGACATAGGTGACTCCTTTGGCATGGATGTCAGTGGTATCGACTCTGCCCCAAGCTTTGGCAGATGACAGGACGGGGCGGTACTGATGTGGCGTCAGTTAAACGGCAGTTACCACCATAGCTTGGGAAAGGCACATCGCGATGCGCTACGCTGTCATTCTTCAGGATTGAGGTCCCAGCATGGAATGTCACGTTCGTCCCGCCACGAGCAGAGATGCAGCAGCGATTAGCCGCGTAGTTCTAGCCGCCCTGCGTGAGTCAAATTCACAGGACTACCCGCCTGATGTGATCGCTAAGGATTAGCCCAGACTATCTATGCTCATCGCCTCGATCTGGGGCTGCAACTGCAACGCTTGCGCTCTTGGCGTGATGAAAGCTGGCAGCGTTGCCGCCGGCTGCTCTTGGTAGAGCGGTAGGCATTTACGGATGACGTTGGCATTGATGCCGTGGCTGATGGCGAGACTGGAGTTCGCCGTACGCCTACCCGGTTACAGATGTCTGTTACGGCCCGACAGCAGTCGGTCGCGACTGACCGCTGTCGACCCAAAGCCGCCATTCGTGAAGAGCAGCGCCAATAGCTGCCTATGGAAACGGCTGAAAGCGTGGTGATCCACATTTTCTGGCTCTAGGCAGTGCCAGCAAGCGACTATCAATCCTTGCAGACTCGACTACACCGTAGACATGAGCCAGCGTGGATTGAGAGCGCTTATTCAACAGATACCATACACCGCTAGCAGATTACGGAGTCAAGGCCTCGCGGTAGGTCTTTTATTGCTTAAGGCAGCTTGCATAGTGCTGTATCGCCATTCGATAACCATCGGTGCCGAACCCCGCGAGCACGCCCTTGGCAACGCGTGACACGTAGGAAAAGTGCCTAAAATCTTCACGCCTGTGGACATTTGAGATGTGAACCTCAATCACCGGTACCTCGGCTGCGATCAACGCATCGTGGATGGCGGCCGATGTATGAGTCCATGCTCCTGGATTGATCACAATCCCCGCTATCCTTGTGCGGGCCTGGTGAATCCATTCAATCATTTGCCCTTCGTGATTGGTTTGCTGAAACTCAATTACAAGCCCATGTCTTTCGCCGTACTGACGACACGCCTGCTCAACGTCCGCCAATGTCTCCCGCCCATACACCTCGGGCTCTCTCAGTCCCAACATGTTCAGGTTAGGGCCGTTCAAAACTAGAATGGTGTTCATCATTTGATCCTCGTGAGTCGCTTCAATTCTTTGCGGGACTCATGGCTGCCAGCCGTGCCTTATGATATTCACCGGCTTCTGTGGATTGGGCATCGCGGTTACCGAGGTCGGCTGTAGGAATTCGAGAGGTCTCAGGTGCGCACCAGGCCGCAATGGCAGCTATCAACGTGCACACACAAGCGATCCCACCGACAATCAACGGTATGTTTTCAGTACCAGGGCCAGCGATCAGGGCAAACAGAGCAGGTAACATTGCGGTGATGAACAGTCCGCTGTTTTGCGAAATTGCCATCCCGGACACTCGGTAGCGCGTTTCAAATTGCTCTGGGAAGAAGGATGGGAACACCGCGTTGTAGCCTTGGTAGATCATTCCCCACATCAGCAGTGATGCGCCGAAAGCGAGCGGGAGGTTGTGAATGCTGATTGCGTATAGATAGGCAAAGGACATCAGCCCGCAACCAAAGGCGCTTGCGATAATCAGAGGGCGGCGCCCAACCTTGTCAGAGAGATTGCCCACGAAAGGGATGCACAGCACGGCCACGATATTGCCAACGACCGGGATCCACAGGTACACGCTTTTATCGAAGCCGATGCCATAGGCAGGTTGCACCGCATAGGCCGCTCCGAACACGGTCGTAATGACTGGAATAACATTCATCAACGAAACCCCAACTACAACCAGCATGCCTCTCCAGCTGTGTTTGAAGGCTCCGATAATCGGCGATTCAGACTTCTCATCCCTGGTTGTTTGCTCTACGAATACTGGCGGTTCCTCAACTTCCCGGCGAATGATGAAGCCAGCGATCAGCACCACAGCGCTCAAAAGAAAGGGAATGCGCCAGCCCCAGCTATTGAAGGCTTCATCGGACATGAAATAGGCGAGAGGCAAAAAAATGGCTGCTGCGAGTACCTGACCTGCCTGTACCCCTTGAAGTGTGTAGCTGCCGAAGTATCCTCTTCGCCCTTGGGGTGCATGCTCCAGAATCATTGAGCTGGCTCCCGAGATTTCTCCCGCTACAGCAAACCCCTGCACTAGTCGCAGTACTACAAGCAGGATAGGTGCCCATATACCAATCTGATGGTAGGTCGGCAGCAGGCCTACCGCCATGGTGGCGAATCCCATCAGGAACATGCACAGCAGCAGTACGTTCTTGCGGCCACGGGTATCACCCCAGTGACCCAAGAAGAATGCGCCGATAGGGCGAGCAATGTACCCAACCCCGTAAGTCGCCATAGCCGCCACGATGGCAATTTTTGGATCGGTTGAGGGGAAGAAGAGTTGTGGAAAGATCAGTGCTGCCGCTTGGGCATAGATGAAAAAGTCGTAATACTCCAACGCGGAGCCAATCCAACCACTCGCTGTGGCTTTCTTCGCTTGCTTGGAGCGGTGCTGCTCTGTCGCTGTTGCTGTGTTCATCTGACTACTCCAGATATTGTTTTTATAGATCTGGCAGGGCAGCAAAAACCGCCCCGGTACACGTAAAACAGGGCATGACTGGAATCCATGCCGGGCTTAAATACGGTCGATTTCTACGATCGAGCCGCTTTTTGCGGCCTGTGAGATAGCCTCAGTGATGATCAGATTCCGCAGTCCGTCGCGCACGGAGACCAGAGGCGTTTCCGTGCCTCGTATGACGTTGCAGAAGTGCTCAAGCTGGATCTCAAGGGGGTCTTTGCGGTCTACAGCGCATTGGCCCGTTTGGAAGGGCTTCCACCATGATCTGTCTTCGGCCTTCATGTAGTATTTGAGACGCATTGTGGGCACTGACAGTGAGCCGTTCTTCCCACTGATGACGTAGCAATCCTCATCCTCGTAGGACGGATAGCTCGCGTTTTCTTGTGATGTTTGTTCCCAGCTGCGGGCACATCCGGTGCTGTCGGAAAGCAAGAAGGAACCGAGTGCTCCATTTTCAAAGCGCAGGCCGATACACACGGTATCTTCGACAGGAAATCCACGTGCGACACTGGACTGCATTGCTTGAACAGCAACAATTTCACCGCACAGCGAACGCAGGTTGCCGATCTCATGGATCATATTGATCAGGATAGGGCCACCGCCTTCCTGGCGTCGCCAGATGGCAGCGTCGAAATAGTCATCTGGTTTGTAAAACAGAGCGCTGCCTTGTACAGCAACGATGTCTCCAAGAATGTCGTCTCGGATGATCTCTCGCGCCTTGGCAAGAGTTGGGCTATGCGCCCGATGATGTCCTACGAGCAGCTTGGCGTCAGCTGCATCGGCGACAGCGAGTAACCGCTTGCCCTCCTCAACGCTGTGCGCCACCGGTTTCTCGATCAGCGCGGCAACACCAGCCTCAATGCACTGCAATGTCTGTGCGACATGTAGGGCGTTTGGAGTGGCGAGAATCACGCCATCAGGCTTGTCCTCGGCGAAACAAGCCAGAAGGTTTTCATACTGCGAGGCGCCCAGCGAGTCTAGGTAGGAGCCATCAAGTTCGAACGGATCGATAACGGCTGCCAGTTCGCAAGAAGAACTCGCTTGGATGAGTTCGATATGGCGTCGACCGATGAGGCCGGCACCCGTTACCGCAATTCTGATTTTGGACATGCTTTGATCTTCGCGAGCGTTATTGTTTTGAATCTCGACGTCTTGAGGTCGTGATTCGATCTGCTAGGATCAAGGTTACTATCAACCTTTAAGGCTATAATTGAGCCATATGGAAAATCAGAATTCTCCCATAGTGAATAATGATCCCTTCCTTAGGGATCTGCTTCTGTTCTCCGTAATTGCGAAACGCGGGAGTTTTAGCGCTGCCGGGACAGAGCTTGGAATTTCCCCCGCACATGTCAGCAAGCGTGTTTTGGCGTTGGAGGAAACGCTTAGCTGCAAGCTCTTTAACCGGACAACCAGGCGGGTTTCGATCACCAAAGATGGCGAGACGATGCTCGTTTGGGCGCAAACGATCATGGACAACGTCAATGGAATGCTTGAGACATCACTGGGAGACCGGGTCGAGCCCAGAGGCACGTTGCGTATCAGCACAAGCCAGCGAATGGGACGATTTCACATCGCTCCAGTTCTGGCCTTGCTTCGTAAACGCTATCCAAAATTAGAGGTCTGGCTTGAGCTGGTTGACCGTCGAACTGATCTCATTGGCGAGCAGTTCGACATCGACATCCGAGTTGGAGAAGTTAACGAGCAAAATCTGATTATTCACAAAATCGCGGAAAGCCAGAGGATACTCTGTGCGGCTCCGAGCTACCTGGAAGAGCGCGGTAATCCAAGCTCTCTGAGCGAGCTTCAACGCCACGATTGTCTGTTGTTTCGTGGGAGGGATCAAAGCTTTGGTGTATGGCGGCTTGAGGGGCCAAACGGTCTTGAGTCGGTGAAAGTCACAGGGCCAATGGCGTCCAACCACAGTGATGTCGTTCGAGAGTGGGCACATGATGGTTTCGGCATCATCATGGCATCAACCTGGGATGTGGCCCCGAGCATCAGGAATGGGACGCTCATTCGCATCCTGCCTGAACACTTCCAGCCGGCGGAGGTGTCCGCAGTCACTACGATTCGGGCTTCTGGGTCGATGAAGATCAGGGTATGCCTGGAGTTTCTGAGTGCACACCTGAGTTCTGGCCCTTACGCGCTACGAAATGGTTAAATCCCAGAGGGTTTTGCTACGACAGGCAGCTATTGGCCGATTCCTGCCCTTCGCGAGAGACCGCTTAGGGTCGGTAGCGGTCAGTCGCGGCCGGCTGCTGTCGACCCAAAGCAGCCCGTCGAACCAAGCAGCGCCCCAAGCTTTCTGTGATTAAAAATCGGTGATGTGCGTGCCCACGATGCTCTGGGCAAATCCACTGCCAAAGGCTTGAGCGGGAGTTACAAAGCCTGCGTGACGCTCACCGCTCAGTACCCGTCGCGTAGCCTCCACTGCGGACAATGGCGTGTACGTGTATCCAATAGACTCACTTAAATGACCGACCGCTCCAGAAACACACGTATCGTGCGTTTTGGGCCCGACCTAGTTCTGCCAGCACGCCGGGTAACGTTTGCATACGTCAAAGCGCTGGTCCAGATCGGCCATGCGTGCTTGATGTGCGCTGAATGCTTCTTTCTGAAGTTCCCGCTGGGTCCGGTAGTAATACTCCAGCATAGTGTTATTGGTGGTCATCGCCTTGCTGCGGTCTGCGGTCTCACTGTCCGGAAGCAGTTCCTTGATCGCCGGGGTGTCGAGCAGGCCCAGTTTATTGCTGTAGTAATCCTTGTACAGCTGCAGCGAGCGCGCCTGGGTACTCGCCATGTCGTTGGCTGATTGCTCCAGATTAAGGCGGTATTCGGTCCAGTAGGCATCCGGCAGGGTGAAGCCCAGGCGCTGCTTGCGCTCCTCAATTCCCTTATCGAACAACGCTGTCTGCGCAGTGGTGTCGGCAGGAGCGTACTTCATCTTGGCTATGACGCTGGCGTCCACGATCTGGCTGATCAAGGCCGTACGCTCTGCTGACTGCGGTTGTGCCTGGGTGGGTTTGGGGAAAATCGGGTTGCTGCCGGAGCAGGCGGGCAGGCCTTTGTTGATTAGCACGATGGGCGAACGCACCGCCTTCCCGTCGATCTCGCGCAGCCGGTTAAGCGTGACCAGGCAATTGTTACCCACGTAGCGGAAGTTCGCTTCGTATTCGCCACCGCTCTGAGGCGTGAAGTTGAACGCGACGGTGCAGACACTGGCGGAGCCCAAGGTATTGGCACGAACAAACAACTCGCGGCCCGGTTGTAGCCGCACCTCCAGATAAGCTTTGGCGTCGTTTGGCGCGGGGACACTCATGGCTGCGCGACGCCGGGTGTTGGCGGTGAACAGGTTGTTGAGCAGCCCTGTGGTCTGTCCGCCACAATGGGCAGCGTCGAACACATCCATCGTCGAATTTTGATTGCTGCTGATGAAGCGCAGCTTTGCCGCGTCGGGCTCGGTGGCGTCTGGATAGGAACCGTTGATACTGCACCCGCTGATGGAAAGGGCGGCGATGCTGACGGCGCCAAACACGCGCCATTGGTAGAAATCGAACATGTTGATGTATCGTCCTTGATTCACAGGAAAGCGAAAGGCCGACATCCTAGTGAAGGCGGTAGCTGCCGTCTAGCGCGCCTATTCCAACAGCGTTTTCTTTTTTTCACTGAGGTAATGGAATGCTTTGCTCGCACCACATCGTTGCAATCGGCCTGATAGGACTATTGGCCGGTTGCTCGCAAATACCCACTGAGATGGCATTGGATTCAACCACTTATAACGCGCAAAATGCCGGCCTTGTGGTCGGCGCGCTGATAGGAGGTGGCCCTTATGGCACCTACCTGGAATTCCAGGACATCAATAGTCACAAGACCTATGGCTGGGGGCCCAAGGACGATTACTCGGTGTGGTTGCCCGCCGGGGAATATGAAGTCACTCGCCTGGGGCACCGCCGCGGGGTCATGGGCCCGTATTCCAGCCCGCTGCGGTTCACCGTCAATCAAGGGAAGCTCAACTACCTTGGGGAGATGGTGTACGACTGCTCATCCGTCGCTCAGCCGGTCGCGATCTACGGCGTGATGAACTGCGGATTTCTCGCACTGGACGAATGCACGGTCCCTCACGCCACCGTGAACGTGTGCGTCGTGGACCGGCAGGGCCAAGCGATCAAGCATTTCTTGCAGCAGCACCCCGAGCAATCCCGGTTACCCGTGCAAAACGCAGTCATGTCGCTACGATAGCTGGCACGCCTTTGACCATGAGAGGCCTCTGGCGTGATCGCTGCCGGGCCGCCCGAACCATCACGACGTTCTCGACGCGGCGCAGGGCCTGCTAGCCGAGCACAGCAGGGGAAGCCTTGAAAGCCTTCACGACCTGCTGGTGCCTCCGGACAAGAGCCTTGAACCGGCCATTGCCCTGCTCGGGTATAAGCCGGTGCTAAAGGGAAACCGATGAGTGGATGCGCTGAAGCACACCGCGTTGGGTTACCCACCCCGTAACATTCGAGCGGCATGTCTGCTTTGGGTCCAGGCTGTGTGAAAACCCAAACGGGTCTCTGAAGATCGCGAGCGTACGTGAAATCTGAAATGGCTTGGTTATTCAGCTAACCCAGATTTCGCGCAGGAGCGCGAAATTCTGGTCATTTTCTAACCAGCCGGATCGCGCCAAGCGTTTTCACACAGCCTGGACCCTAAATGGACGTCAATCAAAAACCGCTCTTGGTGAAATTTGAATTGCATAACCGTCGGCACTTCCAATAAGTGCAACCAGCCGATTGGCCTTAATCACTTACACGAGCATTGAGGGTAATGACGGGGCCGAAAGTGAGCAGTGGACGTAGCTTATCCATAACACTGGAGACATGCCGGTTGGCAGCGTGCTCTTCGACAGCCTGCTGGTTCATCCAGCCATCGATAATGTAAAACGTATTGGGTGCCTTGAAGCTCTGATAGAGGTTGTAATACAGGCAGCCGGGTTCCGCTCTTGCCGGTTCGACAAATCGCATGATCAACGCTTTGACCCGGTCGATATTGCAGTCATTGCAGCGAAGCTCGCAGATGATGTGCCGCTCTTCGGATTTGCTGCTTTGCATGTTTGTATCCTGGATCTAGAGGAGCCCTTAGCTGACGCGAAACGACCGATTCGCGGCCGCCGATTCGACGTACATCGCCGGAATTGCTTGGCGACTTACTCGGAGCGCTTTTCGAATATGCCTTTGGCTATCGCAGCCGCCGACATTGCGCTCGGCCAGCCGGCGTAGAAGGCCAGATGGGTAATGACTTCAGCGGCCTGAATTTGGGTCAGGCCATTGTCCATGGCTTTATTCACGTGAAAGGGAATTTGAGCGGCTTGCCCCACTGCAACCAGGGCTGCGACCGTGACCAGACAGCGATCACGCGGAGTTAGCGTCGGGCGCAGCCACAGGTCATGGAACAGTACCGAAGTGGTATAGCCTGCAAGCGCTTCGAATGCAGGGCCGATCATCTGTTCTACCGCCGCCACGCGCATCTGCTCAAAGGTTTCGTCGACGGGGAGCATGCTGTCCTGTACATCCGCCAAAGCGGTTCGGGCGATATCGCGGGCCTCAAATACGTCTTTGGCGATGGATGCGGCTAATGTGGCACTGCCCCAGCCTGAATAGAATGCTAGATGAGTGATGACTTCACTCAGTTCGGTGGGCGTAACACCATTGTCCAACGCCAAATCGAATTGGCGGACCATTTCGGCTGGCTGATGCAGCGCAATCAAGGCGGCAACGGTCACGATGCTGCGATCCCGGGGCAGCAATTGGGGACGCTGCCATATCTCTTCCAGAAGCACGTCTTGGGTGTAGCGTACAAATGCCGGTACGGCGAAGTCCGCTTTGTCTGATTTCATAGTGAATGATCGCTCGTGCAGATGAATAGTTGGAAACGAGCGCGTGACGCTGGCTCTAAGAAACAGCGTCACGCGCTGAAGAATGCTTAACGGTTGATGGTTTTCATCATCTGCGCGTTATAACGCTCACCTTGCACAGGCACCTCTGCCAGAACCTCACTGAGTTCGCGAAGGTCTTCTGCGGTCAATTGCACGTATGCTCCGCCTACGTTTTCTTCCAGGCGATGCAGCTTGGTGGTACCGGGGATAGGTGAAATCCACGGCTTTTGTGCCAGCAGCCAAGCCAATGCTATCTGAGCCGAGGTTACTTGCTTGCGCTGGGCGATTTCACCAATCAGGGCGACGAGATGGTGGTTAGCCTCCCGGGCACCGTCAGCAAAACGAGGCAGATTGTTCCGTACATCACCGCTGGAGAAGGTCGTGCTGGCATCAATTTTCCCGCTCAGGAAACCCTTACCCAGGGGGCTGAAGGGAATGAAACCAACCCCGAGCGCTTCAAGGGTTGGAATAATTTCCAGTTCAGGCTCGCGGGTAAACATCGAATACTCGCTTTGAAGCGCTGACAGCGGCTGTACCGCATGGGCGCGACGGATAGCGTCTACGCCGGCTTCACACATGCCAAAATATTTGACCTTACCTTCCTTGATGAGGTCGCGCACGGCCCCGGCAACATCCTCCATGGGGACGTTAGGATCAACGCGATGTTGGTAAAACAGGTCAATGCAGTCGGTCTTCAGGCGCTTGAGTGACTCTTCCGCTACCTGTCGGATGCGCTCCGGCCGACTGTCCAGCCCAGCAACGGGATTGCCGTCTTTGAAACCGAATTTTGTCGCGATGACGATCTGCTCGCGGAATGGTTGAACGGCTTCGCCCACCATTTCTTCGTTGACTTGCCCATAGGCTTCGGCCGAATCGAAGAGAGTGACACCATGCTCAAAAGCCGCCCTGATGAGTTTGATTGCTTCCGCTTTGTCAGTGGCGGGGCCATAGCCGAATGTCAGGCCCATGCAGCCCAGACCAATGGCTGAAACCTCGAGGCCGTTGCTGCCGATTTTGCGCTTTTGCATCATCCATCTCCTTTGAAGGTATGAGAAACCAACCCTCAAACTGTCGGGTTACTGGGGATGCAGCTACTTTAAAAACACCTTATACATTCAAGAAGTGGCATACTGAGATAACCGGCATGAGATAAATTCATAGTGGCCCAGTACGATTTCAACAGCCTTTCGGTGTTTATCACCGTAGCGCGTGAGCGCAGTTTCACTAGGGCCGCTGCCCATCTGGGTGTGTCCCAATCCGCTATCAGTCATAGCATCCGCAGTCTTGAAGAGCGTCTCGGGATTCGCTTGCTTACCCGCACAACACGCGGTGCGTCGCCGACCGAAGCTGGCGAGCGTTTGCTCGGCAGCCTCGTGCCTTACTACGAGGGAATAGAAGCCGAAGTCGCCGCGTTGGGAGAGCTGCGCGACAAGCCATCAGGGACTATTCGGATAACGTCCCACGACCATGCCGCATCCACCATCCTCTGGCCGAAACTATCTAGGTTGCTGCCGGATTATCCCGACCTCACCTTGGAGATCAACATCGGCTACGGGTTGATCGATATCGTCGCTGAACGTTATGACGCGGGGGTACGGATAGGCGATCAGGTGGCAAAGGATATGATCGCTGTGAGGATTTCCCCTGACTTTCGCATGGCTGTGGTGGGCGCGCCCGGGTACTTCGACCAACGCAAAAAGCCACAAGTCCCCCAGGATCTGACCACCCATAACTGCGCGAACCTGCGTTTACCCACCCACGGTGGCCTGTATGCCTGGGAGTTTTCAAAGGCTGGTAAAGCGCTGAATGTTCAGGTGCCAGGGCAGATGATCTTCAATACCTCCTCCCAGACAATGGCCGCCGCATTGGAAGGGTACGGTTTGGCTTATGCGCCGGAGGATGTTGTCCAGCCGTACGTCAAGAGTGGCCGATTGGTCCGTGTTCTTGAGGATTGGGCGCCGACGTTTCCGGGGTATCACTTTTACTACCCGAGTCGGAGGCAATCCTTGCCAGCCTTCGCACTTGTAGCCAACGCTCTCCGCTACAGGGATTAGGGCCTCCTTGAACAGATCCTATGTCGGCTGGCAAATGTCTCCTTGGTGACTGACCACCTCCGGCGGTCGATCCACGCCATCGTCAATGCTTGCTTTTGCTGGTTCCCACCGGCGGCTTCTGGCCGATTCCTGCCCTTCGCGAGAGACCGCTTAGGGTCGTTAGCGGTCACTCGCGAATGGCTGCAACCGACCCGTAGCGGACTGTCAACAGCCCGTAAGCGCGACAGTGAATCGGTGGCCACGTATTGAGGAATGCCCAAACAACATTAACGAACCGCTCCGACTGATCAAACACAGGTCGATGCGCCTGTAGATTGCCGTGCTGACACGCCTGCGGAATACCGCTGAAATGTCTCGGAGCGGGTGATCGGAAAAATGTTCCACCAGGTGTTAACGAGCCTCGGCGAACGACGTTTGAACCAACCACTAATTTACCCATTTAGCCAGCAAGATCGGGTCTCGCTTCTTGCGCCCGGTGAACTTCATTGTAACTTCAACTTTCGTGCCGGCCGGGCCCATAAAATCGCTAGCGTCTTCACCATCCAGAAGCTTGGGTAGAGGACTGGTGCTGGCTATGTTCAACTTAAGCAGCTTTACCAGATCCTCTTCCGAATCCTTTATCCATTCGATCAGCTTGACCCTGAGCAGCTGAATAGGCTTTGGCTTCTTGCCGTTGACTTTGAGAGGTGGGTGAGCGACATCCTGGATCTTTAGGTCCTTGATAGAGTAGGCCATGGCTATCTTGCAAACGCTTTCTCCACGATAATCAATCTTGGCGACTACGTTCGTAGGTGTTGGGGTTTTCCGCAGGTCCTTGTCGTCCACTGACAGCGTTACGCTGGCATCTTGGAAGGGGGACGGGAGAATTTTCCCGATTACCATCTGCCTTGCTATGCGAGTGAATTGCTTGCCCGCGAGCCTAACCCATCCCAGATGTTCCTCATCAAGAAGGCAAAGGCATCGACTGTTTTTCGGGAGCGGACCGTCAGGCCTACCCCATTCGTAGAGATCCACCCCACTTTTGAATTTGAGGCGCGGGGCGGCGTTGGCTGGCTCCTCGATCGTGCCGGTGTGGAAGATGTTAGAGGGTTCCGCAGTTTGAACTGCCTTCTTCATGGCTGCATGGTTGGCTGCTTTTAGCAAAACCCGTGCACGTTCTTTTTCGGCCACTACAGCTTCAAGTCTTCCAGACTGGAATTCATCAGCCTGGCTCTGGATTTCGTTCATCACGCTCTCGTACTTCTCGAAGGCTTCCTTGGCCCGCTCTACGTCTGCCTCCATTCGTTCAAGTCGCTCCCAGTCGATCTCCAAGACTTTGGGATCATCTGCCCAGGCATTCACCACTTCGCGGACTCGCTCACAGGTCGAGGTTCGCGACTCTCCATCAAAGCAAACGCTCAATTCCAGATTGCGCGCTGCACCGTTGAAAGTGAGATTTTGGCTGCCGAGGGTGACGAAGCTCGACTGATCCATGATCACCTTGGCGTGCAGATTCTTAACCTCGTAGATCTTGCACTTACGATCCAGCAGCAATCTGAAGGCCGCCAGAGTAGAAGCCTTAGATACAAAGTCCCTGACCTCGAACCGGGTGTAGAAGGTCGCCCTCTTTTTAGCCAGTCTGTCGAGGGTTTTGTTTCGTGTGATATACGGCGATAGCACAGTCAGAGGAGTGGATGCTTCCCTGATCTGTCGCTGCCAGCGTTTGGCGACGTTTGTTCTGATACGGATCATGTTCCTTCCCTGGACGATTGGGGCGCGGGGGCGTGAATTGGATGCCACAGTATATCCACTTGGCCTTAATGGTTAGCTATGTGCGGCCCCACATACTCAATTTGGCAAAGCCCAAGCTCGGTAAAACGTGATGGAGCTACCAGGTGTCTACAGGCGCTCGCGCGCACGGTAATCACCCCGTGAGAGCTATTCGAGCACCTCCTCGCCGACTCCCTTGGACATCAAAGGACTCTCGGCACATTACCTGTGCGCCGCTGTACTGTTCTTGCTGTTTGGTGATCAACAAATTCACCGATAGCCTGTCGCGACCGGCGACACCCGACCCATAGCGGACAATCAGATAGGCTCAGCATGCGCATGCGTCTACAAAGGCCTTCTTCCGGGCATCCTGGTTCACGTTGAATTTTGCATCTTCCCCAATGCCGCATTGACAGCCAGCCATCCCTCTACCGCTGGCGCTCCGGCCTCACCGAATGCCCGTTCAAGCAGCTTAACTTGTTCACGTCGCAGCATTTCCTCAAGTCGCGAGCCTTCTTTGGTCAGCTGAAGCAAACGCATCCGCTTGTCGGTATGCGATGCCACGCTGTCCACTAAGCCCATCTCTGCCAATTGCCGGAGCGGTATGTTTAGCGCCTGCTTGGTCACGCCGAGCAGAGCCAGCAGCTGCTTGACGCTTAGGTGAGGGTGCCGGGCTATGAAAAAAACGATCCTCTGATGCACACGGCCCAAGCCCCTGCGCTCAAGCATCTCGTCGGCCTTGGTGATGAACGCCTGATAGCCAAAGAAAAACGCTTCCATGGCCTTCTGCTGTGCTTCCTGGTTTTTTAGGTCAATCATGTTGACTTATTCTCGACGAGCGTTCTACTTTAGGTAAAGGAGTTTGACCTATATTGTTCGCGCTTGGCCAGAGGTGATCCATGGCATTTTCTGAACGTGTTTCGCGCCTTAAAAGCTCTTTGATTCGTGAAATTCTGGCCGCCGCGCAGCGCCCAGGGATGATGTCTTTTGCAGGAGGGCTGCCGGCAGAGGAGATGCTGCCCTCTGTGGACTGGGCTGAAATGCCCACCAGCATGGGCCAGTACGGCATGAGCGAGGGTGAGCCGATGTTGCGTGAGGCTCTGGCCAGGGAAGCACGGGCGTTGGGAATCACGTGCGAGGCTAGCCAAGTGCTCATTCTCAGCGGCTCGCAGCAGGCTCTGGACCTGACATCAAAACTGTATATCGACAAAGGAACGCCGGTACTGCTGGAAGCCCCTACCTATCTGGCTGCATTGCAAAGCTTCCAGTTCTTCGGTGCGCACTGCCTTTCGCTGCCGATGGAGCGGGATGGCCCCGACTTGGAGTCGTTGCGCGAACTGCTGAGCCTGAACCGCCCGGCCTTCATCTATCTGATTCCAACGTTCCAGAACCCGTCGGGTCTGCGCTACAGCGACAGTAAAAGGGACGAAGTCGCGGCGCTTCTCGATGAGTTCAACGTCACATTGATCGAAGATGAGCCTTATCGAGAGCTAAGCTTCGACGGCAACGCGGTCATGCCGGTTGTCAGCCGTTTGAACACCGCCAGCTGGATATATACCGGTACGGTGTCCAAGACCTTACTGCCCGGCTTGCGGGTTGGGTATCTGATTGCCAGCCCCGACCTGTTCCCCCACTTGCTGCGGCTCAAGCAATCGGCGGACCTGCATACCAGTCGGGTTGGGCAATGGCAGGTGCTGCAATGGTTGGGGACAGAAAGGCTTGAGCGTCATCTGGAAGAATTACGCAGCTATTACCGTGGTCGTCGAGACGCGTTCCAGGCTGCATTGGAGACGCACTTCGCCGACCTCGCCGAGTGGCAGATGCCAGAGGGAGGGTTGTTCTTCTGGTTGACGCTCAAGCACCCCATCGATACCCGGGAATTGCTCGAACCGGCACTGGCGGCCAATGTGGCTTTCATGCCAGGTGAGCCCTTCTTCCCGGAGCCTGACAAACATCCAGGGCACCTGAGGCTGAACTTCAGCCATGTTGCTCCCGACAAGCTGGATGAAGGTCTGAAGCGTTTGGCGGATGTCCTGCGTCGGGCTCTGATCCAACAGGCGGCCTGACTATGTCTAATGGGTCGAAATCTGCAATTCACGACAAGCCGATTTCGACCCATTGCGGCCATTCGCGGAGGCCAATACACGGCCTATTGCGCCCCTTCGACCCTATCGCTCGATAGGTGATCATGGCGCACTTCGATACAGATATGGCCTAGTTCGAAGCTACTATCTTGGCCCTGTGGGGCTATTCCAAGCGTTGCTACAGTGGGCTCCATCAACCATCCACCCACTACGAGCAACTACCCATGAACAACCGCCTTGATTACTTCAAACTGTCTCCCCAAGCGTCCAACAAACTGGTGGAGCTCACCCTGCAACTGAGCAAGAAGCCGCTACTGGCCGATCTCGCCCACCTGATCATGTTGCGCGCTTCGCAGCTAAACGGCTGTTCGTTCTGCGTGGATATGCATGTGAAAGAGGCCAAGATCCATGGCGAGCGCGAGCTGCGTCTTCACCACGTGGCCGTCTGGCGTGAGTCACAGCTGTTTTCGCCAGCAGAGCGGGCGGCGCTGGAGTGGACTGAAGCCCTGACCCAACTGCCGCCTCATGGTATCTCCAACAGCCTGTATGCGAGTGCGCGTGAGCAGTTTTCCGAGCAGGAGCTGTCGGATTTGTCGTTCCTGATCGTCGCCATCAATGGCTGGAATCGCCTCAATGTGGCTTTCCAGGCGATCCCGGGCTCGTCCGATGAACTGTTCGGCCTGAACAAGGCCAACCTCAACTGAGTAACTTGCTGATCAACGCGCCAAGCTGCTCGCCTGGAGCAGTCGTGGCGCAGTTGGTAAAACTCAGGAGCAGACCTGACTGACGCTGCGATGAGGCAGCCCAGCGCGACAACGCTTGTACCGACATGCCCCTCGCCAGCACCTGCTCGGCCAGGGCGGTGTCGCTTACGTCCTCCGGCAAACGCAGTACCAGGTGCATACCGCCTGGCGAGCGTTCCACCTGCATACCCTTCGGCAAACTCCGCTCCAGTGCTTCGATGGTCAATGCCCGTCGTTCGTTGTAGAGGCGGCGCATGCGTTGGATGTGCCGAGCGAAGTGTCCCTCGGCAACGAACTCCGCCACCAAAGCCTGGGTAATTGACGGTGACCCGGCAGCAAACAAGGCCCGTCCGACGCGCTCGAACGCTGCCACCTGCGCCTGCGGCACCACCAGATAAGCCAGGCGAATACCGGGAAACAGCACCTTGCTGAAGGTGCCGGCATACAGCACGCGCCCATGGCGATCCAAGCTGGCCAGCGCTGGAAGTGGACGGCTGACGTAGCGGTACTCGCCGTCGTAATCGTCCTCGACAATCCAGCCACCGGTGCGGGCAGCCCAATCGAGTAGCAGTTGTCGGCGTGGCAGCGACAGTGCCATCGACAGCGGGCTCTGATGCCCTGGTGTCACCATGACGACCTGAGCAGCCCGAGAACCCGCGATGGCGTGTTCTACGTTCATGCCTTCGGCATCAACCGGCACCGCTTCCAGGTCCAGGCCGAACTGGCGAAGCACCTGGCGCGTAGTGGGATAGCCCGGGTCTTCCACCCAGGCGCACTCGCCTGGCTGCAACAGGGTATGTGCGACTAAAGACAGGCTATTGCGCCAACCGCTGGTGATAAACACCTGATGGGCACCGCAATCGATACCTCGGGACACCTGCAGATACGAAGCAATGGCGCTGCGCAACGCTGCCAGGCCGTGGGGTGCTGGATAGTCCAGATCTCCCAGACGCATCCCACGGAGATACCGAGCACCGAGACGCGCCCATATCTTGCGCGGAAATGCATCCAGCGCCGGTACCCCCATCTGGAACGGCAACAGCTGCGGTGGGCGCCAGAGCGAATCAGGCGCGTCTCCGATCACTTGGCTGCTGACTGGTAATACGGTGGCCGCTGACACAGGCTTCTGCAGTTCAGGATTGATTACGGTGCCTTTCTGCCCGAGCGCCAGGAGGTACCCTTCGCTGGCCATCAGCGAATAGGCCAGTTCGACGGTGCCACGTGCCACCCCCAGCTCCTTAGCCATGGCGCGCGCCGACGGCAAGCGGTCACCGGGGGACAACGTGCCAGCGGCAACGGCGGCCAGCACGCGGTCGTACAGTTGACGATACAGGGGCAAGGCGGACTGCTCTTCCAAGGGAGCAAAAGGCGGCTTGGGGGAGGTCATCATGGCCTAGTTCATATCCCATTTCTTGGCTCAATCAAGTGGGTCAATGGTAGTCCAATATAGCGCCATCACCTACTGACGAGGGCAACTCCCATGAAATTCCCTTTGCACAACTTCATACCCAGCGTGCTCGACCTGGCCGACACCGCCCTGCGTCCCTTGGACAGCACCCATGACCTGTGCAGCGCATTCCCGGTAATGCAGCAATTGCGCCCTCATCTAACGAGCGAAGCCGACTTCGTCCGCCGCATCGAGCGTATGCGCCTTGAAGGCTATCGCCTGATTGGCGCTTATGACGCAGGCGTTCTTGTAGCACTGGCTGGTTATCGCTTACAGGAAAACCTGGTCTACGGCGCATTCCTGTATGTCGATGACCTTGTAACCGCCGAGGCTCAGCGGGGTGGCCAGTGGGGGTCGCGCTTATTGCAAGCCTTGGAACGACTGGCGCGCGCCAGCGGTTGTGCACGCCTGGTGCTCGACACGGGTTTGGCCAACGCCCGCGCGCAACGTTTCTACTTCCGTGAAGGCCTGTTGACGGGTGCACTGCGCTTTCAAAAACAGTTCGATACGCCATAACCCGCATGCACACCCAAGGAGGCAAACCTCATGACATCGTCCCAACAGCCACTTGCTCCTTTGCGCATTCTTCGCCTGGTCGCCAGCCCCAATGCAGAGGCTTCGGAAAGTCTGAAACTGTCCCAGCAGATCCTATTTGCCTTGGCCAGTCAGGCCGGCAGAAAGGGTATCCAGTTGACCGATTTAGACCTCAACACCTTGGCCCCAGTTGATTCGCCTTACGCCCAGGCGTTGGCCAATCAGCGCGTAGTCATAGCAAGCGGTCAGAAGGGTACGTTGAGCCGTTCCGACGAGTTGATCGACCAACTACAGGCATGCGACGTACTGCTGATTGCCACGCCGATGCACAACTATAGCGTGCCCGCCCCACTCAAGATGTGGATCGACCACGTGGTACGCGTGGGCAAAACGTTTTTGGGCACCGCCAAAGGCAAAGTCGGAAATCTGACGGATCGTCCGGTTTACGTCGCAATCGCTAGCGGGGGCTATATCAGCGGCCCACAGGCCCGTCAACCGGACTTTCTGCGCCCCTACCTGTCCGCCGTCCTTGCCACCATCGGTCTCACTCAGGTGCGTTACTTCACCGTTGAGGGTACCGCCAAGGGGGGGGAGTCACTGAATACTGGAAGGGCAACAGGGTACGGTGATGTGCAGGCGTACTTTGTTAGGCATAGCCGTCGAGTGGATCAAGTCTAAAGTCCGCTTCAGGGCCGACATCTACTCCAAGCGTTAAGGTTTGCATCTCAACTGGGCCGTATGCCAACAAGCGGCCACGCTCTTCATCGCTCATACAAAGGAAAAGAAATCATGAATCGTCTCAATTGGTTTGAAGCTTCGCCTGGTGCAGCTAAGGCCCTCGGCGGCCTGCATCATTTCGTGACCACCGCGACAAATTTGCCAGCCTCGTTGATCCACCTCGTGTTTCTCAGAGTGTCTCAAATCAACGGCTGCGCTCATTGCATTGATCTTCACTCACGCGATCTGATCAAAGCAGGTATGTCAGTGGACAAGGTGCTGTTAGTGCCGGTATGGCATGAAGCGCAATATTTGTTCTCGGATCAGGAGCGCTCAGCACTGGCTTGGGCGGAAGAAGTCACCAGGGTAAGCGAGACACAGGTATCCGACGAAGCTTATGCAGCCGCATCGGCGATGTTTGCAGAAAAGGATCTTGTTGACCTGACAGCGGCGATTGCCGCAATGAATGCGTTCAACCGTATGGGCGTCAGCTTCCGACTCAAACCTGCGGCTAGGGCTTGATGACCTAGTGACTCGGCCTGGAGAGGTAATACTTCGAAGACGGCACCTCGCTCCTATCGCGTACCGTCTGCTTCAGGCCATTTGCTGACCTTTCCGAACGACCGCTATGGGTCGAAAGCGGCCGGTCACCACTGTCCGCTGTCGACCCATAGTGGGCACTCGCCTTAATACTATTCGCGCCCAGGGGCCGGGAATTGAGTACCAGACGATCAGGTCAGAGCCGCAGCCAGGATCGTGTCCCGGGAAGTGGTGTAACTGAACCAGCCGAAGGCGCCCTGCGGGCGAAAGAGGATGGTCATCGTGGTTCTTGGCTAACGTTGAGTTTGCGAAGACCAAACACTCACCAGAGAAACCACGATGACCAAGCCCACTATCGCATTGACCGAGTTGGTTGAGAAAGGGGCAGACGCTGATCTGCTCAAGCAAATGATCCAGTTCGTTGCCCAGCGCATGATGGAGTTCGATGTCGAAGGCCTGTGCGGCGCGGGCTTCGATGTCAAAAGCCCAGACCGGACAAATAGCCGTAATGGCTACCGTGATCGCCTTTGGCAAACCCGCGCCGGCGACGTTGACCTGAAGATCCCGAAGCTGCGCCAAGGCAGCTACTTTCCTGGCTTCCTCGAACCCCGACGTACCGCCGAGAAGGCCATGGCGGCGGTGATCCAGGAAGCCTACATCCAAGGCGTTTCAACGCGTTCGGTGGACGAGCTGGTCAAGGCCATGGGCATGACCGGTATCTCCAAAAGCCAGGTTTCACGGCTAGCTGGTGAGATCGATGAGCGCGTTCACGCTTTCCTTGATCGCCCGCTTGAAGGCGACTGGCCCTATCTCTGGATCGATGCCACCTACGTCAAGGTGCGGGAGGCCGGGCGCATCGTCTCGGTCGCCGTAATAATCGCCGTGGCCGTGAACACCGACGGTGGCCGCGAAGTCCTGGGCATGCGGGTTGGGCCGTCAGAGGCTGAGCCGTTCTGGACAGACTTCCTGCGCAGCCTCATGCGACGTGGCTTGCGGGGCGTGAAGCTTGTCATCTCCGACGCCCACGAAGGGCTCAAGGCGGCTGTTTCCAAGGTATTCAACGCGACCTGGCAGCGCTGCCGTGTGCATTTCATGCGCAATGCCATGGCCCACGTCGGCAAAGGTCAGCGCACCATGGTAGCGGCGCTGCTGCGCACGGTCTTCGCCCAGGACAGCCGTGCCGAATGCCATCAGCAATGGCGGTTGGTCGCCGATCAACTGCGCGAAAAGTACCCGAAGATCGCGACGCTCATGGACGGCTGTGAGGATGAAGTGCTGGCTCACATGGCGTTTCCCAAGGCACACCGGCAGCAGTTACACAGCACCAACCCGCTTGAACGGCTCAACGCTGAAATCAAACGCCGCACCGATGTCGTGGGGATTTTCCCCAACGATCCGGCCATCACACGGCTGGTAGGCGCGATGCTGCTGGAGCAGAACGACGAGTGGTGCCTGCAAAGACGTTACATGCAGTTGGAGGCCTTCGAAGCGGTCAGCGATAATCCACAAGCCAAGCTGTCAGCTGTGATCAACTAAACGGCGAACTCAATGGCCAGAGCCATGATGAGTTACACCACTTCCTGGGACACGATCGCAGCCAGCGCGCAAAGGATCTAGTTTCGATGCTTGACAGCAGCACTGCATGTGATGGGGAAGTTGACCGAATTGGCAATAAAACACTCATGGTGAGCATCGTCATGGAGACGTTTTGCCAGATCCAGATCCGATTCGTTGCTGATGATGACCTGAGGCCTTAACTCTGCGCTCTTGAAATGGCCTTTGCGCTGGCCATCAGCTTCAACCATCCGGCCCATCGGGTGGTCGACGTATTCCAGTACGTTCACCTTGTTGACTGCGCACAGATGAAGATACCAAAGCTTGTGACAGGCCGAGATAGAGGCCAGCAACATGTCTTCCGGGTTCCAGCGTTCGGGATGTCCGCGAAAGGCAGGGTCGGCGGAGCCCAGGATAGGTGTTTTGCCTGGAGCTTCCACATTGAAGTCTCTCTGGTAAGCCGTGTAGCTGGCAGTACCATCACCCGTGTTGCCTATCCAATTTACGGTGACAGCGTAACTGTGTTCTTTCATGCTCACTCCTGTGACGAAAGATGGCCAGAAAAACTCCGCGCCGCTTGGGCACAGTTATTGTGCACTCCCTGGATGGTTTTCCACTAGCCCTGCATTTTCAGCGGTGCATGAGAAAGTCGTACACCAAGCAACGAACCGGGAAGAGGACAGCTGTCAATGTCTGTTATGGGTCGATAGCGACCGTCCACCGTATCGAGTTCACCCTTGTTCTCCTCTAATACGGGGGACAACCCATGAAAACCGCTGCTACCTACGCCCATCGTCCATGGAACAAGGGAAAGCTAGTCGGGCAGAAAGCCCCGCTCCGACTCAGAGATATCTGGGCCATCCGGGTAAGGCTCCAGATCGCAAAGAAATCTAGGGATCTGGCGTTGTTCAACTTGGCCATCGACAGCAAGCTGCGAGCCTGCGACTTAACCAAGCTTCGTGTACGGGACGTAGCCCATGGAGAGCATGTGTCGTCACGAGCGATCGTGATGCAGCAGAAAACTCAACATCCGGTGCAATTTGAGATCACTGAGCAAACCCTTATGGCTTTGGAAGCCTGGATGCATCAGGCTCACCTCCGTAGCGACGACTGTCTGTTTCCGAGTCGGCTACACGGTTCAGATCATCTCTCCACTAGGCAATACGCTCGAATAGTGAAAGCCTGGGTAACAGCCATTGGCCTTGACCCAGCCATGTACGGCACCCACACTCTGCGGCGAACGAAGGCCTCCTTGATCTATCGCAGAACGAAGAATCTAAGGGCAACTCCTACTTGGTCGCACCAAGCTTGAAAGCACCGTCAGATATCTGGGGATTGAGGTCGACGATGCCTTGGAGATGGCAGAGCAGACGCAGGTCTGACCATCCAAAGCGACGTTCGAGGCAGACCGTCGCTATCCGACCCAAAGCGAACATTGGTCAACAAGTTAACGGAATGCATCAGATGATCGAGAGGCTTGTTAGAACGGCGAACGCTCCTGAGATAGCAATACCCTGGCCTATCAAACCTCGCATGGACGGGCTTGATCTAAAGTCCATAGCCTTGCGAATCCTGTTGAACTATGTGGGAAAGCCATACAGCTTGCTCGGGTTCAACGACAGTATCTGATTCCGAATTGATTCAGACGGTATCCATTCAAGAAGTAAGTCCGCTAGGAGTGCATCGTCTGGCTTAGACCCTTTTTCAGTGACGTGCGGCCAATCAGATCCCCATACGAAACGATCAGGGCGTTTTGCAACAAGAAGCCCTGCCAGCTGTCCATAATCCTCGTACGAAGGGGCTCCGACAGCAGAGCTGATGTAGGCGCCCGATAGCTTGATCCACACCTTGTCCGTATCCAGCAAACGCTGCAATACCTTGAACGGTTCAGAGTCAAAGCCGCCAGGTTGCTCTACTTCGCCTAAGTGATCGATAACCACAGTACCGGGGAGCTTGCGCAATCGCGCTTCTAAGCCGGGCAACGCCTTCCCTGGGGATACAAACTGAACATGCCACCCCAGTTCATTCACTCGAGCAGCTAAGGGCTCAAGATATTCGATGCCAGCTCCACCAAAGCTCAAATTGATGCGAACGCCGCGTACCCCGGCGGCATGCATCTTTTGTAGATCGTAGTCGCTGATAGTCGGCTCGATTACAGCGACCCCGCGAGCGTTGCCGTTACTGGCTTCCAAGCCGTCCATCAGCACCTGATTGTTAAAGCCGTAGGTGGAGGGCGTAACTATTACCATCCGATGAACCCCCAGACGCTCCTGAAGCTGCTGGTAGTCAGCAAGGGTAGCATTCGGTGGTCGAAGCTTGGCATTTGGTACGGGAGGGACGCGGTCGTCGAACAGGTGCATGTGACAGTCGACGCTACCGGAGGGGAATTTTAGTCTGGGCGGTTGCTCGCCTGTAGACCAGGGAACAGCGGCCAAACTTTGTCCTGCGGCTGCGAATCCTAAAAGGGAGGCCGAAGCCGCTACGAAATGCCGTCGCGTGAGGCTCATGAGTCATCCAGTGAAAGTTGAGGCCGTGCCTTACGTCAGTCCCCGCACTGACAATGACCGTCCATGCGGGGGCCCAAAGTTACTTACACAGCCTCGGGCTGCTCCAGCCGCCCTAGAACTTCTGAGCGCCGCGATAGGAACCGGTCCCAGACTTCAGGATTTAGCAGATGGGGAGGTCGAGTGCCTTCGAGCATGGAAATCAGCTGCTCTGCGGAAGAACGCGCTACATTGCGACGTCCGCCATGACTCACTCCTGCGGTATGGAAGGTCGCAACGACATTGCTGAGGCTCAGAAGCGGGGCCTCATGGCGTGGTGGTTCGACTTCCCAAACGTCCAGACCAGCACCTCGCAGGTGCCCGGTTTTAAGCGCTTCATACAAGGCGGCTTCATCATGAATCCCACCCCGAGCGGTGGAGATGAACACCGAACCCGGCTTCATCATTGCAAATGCATCAGCGCCGATCATATGCCTGGTTTGAGAGTTGAGTGGGCAGTGCAGCGAGACGAAGTCACTGCGCTGCAAAAGAGCCTCCAGGCTAACCGGCTCTGCCCCACGTGACCGGATCTCATCCGGAGTCAGATGGGGATCGTAGGCCAAAACCTCCAATCCGAAACCCTTGGCGACGTTAGCCGTACGGGTGCCAATTTCACCGATACCGATGATGCCGAACGTGGATCCGTGAATTTCATCCCCCATCAGATCTTCGCGTGTGAAGCCGGTTTCGGTCCTGAGCTTTCTATCGGACTCAACCACTCGTTTGACCACAGCTAGTAGCAGGGCGAATGTGTGCTCTGCCACCGAATGGGCATTCGCACCAGCCTGATTCACGACGGGGATGCCTGCAGCAGTGCAAGCAGCTACATCTACTGTGTCGTAGCCGGCCCCGCCCGCCGACACACAGAGCAGGTTGGGGCAAGACTTGATCAACGCTTCTGTCACCCACCAGCGCTTGGGTAGATCATCTTTAGCTGCGCAAACGTGGTACCCATGGCTTTGCGCTAACGCATCAGCCGTGTCCGAGTCCTCAGGATCTCGGGATGCAATCTGAAGATCGACGTTGGCATTGCGTGCCAGCGTTTCGTCAAAGATAGGGTTGATCCAGAGATCCAGGCGGCACACCTGTGCCTTGAAGGCGGCAGTCATTTAAAAATCCTCTGTGGTGAAGCAAACCAGTAACAGTCGCTCGCTCGGCAGTAGGCCCAAACCAATCAGGTATTGGACGGTTTCAGCTCGGCTTGATGGTGAGTAGTGGCATCTGCGTCCAAAGTGCTAACAGCAGCAGCGGGAACGGGCTCTTTGATAGTGAGCAGGATTAGGAAGCTGACGAACGATGCGATCGCCATGCAAAGAAACACTTGGGACCAGCCGTAGCTGTCGAGAAGCAATCCCACAAGGAATGGCGCTGCTGCCCCGCCAAGCTGCCCACCTGTGTTAACGATCGAGCTCGCCACAGGAAATACCTTCTTCGAGGCCAAACCCATGGGGTAAACCATGTAGGACGAGTAGCCGATGCTGATGAGCGTGCCCGTGAGGAACATCAGCCCTGCGTACAGAAGCGGATCGTTGGGCGAATTAATCAGGGCGTACATCATCCCGGCCGTAGCCAGAGCAGAGAGCATCATGCCTGGCTTCCGACGCTTGCCCAGAAGGCGGTCGGAAAGGATGCCGCCCAGCAGATTCCCGAAAATTGCGCCTACCCAAGGCGCTGCGGCCACAAACCCCATGTTCATGATCGAGAAGTTTTTGACGCTCACAAGATAGGTCGGGATCCACGACAGAAGGATCATGGAGATGCCGACCTGGAAGCTGTATCCAAGTGAGCACCCGATGACGTTCCAAGAGCGGAAAAGACCCTTGCTGGTAGAAATGGGTTCTACCGGCGTGACACGGATAAATTTGTCGAGCTTTTTGAAGTCCCGGCGTGCAGCTTTGTCTTGCTGGGTAATAACGTTGTTAGCTTCATCGGTGATGTATTCGAGCTCCTTGGAGTTTACGAATTTGCTCTCCGACGGCTGATTGGTAACCAGGAAATACCACATGATCGCCAAGATGATCCCTGGAATGGCGAAGAAGTAAAAAATTTCGCGCCAACCCCACATCGCGACGATAGCCACGCAGAGCGGTGGGACCAAGACTGGGCCGAATTTGACTGCGGCAAGGAAAATGCCAGTCGCCGTGCCCTTTTCCTTGGCCGGGAACCAGTTGTTGATCGTCGAGGCGATGCCAATCGGCAGAGGACCCTCGGCAATGCCGAGCAAGAACCGACAAATTTTAAGCCCCACAACCGAACTGACGGTGCCCATCAAGGCCGTGAAGACGGAGGTGGCGATCATTGAGAAGGAAAAAATCTTCCTTACGCCATAGCGGCTTGAAGCGAAGCCGGAGGGAATCTGCGCCAATGCGTATGCCAACAGGAATACGCTGAGCAGCGCTCCTGCTTCGGCGTTGGTCATTGGATATTCCTCCCGGATAAACGGGAGTGCCACGCCGAGGTTTGCTCTGTCAGCCGACGCGACTGTATAGACCAAGAAGAACAATCCGGCGACGACCCACCGGAACCGAGATGGTTTTTGGGCGTTGTTGATACCGTTACTCATGCTTTCACCTGCTCTTATTATTAACGGTTGCGGGTTATCAGCAGGTCGCTCTGGGTTTGTTTACGACAACAGCATGCCGTCGGACCTAAGCCCGTGCATTTAGCGACCTTACCTTGATTGTTGGAATGCCTGTGCGCTTTAGGACGCAAGGCCTTGAAGCGCTACGTCGGCGGATCGAGAAGATGCAGATGCAGAGGATGGCGGTCGGGACGTCGACGATGACTGAGCCTCGGCACGGCGATAGCAGGCCATGACAGGATCGAAAGAGGGCGAACCATTCGGGAGGTCCGCGAACTGCTAAACAGGCGCGCAGATTCAGGCAGTTGCGCGTCAGCCGTTTTGGGTGTGATGGGGCTCATGGCTCCTCCGAAATTGTTCTTATAGAGCCGACTATAAACCAGATTGTACTGTGATTGTATTTTTTTTACGAAGGCGTGGGGTTTCCCGATCGGTGGGCCATGAAGCGCCGGTAGGCCATCCGGATATGCGTCGTCATTGCCTGCTTCGCAAGCTCCCCGTCTCCGATTTCGATCGCATAGGTGATGTCCAGGTGCTGCTGCAGGCTTCGGGCGAAGTCCGCTTCAGCGTAGAGAAAAAAGGACCGCGTAATCACAGGCATGTCGATAAGGGTCTGGAGCATGGAACGTAATCGTTGGGAGCGAGCAGTCTCCAACAACTGATGATGAAACTCCCTGTTTGCCGCCTGGACATCAAGCTGGACGTTCTCGTCACCCCGCTTGATAGCGGATGCCATCGCGTCATTTATTCGATGGAGAGCTTGTACGTCCTGCTCTGTAGCCCTTATGGCAGCTAGCATGGCGGCGTGTGGTTCCAGCAGCTCCCGCAAGCTGAACATCTCTTCGACGTCCCACTTCGTCCATCCCGCCACGAATACACCCCGGTTGGCCTCCACTACCGCCAACCCGTCATCGACCAGCCTCTTGAGGGACGCACGGACAGGCGTGCGGCTCAGCTCGAACTCTCTACTGAGAGGCTCTTCCTTCAGCTGAGTCCCAGGCTCGTACTGACCGGCAATGATGCGATTACGCAAAGTCTCGTAGATTTGCTCACTAGCCATATCTGCCGCTCTCTCTCCTGTCTGTCTGGACTACCACAGGCACCAGGAAATCCCTGCCCGATGCTCCGGCGTAGCGCTCATTATCGCCACGGGCCCTACCGTTTGTACCAAAATTGTTTGCATAAACCCTGATTGTACTTTTATTGTATTCGCAGACACCTTCTGTGTCCGCTCAAGCAACGGCGAAGCGTGATCAGTGATCAGCGAGCAGTCCTTAAGGCTTGAGCCCGATCCAACCAGACGGATACAGCCATGCCCATCCCACAAGAACAAATCGAAGTCCTCAAGAAGCTCGGCTCAGCCACTATTCATGAAGCCCAAGGTCAGACCGGTGCGCTTGATAGCTGCTTCAAACCGATTGATCCGACTGTGAGGCTATGCGGCCCGGCCCTGACGGTTGACTGCCGCCCTGACGACAACCTCGCGATTCACTTCGCTTTGACCAAGGCTAAACCAGGGGATGTGCTCGTCGTGGATGCCAAGGGCTTCATGGAAGCCGGCCCGTGGGGTGATCTGCTTACCCTCGCCGCACAAAAACTCGGCATCGTAGGACTGGTAATGAACGGCGCGGTGCGAGATGCGGACGCCATCATCGAAATGGGTTTCCCTACCTTTGCTCGTGGGTTGAGCATCAAGGGGACGAACAAATGCCAGCCTGGAAAAGTGAACGTGCCCATCGTCATCGGCAACGTGCATATCCAGCCTGGCGATATCATCGTCGGAGACCGAGACGGCCTCGTAGTCGTAAAGAAAGACCGCGTAGAGGAAGTCATTAGTCTGAGCAGGGCTCGCGAGGACAAGGAGGACGGCATTCGCCATGGCATCGAGGCCGGCATCAGTACCGTTCAACTACTGGGGCTCGAAGCTACGCTCGAACGCCTTGGAATGAAGTAACTGTCAATGCGCCTGGGGTCAACCACGACTTGATCCCATCAAGGGTCCCCAGGCGCACCTACTCATGACTTACTCTGCCCGAAAACTACCAACCACCGGTCGTGTGGCCATGTCTCAATCGGTTGAATGAACGTCCGCCATGGTCAGGCAGTTCAGCCCTTAGTGCATCATGCCCAGCTCGGCATCATCCATCAGTGCTTTGGCCAACGCACTCAGGTAGTGCGAAGCCCAGATCAGCTGTGGTTTATCGTCCATCAAGCCTTCGATGGTCAGGTCCCGCACATAGCCCATCAGCTCTGAAGCCTGTTCGCGGGCATTCTGGCAAGGGATGCCCGCTTCGATGCGAAACAGTGGGTGGGTCTGGTTTTCACCCTGGTAGAACGTGGTCTTGCCGACAGTGACTTTGGTGTCGTCTGGGGTCATTGCGTATTCTCCCTGAAGGTTTAGGGCCTGGGCGAACGTCATGACGGGCAACCCGCCTTTAGCTCAGCACCGGTCTCACGCAGCGCGCTGTGCGTATGGGCTTGCTGGCGACAGCGCCCACCCAGGCAAAACAGGCTTAACGGCCTAGTGCAGGGTGCGCGGC
>NZ_CALSFR010000014.1:0-102066 GCF_943737035.1 Pseudomonas sp. Marseille-Q5299
TTTCTGCTCAGGCCTAGCCCGCACATCCTTCCATGATGTAAAGGTGTGCTACTGAAGCGTCAAACCGGAGCTGAATGATGGATTGGTATTCTTCTGAGTAGTAAAAGTCTCGAGCTTTTTTCAAAGTTGAAAACTCAAGTAGAATCACCCTGGGCACTAAACGCTTGCCTTCGATGACTTCAGGAGAGTTAGTCGATATGAGGAAGTTGGCTTCCCAGCTTTCTAGGATCGGACGCACCTTCTCCATATACTCATGGTAAAAGACTTCATGGTCGTGAACGGTGAGCTCCGCAAAAAGGTAGCCCTTAGCACCCATACTAAAAACCTCAGGTATTTAGCAATCATAATTAAAAGTTTCTAAGCGGGGCAGTCCCTACCTATTTCGCCCCGCTTTGAACTCCTTATACCTAGACGCCTTCAGCAGCACCCTTTGGCAGGTGGGCCGGCGGGTCGCAAGCTACAGTGCCCATCTTGGCCGGCACAGACATTTCAAAAAGCTCCAAATCAGGCGAAATCGCTGTCTCGTTGTGCTTGAGCCCTGGTGGAATGAACAGTGACTCACCTGTGTTCACCCGGATGGTACGCCCGTCTTCGAACTGTAGATCGATCCATCCGCGCAGCGCATAGACAAAATGCACATCGCAGATGTGATAGTGCCAACCAGTCTCCTCCATCACATCCGTCGCACAAGTAACCTGAGCACGCGCCAATCCTCCAGTAGCATCAGTCAGCCCCAAGTCTCGGTATTTGAAAAAATGCCGACGTCCTGCGACAAATGGTGCATTCTCGGGAGTAGCGTGGGTCAGCTTCTGCAGCAGCTCGGCAACCTCATCAGGAATTCCTACCTGAGGAATTGAACTCGGATCAATATTGCTCATTACTTTCTCCTCACCTTTGACAGCCAGGGCTAACGCCCAATCATTTAAAAGATCCCCTGAACTAGAGCACTCACACCAGACCAAAACCGTAATAGAGAGCGATCACAAAAAACACAGCCAGCGTTTTGATAATTGTTATGCCGAAAATTTCGTGATACGACTGCTTGTGGGTCAATCCGGTAACAGCCAGCAAGGTGATAACCGCGCCATTATGGGGTAATGTGTCCATACCACCACTGGCCATAGATACTATTCGATGCATAACTTCTAAGGGTATAGCGGCGGCATTTGCAGCATTGGTTAACTGATCGCCCATCGCCGCGAGGGCGATACTTAAGCCTCCAGACGCAGAGCCAGTAATCCCAGCTAGTGTGCTTACAGAAACTGCGGCTTTGATCAAAGGATCAGTGAGGTATTGCAAAGCACCACTCACAGCAACGAAGCCAGGCAAAATAGCAATGACACTGCCAAAGCCATATTCGGAGGCTGTGTTCAGTGCCGCCAAGGAAGCGCCAGATACCGCCTGCTTTGTGCTTGCGGCGAAGCGAGTGCTGACCTGTCTGAAAGCAACGATGCAGACGAACAAAATTCCACAGAGCAAAGCTCCCGCTACCGCCCAGATGGCCGCAACACTCGAAGTTTTCCCGGCTATCGTGCCTGTAGCGCCAGGGAACAGGCTGCTCTCCACTGTGAATGACGACTCAAACCAATGCGGTATGTAGGTGGACAACAGATAGTTGGTAACACCCACGATCAGCAGCGCGATGATGGCCAATGCAGGGCTTGGAAGGGATGCCAACTGAGTCCGTTCAGGCTCATTTATGTGTCCCTCGCCATAACCTTCACCTGTCTTCGTAACCGACTTGCGACGATACTCAAGGTAAAGGAGACCTATAGTGACAACGAACAGTGATCCGCATATACCTAGGATCGGTGCCGCCCACGAGGTTGTATTGAAGAATGTGGTTGGGATGATGTTTTGGATCTGTGGAGTACCTGGCATCGCATCCATGGTGAATGAGAATGAGCCAAGCGCAAGCGCTCCTGGCAGCAGCCGCTTAGGAATATTATTCTGCTTGTATAGCTCCGCTGCAAATGGGTATACGGCAAAAACGACCACGAAGACAGAAACACCTCCATAGGTCATCAAGCCGCATACAGCGACAATCACCAAATTCGCCTTTGACTTACCAAAATGACGAATAGCGGAGGAAACGATGGCCTCCGAGAAGCCGGAAATTTCGACTACCTTCCCGAAAACAGCACCCAGCAAGAAGATAGGGAGATACAACTTAACAAACGTAGCAACCTTCTCCACAAATACACCGGAGAAGACTGGCGCCACAGAAGATGGGTCAACCAGAAATACTGCTCCCATTGCTGCAACAGGAGCTACGAGTATTACACTGTAGCCTCGGTAGGCCATAACCATTAAGAACACTAAGGCAGCCAGTGCTATAAAAACGGACATTCAGTACCTCACTGCATTATTTTTATTGTACGGGTCACACTAGGCTTAAACGCCTAGGGGGATGCTCATCCCCCTAGCGTGCAGGGACTACCCCAGCTTGCCGGTTTTGGCAACACCGCTTGCGAGATAACCACCATCAACAGGAAGCAGAACACCGTTAATATAAGCTGCTGCATCAGATGCAAGGTACAAGACTGCTGAGGTCATTTCTTCCAGCATTCCAAGTCGTCCAGCTGGAATCATTGAGCTGTAAGCCTGGATGGTTTCAGGTGTATAGCTTTCCTGAGTGAGAGGCGTAAGCACCGGCCCGGGAGCAATGGCATTGCTGGAAATGCCGTGCGGCCCCAGCTCCATTGCGAGTTGACGGGTAAGGCCAGCCATGGCTGCCTTGGACGTCCCGTAAGCCGTTCGGCCAATACCTGCTCGCTCAGCACCTATCGACGCGATGTTGATGATTCTGCCGCAGCCGAGTGCGACCATGCTTTTTGCCGCTCGTTGTGCGCAAAGAAATGCCCCAGTGACGTTTACTGCCAAAACCTTTACGAACAGGTCAGCGGGGTAGTCAATGAAGCTGTGAAGACCTAATATGCCAGCACTGTTGACAAGAATATTCGTGCTTTCTCCGTACCAAGACTCCGCTAAGAAAAATGCTTTCTCTACAGATTCTGGATTAGATACATCAACGGAGATTGCCTTTGCTTGGTAGCCGCTATTACGAATAGCAGAAGCTACCTTTTCAGCGTTTTCCAGATTTACATCAGCAACTGCGATCTTAGCGCCTGCAGCAGCGAGCGCTACAGCCACAGACTCACCAATGCCAGACCCGGCGCCGGTAACAAACGCAGTTTTATTTTCAAAACCCATGACAGTCTCCTCAAATTACTCTTCAATTTACAGCCACGGGTGAGCTTTGCCCGTGCGAACATAAAACAACTACACCATGCATTCCGAATGCTACACCCTAACCAGAGATACCTTGTCCACGCAGCAAAACGTGCGCTTGCTGGCTCGGCTCTGACTGCGCAACAGCTTTGTCACCTACAAAATCACTCTTTCGCAAGAACAACAACGCGGCGACTGAAGCAATACCTGTGGATACGTAGAAGTACCATGGGGACGAAAGATCGCCTGTCGACTGAATCAACCACGTAGAGATCAAGGGCGCGCTTCCGCCGAACATTGCTACCGGTAGGTTGTAAGCGATAGCTATACCGGTTGAGCGTACCTTTGTCGGCAGTAACTCACTCATTGTGGCATAGGTCGATGAGGCATAAAGCCCGAACAAAATCGCTACGGCCATTAGTGGTACAAGGAAGGTGAGCGGGGTCGCACCTTTAGCAGAATGGAACAGCCAATACATTGCCAAGGTTGCAAGAACAGCCACAACCAAGAGAAAGCCTTTCCGACCATAGCGATCAGTAAACATACCGCCTAGAGGCATCACAGCAGCCGAAGTGATACTAGCGCTGAAAACGTAAAGAAGCGTCACACCACTACTGAAACCCAGAATTTTCGACATATACGTCGAGGCAAACGTGAGTACCAGGTAAAAAATCGAACTGTGAAGGGAGATAATGAAGAAAACCAACGCGATCGAGCGCTTCCACTGCCACACATCCCGCAGCGGTGCTTTGGACGTTCCGCCAGAGTGAAGTAGAGCCAGGAATTCAGGGCTGTCTTCCAACTTTAGCCGAATATACATCGATACCAAACCCATAGGGCCGGCAAGCAGGAATGGGATCCGCCATCCCCCGTTCTGCATCGACTCCGCACCAATGAGGTAGGTCATGCCGTTGGCTACGACTCCGCCCAACACCAAGCCCAATACAGCAGTTACCATCAACCAGGAAGTTGAGAACCCCCTACGGCCAGGCCCAGCGTATTCGGAGATGAAGCTCGTAATCGTGCCGATTTCTCCACCCGCTGAAAAACCTTGAATGCAGCGAATCAGTATTAGCAAGATGGGTGCAGCGATACCCACTGATTCGTACGTTGGAGCAAGACCGATCAGGAAGGTGGATCCGGACATCATTACCAAGACCGTGATCAAGGTACGCCGCCGTCCGATTTTGTCCGCGAGCGGCCCGAAAAAGAGACCGCCCAGTGGCCGAATGAAAAAGCTCAATGCGAAGGCTGCGAAGCTGCTCAGCAAGCTTGTTGTTGGATCATCTGATACGAAGAAAGCTTGGCCGATGTAAACAGCCAGGAAGCCATAGACACCGTAGTCATACCACTCGATGAGGTGCCCCGAGGTAGCACCGATGAAAGCACGTCTACGTTGTCGAACTACACCTTCAGATCCATCACTCATCGTTGTATCCTCTTTTATTTTTATTCATGGACTACACACGTAAATTATTTCTGACAGGCCTGCTATCGGCCGGCGGCCTCTTGCAGCCTTAACTTCCTTCTCCTCTGAAATGGGGCGGCGTCCTCTCGGCCGACCTGATTCATGCAGATAACCGACGATGGCACCGGTCATTTTTCAAGTCCGAGAGCTGGCTTTAGACTGCATCACCCACCAGGACACCGCTATTCGTGCAACTACGTACACGTACGAGTAGCGCCATGCGTGTTACGATGCGGGTTCGCCCTAAGCGTTTAGAAGGCCCCCGATGAGTGATCACTTACTTCAGCCACAAGATCTTGAACGGATTGGTTTTCAAGTCTCTCCGGCCCCACAGGTGATCACATCGAATCGCCGCATCCTGGAGGTGAACCAGGCTTTCGGCAGCCTTTTTGGCTTTGAGCGGATGGAACTCATCGGAGAGCTCCTGCTCAAGCTCTATCCTTCGCAGACCGATTTCCGCGATATAGGGGAGCGGAGCTTGAACTGGCTGAGGCACGCGAAGAACGGCGCTTACTCAGATGAGCGCTTCATGCAACACCGCAACGGGGAAGTGTTCTGGGCCCGGGCAAGCGGTTTCACGTTGACACCGGAGGATCCATTCCAACTGATGGTCTGGCACTTCGAGCGGGTTGATCGTGCTATCCGCACGGCTGTAAACCTCACGCCCCGAGAGCGTGAGATTTCGGTAGACATTGTGAACGGGCTTACGTGCAAAGAGATTGGCCGCAGACTGAATATCTCTCATCGCACTGTAGAGGTTCACCGTGCTCGCCTGATGAAAAAGCTCAAGGCCAAGAACAGCGCGGAACTTGTCTCCAAAATTATCGTACTGGACTGACACTGCAAATTTCCAAAACTGTTATTTGCATCAAGGAAAAGCTGTATTACAGTAAGCCGCAAGGGAAACGTCAGATGAAACTCGGATTTGCAATAATTACCTGAGCGGCAGCATGCATCTCCGCTTGCAATAAGCCTAGCTTTCTTACTTCACCAATGGTATAGCCGGGACTGGAAAATTGGACAGCAATTTTCCCGCCAAGCTTGAGAACAGTTATGCGCAGTATCAAAGCCTGAAAGGAAATGGTTTAAGTGTAATGGCACGCCGAAAACAGGCAGATCACGGCGAGATGCTGTACAAGGGAGATGGCTACATGACCGCTTGGTTCAGGTATTTACTAACCCAAGACAGTGAAGCAGCGCGAGCTTTTGTATAGCGCTACAATTCTTCTTGCAGGAAAGCCAGGCAAGCCTGGCTTGAGATACCTATCAAACGCGTTCTAGCGCAAGCGCCAAGCCTTGGCCTACTCCAACGCACATTGTCGCCAAGCCACGCCGTCCACCCTGTTTTTCTAAGGCATGCACCGCCGTCATCACCAGGCGAGCACCACTCATGCCAAGTGGATGACCAAGGGCGATGGCGCCGCCATTAGGATTTAGCTGCTTGGCATCATCTGCGATGTCCAACGCCCTGGCCACGGCAAGACTTTGACTGGCAAAGGCCTCGTTGAGCTCAATGACATCAAAGTCGCTGATTTCAAGATTGATTCTGGCAAGCAACTTCTGAACAGCTGGCACTGGCCCAATACCCATCACCCGTGGAGCGACCCCTGCGCTAGCCATACCCAGTACACGTGCGCGAGCGATGAGGCCATGGCGCTCGACCGCAGCAGCGCTTGCGAGGAACATGGCGGCTGCACCATCGTTGACTCCCGACGCATTGCCTGCGGTAACAGTGTTGCCAGGGCCGTTAACCGGCTTTAACGCTGATAATGTTTGGATGGTGGTCTCTGGACGCGGATGTTCGTCCTGGTCAACGATCCGCTCGCCCTTCCGGTGACGGACTACTACAGGGACGATTTCTTCAGAGAAGAACCCACTGCGATGAGCCTCCGCCGCGCGTGCCTGACTACGGCTAGAAAATGCATCCTGTTCTTCACGGGAAACGCCATATTGCGCAGCGACGTTGTCAGCTGTCTGCGGCATGCTATCGACGCCATAATGCTCGGCCATCGCAGGGTTGACGAAGCGCCAACCAATCGTTGTGTCCTCAATACTCATGGCACGAGAAAAAGCTGTCTCAGCCTTCCCCATCACGAATGGAGCTCTGGACATCGACTCGACGCCACCCGCAATAGCCAGCTCCATCTCGCCGCAAGCAATAGCTCGGTATGCAGTGCCAACAGCATCAAGTCCTGAAGCACACAGCCGGTTCAGCGTCACCCCGGCCACACTCTCAGGCAGCCCGGCCAGGAGCGCCGCCATGCGCGCAACATTGCGATTGTCCTCGCCGGCTTGATTTGCACAACCCAAGAACACTTCCTCGATAGCGTTCAGATCTACTCCAGGGTTGCGCTCAATCAAGGCTTTGAGAGGAACAGCTGCCAAGTCATCCGCTCGCACTCCCGCTAAGGCCCCACCAAAACGCCCGATTGGGGTACGAACGGCATCGCATATGAAAACATCACGCATGTGAATGGTTCCTGTTCAAGTCTCGAATCGAATCAGTTGGCTTTGGTGACTGGCCTACCAGCTTCAGCCGGAGTACCCAACACGATTGTTGCGGCGCCTGTGAGCATCAGAACGCCATAAGCAGCCTGCGACGCGGCCATGCTGCCAGTGAGGTCAATCAATGCACCTACAATGGCTGGCATAAATACGTTACCAACACCTGCCAAAGTGGTTACCAAGGCGATGCTGCCTGCTGCTGCCTTGCCAGTAAGCAGGCTGCCGGGGAGTGTCCAGAACGGGCCGGTCGCGCCAAGAACGGATGCTGTGGCGATTACCAGAAGAATTACCGAGGCTGTGGTATTGGGTTGGAGAATGGCCAGCGTCAACCAACCAATCGCCGAGACACTCAAGCAAATCGCTACATGCCAGCGGCGCTCCATCACTTTGTCCGAATGCTTACCTACCAAATACTGAGTGATCATGCCGACCATGAAGGGAAGCGCAGACAGCAGACCGACATGGAACAGATCAGTTACGCCAGTCTTGCGAATGATTGTTGGCACCCAGAATGCAGCGGCAACCGCGCCACTGAAAACCGCCAACGCGGTGAACGCCAGTACATAGACACGCTTGTCTTTGAACGCCCCCCAGAGTGAATGGTGTTCATTGGCGTTGCTGGTGTCATCTGCAGCCAACTCATCAAGAATGACTTTGCGCTCTTGATCAGAAAGCCACTTGGCTTCTTTGGGCGAGTTATCGAGCAACAGGTAGGTGACGACACCCATGACGCAGGCAGGCAGGCCGGCTACCAGAAACAGGATCTGCCAACCCTTGAGGCCGAACAAACCATCCAGATGCTGCATGATGCCGCCCGCCAATGGGCCACCGATCATTCCCGAGATAGGGATTGCAGCCATGAACATTGCAGTGACACTGGCTCGGCGGTTGCGCGGAACCCAAAGTGTCAGGAACAACAACACAACGGGGAAGAAGCCTGCCTCAGCCACACCCAGCGCGAAGCGCAGAATGTAGAACAGCATCTCGTTTTGCATCATTGAGAACGCCGCGCAGGCGATTCCCCACATGATCATGATGCGGAGTACCGTCTTGCGGAAACCGATGCGCTGGAGCATCAGGTTGCTCGGAATTTCAAAAAGGATGTATCCGACGAAGAAGATTCCGGCACCAATGCCGAACACCATCTCGCCGAAACCAAGGTCAGTCATGAAGCCGAGCTTGGCGAAGCCGATGACATTCCGGTCAATCAGTGCCAAGACGTAGCAGATCATGAGCAGTGGCAGGATCTTCCATTTCACTCGTGCGAACGTCCGCTGAGCGAACTGTTCGTCGGTGAACGCCTGGACGGCATCTGCACTATTGCGCGCTGTGATCATTGTGGGTTGCCCTGTTGTTGTTATCAGTTTTGCCATCACATGAGCGTGCCAGCTCAGTGTACGGCTATCAGCCAAGCCTTGGGCGCTTGCTGTGTTGCATGAGACCCCCGCAACGCCTAAAAGTCAATAGGTCATTCCTATAGCCTATTGACTTTTTGGTCGTCCTCGCCGGTAATTGTCGAGAGCTGACTCAACGTCAGCTGACAGAAACGCCCCCACATAGGACAGGTAACAATGACAACAAACCTGAACCGGCAGCTGCTGACGCTGACCACGCTCACCTTGGCCGCATCCTCAGGCGTACAAGCCGCGTTTCTCGAGGACAGCAAAACCTCGATCGACTCAAAAACGTTCTACTTTCAAAATGATTACCGCGATGGAACCGGGCAAAACCGCGTAGAAGAAGCCGCACAGGGTCTGACCTTTCGGTTCCAGTCTGGATATACGGATGGAGATATTGGCCTGGGGCTGGATGCTGCCCTGATGGCGGGGTTCAAGCTCGACTCAAGTCCTGAGCGAAGCGGCTCCGGACTGCTGCCTCGTAACGCCGAAAGCCGCCCTGGAGGCCCCAGCTATGCTCGAGAGTCCCAAGACGAGTACAGCAAACTCGCGCTGACAGCGAAGCTCAGGCTCTACAGAGATACTGAAGTGCTGTTCGGCACTATCAACCCCAACCTGGGAGTGCTGCAACCAAGCACCACGCGGCTGTTCCCTCAAGATTTTCAGGGTACCCAAGTAACAAATACCTCGATATCTGGCCTGACGCTCAGAGCCGGTAAGCTTGATCGAGCTCGTCATCGCGACTCGACCGATTACCAGGGAATCGGTATTGCCTACGCAAATGGACAGTACCCACGCACCGATGACGGTGACTTCAAATATGCAGCTGCAGACTACGCAGTCAGCAAGGATGTGGTGCTCAGCTACAACATCGGAGAGCTGCAGGACGTTTATCGCCAACACTTCATCGGAATCAAAGGCAAATTGCCGGCAGGGCCAGGACGCATTGTCAGTGACATAAGGTTGTTTGCCTCTGAAGAAGCTGGCTCCGGCGACGCAGGGTCTATCGACAACTGGATCTACAGTGGGCTGTTTGGGTACGAGTGGAATGGCCACACGCTGCAAGCCGGGTATCAGAAGGTAGATGGCAAGGGCGCATACCCTCAGCTCGAAAGTACCGCAACCTATCTGCATACAGAAATGATGATCACCAATTTCGCAAAGCAGAACCAAGCTTCGTGGCTAGCTCGATATGACTACAACTTTGCTGCCGCAGGCATCCCAGGGCTGATGCTAACCGTGCGTTATGTGAAGAGCGATGACGCAGAAGTGGTGGGTTTCCAGCAAGAAGGTCGCGAGCGTGAGCTCGATACCGATATTGGATATGTGGTGCAAAGCGGAACATTCAGAGACCTCGGCGTGCGTTGGCGCCATGGCGTGATGCGTAGCAATTACCAGCGAAACAGCGACCAGGATCGGCTGATCGTCGACTACAGCTTCAAGTTCTAAGCACTCGGCACTCGGCCCCCTCCCCCATCCTGACCACCTAGTGTCGGGATGGGAGCGCTCGTGCCCCGTTACCATACGAAGGTGTAACAATGAAACTGTCGAAATCAGTCGCATCACTAAGCTCTATCTGGGCCATTGCGCTCATACCAATCGCCTGGTCGCAGGATAATCTCCAACACCGTTCAATCCAGAATGCAGACGCCACGATCGCTTACTCAGTACAAGGCGAAGGCCCGCTGGTCATGATCCTGGCATCCACCGGACGGGGCAGCGCCGAATTTGCTCCATTAGCCAAGCAACTGGTGAGACGGGGTTATCGAGTCGTTTTGCCTGAACCTAGGGGTATCGCAGGCAGTAGTGGGCCGATGAAAAACGTGACTTTTCACGACTTTGGCAATGACTTTGCCAAAGTCATTGCCGCCGAGGGAGGCCCTGCAATTGTTGCAGGGCATGCGTACGGACAATGGATAGCTAAAACCGTCGCGAGCGACCACCCAGGGGATGTTCGCGGGATCGTGCTGCTCGCTGGTGGCGCTCGTCAGTGGCCGAGTGAGCTTTCAGAGGCAGTTACCCGGATAAATTCTGAGGAAACATCCCGTGATGAAAAGCTCGCTGCTTTGCGCTTGGCGTTCTTCGCCGAAGGCAATGATCCCGGCCACTGGCTTACCGGCTGGCATCCAGAAGTCACTTGGAGCCAGCGTGAAGCGCGAGCCAACACACCTAAAGAAAGCTATTGGGCGGGAGGTAGCGCCCCGATTCTGGACTTACAGGCTGGCTCGGATCCGTTTCGTCCCGAGAGCTCCCGCATGGAAACCAAAGATGAGTTTGGAGATCGTGTGACCGTCAAGGTCATTCCAAATGCGAGCCATGCGTTACCGGCAGAGAAGCCCTTGGAAACAGCCGATGCTATTGCTGATTGGGCTGATGGGTTACCTAAGTAGCGTTGATAAAAAAGGGAGATCATTGCTGATCTCCCTTTTTTACGCAGTGCAATCAGCGACCGACAAATACCGGCGCTCGCTTCTCCACTACTGCCCGTGTAGCTTCACGAGCATCCTCGGTCGCCATCAGGCGTGTACTGTAGCTCTGCTCTACCTGGTATCCATCTTCCACTTGCATGAACTCGATCTCGTTCAGTGATGCCTTGCCCATACGCAGGCCCAGTGGGCTCTTGCTTGCGATCAATCGAGCCAGTTCCAGCGCACGCGACAACAATTCCTCATGAGGTAGAACTTCCTCTACCAGGCCAATGCGCAGTGCCTCAGCCGCATCAATTGGCAGTCCAGTGAAGAACATTTTGCGTAGGTTACCCTGACCGATCAAACGCCCGAGGTGCGCGCCGCCGCCACAGCGCCCAACGTTGATCTCCGGCATGCTGAACTTGGCTCGTTCCGATGCCAGGCGGATATCACATACGGCAGCAAGTACCGTTCCTGCTCCCAGCGCTGGGCCATTCACTGCAGCAATCACCGGCACCGCGCACTGCCGCACAGCAGCAAAGCATTGCCGGACTACAGCGGCACGAGCAGGATCCTCATCAACGGTGGCAGCAAGGAACTCATGCAAATCCAGGCCAGCACAAAATGCACGATCGCCGGCAGCAGTAAAGATCACGCAGTTGACTGACGGATCGTCACCCAGCTGGGTGAACAGTTCCCCGATGGCTTGGTAGTGGGCCAGGGTGATTGCATTCACCGGCGCGCGATCCAAAGTGACTACGGCAACGCCATCGTTGATCTCAAGCTTCAAGTCTTGCATCACTCTCTTCCCTCAATATCGAAACCGAAAAGATGGGCAGGGTTATCTACCAGAATCTGACGAATGATTGCTTCATCTCCTACCCAATTCATGAAGACATCCAGCAACTGTCCAACATCTGGCGATGCATCAGCCATGCGAACAAATGGCCAATCAGATCCCCACAGCAGTCTGTCGGGACGTTTGCTCACCAAGGCCCGATGAAACGGCTCTAGCTCGGCATATACAGGGGACTGCCGAGACACACGACACAGCGACAGCTTTGTCCAAACTTGTCCACTTTCGAGCAGGCCCAGGAAGCGCTGGAAAGCGGCCCCATCGACCCCAGTCGTTACGTCAAATTGCCCCATGTGATCGAACACGATCGGCATATCGAGATCTTTGACTGATTCGTAGACATCTGGACAGTCCTGAGCCTTGGCCCAGATATGTGCGTGCCAGCCGCGTTCGCGCATGCGTGGAGCCAGTTGGCGCAGAGTATCTACGCCAATGCTGCCTGCGTAGCGCTTCCCACTACTGGGGTCGAGCATCTCGATGAAGCGCAATCCGCGCACCCCAGCACGATGCAGAACATCCAGGGAGGCATCACTGATACCTGAATCAGCTACAGCGATGCCTCGCGCACGGCCACGCAGCGCATCAAGTGCATTAACCAAGGCGCGAGTATCGGTTCCGTAAGGCGCCGGCTGAACAAGGACGCCCCTGTCCAACCCGACGCTGTCCAGCATCTGTCGATAGACCGACGGCGTCGCCAACGGGATCGCATAGGTCGCCGCACCAGTTGGAAAGCGTTCGAGAGGGCCAAAAACATGACTGTGAACGTCACACGCACCAGCGGGCACTACTCGAGATGTACGGGCCGGCATGCGCGGCTCAATCGTATCCATCAGCACTCCCCCGTCGCGGGCTGCGCGCAATCCTGGAATCTGGCCGGCGCAGGCTCTGTCAGACTGGGCAATCCGCAGTGGGTATCGGTTGGCACATCCAAGGGGGCTTTGACGCCATCAGGTAGCGGAATGCGGTGGACGTTCAGGGTCATGGCTACCAGCGTGTAGTAGCCAATCACCGATGACAACTCGACCACCCCAACCGTCCCCCAGCGCTCATGTATGCGCTCGTACACATCTTCCTGCACATCGCCGTGAAGCTGCATCTGTCGAGCGAATGTATAGATGTCCCAAGCCTCCGAGTCTTCGAAGACTGGAGCATCACCCGCAGCGATTGCTTCAATGATCGGACTCTCCAAACCGGCAGTGGCAGCATCACCGGCGTGGATATGCCATTCCAGCTGCCCGTTCCAGCGGCGGGCAGTCACCAAGATAGCCAGCTCACTGAGGCGCTTCGGGAGAACAGTGTCGTAACGCAACACTTCACCCAAGCGCTGCCAGCGGTCAGCCAAAACTGGGTTATGCATAGCTGCCCGCAAAGGCCCTACGAGTCGCCCGCGAGGGCCACGTACAACGGCTTCATAAACCTCAGCCTGCGCCTCAGACATGGTGCGAGCATCAAACAACGGAATTCTGGCCATGACTCACTCCTGCGAGACGGCGGATGGGACATCTATCTTGATTCCCAGCTCACTCAACACCTCAACCGTGTGCTCGCCCAACAATGGCGGAGCACGGTTGAAATCCAAGGTGGAGTTGCGCATGCGAATCGGACTGACCACTTGAGGTACGACACCTGCCAGTGGGTGGGGAAGTTCCCGTAGCATTTCTCGTGATTTGACCTGTTCGTCAGCGAAAACCATCGGCACAGTATTGATGGGGCCACACGGCACCTTTGCCGCTTCCAAAGCGAGCAGCCACTCCTGCAGTGGACGCTCAGCAAGCCGTTTAGAAATGATGCGGAGCAGCGAAGGCAAATTGTCGACCCGAGCCTGGTTGGTAGCGTACAGCGGGTCATCGGCCAACGTTGGTTCTGAAATGACTTCGCAGAACCGACGGAATTGACCGTCGTTACCTACCGCCAGAACGATATGGCCATCAGCGCACTTGAAAACATCTTGTGGTTGGATGTTCGGATGGCGATTGCCTGCACGCTGCGGCGTCTTACCCGATACCAGGTGATTCATGGCCTGGTTGGCCAGTACAGCTGTTTGCACATCCAACATGGCCAAGTCGATGTACTCACCTTCACCTGTGCGATCGCGGTGAGCGAGTGCGGCCAGAACCGATACGGTGGCATACATGCCGGTCATGATATCGACAATCGGAATACCGACTTTTTGCGGGCCGCCGCCAGGAAGATCATCTCGCTCCCCTGTCACGCTCATCAAACCGCCCATGGCCTGAATCATGAAATCGTATGCGGCATTGTCACGCTTCGGGCCTGTTTGACCGAAACCGGTGATGGAGCAGTAAATGATATCGGGTTTGACGGCCTTGAGGTCTTCATAACCAAGGCCGTAACGGCTTAACGTACCTACCTTGAAATTCTCCAATACGATGTCCGAAGCTGCGGCAAGCTGCCTCACGACTTCTTGTCCAGCCGGGTCAGCCAAATCGACGGTGACGGAGCGTTTACCACGGTTGACCGAAAGGTAGTAACCCGCCTCTTTCGTCGCTTTGCCTTCTTTGTCTGTCAAGAAAGGAGGCCCCCAGGTACGGGTATCATCACCGACGTCGGGACGCTCGACTTTGATTACATCTGCGCCAAGGTCAGCCAAAACCTGCCCTGACCAAGGGCCTGCCATGATTCGGCTCAGATCGAGTACACGGATATGTGAAAGTGGGCCTGCCATGTTATGGACTCCAGAGTTAGGGCGCGCTGGGCGCGTTGTCGTCACGAATCATGGTCGCAATGACGGAGGGTCGAGATTGATAGCGCTGATACCACTGCGCGAGGGCTGGGTGGTCGGAGCGCCAATCAATGAAGGCCCATCGAAAATCGAGTTGGCCAAGAGCACATCCGATAGAGATATGGCCAAGCCCGAATGGCGCGGCCTCAAGCTCTGCTGCCTGGGCTTCCAACGCAGCTAGCACCGCAATGCATTTCAGGTTGAACGCATTGAGGAAGGGATCGTCTGTACAGTCGTATGACAAGCCACGGTCGATATACCAATTGCGCCACAACAACAGCGCATCGATAAAACCGTCGCCCAACGCTTGCCAGGTCATAGCTTGTATATACCGAGCGCGATCTGCGGGTATTAACTTGGCTCCGCCGTGAAGCTCGTCCAGAAAATCACAGATGACACGAGAGTCGTACAGCTTTCGGCCATCCTCCAGAACCAATGTCGGGATCTTGTTCAGGGGGTTGTCGTGCATGACCTGCTCGTTGAGCTGACTCATACCGACCACATTCCGCACGCAGGTGACGCGGTCGAGAAGACCCGTTTCGTGAAGTACGATCATCACCTTACGTACGAACGGAGAGCGAGGTGACCAGTGAAGAGTCATAACCTGGCTTGCGCTGCTTGAAGAGGGGGCAAAGGTCACTTTTGATCCTATGTGCTATCTTTATGACCTTTTCAGTATAGACTCATCTGAAAAGAGCTTACCATCCCTAATTCATCGATTTTTTTCAGGGTTGAAGAGGTGCAGTCAAACGACTGGATTCGCGCGCCTCAAAGCGTTGCTGCCAGTGGGCCAGGAGAAGGTATTTGTCGCGCCACACCAGGTCGTCAAACCGAACTGCAAGGTAGCCCAGGGCGCATCCGATTGCGATATGTCCGATACCGTAACGAGCAGCGTCCAGCTGTTCGACCTCCTTCTCCAGCATCTGCAAAGTTGACGAGAGCTTAAGTGCGGAGGCTTTCAGAAAGTCCTGTTGTTGCTGAGAGTCAGGTCGGTCACGCTCATGTCGCCAAAGGATCAGCGTGTCACACAAACCGTCCCCCAACGCCTGCCAGCGCAGCGCCTGCCAGCGCGCATCGGACGAGTATGGGTAAAGCCGTGGGCCATGCCCCAGGGTATCCAGGTATTCACAGATCACTACCGAGTCAAACAAGGCCATGCCATCGCTCAGCTCCAACGTTGGAATGCGCAACAACGGGTTGATCGTCGTCAGTGAGTCATTGGGTGTGTGCCGCGAGACCTTGGTGCGCACGCAGCGCACCTCGTCCTGCAACTGATGCTCATGGATCACGCACATAACCTTCCGGACGAAAGGCGAAAGTGGCGACCAATGAAGGGTCATCAAGGCAGTCATACGCTAACCTTGACGTCGAGCCTGACCACGTCACCCCGATAGACCCCATCCCCAACAAAGACCAGACGACCCTGATCATCTATGGCAGACCGGTAGCAGTAGGCGACAGGCGCATTGAGTGGGATCTCTAGAGCTTCTGCAGTTGCCAAATCAGCAGTGCCAATGGTGATGGTCTGGTGCACTTCTTTGAGCGTAAGGCCCGGCAGATCTTTGAGGATCCGCAAGGTAGTGTGGGTTTCGAGCAGCTTCGCTGGGATCTTGCGCACCAGCCGCGAATCAATGAAAGCGTTCCCAATGTAGTACGGCTTGCCGTCTCGCAGATGACGGCGTCTCCAGCACCTGTATTCCGGCGCCATTTCACCGATTTTGTGCTGCACATTAACGGGTTGAGCCTTGACGTCGAAGGACAGCACCTCAGTCGTAACCCCTTCGGGAGAGAGCAGAAGCCCCGACCAGTCAGTGGGGACTTCACACCACATTTGCTCTTGTGGCTGCTGGATAACAAAGGTTCCTTTCGCACGGAAGCGACGTATCAGCTTGTCCTCTTCGAGGATGTCCAATGCCTGCCTTACCGTAGCGCGTGCGACGCTACATTCCGCTGCAAGGTCATCCACGGTGGGAATCTGATCTCCCACCGGCCACAAACCTTGCTCGATTCTACGCCGGAATAATGTGGCCAGCTGGATGTAACGAGCAACCCCACTTCGGCTGAAATCAATGCCTGACTTGCCAGCCAATGCATCCATGTCTTTCATCAATTCGTCTCACCTGTGAGCCCCTCAGGGCATGCGTCAATCGCGTCAGGGCAGTATCGCATAAACCATAGAGTTACATTATTAGCCTTTTCAACCTAAGCCCCTATAATTCCATAGGTCATCCTATTGACCTTTATGGCGCCATGTCCGTACAGTGACGCAACACTCACACTGTCAAACGGATATCAGTCATGAGCACCGCACTGAGTACATCAGCCAGCATTGGCATCATAGGGGCAGGCACTATGGGTGCGGGCATCGTCGCGGTGGCGTTACGAGCGGGACATCCAGTTTACCTGCACGATACTCGCCAACAAGCGTTAACCAAGGGGGCCGAGACGGTGACATCATCGCTTGATCGCTGGGTCAAACGTGGGCACCTAACTGCTGATCAACGCGACGCATGCCTAGGACGCCTGACCCTTGCAACCAGCTTGACCGAGCTTGCTTCATGTTCGTTAGTGGTTGAAGCCATTGTTGAAAACCTTGAAATCAAGCAAGAGCTTTTCCGAGCGCTTGAGGGAATCGTTGGAGAGGGTGCGATCCTGGCCAGCAACACCTCATCAATCTCGATCACAGCGATCGCGGCTACGTTGCAAAAGCCGGAGCGGATGATCGGCATGCATTTCTTCAACCCAGCAACAGTGCTACCGCTGGTAGAGGTGGTTAAAGGCGAAGCCACATGTGCCACAGTGGTAGCCCAGATCAGCGAGCTCGCAGTGAAATGGGGCAAAAGCCCTGTTGAGTGCAAATCAACTCCAGGCTTCATCGTCAACCGAGTCGCCCGCCCGTTCTACGCCGAAGCCCTCCTCGCTCTGCAAGACAATGTCGCATCCCCTGGTGTCATCGATGCTGCTTTGCGCGATGCGGGTGGTTTTCGCATGGGGCCGCTTGAACTAATGGATCTTATTGGTCACGACACCAATTTTTCAGTGACTCGAAGCATCTACGATGCCTTCTTCCAAGATCCTCGTTACCGTCCGTCACTCATACAGAAGGCGCTGGTAGACGCGGGATGGCTCGGTCGGAAAAGTGGAAAGGGATTTTACCGATACGACGAATCGGCCAGTCAGACTGAGATCGCATTTGAACGTACCTGCTCTTCGCCAAACCTTGTGCAGCAATTTGGCGATTTCCCCGGTGCTCAAATTTTGGGACGCCTGGCTGAAAAGCACGGTTACCGCATCGAAAAACACAACGGCGAAGGTTATTTAATGATCGACGGCGTCCAGCTACGCCCGTCCCTCGGAATAACTGCCACCGAAATAGCGATCAGCCAGAATTTGGATCAAGTCGTACTGTTCGATGCTTCCACCGATCACGAAACTGCATCGCTCGTCGTTCTCTGCAAGGCAGAAACATGTTTGCGAGCTTCCTTGGATAGCGCGATTGGCTTTTTTCAAGCGCTGGGTAAGCAGGTTGTAATGATCGACGACGTTGCTGGGATGCTCGTCACTCGAACGCTTTGCATGCTTGCCAACGAAGCTGCGGAAGCCGTTAGTCACGGCATCGCTTCATCGGAGGATATCGATCTCGCAATGCTCAAAGGCGTCAATTATCCGGTCGGCCCGCTGTCCTGGGCGGATGCTTTCGGCAATGACAATGTGGTCAGCGTTTTGGACAACCTGGCACACACCTACCCGGATGGACGTTACCGCGCCAGTGCACTCCTCCGCCGCAAGGCGCAAACGAATACTCCTTGGAAACAACTTTGAATTGAGGCCCCACATGACTTCTCCGAGCCCAATCCGGCAGCAAATACACGAGGATGGCTACGCCATCATCACCCTAGACCGACCAGTGCGTCGAAATGCTCTGAACCTGGAAATCAAACAACTACTAGCCCAAGCTGTAGAGACACTCGCAGCCGACTCTCGCGTTCATGCTTTGGTAATAACGGGAGCCGGGGGGTATTTTGTTGCCGGGACAGATATCGCCGAGATGCGAGACATGACCCCGACTCAACACATTGAACTGAAAACTGGGCGACTATTCGAAGTCGTGGACTACTGCAAAAAGCCTGTTATAGCCGCGATCGAGGGGTATGCGCTTGGTGGCGGATGCGAGCTCGCTTTAGCATGCGATATCATTATCGCCTCGAGAACAGCGCGCCTGGGTCAGCCAGAGATTAACGTAGGCATCATGCCGGGAGCAGGTGGCACACAGCGATTGCTCCGAACAATTGGTAAATATCGTACAGCGTTGCTTACCCTCACAGGTGATCCACTGACGGCCGAGCAGGCGTTCAGTGCCGGAATGATTTCAGAATTGTGTGAAGAAGGGGCTGCGCTAGAACGGGCATGTTCTATCGCTGCCCGAATAGCACTTCAACCTCCGCTTGCAGTGCTCGCTATTAAGGAATTACTCGCAACAGGTGAGGATGCACCACTCCATAGCATGTTAAAGCGGGAGCGGAGTGCATTCGTGCAATTATTCGACAGCAACGACCAAAAGGAAGGAATGGCTGCATTCATGGAAAAGCGGAAACCGGTATATCAAGGACGCTGACTTGATCACTTCGATCTCTTCCTTGCCCCTGGAAATGATAGGTAAAGTGCATCTTTTTACGACTACCTCCCTCGCTGCGTTGAGCAAGCAGGCTGCTGCAGGAATGAATGAGGGTAGCCTCACCTGGTACGAAATTCCTCGAAACCAAGGCCTGCTCAACGCCATCATTACGCGCGCCTCAAGAGAACTGTTCAATCAGAACTGTGATCTGCTAACCATCAATGTCTTCCTCGCTGACCACAAAGCAGACACCCTCACCCGCGTGGTGAATACAGTTGAGACTTTCGCAGCAGCGAACAACAGCGAAACCCTTCAGTTCATGTCCGCAGCAGGTAATGCCGGGATTGAGGCCGCAACCAACATCGTCGTGAAGAAGGCAAATGTGCAGATGTTGATGATCAAACCTACGCAATGGTGAGACGCTATCGCGCGCCTATTACCATGCCTTGTTGTCGACTGGAAAGGTCGTGATCCTGACCGGCGTCACGCTGGGAATTGCGGTGGCTACCTGGGCACTCTCGCCCATCAAATTTCAAGCGGACATGGGCATACTGCTGGCCTTCATGTTCATCTGGAACATGCTGGGCGCTCTTATCCTGACTCCAGCTCTGGCAAGGCTATTCCTAACAAATCACCACCTTGGTGCTCATTCAAAAACTGGACAGGTGCTGCTTTGATCACCACCGACCCGTGTCACAGCGGGTCGGTATCTCAAGACCGCCCAACGGACAGCTGAGTTGCTCGGCTACCGATAGAATCAACCGGCAGCGATAGAGAATGGAACTACTTTATTTACCGCTTGCTTCTGATTCAGGTATCGGGTGCAGCTTACCCGCAGGAAGGATGCAAAATTCACTACCTCTCCGCGATAATCCATGACTTCCTCGTACAGCTTTGCGATGAGCTGGTTGGTGCTGACACCATCCGTTTCAGCAATCTCAGTCAGGATGTCCCAGAACTGGTTTTCCAGACGCAAGGTGGTGACTACGCCCCGAATACGCAAGGAGCGCGAGCGCGACTCATAGAGAATCGGGTCTGCCTTCACATACAGCTCACACATAACGCCTCCGCTGGATCTACCTGGTTAAGTCGCAATCGAGGGAATAGGCCCAAGCCTGAAGGTACCTCCCCAAAGCAGCACGCGGGTAATAAACCGCTATTACACGCGCCCATTTTGCTGCCGGGGGGGCTACGTAATAGCCACTTATTACCCGCCAGATTTTCATGCTGCCATCCTGAGTGCATAACAACACCACAGGAAAGCCTGATCATGCCGAAATTCCTCCATACCATGATCCGCGTAGGTGACCTGGATGCCTCCATGCGTTTCTACGGACAAGCATTCGACCTGCAGGAATCCCATCGCCTCGAGTTCGACGACTTTTCCCTCGTCTACCTGCGCGATCAGCAGAGCGGCACCGAAATAGAACTGACCTGGAACAAGGGCCAGGACGGCTACACCCACGGTAGCGGATATGGCCATGTGGCCTTCGCAGTAGATGACCTCGATCAGCATCACACTCGGTTGAACGAAATGGGACTTTCCCCTGCCCCCATCAAGGAATTCAAGCGCGGTGAAGAGATGCTCGCTCGCTTCTTTTTCATTCAAGACCCTGATGGCTACAAGATCGAAGTGTTGCAGCGCGCCGGCCACTATGAATAGCCCAATCTCGAGCATCTGACGTTCAGATGTAGTCGATCAATACCGTCTGAAAAACGCGCCCCCCTCTCACGCAGCACCCGTGATGTCAGGCTCCTAATAAGAACAAAAAGGAGAACCGCATGAACGATCTACAAGCTAGCCGCCGTGGCTTCCTCAAAGGCAGCGGCGGAATTCTTTTGGGTACACTACTTTTCACGTCCGGCCCCATAGCTCTCCTTGCTCCCAGTACAACCTGGGCGCTCGAAATGAAAATGCTGAACAACACTGTGGCCGCGCGACTAATCGTTATGGTACGCCGCATCTATCCTCACGATCGGATGGAAGATGCTGTGTACGCTTTCGCGATCAAGGCGCTGGACGACCGCGCCATGACTGACCCCTCCATTCTTCCCCTGCTTGAGCAAGGCCTGAGCGAGCTAGACAAATCAGCAGGTGGCGCCTGGCTGGATCTGGATGAGGGGCGCCAATTGGCCGCGCTTGAGTCCATCCAGAACACCCCTTTTTTCACTTTGGTCAGATCAGTGTCGGTCAATGCCCTTTATAGCAACGAACTCGCCTACCAGCACTTTGGCTACGAGGGAGCCTCCTTCCCCAAAGGTGGCTACTTGATGCGCGGCTTCAACGATCTGAAATGGCTGCCTGCAGCCCCTACCGAAGCCAGCCCCCCCGCGTTTTCCTGAGGATCCGCACATGACTACATTCAGCTTTGACGACGACTCGGTAGTGGTGATCATCGGTTCTGGCGCGGGTGGCGGGACTCTGGCCAATGAGTTGTGTCAGAAGGGAATCCCGGTCGTTTTACTAGAAGCCGGCCAGCGGCAATCCTCAGCAACCTTCATCAATGACGAATGGCCTTCGTTCGAGCAATTGTCCTGGAGCGATACACGGACGACTTCGGGTTCATGGCAAATCGCCAAGGACTTTCCAAACCTTCCAGCTTGGATCTGCAAGACCGTGGGCGGAACGACTACCCACTGGGCAGGTGCCAGCCTGCGATTCCAAGAACACGAATTTCGAGCGCGCCAAACCTATGGTGACATCAAAGACGCGAACCTGCTCGACTGGCCATTGACGCTCGCAGAGCTAGAACCCTTCTATGCAAGGGCAGAAGACAAGATGGGCGTGACGCGCACCAACGAGATTCCAGGCCTGCCGGGGAACAACAATTTTCAGGTGATGTATAACGGTGCTCGCAAGCTTGGCTACAAGAAATGCAGTACCGGCCACATGGCGATCAACAGCCGCGCCCGCGCAGGGCGTGCTCAATGCATGCAACTCGGCTTCTGCTTCCAAGGCTGCAAAATGGGGGCAAAATGGTCAACGCTCTACACCGAAATTCCGGCGGCCGAGGCCACTGGCAAGCTTGAGCTTCGCACACAGGCTCACGCGGTGAAAATCGAACATGATGCCAAGGGTCGCGCGACTGGTGTGGTCTACGCAGATGCGCAAGGGCGACTGCAACGCCAAAAAGCGCGCCTTGTAGCAGTAGCAGGTAACGCCATCGAAACTCCTCGCTTGCTGCTCAATTCGACCAGCACATTGTTCCCTCATGGCCTTGGCAACGGTTCCGGAATGGTCGGCAAACATTACATGCGCCACACCACCGGTTCAGTATTCGCGGAATTCAAAGATCCGGTGCATTTCTACCGGGGCACCATCATGGCCGGGCTTATAGGTGACGAGGTGCACTTCAATCCCGACAGAGGTTTTGTCGGTGGCTACGAAATGGAAACCATCTCGCTCGGCCCCTCCTTCATGGCAGCGTTCTTCAACCCTGGTGCCTGGGGGCGCGACTTTACCCGAGTTATGGACAACTACACGCATCTGGCTGGCATGTGGCTGGTCGGTGAGGACATGCCCCGGGAAAGCAATCGCATCACCCTAAGCGATACCGTCAAAGACCGTTTCGGCATTCCAGTAGCAAACGTGCACTACGACGACCACCCCAACGATATCGCAATGCGAGAGCACGCCTATCGGCAAGGTAGCGCCGTATATGAAGCTGTCGGCGCACTGAAGACTCACCGCGTCCCCCCCTACCCCTCGACTCATAACATGGGCACTTGTCGCATGAGCCACAAGGAAGCCGATGGCGTCTGCAACAAATACGGGCAAAGCCATGAAGTCCCGAATCTGTTCATTTCGGATGGCAGTCAGTTCACCACCAGCGCAGCCGAGAACCCTACTCTGACAATCGTTAGCCTTGCGATTCGTCAGGCTGAGTACATTGCCGATGCTTTGAGGACGCATGCGGCATGACTACTTCCGCCAAGCGCCTCGAGATTTACGCTCTCCCAGCATTTACCGACAACTACATCTGGCTTCTGGCCGATCACTCAAGCCAGGCCTGTGCAGTTGTAGATCCAGGCGATGCCGGACCCGTTCAAGCTTGGCTGGAAGAACATCCCGGTTGGGCGCTCACCGATGTACTGATCACTCACCATCACAGCGACCATGTGGGTGGTGTGAAAAAACTGAAGTCTGCATTCGATCTTCGCGTCCATGGCCCCGAGAACGAGCCGATCCCTTACAGGGATCGGCCACTCAAGGACAGCGATCTGATTCAGGTATTAGGACGAACCATCAATGTGATCGCAGTGCCTGGCCATACTTCAGGGCACGTGGCCTATCACCTGGTTGATGAGAAAGCGCTGTTCAGCGGCGACACGCTGTTTAGCGCCGGCTGTGGCCGCCTGTTCGAGGGTACGCCTATGCAGATGCTGACGTCGCTCGAATGTCTCGCAGCGCTACCGGAGGAGACGCAGGTATATTGCGCACACGAGTACACCCTCTCCAACCTGCGTTTTGCTTTGGCTGTAGACCCAGACAATCACCAAATCGCCGAGCTCTTGGCTGAAGCCTGCGAAGTCCGAGGCCGTGGACAGTGCACCTTACCTACCCGAATTGGCGTTGAGCGCGCATCTAACCCGTTCTTGCGTGTGCGGGAAGCGGGAATCGTTGAGGCTGTCCAACGCTACGCGGGACTGAAGATCACATCTGCCGAGGAATGCTTTGCAGCCTTACGCAAGTGGAAAGACAATTTCTGAACAACAAGAAGAAGATCACCTATGAAAAAAACACTGCTGATTACCCTGACAGCCTTCATGATTGCTACTGCCCAAGCGGCTCAAGAGCCTGAGGTCGTATTCGCAAAATCCTGCGCCATGTGCCACAACGGACAACTCCCAAACGCGCCCAAAAAAGGTGATACCACTGCATGGAAACCCCGCCTTGCTCAAGGGCAAGACGTACTGCTCAAAAATGTGGTGAAAGGATTGAGTGTCATGCCACCACGTGGACTCTGCAGTGACTGCAGCGACGAAGACCTCATGGCAACGATAGGCTGGATGTCTCGCTGAGGACTGAAAGGAGCTGTGCTTTGAAAAGAGTCATTTCTGTAGGCAACGCTGAAGTAGAGCACCCAAAGCATCTATCGAGCATCACTTGGGCAAAGGGTGCCTTCCCCCGCAATTCCCAGCGTTGGTGTTCCGGTGACTTATCGTCCCAAAGCCTCTACGGGACGAACGCCTCGCCGCTTGAGAAATAACTGATATGCAGCTTCTCCTTGATGGCGTTCTCCATGAAGCGCCTGCACCTCGCTTTTCACGAGCCGCTGGATCAATTCCACAGGAGGGAACGAAGCCTTCGACTGGGGATGATGTGGAAAGGGCCGATTAGCAGGTTCGGCCCGTTACACCACTTTAGAAGTTAAAGGTATAACGCATGATCAATCGATTTTCATTAGCGCTATCCGCATAGGTCGATCGGTTCGTAGAGTTACGCCATTGGAACGAAACGCCCTTTGCAGGCCCACTCTGGATGACATAAGAGATGTCAGTGACCCGCTCCCATTCTTTGCCATCGTCCCCGTTTAGACGCAGAGAAGCGGCTTGGCGGCTTGTCAGCAGAGTAGGATCAACATCATCCCCTTTCATGTACCTGGTGGTAAACAGCAAGCCAGGCACACCCAAAGCAGCGAAGTCAAAGTCATACCTCGCGAACCAGACGCGCTCATTGGGGGCAGTGAATGTGCTGACCAGCGATTCGCCGAATAGGTAGCTATCTGTGCCGTTTACAAACGCAAATGGCGTGTCGCCCCAAGCCTTCTGGTAACCGCCACCGATGGTGTGCCCTTTAATGCTGTAGGCGAAATAGCTACTCAGCGTTCGGTTGTCCACCTCACCTAATTTTTTGGAGCCGGTTTCGCTAGCATCGAACAGGCGAACATCCGCGATCACATTGCCTTTCGAAACCGGCTGGATAACTTTAATCCCCGCGAAGTAGGATTTGTAGAGGTCTTCAAGCTCGGCGGCGTGCAAGCTGAATGTCATGTCCTTTGCTGGCTTGAAGTCCAATGCCATGTAGTTATAGTGATCAGCCTCAACCGGAGCATAGCCAGTAGCTGTGAGGGATTCGAAATCGGTGGAATTACGCTGCTTCACGGCGTTTACCCTGATAGCCGTTACCGTCAATTTATCGATATCGTTGACGGTCAAAGACCCCCCGCGAAAAACCTGAGGCAGTAGGCGACTATTATTGCTCCAGAGGAGAGGCATTAGAGGATTCACCCCTCCTACCCTCAACTCAGTCTTGCCTACCCTCGCTTTAGCGGTAGCCACAAATTTTCCGTACTCGTCTTCCACATTCCTGCCGGAATCGTAGGCAAGCAGCCCAGACCCCGTTCTGTCAGGGCTAGAGTCAAGCTTAACCCCCAACAAGCCCATGGCATCGATACCGAAACCCACCGGCCCTTCTGTGAAGCCAGACTGCAGGTTCAGAATAAAGCCTTGTGCCCACTCATCGCGCTTGGACTGCGCAGCTCCATCATTGCGAAAATCGCGATTGTAATAGAAATTTCGAAGCTCGAAATTGCCTTTGAAGTCGTCCACGAACGCGGCAGAAGCATAAGGCGCGACTAACAGTACTACCGAACAAACCAACGATTTTTGAGAAAAAATAGACATCACAGGCACCTTGTTCTTGTTGTGTGCTTGAGCATGAGCCGCCCACCAGCGCCTCATGTAGATTCTGCCCTTGGATAGGATCAAAGCGCTGCTGACGAATTAACCATTTATCACCAATCCAGTGATTGCATCCCGACTTCCGGCCAACTCTCGAAGCATGCATTTCTGAACCTTGCCAGTTGCAGTTTTTAGAAGCTCTTGGACAATCACTCGACGAGGACACTTAAACCGCGCGAATCGCTCCTGACAGAACTCAATGATTGCACGCTCCGAGGGTTGGACATGGCCCGGCTTTAATTAAACGAGAAACGATAATTCCGGCCATGCAGCTCATGCAATCCTTTGCTTATCACTTCGACTGCTCCCCAACAGGCTGTAGAGCCGTCTCGCCCGAACCTACCGATGATTGGCACAAGCGATGAGTAAGCATTTGAACCTGTCTCTCAGATTTACGGTTAGGTCAGATCGTGTGAAACAGTGGCCTTCTTCCTCACCACAGCGGAGTCCGCGCGAGATTGGTTGATCATGGTCACAGCAACAGCACCTATCAGTCCGGCGAGACCGATTGCCATGAAGTTCTGCTCCAGAGGCAAGGCCATCGATACGAGTGCACCAATCAAAACAGGCGCGACAATCGCCCCGATGCGACCGACGCCCGACGCAAAGCCGACCCCAGTGGAGCGGATGGTGGAGGGATAGAAATCTCCGGCGTATGCATAGGCCAGAAGCTGGGTACCGAGCGTCGAGGCACCCACGATGAACACTACGACGAAGAGCAGTTCAGTAGAGCGCGTATAACCCAGTAGCGTGAGTGCAACCGCGCCCACTACGTAGAACACCACCAAGACGTGCTTGATGCTGAATTTATCGCTGAGCCAGCCACCGAAAATTGCACCGAAGATCGAACCGAGATTGAACACGATAACAAAATTCAGGGCAGAGCCGAGGCTGAAGCCCGCCATGGCCATCAGCTTGGTGAGCCATGAATTGAGCGCGTACACCATGAAAAGCCCGGTCATGAATGCCATCCAAATCATGACGGTGCTGTATCCACGCCCTTCCTGGAAAAGGCTTCGTACAGGCCTCTCTTGGGCAGAGACAATTTGAGGGTTGCCGACGAGTTGAGTGTCATCCTTGATCATGAGGTCAGGACGGAGGCGACGGGCAATGACTTTCAACTCGTCATCCCGACCTTGTTTCAACATGAAGCCGATAGAGTCGGGCATGGTCTTCAGTATGAAGGGAATCAAAACTACTGGTAGGGCTGCCACGTAGAACACATATTGCCAACCGTAGCTTTCGATCAGTTGCTTACCGGTGAGCGCTACCAAAATTCCTCCCACCGAATAGCCTGCGAAAACGATGGTCACCAGGCGGGTGCGAACTTTCAAGGGCGAGAACTCTCCCATCTGCGCCGTGCAGATAGGCAGCACGCCGCCGATCCCCAGGCCGGCGATGAAGCGCATGATACTGAAGGTCAGCGGGTTGTCAGTGAAACCTGCTGCAGCGGTGAATATGCTGAAGAGAGCTACACAGATTGCGATCATCTTTGGCCGACCAATACGGTCTGCCAGAGTGCCCAAGAAAATTGCCCCCAGCATTGTGCCAAACAGTGCTGAGCCAGCCATCACGCCGGCACTGGTTGCGTCAATTTGCATGTCAGCCATGATGGCTGGCAGCGCTGCGCCAACCACCGCCAAGTCGTAACCATCAATTATAAGAATCAACACGCACCAAAAAAGAATCAGTCCATGAAAGCGATTGAACTTTGATTCTCCGGCCAACGTGTACATATTCAAAGAACTCATACCGTGTCTCCTTCAGTCTTGTTTTTGTCTTTTGAAGTCCACATACGTATTGCGATCGCAGAGCAATCGGATCTGTCCGACCACCTGGATGGAATTCCCAGCGCTGCCTATCGGGACTCTCACAGCTCGCGCAGTAGAGGCTCTCGACATCAGCGGAATTTCGCGAGGCAAAGAACTTAGCAACGTAGGCACGGCTCCGTTTGCTAGCACGTACTCTTGCAAGTCGAACCAGCAGCAGTCTTGACGAGCGACGCTTGAGCTTTAGCAATCTCTTGGTTACGCAGGATAAAGCGTTGGAGCTTCCCACTCGGTGTTCTCGGCAGGTCGCTAACAAACTCTATTTCTCGTGGATAGGAATGAGCTGCCAAGCGCCTACGAACGTACAGGGAGAGTTCTTCGGTCAGCTCAGGCGAAGCCGTGAATCTCTGATTGAGCACAACGAACGCCTTAACCAGCTCTGTACGCTCCGTATCAGGCTTACCAACAACGGCTGCATCAACCACTGCGGGGTGTTCAATCAAGGCGCTTTCAACGTCAAATGGGCCTACACGATAGCCCGACGTGGTAATCACGTCGTCCGTGCGCCCTACAAAGCTAATACTCCCATCCGCGTTGAGCTCAACACTGTCGCCGCTCAAATAATATTGCCCGATGAAAGACTTAGTCGGCGCCCCGTGATAGCCAGAGAACCAGAACATCGGTGATTGCTTCCGATCAATCGCCAGAATTCCCGGTTGACCAGGTGGTAGCTCAATACCCACGTCATTCACTACCACGATCCGGTAGCCCGGGGAGGCAAACCCGGCTGCGCCTGGATGTACAGGGTGATCTAGTCCGTGATGGTTGCAGAGCACCATGCCCAGTTCGGTCTGACCGTAATGATCGTGGATAGTCACTCCCAATGTATCGGCGAACCACCGGATCACCTCCGGATTCAATGGCTCGCCGGCGCTGCTCACAATTCGCAATTTTCCCCTAATCGCACTTGTGAACTCCTCTCCGGCAGCAATTAGCAGTCGAAAGGCGGTAGGTGATCCTGCAAGATTTGTAATGCCGTACTTCCGTATTACCTGGCAGGTGCTCTGCACCGTAAACGATCCATCGTACAAGGTGATTGAATGGCCAATCGCCAAAGGGCCCGCGATACCAAAGTAGAGGCCATAAGCCCAGCCTGGATCCGCTAAGTTCCAGAATGCATCCTCATGTCTCAGGTCTACTGACTGGCGCATATAGCTTTTAAACGCCACCAACGCCTTAAGCGGTACCGTCATCCCCTTTGCTGGGCCCGTAGTACCTGAGGTAAACATCATGAGAAACGGGTCGTCCCCAGTCAGCATTTCGGGCTGGCACTCAGGAGGGAACTTTCCCAACTCATCCCAGAAACTCAAGTCACGACCGTTGTTTCCAATGGTGATTATGGAGGGACAGAACTCGACTTCATCTAGCTTCGGGCGGTTTTGCAGGTCAGTCACCACGACGCGCGCAGCGGAGCCTTCCAGGCGATGTTGAATGGCCTTCGGCCCGAAGGCGGTGAAAAGAGGTTGGTAAACCGCGCCAATACGCCATGTGGCCAAGATAGTGATAAGCAACTCAGCCTTTCTTGGTAGCAGTCCCGCGACCCTATCTCCCTTTTTGACACCTTGCGCTCGAAGGGCGTTAGCGAAGCGGGCAGCATTATATTGCAGGTCTGCGAATGTATAGGTTGCACTGGTACCATCAGAGCCCTCGTAAAATAGGGCAGCTCGGTCATCTTGAGCATGCCGATCACAGCATTCGATACACGCATTGACGGCTGACAAACGTCCAGCTAGCTCAAGGTCAACAACATGCTGATAGCTAAAGCTAGTCAAAGCAGAAAAGTAATCAGGCATCACGAGCGTCCCTCTGAGTTATTTTTGGATGGGAGAAATCGCTGACACGGGCGGAAAATAATCGCCTTCGAATGACGAGCCCGACAATGGTAAAAGCTCTCAATGTCTGTGACCGGATTTGCCACTTACCACCGAGAAATAAGAAGGGTCACCCACTGCAGCTGCAGCAATAGAGCTGTGAGAGGAGATATGTCTACGTGCGACGTTTCTTGCTATTCGTGAGGAGCTGAGTCGTCGGTGTCATGACCTTGTCCGGGTTCAAGGGCAACGGCTCAAACGTGTGGTGAGCGGCTACTTCAATTGCCACGCGATACCGGGGAACCTATACCTCTTGGCGGATTTCGTTTGCCGGTATGCCGTCTTTGGCAACAAGCCCTTAAGCGTAATCGGCTTCAATGGTCACGGTGTGGACGCCTTGGCGATCCCTACATCCCGATACCTAGAAGGCACATCCTTACTTTGAGGATCGCTTTGCGTCACATACCCGAGGCAGGAGCGCTATGTGGTAGTTCCGCATGTACGGATCTGTGCGGAGGGCGGCAAATGACTGCCGTTTCTACCGCGACCCAGACTGCCATCCTGACTGCATAACAACAGTCCAGGAAAGCCTGATCATGCCGAAATTCCTCCATACCATGATCCGCGTAGGTGACCTGGATGCCTCCATGCGTTTCTACGGACAAGCGTTCGACCTGCAGGAATCCCATCGCCTTGAGTTCGACGACTTTTCCCTCGTCTAAGGATGGTGACCGGATCCAAGTGTTGGGACAAACCATTAACGTGATCGCCGTGCCTGGCCATACCTCAGGGCATCTGGCCTACCACTTGGTTGATGAGGACGTGCTATTCAGCGCCGGCTGCGGCCGGCTATTGGAGTGGACGCCGTTGCAGGTGTTGAAGTCGCTCGAATACCTTGGAGGGCTGCCAGACCAAACGCAGGTGTACTGCGCACATGAGTACACCCTGTCCAACCTGCGTTTTGCTTTGGCTGTCGACCCAGACAATCATCAAATAGCCGGGCGCTTGGCTGAGGTCTGTGAAATCCGCAATCGCGGACAGTGCACCGTACCTACCCGCATCCGCGTTGAACAGGCTTTTAATCCGTTTCTGCGTGCACGGGAGGCGAACCTTGCTGAAGCTGTCCAGCGCCACACGTGACTACCCATCACATCACGCGATGTCATGCTTCGCTGCTATGCGTAAGTGGAAAGACAATTTCTGAACAACAACAACAAAAACAACAACACCTATGATGAAAAACACTGCGGATTACCCTGACAGCCTTCATGATTGCTACTGCCCAAGCTGCTCAAGGGCCTGCGGCAGTATTCACAAAAAACGTGCGCCATGTGCCATAACTGACAACTCCCAAACGCGCCCAAAAAGGCGATACCGCTGCTTGCAAACTTCGCATCCTGGATCACGGATCGCGGATTAAGTTCTATAGCGCTCTGCACTGTGATAGACATTATTTCACCACGTAGCACCTAAACAAAGCCTTCAGAGCACATAAGATAGGATCAGTTGGTAGTACAAGCCAGCTCGCCCCACACAGTGGACACAATGTATAAATCAAATACCAGGCATCGACCGAAAGCTATGTATGCTTCGCAAAAAAGAGTTTCTCTCAGTTAATGGCAGTGCCTACAAAATCGTAGCTTTGGAGAGACGCTTATTGAGATTTTGCGTATTCCCTACAGTGCGTAGCATGCACGCACTACAAAGCGGGCAAAAAAATTGCCCACTTTGCACAGCCAGTCAGCTCAAATATATAACCAAACCAGTTAGAATGACTTGCTAACCCCAGCGACAACTGTTGCTGAGCAGACATCATCAAAACCGTTGAAGTTGAGGCACTCCACCTTGGATAGATTGCTATCGGCGTAGCTGAGAGACCATTTGAGCCCCAGCAACTCCTTGTTCATTTCAATCTGCCACTCATTATACTTGCTTTGGGCGCTGCCATTTCCGGAAACGAAAACTGGATCTTTATAGTCAACCTGACCGTAGCGCGTTTTCAAACCGATGCCTCCTGGCAAGGTAGTTTCATAGCCTACGAAGCTGTAGAGCATGCTTTCATCTCCCCACAGGTCATCGGAGTAATAACCGCCTACAATAAATCCGTGGGCATTCAGTTTCGCATAGTATTCGCTGTAATTGAGATCCGCTTGCTTGGGGTACTCGTACTCCAAATAGGTCAACTCCAAGCTAACGTCATCGGCCAACTGCATGGAGTAACCCAGGTAATAATCGATTTCCTGGCGTGTCTTGCTGCCGTGACCGAAGTCAACATTCGAGCTCCATACGCCCGCGAACAAACCACTGGAATGTACTAACGTGGCTGAGCCCTGAAGGGCAGGATCGCCTTGGGTTTGTGACATTCCGCGAGACCAATACTGACTGTACAACCCTGCATCGAGCGCTAGCGTAAAGTCCTTACTTAACTCAATCGCATTGCTTTCCGACCATGGCGCAACTGCCGCCAGAAAAATAGCCGCAAATTTAACAGAATGCTTCATACATATCTCCAGCTATAATTTTTGTTAGTTTTCATAGAGCAATTACCACTGCGACAGCTACAACGCTAGCAGGCACACCAACAAGAAAATAACAGTTGATAAATCAGCACTGGCCTTAGGTAGCTAATCAGTGAATCTCCGAATGAGAGGCAGAAGACTCAGAAAATTCTATTTTTTATTTAGACCAAGCCTACAATTGGGAACTGAGGTTTGGCGTGGTTAGCGCCATCACTGCTTGGCTCTGATGTTCTAGAGCTAAGCCGATGGATCTGCTTACCGAACCGATAGACTATCCTCACGCAGACGACGCAACTGTGCCAAACTGAGACAGCAACCTGCCCAAGGTTTGAAACATGACCAGATGATCAGATTCCCTCTCGGCACGTTACCAAAATCAGTAGTAAATCCAAAAATTAGGGAGGCCAATTAAAATCGGGATGATTTCTGGCCGCTATTTACAGTCTTCCACTCGCGCAATCCTCGCAAATCTAGGAGGCCTCACGCCTTGCAAGAAAGTGCCTAGTGATGACAAGCATTTCCGCTGATAACCTTTAGCTTTCAGCACCCATAACAAAATACGATTCGCCCGTCTAAGCACTCGCTGTCACTCTAATTCCGCCGTCTTCAAATCAACAATTTTAAATACAGAGATAGCGATATGCTCAGAGTAGGTATTCTAGGCTGCGGTCGAATCGGACATGTGCACGCGGCGAGCCTAATGCAGATTCCAACCGCCAAGCTTGTAGCAGTAGCTGACACCATACCCACAGCAGCTGAAAAATGTGCCAGCCGCTTCAATGTTGAAGCCAGGACAATCGAAGGAATCATTCGGGCAGAAGACATCGATGCGGTAGTGATTGCGACGCCCTCTCCGACTCACTTCGACCTTATCCATACCTTGGCCGATACAGGAAAGCCGATTTTCTGTGAAAAGCCTATCGATATGTCCTCAGATCGGGTTCGTCAATGCATAGCAAAGGTCTCAAGCGCCGGCGTACCGTTTATGACCGCGTTCAATCAACGGTTCGATCCGCATTTTGGTGCGTTGCAGAAACGACTAGCTGCGGGTGAAATCGGGCAGCTGGAAACTGTCACAATCACGTCCCGAGACCCTGCTCCACCTCCGGTCGAGTACCTGAAAGGCTCTGGTGGCATCTTCAGGGACATGATGATCCATGATTTTGACTTGGCACGATTCTTACTGAATGAAAACCCTACTCGGGTGTTTGCAACGGGGTCAGCGCTGGTAGACCCTGCAGTTAAAGACGTGGGCGACGTTGACACCGCCATAGCACTGCTCATGACCAAGTCTGGAAAAATATGTCAAATTTCCAACTCACGGCGTGCTAGTTATGGCTATGACCAAAGACTCGAGGTACATGGCTCCAAAGGAATGCTGAGAGTTACAAACATCCATGAAAGCCAAGTTGAAAGTGCGACAAGTTCAGGATTTACGATGCCTGTCGCCAAGCCATTTTTCCTAGAGAGATTTGGCCCTGCATACCTCGCAGAAATGGAGCAATTTGTACACTGCATTTCCACTGGCACACCACCTACTCCGAACGCTGCAGATGGGTTGTTTGCTCAACTGATCGCGGATGCTGCCGCTGAGTCTTTAGCATCCGGTCAACCTATCGACATCAAGTATTGAGAATAGCACATGAAAATTGGCATCATTGGGCTAGGCAACGTTGCAGAGCTCCATGTAACTGCAATCAATGAAATTGATCCCACCGCCTACGTCGGCGGATGGGGTAGAACTCCAGGCAAAGCAACTGCATTCAAAGAGCGATTTGGAGGAGTACTTTATCCGACTCCGGAAGCATTGCTTGATGATCCTAGCATCGATGCGGTTGTGATCTGTACCAACGCAGATACGCACTTCCACTTCGCCAGAGAAGCTCTATTCGCAAGAAAGCATGTACTGATCGAAAAGCCAATTTGCACGAGCGCCGATAAAATCCGAGAACTGGAGATACTTTCGCGCGGTGTCAACCGATTGTGCGCACCGTCTCACAACTATGTTTATGCAGAAACAATGCAACGTGTTCGCGCACACATTGACGCCGGGCACCTCGGAGAAATCGTAAACTTCTGGGCGATCTATAACAAGCGTCACCGCGCTGAAATTGGCGCGCCTGATCTAACCATGAGCGAGCTTATGGTTCATCACATATATTGTATGCTGTATTTCCTGGGCCGGCCGGAACGAGTATTTGCTACAGGCTCTAATGTCCATTTCGAAAATCCGCAAGCCCACGATCAGCTAATGATCATCGCAGAATATCCAAACGGCAACATTGCGAATCTTTGGGGCAGCTTTTCAGCCGATGATTGTAGCCGTGACCCCTGGTCTGTGTACTTCAAAATTATCGGCAAGAATGGTTCATCAGTGGTGCCGTGGGATACCACAAAGTTCGGAGACGCGAGACTTCCGTTCTGGGACGACGGCACATACTGGGATAGCTTTTACCAAATTCAAAAGTTCTTCATTGAAGAGTGCCTCACTGGAAAGCGTGCCCCTCTTTCATCTCTGAGCGACGCTTATGACGCTGCTGTAATCATGGATGCTGCTCGAAAGTCCATTAGTGAAAGAAGGTCTATCGATCTCGATTTCAGCTAAGCGTTACAGCGATCCCTAGTGGCCGACCAAAGGAAAGGTTGTTGCAGTAGTAGTCACACCACTGCAACAACACCATAAGTCATCCGCAATCTACACGTACGCTTTAATCAATCTCATTATTAGTGCAGTTTGAGCCTTGGCCGGGTCTTACGCTGCAGCAACTCAGAGAATGCCTTTAACAGCATTCTCGTAGCGCCAAACAGTGCTACCTGATGAAGCCGATAAAGTGACATATATAATGTCCTTGCAAAAATACCTTCGGTCACCTTTTTCCGCCCCAGAAGTCCACTCAGCGTCCCTACTGCATTGAAAGACGCCATTGAGATCAATGTCCCTCGATCTTCATAACTGAATTTAAGCAGCGGCTTGCCAGAAATGTGAAGGGCGACGCTTCTGCTTAGCATCTCGGCTTGTTGATGGGCAGCCTGTGCTCGAGGAGGGACAGTACCTGCACCCTCATCGGATAACGGACAGGACGCACAATCACCTATGGCGAAAATTGAGTCATCGAGCGTCGTCTGGAGCGTACGGCGTACTAGAAGCTGGTTGATCCTATTCGTCTCCAGCCCGCTTAGCCCGTTCAAAAATGCAGGGGCTTTGATACCTGCAGCCCAGATCGTCAAGTCAGAGGCTATAGCACCACCGTCGGCCAGTACTACGCCCTCAGCCTTCACCTCCTTCACCGCCGTATTCACACGGACGTCTATCCCCAGGTTGGCTAGGCCCGAGTGAACAGTCTCACTGACATCTTGATTCAAGGCAGGGAGAATCCGAGGGCCAGCCTCTAGCAAGGTCACTTGCAGAATGTCCGGGGACGCATGACGAAGGCCATACCCCTCAATAACACGGACAGCGTGCTGCAGCTCTGCGCACAACTCAACCCCGGTTGCGCCGGCTCCAACAATAGCGATCCGGAGTGGATTAGATGCATCTTCTGCATGCGCTCGCATGTAACGTGCGAAAAGCTGCTTCTGAAGCTTTTCTGCCTGGGTACGGCTGTCCAAGAATTGGCAATGATCTTGAACACCCACGGTGCCAAAATCATTGCACTGACTACCAACAGCCAGTACAAGCGTATCGTAAGGTACCTCCCGCGCATCCCCGCCGGTAGATGCTAGTAGCACTACTTTTCGTTCACGATCCAGACCTACCATGCGACCATACTGAAATAAAAAATAGTTCCACTTCGCCTGCGCAAAATAATTCAGCTCATCAATACTGGGATCCAACGAACCAGCTGCAACTTCGTGAAGGAGCGGCTTCCAGATATGCGTTAAATTTGCATCCACCAATGAAATCGCCGCTTTTTTTTGCTTTCCGAGTGTCTTACCAAGCCTGGTAGCCAACTCAAGCCCGCCTGCGCCACCACCAACAATCAAAACCCTATGCTTCATTACCTCACCCCAAACTTAATATAAGCAGCACGCACACGAGAGCGGACTAACGCAGTCGAGCAAAAAAGGCAGGCAGTATCAACCCAAAGAAAAATTTAATTTTGATGCAGTTCCACCAACAACCCTTTTCTAAGCCACAGGGTTATCTAGTAATTTTGAAGCAGTGAGCCTGACCAAAAAAAATCATTCACCCAAATTATAAATACCGAATCAAAACTCGAGTTACGTTTTCACACACATACACTCAATGATTTTGCTTAACATAAAACGCCTAACACATATAGCTTACTCGCTACCCAAGGGACTACATCCATGTCAATGACCCCACAAACTTCCAGCAACCATGGCGCATTAATCTGAGGACACTGCGCACTAGTCGCAACATCATTCGGATCTCGCAGCAGAAAACTTGGCCGCTCCCTAACAAATTTATTAAACAACCAATGACTTGAAACTAAATATCCTCTGACACCCGAGAAACCTTAAGCTCTCACCAATAATCCTAAGACAGCCAATAAGCGAATTTCTGTCTTATTTTGGTACACTCGTATAATTTTCCTCACAGAATTAGAGACCGCGAGCGTCCAATTCTCATTTCGTTTTTAACCATGTAGACCACTCTCAAACGTCCGTTTTTCTATAAAAAACGACGAAAGCCAAGTGGTTATCAGACTTTATGAAGCCAACGATTAGGCTCGCCAAACTAGGTAGGTAACAGGAGCCTCTCATGCGAGAGGCTCATGCGACTAGAATTTTTGCAAGAAGTACTTCGTACTTGATTTTTTAAGCGATGTTGGATTCAGCTCGACCTGACAGCGCTTGAGACTCCTGCTTGACAGCTTGTAGGAACGCGCGATTCCCTTCTGCACAGCCAGTGCAAATAGCCTTCTGGCCAGCAGAAGGATCACTGTCCATTTCAATCGCTGTATAAGACCTGTCGCAAACATGGCATTTTATATGCTGACTCCATACGTCCGCTACTTCATTTCTAGGCTCTCCGACGCGAAGAATTGGCCGACCATGATTGAATTTAGTTATTAACCCGTAGCTCAAAGCTGCGATAGCAGAAATAATGATGGGGGCAAAGTCGACGTACCATACTCCTTTAGCACCAAACTCAATGATGTAAATACCTACCGCTGTAGAGAACAAAATCGCCCACGCGCCTGGCATCATTGCTTTGACCCTACCTGGACGGAACTCGGAGTGCTGAGTGCCTGGATGAAGCGCATAATGAGTCATTATAATCGCCACCCATGATGTAACGGCTACACCCTGCCAAGCTAGCGCTTTCAGCAAATAACTGAACACATTGGTAAGCATCAGAGAGTAAACGCAAGCCCCAACAAAGATAACCCATATAGCCCGAGGTAATCGCAAACCGAAACCTCTGGCAGCGAAACCAGCCATATTTAGCGAGGCCATATAATAGTTTGCAGTGTTGATACGTGTTTGACTAACGATAATGAACAACAAACCGACTACGCCTGCCGACTTAAGAACTGCTTCCGCAATACCCTGTTCACTGGCTTTCAGACCAGGGAAAACGGTTTCCATGATAAAGATACCCGCCACGCCATTGACAATGTAAAGGGCAAAATAGAACAGTGGCCCAAAGGTAACTATTCCATGGAATTTAGCATCCTGTGGTTTACCAAAACGTGAGAATTCAGCGGTCACCATCATGTTGACGCAAATGCCCATATAGACAACGAATGCCCACAACCAGCCTGGCATGGAGGTTTCAAGTGACGGCTGAATAGACAAGAATCCGGTGGAAAACCCAAAGCGGCTTCCGGCCATCAAGACAATCACCAACAGGCCTCCGACATACAATGGCAGCAGTGTTCCATTTAGCTTATCCATCCATGCCTGGATGCCTCCTACAACAAGTGGCATTGCATAAAGGACTACCAAAAGATACCACCATCGGATGTCACTCTCAGGTGAGAAATACTGTTGAAGAGCGACAGCTATAATAGAGCCCTCGAACACTGCATAGTAAGTAGCGGTAACAGCAAAAAGCAACGAGGAGATAATCGCACCAAAATTCCCGAATATCCCTCTGGATAGCAACGCCACAGAAAGTCCACTTTTGATGGATCGCTGACTAATAATATAGTTAATCAGCCCATAGAATATTACTGACAACAGAATACCGATGAGTGCACTGCGTGATCCCACCGCCTGCGCGACAGCAACACTGATGTAGAGGTAGAACAGAGCGCTCAGTACAGACCAAGAGGCCATGGCCAAACTCCACCGACCTGTGCGGGCAGCCAATGGAACTACATGTCGCGAATAATCCTCGGCAGACTGCTCCTGCAAAACACGGGGGTCATCATGATCACTGATATTTAAACGATCTTGCTGGGACATATTACTCTCTCGCTTTAAGTCTTTAGCCTAGATGCGCTGCTAGCTTACGGTTACTCCCATCCATACTCAAATTGGACACCAAAGTTTGACCCATGTAGAGCATTACCAAATGCCCCAGCATCAGAGAGCGCTGAACCGGCTGCAAATTCGTTCGCCGCTCGCTGAGCAGCAGCATTCCAACGGGCATAAGTGTAATAAAGACGGATCTCAGGCCGATCGTTGAATCCAGGGCCATTTGGCGACCATGTAGGCGCGATTGTGAATTTTGTAAGCTTACGAGTTCCACCAGGTGCCGTTACCTGATCTCGCCCAAGCTCAACCGCAAGCTTGAACTGCTCGGTGAATCCGTAGACTGGACGAACACCGATCGACAGCCAATTCAGGTCTGCATCGTCCTGTCGCTTATCCTTCTGGAAAACAACATTAAATTGTCCTCCAAAATTGCCGGTTGACTGCCAGTCGAAAATCTCTACTGCTCGCCAGCTCCGATTGCTCCTATCGAGTTCAGGATCGCCTGTGTAACCTAAAGCCGTTCCAGGGCCCTCGCCATACTGGAGCGCAAACTTGTTCTGGCCGCCGAGAAAATTAGCCTGTTTGTGCTGAACAACTGTTGACCAACCGTCATGGGTATTATCACCGCTTGGAGCACGGATAAAGCTGACCCCAACTTCAATCTCTCCACCTGGGTTGACCTTGAAGCCTTCGACGTTAAAGTCTTGTCGGGTAATCTTCTCTTTCTGGAAGACGCTGTCCTTGCGTGAGAATACGTAGCTGTACTTATAGTCTCCTATCGATACCCGATCCAAGCCAAAACCAGTCGCGCTCTGATTCCAATAGAAGAAGTCAGAGATGTTGATATCATTCCTTTTATAGAATCGACGCCCGGCCCAAAGCGACCCTCCTCCCAATGCCGGCATCTTGCCCCATTCCATATAGGCTTGGTTCATTCGGGTGAAGCTATCGTCTCCTGAAAGCGCCGGTGTATGTCCGTAATCTGTTTGTGTTTGAACCATAGCATCCAGACTAACAACCGAACCATCATCGAGATTGGCTATATCTTGCCTTCCCTCTACCTCGATGTATTGCTCACATTCGTTACCCAGGCGGTACTTCGACTGCGCTCCGAGAAGCATAAAACAGCTTTGCTTACCCCCCGATGTCGAGCCACCAACGCCGCTTCGCATGTAGCCATTGAATTCAATTGCAGGAGCTTCTTCTGGAAACAAGAGCGCAGCCGACAGCGCGCCCCCAAAAGAGCTCAATCTCAAAGTTCTCATTCGCGACTCCGTTATTATTATTAATTGGTCACTGAACAATGCACGAACAAAGGCACACACAGCCAACCAGCAAAACCATGAATACTCATAATCTTAAATTCGTCGACCATGACAACAAAGCTTGAACAACAGATACAAAAAGGCTAGAAACCGATCAGTATCGGCTCCTAGCAAATGTGGCACAGCGACGAAAATATCGGATGTTACTTTGAGAAATACTTCAGCAGTTCGTGAGTGAGCTGCTCGGGCTGTTCCTCAGGAATGTAGTGACCGCTCTGAACCATTGTTCCGGTTACATCCGTAGCGATCAATTTCAGCTCAGTGACAAGGTCGGGCATCGAACCCTGATCTGCACGAATGGCTAGGATTGGAACCTGCAGCTTCCCTTTCTTCGCCAGCTCACGGTTCTGATCAGCCGATTTTCCCATAGCACGATAGTAAGCCAGGCCACCCTTCAGACCATTAAGCTTGAACACTCGAAGGTATTCTTCAAAGTCGTCCTGTGTAAAGATCTGAGGAATAGCAGCTTTACGCTGGAGGTACCACTGCAGATAGATATGCTCGCGCCCTTCCAGAAGAGCCTCTGGCAGATCCACGAGATTATGGAACCCGCAGTGCCAAGTACGCCAAGCGACATTGCCAGCCCATGGAAGATTATCCGGTAAGCTGATACCAGGAATGCCGCAATCCAGAATCGCCCATCCGGTGACCTGATCGCCGTAGTTCGCGCAGTACGGGTAGCTGACCCAAGCACCAAGGTCATGGGAAATCAGCGAATGCTTGCCCACACCAATCTTGTCTAGCATGCCGCGAAGCAATCGAGCGATGTTGGCCGTATCACAACCCGCCGGGCGATCCGAATCCCCTTGGCCTGGCAAGTCAGGTGCGATTACCCGGAAGTGCTTGCCCAAGATCGGCAGTACTTTTCGCCATGCATACCAGCTTTGCGGAAAACCACAGACCAGTACCATCACTTCACCGTCTTCGCGACCACCACTTACGTAGTGCATCCGCGTGCCATCAACGGTCACAAAACCACGCTGAAATCCTTCTACACCGCTATCCGGCCATTCACGCTTGCTAAACATCGTGTTCACCTATGCTGAAATGCTTGTAGATATCTGATCTATCAGAAAGGGTCTCGGGCAGCGGCCAGCCAGCCACCATCCATTACGTACTCACTACCGTGAACGAAGTCTGCCTCATCACCGCCGAGGAACGCAGCAAGCTTGGCGATTTCACTCGGCTGGCACCAACGTCGCGCAGGGAACTTCTCGAGGGCAGCCAGCATGTCAGGTGAATGAGCAGTCACAGGATCGGCCATAGCGAGTGGGGTAGCAGTTGCCCCTGGGCAGATTGTGTTCACGCGAATACCGCTTGCGCCATACTCGAAAGTCAGCTGCCGTGTAAGGCCAATCACTCCATGTTTGGAAGCCGTATAAGCAGTACCACCACCTGCGGCACTGAAGCCGGATGTAGAGGAGGTGTTGATGATCGCGCCTTTTTTCTGCTTGAGCATTTGAGGGATGACAGCACGGGCCATCAGGAAAGGCCCAGTGAGGTTGACCGCAATGACTCGGTTCCACTCCTCAATGGAAACTTCGTGTGCAGTGGAATGCCCATCAAGAATACCGGCATTATTGCAGAGCAGGTCAATTCGCTCCCACTTGGCGATGACTGCTTCCACGGCTTCATTAACACTGGCAGGATCGCTTACATCGACTCGATACGCGAAGCCTGCCTCCGTGTTTGCAATTGTGGAAATCGATTCTTCGGCGGCTTTCAGATTGATATCCAGCGCAACAACTAAGGCTTGGCGTGCGGCAAACTCTTGAACCATTGCCCGCCCCATGCCAGAGCCAGCACCGGTAATAATGACTACGCGACCATTGTAATTATTCATATAGCACTCTTCGTCAGATATTTAATTGCGCATTGATATCTAGCGCCGCCAGACACCTTCGATCATCGGCGAAGGATCTGAACGCGTCCAATCGCCATTTACGATTCTTTTAGATCAGCTTTGGTTATCAGAAATTCCGTAACTGCCTCAAGCCACACTCAAGCCACAGCCTTAACCATGTCCTCAATCGTTTTCTTTGCATCACCAAATACCATCATGGTTTTTTCCATGTAGAACAGCTCATTGTCCAGGCCGGCATAGCCACTGGCCATGGAGCGCTTGTTAACGATGATGGTCTTCGCTTTGTACGCTTCAAGGATTGGCATGCCGGCGATCGGCGATTTCGGATCGTTCTTGGCCGCCGGGTTGACCACATCATTGGCACCCAACACCAGCACCACGTCAGCCTGTCCAAATTCGGAGTTGATGTCCTCCATTTCGAACACCTGGTCGTACGGCACCTCCGCTTCAGCCAAGAGCACGTTCATATGCCCTGGCATGCGACCAGCCACTGGATGGATCGCATACTTCACGGTAACGCCGTTGTGAATCAGCTTTTCAGTCAGCTCCTTCAGCGCGTGCTGGGCACGAGCCACGGCCAGACCGTAACCAGGAACAATAATCACGGTGTCGGCGTTGGTTAGCAGGAAGGTGGCGTCATCGGCAGAACCAGACTTCACTGGTCGCTGCTCCTTAGATCCCTGATCTCCGCTGATATCAGCGTCACCACCGAAGCCGCCCAAGATCACGCTGAAAAATGAGCGGTTCATCGCCTTGCACATAATGTACGAGAGGATTGCACCACTGGAGCCAACCAAGGAGCCGGCGATGATCAGCATTGAGTTGTTCAGCGAAAAACCGATGCCTGCTGCTGCCCAGCCTGAATAGCTGTTCAACATGGAAACCACCACTGGCATGTCTGCGCCGCCAATGGGGATGATCAAGAGAACGCCGAGGACGAAGGCGAGCAGCAGCATCAGAATGAAAGCGTCAAACAAGCCTGTGGTGCTGTAAATGATGCCTAGGCCAATTGTCGTGAACAGAACCAGAAGGTTGGTTTTGAATTGGCCCCGAAAGATAAATGGCGCTCCTTGGAAGAGACGGAATTTGTATTTGCCAGAAAGCTTGCCGAAAGCGATCACAGAGCCTGAGAAGGTGATGGCACCGATCGCCGCGCCTAGGAAGAGCTCAAGACGGTTCCCACCCGGAATGGGGTCGTTGATCGAGGCAACGATACCGAGTGACTGGGGCTCAATAACACCTGTAATGGCGATGAACACCGCTGCCAAGCCGATCATGCTGTGCATGAAGGCGACCAGCTCTGGCATCTTGGTCATCTCCACGCGCTTGGCCATGATCGAACCGGCTGTGCCGCCGACCAACAGCCCGAAGATGACATAGCCCATCCCAGCGCTAGCGATTCCTGAACCCAGCTTATAGATGAGCCCTACGGTCGTCAGAATGGCGATGCCCATGCCAATCATGCCGAACAGGTTGCCCCGTCGCGAGGTTGTCGGGTGAGACAGACCCTTGAGCGCCTGGATGAAGCAGACCGAAGCGACAAGGTAGAGCAGCGTTATCAAGTTCATACTCATGTTACTTCTGCCCTTCGCTTTTGGTTTTCTTCTTGAACATTTCCAGCATGCGCCGGGTAACCAGGAAACCGCCGAATACGTTCACCGCAGCTAAGGCCACGGCCAAGGTGCCCATGATTTTTCCAGCAGGTGTCACAGTGAGTGCGGCAGCCAGCATGGCGCCAATGATCACGATCGCCGAAATGGCGTTAGTGACGGCCATCAACGGCGTATGCAAGGCTGGAGTGACATTCCAAACCACGTGGTATCCCACGTAGATGGCCAGCACGAAGATGATGAGGTTGTAGATGCCATGGGAAATCACCAGGTCTTCCATTGTCGTGCTCCTCAGCTGTTCTTGCGCACGACCTGGCCATCGCGGCACATTAGGCACGCGGCGACAATGTCGTCTTCCAGGTTGATGTCTAGCGCACCGTCCTTGTCGAACAGCAGCTTCATGAAGTCCAGCAGGTTGCGGGAGTAGAGCGCGGACGCGTCGGCACCCACCTGAGCGGGCAGGTTGGTCGGGCCGACGATAGTCACACCATTTTCTACAACTACCTGATCAGCAACAGTTAGTGGACAGTTGCCACCCTGAGCAGCAGCCAGGTCAATGACAACGGATCCGGGTTTCATCTGCGCCACAGTGCCAGTGTTCAAAAGAGTCGGCGCTTTGCGTCCCGGAATCAGGGCGGTGGTGATGACAATGTCGGCCTGCTTAGCGCGGTCATGGACGGCTTGTGCTTGTCGCAGCATCCAACTTTCCGGCATCGGGCGAGCATAGCCGCCAACCCCTTCGGCGCACGCTCGCTCCTCATCCGTCTCGTAAGGTACGTCGATGAACTTGGCGCCCAGAGATTCGACTTGCTCCTTCACGGCGGGGCGGACATCAGACGCTTCAATCACCGCGCCCAGGCGCTTAGCCGTAGCGATGGCTTGAAGGCCGGCAACACCCGCTCCGAGGATAAGCACCCGTGCCGCTTTAACAGTACCCGCAGCGGTCATGAGCATGGGCATGAACCGTGGGTAGTACTGAGTAGCGAGCAGCACGGCTTTGTAGCCCGCGATGTTGGCCTGCGACGACAGTACATCCAGGCTTTGCGCACGAGAGGTGCGTGGTGCAGCTTCTAGTGCGAAAGCGGTTATCCCCCGATCGGCCATCTTGCCGATGAGCTCGCTGTTGAACGGGTTGAGCATGCCGATAATCACGCTACCCGCACTGATTAGCTCAAGCTCTTGGTCACTAGGGGCAACTACTTTCAGGACAATTTCCGCACCAAAAGCATCGCTCGCCTCCCCGACCTTGGCGCCCACGGCCTCAAACGCGCGGTCGGTAACGCAACAAAGCAACCCGCAGCCTCTTTGGACGACAACCTGATGCCCAGAAGCAACCAGTCGCTTTACTGTGTCTGGGGTGACCGCAACACGCGTTTCACCGTAAGCGGTCTCCGACGGTACTCCGATATACAAGGAACTTCTCCGTTTATTATTCTTGATTCGAGGATCCTTCATGGAATGAAGGATGCGGATCAGGCAACCGCCCGTTTGATCGTCCTCAGAGTTTCTGCTGATGGCCGAGCTCTACTTTTCTTTGGCAACAACGTTTGTGGCAAACCGGAGGCAGCAGCGCGCTCGATGGCGAAAAGAATTTCCAGGTCTGCAAGCCCCTCTTCACCACATGGCTGCGGTGCTTTGCCCTGCTCAATACAGTCCGAGAAGTATGAGATCTGGCCTGCGAAGTGATCGTAGAGCGGGAAGTGAACGTATTCGTTCTCATCCCGGCTCTTCAGTGACATCGCCATGGCGTGCTCAAACCGGAAGCCAGGATCCATGTTCAGAACGCCATCGGTACCAACGATCTGATAAGTGTCGACAGGGTAGGCTCCGAAGCTGCAATAGAACTGCGCTAGCCGATCGCCTGGGAATCTGAGCGTAACCGCGATCGAATCATCCACGTTGGCGAATCGGGGATCGCCGGCGCGGCGGGTGCTCATTGCAGAGACTGAGATAGGGTCAGATTCAAAGACGTGGCGAGCGGCATTAATGCAGTAGATGCCAATGTCTTGCAGTGGGCCGCCCCAATGCTCCACATCCAATCGGTGGTTACCAATATCGCTTTGGAAACTAAATGTCGCGGACATGAACACTGGCTGACCGATTCGACCCTCTCGAACAGCTTGCAACGCCGCGATGGTGCCTACGTCATGGTGCAACCTGTAACTGGTCATGAGTGACACCCCTGCAGCTTGAGCTGTGGCGATCATCGCGTCAGCATCAGGCAGGGAAGTGGCAATTGGCTTTTCCACGAGCACATGCTTGCCCGCCTTCGCTGCCTGGATGGCGTAGGTAGCATGCAATGGATTGGGTACGGCCACGTAAACAGCGTCAATCAGATCACTCGCTAGCAGCTCATCAAAATCCTCATACGAGCAAACATGTTCAATGCCATGTTTATTCGCCAGCTGACGAGCACGCTCCGGGTTTCCTGAGACAAGTGCTGTAACCACTACGTTCTCTAACAGAGAGACAGCAGGGATGAATGCGGTCTGGGATATCCAGCCAGTTCCCACTACGGCATATCGAATCACGTTTAGATCCTCGAAGAGCTGCGCCACACGGAGCGATCTACTGTTTAGTAGGGGCGCAACTCAGATAATCATGTTTATCGGTACAGCGAAGGACGAGATGGTAGGTCAAGTATGATTGTTTGATCAGTGCCTATCCATTTAACCAACTGCTCGGCAATCAGAGTAGTGATGTAGCCATCCCATGCTGTTGCCCCATGGTTCGGGACACCAGAAACAATGCTTTGAATCCAGCGGCGAGTTTGGGCCTGGTAGGCCGCGGTGAAGCGTGGTATCCAGTTCCGAGGAACATGCGATGAACGATGACCCGATGTGCTTATGACAGGCGCTGAAAACTGAGGCAAGGCGACAGTCCCCTCTGCACCTACTAACTCAGCATGAACCTGGTAGCCAAATTTACAGTTCATGAAGAGTTCAGTAGACGAAATCGCACCGTTCGCAAGCCGCGTCACGATCATCATCGGATCGCCTTTATCGGCAACAGTGATCCTGACGGCTTCAAGCTCGGTATCCATCAGCCAACGCATGACATCAATCTCATGAACAAAAGCGTTTGTGATGAGCATGTCACCCGTCATCCAATCCGGGGCAACTGGATTACGATGGAAGTTGTGAAGGATCTCGGGATTACCGACGGCATTCGCTTCGAAAAGCCTTTTGAGCTCTTCATAACCTGGGTCGAATCTGCGCATGTATCCGACTTGAACGAAGGAGCGCTCTTTGGAGCATTCTGCCTCGACGACCAAGCGCGCTTGTTCAGCGCTCATGGCCAATGGTTTTTCACACAGTACTGGTTTCTCTGCAGCTATGCAGGCTTGCACCAGATCAGCATGAGTAGAATCCGGTGATGCAATCAGAACTGCATCAATTTCCTTAGAGGCAATCAGATCTAACGGATCTGAAAAAACCTGTACCTTGCCAGCTACAGATCGGGCTTTTTCTGAATCGAAATCGCAGACCCCTGCCAAGTGAGCGTTTGGGGTGTGCATGGACAGAATATGACCGTGCTCCCTACCCATGACACCAGCACCAATCAGTCCAACCGCGATACTCATTAAGAGTCTCCTGCAGTCTCAAACGTTACGGTGGGACAGGCGGGCGTGACCGAGATCACGCCTACCCTAGGCTAGTGTTCAGCTATCAAGCAGGCTGCTCGATATGCTCCCAATCGCCACTCACGCCCGAAGTCAGGATGGCGTCGGCAATTCGCTCGATCTGCAGGCCGTCATCGAAGTTCGGAGAAGCTTTGCCGTTCTCAGCGATGGCTTTCAGGAAGTTGTACCACTCGATCGATTTGATATCGATGTAGCCTTGGCCCATACCGGCAACTGGCCACAGCTTGTCGCCGAACGGCTGGTGAGGGCCCGAGTAAATGGTACGGAAACCGAAAGCATCCTTAGGATCATCTGCGAAAGCAACGCGCAGTTCGTTGAGGCGCTGGTAGTCGAAGGCGATAGAACCCTTGGTACCGTAGATTTCAAAACCGAGTTGGTTGTGGTGGCCCCACGCATTTCGAGTCACCTCAATGGTGCCATACACACCGTTGGCAAACTTGATCATAGTGAGTGCGGCGTCATCTACGTCAACCTTGCCACGCTCGCTCGAAGCTTGACCAGCGGGGCCAAAGAATCGGCCAGCTGGCAGCGGACGTTCTTGCACGAAGGTCTTGACGATCGAGTTCACCGAGGCGAACTCACCTACCAGCAGGCGAGCAGCGTCGATAACGTGAGTACCGATGTCGCCCAGAGTGCCGGAACCTGCTTTCGCTTTGTTGAAGCGCCAGGACAGCGGCAGCTCAGGGTCAGCGCCCCAGTCTTGCAGGTAGTAACCACGGAAGTTCAGAATGTCACCGATGCGGCCTTCGTCAATCAGGCGCTTGGCCATTTGAACCGCTGGAGTGTGCCGATAGTTATAAGAAACCATGGTCACCACACCGGTTTCCCGGGCGGCTTCCTGCATACGCTGAGCTTCTTCAACAGTCATCGACATCGGCTTCTCACACATAACGTGCTTACCAGCCAATGCCGCTGCAATTGCGATCTCTGCGTGAGTGTCGTTTGGGGTGCAGATATCGATGATGTCGATATCTGGGCGGTTCACAACGTCACGCCAGTCAGTAGCGTACTCGGTAAACCCATACTGCTTAGCTGCGTTTTGCGCCAATTCTTCATCGATATCGACTACTACCTTACGCTCGATCTCGACCGGGGCACCGAACAGGATTGGGACAACTGCAGTGGCGATCGAATGGGCCTTACCCATGAAGCCAGTGCCGATCAGTGCGACATTATATTTTTTCACGATCCTTACTCCTCTAGGGCTGACTGTTTGTCTGACCCTGCTTCTGTTAAACCTACCCCAACGATCTTTATCAGATGCTGGACACTTCGTTAACAAGTGCCGCCTTACACGGCACTACTCTACCCGACCGACTGGCTTAGTAATTAGCCAATTATTGCTAATTCTTCACCGAGCGTAACAGCAGATCCAGAGCCAACCAGAATCTTGATTTTCCCGCTCAATTTGGCAAGCACTTGGGTTTCCATTTTCATCGCTTCAACGAGAGCAATGGTTTCACCTTCTTTAACAACTGCTCCATCTTCAACAAGCCACTGCTGCAGCGTACCTGGAATAGGAGAGCTTACCGAATTAGCATTTTCGGATTTCGTCACCATGGCGGATTCAGTACTTGATTTACTGAATGAGAACAGCGCTGTGGGAACCCCAAGACGATGGATCTTTCCATCAATTTCAATTACGCATCGAACCAATTGTTCTTCCGAGTAATCTACACGGTCTGCCGGAGGCAAACCTTGAAACTCCGTCTCAATCCAGTTGGTATAGACCCCGAACGAATCAGTACCATTGAATTTCGGCTCCTCCATGACAGCCCGATGGAAAGGAAGAACAGAAGCCACTCCTTCGATCTGGAACTCTGCCAGCGCCCTCCGAGCTCGGTTTACGGCTTGCTCGCGGGTCTCACCAAAGACAATGAGCTTGGCCATCATAGAGTCGTAGAGCCCTGGGATGGAGGATCCACTCTCCACGCCCGTGTCGAGACGAACGCCAGGGCCCGATGGGGCGCGAAACTTTTCAACACGACCTGGTGTGGGCAAGAAGCCGCGCCCAGGATCCTCGGCATTGATACGAAACTCGAACGCATGCCCACGGGTTACCGGAGTCTCCAGGACGGAAAGTGGAAGCCCATCAGCAATGCGCAATTGCTCAACCACGATGTCGATGCCGGTGGTGACTTCTGTAACAGGATGCTCAACCTGCAGCCGGGTGTTTACTTCCAGGAACGAAATCGTCCCGTTACGGGAGAGCAGAAACTCAACAGTACCTGCACCGACGTAGCCGGCTCGGCTACAGATGTCCCGGGCAGCCTTATGAATAGCTTCACGCTGCTCTTCAGAGATGAATGGCGCCGGCGCCTCTTCCACCAGTTTCTGATTGCGGCGTTGCAGCGAACAGTCGCGAGTGCCAAGCACCACAGTATTGCCATGGGTATCGGCAATCACCTGCGCTTCGATGTGGCGGGGTTGTTCCAGGAATTGCTCGGCGTAGCACTCACCACGTCCGAACGCCTCAGTTGCTTCACGCACTGCCGAATCGAAGAGCTGCCCCACCTCCTCCAGCTTATGGGCAACCTTCATACCGCGACCGCCGCCACCGAACGCCGCCTTGATAGCAAGCGGCAAACCAGCTTCCTTGGCAAATGCGACCGCTTCACGGGCATTCGCAAGCGGGCCTGGAGTACCTTTTACCAAAGGTGCTCCAACTGCTTGCGCGATATGTCGAGCTTCGACCTTATCACCCAACGCCCGGATTACCTGTGGAGAAGGCCCCACCCAAGCCAAGCCGGCATCAAGAACCGCCTGCGCGAACTCGGCCCGCTCCGACAGGAAACCATAGCCAGGGTGTACAGCATCAGCCCCAGCACGTTTGGCGATCTCAACAATTTTCTGGATATTGAGATAGGTGTCGACTGGTCGACCTGGGCCGAGACCGTAGGCTTCGTCAGCCAGCTCCACATGAAGGGATGATGCGTCGACGTCCGAATAGATGGCAACGGAAGTCACACCATAATCCTTCGCAGCTCGGATAATCCGGATTGCGATTTCGCCTCGGTTAGCGATGAGTAACTTCTTCATCGATCGATTTCCTTTACTTGCGGATCAAAGCCAGCAATAGCGTTAAAGCGGATGCGTGCACCAATCGGGATCTGCGCCGCCAATGAGAGGTGATGCTCGGCTACTACGGCAATGACCGGGTAGCCGCCAGTAAGTGGGTGATCTGCGAGGAACAGCACAGGCTGACCATTGCGGGGTACTTGAATCGACCCCCGAGAAGTACCTTCCGAGGGAAGCTCGTCAGCACACTCACGAGACAGCGCACTCATGCCATTGAGCCGAACACCCACGCGGTTCGACTCTGGTGTTACTGCCCAGGATTGCTCAGTGAACGTGCGAATCGCTTCAGGGGTAAACCAATCAGTGCGCGGCCCCATCACCACGTCGAGCACCACAATGTCGCTACCTGCAGGCAACTTGGGGGCCTGCGATGCGTACGCAGAAACGGAGCCACACACATCATTCGATGGCTGCAGGCTCACGCCAGAAGTGATCGCGCCTGGCCCGACTTTCGCGAGTGTATCGGTCGACGCTGACCCCAATACTTTCGGGGCAGCAAAACCACCACGCAGAGCAACATAGCTTCGAACACCTTGCGTTGGCACACTCAGGGCCAAGGTGTCACCGGCATCCAATGCAATCGGAGCATGAGGGGGAAGTGTTCTGGTACGCCCATCTGCGGTAGTGAGAGTGAGACCGGCTGGAGCTCCACTTATGGCCACAGTCAGAGGAATCTCAGCTTCGAAAACGGCACCACCGTAGGTCACCTCGAGCGCCACTGCTGCTTCGTGGTTGCCGACCAAAGAGTTGGCGTGACGCAGCGCCTGCAGATCAGCTGCGCCCGATTGAGAGACACCCTGGTGAGCGTTCCCAGCCCGGCCTAGATCTTGGAACAACAATGGCCTATCAGTGCTAACGACCTTTAAGCCTTTAGCGATCTGAGTCGAGCTTGAAGCCGACTCAGCCTTGGCAGACGGAGCTGGCATTTGGTCGGTGACGGCCTCGACGAAGCGAACCCGGTCGCCGGGCTTCAATAGCGCCGCCTGCTCACGGTCTACATCCCACATCGGTATTGTCGTGGCGCCCAGCAGCTGCCAGCCACCTGGTGTATCAGAAGGATAAATGCCGCAAAAACGGCCAGCGAGGGCTACAGAGCCCGCAGGGATCCGCACGCGTGGGCTATCTCGACGAGGGACATCCAATTCAGGATCGTCACATGTCATGTAAGCGAATCCAGGGGCGAATCCCGTGAATGCAACGGTGAAAGTTGCTGCACGGTGGCGGCGAATCAGCTCAGGTACCGACCACCCCAGATAACCGGCAACAAACGCGAGATCTTCACCGTCATAAGCCATCGGGATCTCAACAAGATCGCCCGAACGGCTGCAACCAACCTGGGGCCGCAGCGAGGAAATTTGCGCATAAAGTTTTTGCGCTGAGGTAGCAAGCGGGTCAAACGACACATGGAGTGTCACAGCGCCTGGAATGACCTCGGCCACACCCTCGATGCAGGCTGCCTTCAGCGCGTCACCGAGAGCGATGGTCGATTCAAGATCATCAAGCTCAACGATGAAGCGATTGGAGCCCGCCGGAAGAAACTGCAGTGTCTTAGACATGCGATCAACCCTCGCTCACGACAGCAAAACTGCATAGATGAACATTGTTCATTTCGAAAGCATCGCGAAGGGCTTTGGCAGTCTGAACCGCTGCGGAATTGTCGCCATGGACACAGATCGAATCCGCTTGTAATGGCACGATACTGCCGTCGACGGCCTCAACGACACCCTCTCGAACCAATCTCAGCATCCGCTGGGTAATCAGTTCAGGATCATGGATGACGGCACCTGCTATGCGTCGGTTAACGAGCGATCCATCGCTGTTATAGGCTCGGTCGGCAAAAGCCTCACATACAACCTTCAAGCCCGCTTGGCGCGCTTGTTCGACGATAGGGGCTCCTGCCAGGACAAGCAAAGCAAGCGAGGGGTTCACCGCCTTGATTGCAGCAATCACATCTGCGCCTTGCCTGCGATCCTTAGCGATGGTGTTGTACAGCGCACCGTGAGGTTTGACATAGCTGATAGTGGTTCCTGCGGCCTTGGCTAAGCCTTCCAAAGCGCCGATCTGATAGATCACATCACCTATCAACTCTGAACTGGAAGGCTCCATCACCCGCCGACCGAAACCAACCAGGTCTCGGTAACCAACGTGAGCTCCAATAACGACATCACGCGCAACGGCTTCTTTCAGCACCGAAAGGATGCCAGCGGGGTCACCCGCGTGAAATCCACACGCGATGTTCGCACTGGTGACGATGTCCAACATGGACGCATCGTCTCCCATTGCCCAGGGGCCAAAGCTTTCGCCGAGGTCGCTATTGAGGTCAATCTTTACCATATCCCTGCTCACCTACTGAAGATCACGTTGGCTGATCAAGCAATTACAGCAGCTGATATTTGCTCAGCGAAGACGACTTGACCAAGTGACCGTACTTTTCACCGAACGCTTTCATATTGTCAGTACTGGAATGCAGATCCAGCGACTTTTGATCGTCCCAGATCTCGTAGAACAGAAACTCGCCTGGATTTTCTTCCGAAACGTGGAGGTCATACTTCACGAACCCTGGCTCGGTTTTAGCGTAAGCGACCAGCTCCAGCAGTGCCTTTTGAAGCTCGGCCTCTTTGCCTGGCTGAGCGTGGGTCACAGCAACAACATACAGTTTGTCCATCATCTTTACTCCTAGCTTGTTAAGTTTTAAGCGATCTCGACTTTGACAGCAGTCTTAATCGAATTAGCGATGAAACAACCTTTATGAGCCCGGTGATGTAAACGTTCTAAAGCCGACCGATCAGGCTGCTTCTCCGAGCTGAACTCTACATGTGGACTCAGCGTGATGTCAGAGACCCAAAAACCGCCTTCCTCACGTTTAGCAACAATCCCTTTAGCATTATCAATATACTTCGAAACAACGTACCCCTGCCCTTCGCAGATAGCCAGGAAGTACAGCATATGACAACTCGCGAGCGCACTTACCAACAGTTGCTCAGGATCCGCCTTCTCAGGAGACCCTAAGTAATCTGCCGCCGCAGACGCGACCACTTTTACTTGGTTACTAAATTCAACTTCCAGGTCACGACTGTAGGTGCCGGCCTTATCTTTGTGCTCAACTGCCGCCCAGACAACTTTTGCAAAATGCTCGGACATTACAAATACCTCGTTAGTTGACACTAGGCAACAGAAAGATCAGGCGAATCGGCAGCAAGGTCAGTCACTAACATGTAACCTGGCTCATGCGTTATAGCAATATCAACGCCTGCTTGCTTGATAGCCATCTGCGGCGTGACACCGCAAGCCCAGAAGCCCAGGATATCGCCTTCACGATAAACGGGAGCATCACCGAAGTCTGGGCGGTCAATGTCCTTGATCCCGATGAGCGATGGGTCACCAATGTGAACCGGAGCGCCATGAGCGAGCGGGAAACGCTCAGACAGGACAATCGCCTTGATCGTGTCTTTCGGGCGGAAAGCTCGCATGGACACCACCATCGACCCTTTAAACGGGCCATACCCTTCGGTCGGGAGGCTGGTGATGTACATGGGCACATTTCGGTTCGCGCTAATGTGCTGGATCTCGATGCCCGCATTCAGAATCGCATTCTCGAAAGAGAACGAGCAGCCCAAAGCGAACGTTACAAAATCGTCTCGCCACAGGTCGACCAGCGAATCAACGGTTTCGGTATGAACGCCGTTCCGATAGACGCGATAGCGCGCCACGTCCGTACGGATATCTATCTCACCAGCCAGCGGAAGGGTCGGGTCACCTGGTTTCCCCATAGCAACCAGCGGGCAGCTCTTAGGGTTCAGATCGCAGAAGACCTTGAAATCATCCGCAAACCGCTTTGGCAGAATCATCAAATTGGCTTGCATAAATCCATCAGCGAAGCCGCTCGTTGGAACCCGCAGGTCACCAGCACGGATCATCTGCCTTACTTCAGCGGCAGACTTCGCTTGCATTATTTTAATTGGTTCCATTCTGGCACCTAAGTGAACGACTCAAACCGCTTACTGGGCTTGCAGGACATCGACCATTGCTTTCGCGATCTCAACGTCAGCTGCTTCCGGCCCACCGGATACGCCGACACCACCCACAACTACACCGTTGATGGTCACTGGCAGACCGCCACCGAACACTACAAATGGACGTGCACAGGAGCGCTCAAGCCCATAAAGCTCCTGCCCTGGCTGCGTAATCGCCATCCAGGTATCTGTCGGATTGCGCAGCGCTGCGGCGGTGTAAGCCTTGTTAGTCGCCACCTCAATCGTACCGAAAGCAGCATCATCGACCCGGATGAAGCCAACAAGATGACCGCCTACATCAACGATCGACAGGCAAGAGCGCTGATCGAGTTCTTTGGCCCGTTTGATACCAGCCTGCAGAGCGGCCATGGCAAGTTCGTGTTTGATCAACATGGTGAACTCTCCTATTGACCTAGTTGTAGGCACCGCCACAAACATTAATTGCCTGGGCTGTAATGTAAGAGGACTCGTCCGAAGCCAAGAATACGAATAGCGGTGCAACCTCATCAGCGGTCGCCTGACGACCAAGCGGAATCAGCGACTTAACCCGCGCTTCTTGCTTCTCTTTGCCGCCGATGAAGTCGATTACCGGCGCATTGAACGGAGTGTCGATCCAACCAGGACAAATAGCATTGACACGCACACCGTCTTTCGCCAACTCGATCGCCATGGTCGTTGCCATACCAATCACTGCGGCCTTAGAGGACGAGTAGCATGTGAGGCCAGGTGCGCCGCGCTTACCAGCCAGCGAAGACATCATGACAACGGACGATTTCTTAGCCTTCCGCAAATGAGTCAAGGACTCCTGCACGAAGATAAAGCTAGAGCGCACATTGATGTCGTAGACTTTGTCCCAGGCTTCAGTGGAAAAATCAGAAACATTGCCGGAGAGCTGAATACCTGCATTCAAGCACAGGGTATTAATACCTCCCAACCAATCTGCCGCCTTACCCACCACCGACCGGACATCAGTCTCGCTACTAAGGTCAGCACGGAAAAACTTTACAATGCCCGGAAAACGCTGCTCAACTTTCGAACCACGCTCCGCATCGATATCTACAACTGCTACTTTCGCGCCCTCTTGAACAAAGGACTCCAAAATAGCGAGCCCGATATTGGCTACCCCTCCCGTAAGAAGTACGAGCTTACCCGCCAAATGACCGGTCATATTAACCTCGCTCACATATTTTATTTGAAGTACGCCATCGCTTTATTAGCAATGGCGTTATGCATCACTTCGCTCGGGAAATGTTTTCCAGAACGAGCGAGTTAACTTGCGAAGCAGCTTCCATCTGCGGCATGTGACCTGCGCCACTGATGATGCTCAGCTTGGCCTGAGACGGAATCTGTGTATCAACCGGCAGCGGTACGATCTGATCCTTATCGCCCCAGATAAGCGCAACAGGGCCATTGAAGTCGGCGATCGTCCCAGCGATCCAATGACACTGCTGACCTTCGGCATCAACGATAGTGTCGCGGATCGCCGACAGGGCCTCAGGAACCCCTTCAAGGCGCTTGAAGCGCAAAGTACCTTCGATCATGTCGTTGCTGATTTTCGACGGATCGGCCAGCAGACGTTCCAAGACATCTTTCAACGGCCTGCGACGTTCAGCCGAGATGAAGTCATCCAGGAACGATTTGTTGATCTGCTTGCTCAGACCTACCGGAGCAATGAGTGCCAGAGAAGCGACCCGACCGGGTTGCCGAATAGCAAGAGCTGAAGCGACAGCGCCGCCGAACGAGTGAGCAACGATATGCATCTTGCCAGGCGCAGCTGATTCGAGCGCACGCTCTACCGCATTGACCAGATCGTCGAAGACTTTGTCGCCCTGAATCGGGGTGGACGCACCGTGACCTGGAAGATCCACTGCAACCACACGGTGCCCTTGAGCGAACGCATCCTGGTTGAACAGCCAAGTGGAAAGATCACCACCGAAACCGTGCACCAGGACAACAGTGTCATCGCCATCGGCGCCCATAGTCAGCACATTCACAACTCGACCGTCACCGACATCCACGGCCTTAACGCTCGGTGCGTTCAAGTCTTCTTCTTCAGCGGCATCATTGGCATCAGCAAACGATGCAATGAATGCTTCGATTTCATCATCGCTCACCGATGCATCAGCGATGACGCCGACCAAAGCGCCAACCGGTGCAGTGACACCTACCTGAACGACGATTCGACGCAGAATGCCGCTGGCAGCTGATTCCACCGCATTGGTGGTTTTGGTCGACTCGACTTCAATGATTTCCTGACCGCGGGTAACCTCGTCGCCTTCGGCTACCAGCCATTCAGCGACAAGACCCTCAGTCATTGTCATGCCCCATTTGGGGATTGTGACTGCTTCAATCGACATACCGCTTACCTCTCAACAATCGACTTGACCGCTTTGATGACCGCATCGGCATTCGGTACATATGCGTCCTCAAGGTTGGGCGCATATGGAACCGGGGTGTGCGGGGCGGTAACCATCTTGATCGGTGCGCGAAGCGAGTCGAAACACTTGTCGGCCAGCATTGCCGAAATATCTGCAGCCATACCACAGCGCGGGTTTGCTTCATCCACGATGACGACACGACCGATTTCGTCGGCGAAGTCCATCAGTGTTTCTTCATCGAGCGGCGAAGTGGTTCGCGGATCGATAATGCACGCAGAAATACCTTCAGACTGAAGCTTGCGCGCTGCCTCTTCCGCGATATGAACCATACGACCGATGGCCACGATCATCACGTCCTTACCGTCGCGCACCACACGGGCTTCACCAAATGGCACGGTGTAAGCGCCATCGGGGACTTCACCCATGGTGTCGTACAGCATTTTGTTCTCCAGGAAGATGACAGGGTCATCATCCCGAATGGCTTGAAGCAGCAGCCCCTTGGCGTCATAAGGGTTCGACGGGATGACCACCTTCAGACCAGGCACATGAGTGAAGATGGGGTAAAACGCTTGGGTATGCTGGGCTGCAGAGCGGGTACCTGCACCATAGGTTGCTCGAATAACCAGAGGAGTTCGAGCATGACCACCAAACATGTAGCGGAATTTGGCGATCTGGTTGACGATCTGGTCGAGGCAAACCCCAGCGAAGTCGACGAACATCAGTTCAGCGATAGGTCGCATACCGGTCAGCGCAGCACCAGCTGCGGCACCAATGAACGCGGTTTCGCTGATCGGGGTATCGCGAACACGCTCTGGGCCAAACTCACCGAGCAAACCGCGAGTGACGCCGAACGCGCCACCCCAAGCGTCCTTGACTCCGTTTGCACCAGCGCCACCAGTAAGGTCTTCGCCCATCATGATCACGCGCGGATCACGCTGCATCTCCAGGCGCAAAGCATCGTTCAGCGCCTGACGGAAAGAAATTTTAGCCATGATGCCCTCCTTACAGGTACTTCACGTAGACGTCGGTGGTGAGAGCAGAAACTGGAGGGAATTCAGAAGCGCGAGCGAACGCAACAGATTCGTTCACTGCTACCGTAACCTCTTCGTCAATCGCATCCAGAGCAGCCACGTTTGCAAGGGACTCTACAGTGACTTTGGTGCGGAATTTAATCAGGCAGTCCTGTTCCTGACGCATGATCTTCTTCTCTTCCGGCGTACGATAGGTATCCGGATCACCGCTGTAGTGCCCGTAGTAACGAGGAACACGAATATGCAGGAGGGATGGGCCACCGCCTGAGCGGGCGCGTGCAATCGCCTCGCCAGCAATGGTGTAGACCTTGAAAACGTCAGTGCCATCAATTTCAGTAGAAGGGATGTCATAGCCTTCAGCACGACGAACGAAACTACCCGCTGAAACGAATTCGTTCGCTGTCGCTTCACCGAAGCCATTGTCTTCGATCACGAAGATGATTGGCAGCATCCAGATTTTGGCCAGGTTAAGACTCTCGGCCATTGCGCCTTCGTTCATGGCACCATCGCCCGCAAAGGCTATCGCAACTCGATCTGTATTCTGCAGCTTCGCACTCAATGCAGCACCGCAGGTAATTGGAGCGCCACCGGCAACGATCCCGTTAGCACCCAGCATCCCTTTGCGCAGATCGGCAATGTGCTGGGATCCACCTTTACCACCACAAGTACCAGTGACTCGGCCAAACAGCTCGGCCATCATCGCATTGATATCGCAGCCTTTAGCGATACAGTGACCATGGCCACGATGGGTCGACGAAATATAGTCCTCGTCGGTGAGGTGCATGCATACGCCAACCGCACTTGCCTCCTGGCCGGCATAGAGGTGGGTACTGCCCGGGATGTCACCGGTACCCATCTCGTTAATCACACGCTCTTCAAAACAGCGAATCGTTTGCATGGTGCGATAGGCTTCCAGCAGCCGTTCGCGTGGCAAATGCGGCGAGAACATTCCACTTCTCCTCATTTGAGTATTGCAACTTGTTTTGTCGTTATTGTGCGTCACAGTCCAACGCTCTCTTCGCCGAGGGCACCCTGAAGATCGTCCGACTCCTGGGTGACAGTGATCGCCTCGTAGCCCAATCGTCTCGCGATCCACTGATAACGTCCAATTGCGATTGCGGATTGTCAGAGATAACGTGTTCTTATCGGTAAGGTCTCTTAGGGGCCGCAAAAAAAGCTCTCCCACCTGAGCCATTTCGTCATTTTCTGCGGTAACGTATCAGCCGGCTCGACAGCAGCGAGCCCTCTAGGGCAAGCCCCACACCGCACCACACAATAAGATGAATGAGGCGCAGCATGATCGATCTACGAAGCCTTCAAACCTTCTATGCGGTTGCGCAGCTGGGCGGTTTTCACAAAGCGGCAGACAAGCTTCACACCTCCCAGCCAGCCGTGTCTGCGCGTATTGCGCAGCTTGAAAGACAGCTCAATGGCCGGCTATTCGAGAGAGATAAGCGCGGGTGTTTTCTGACAGCTCAAGGGCGGGAGCTGCTGACTTATGCCGAGCGCATGATCGCGCTTGAAAGCGAAATGGTTGAGGCTGTTGCAGGCCGCAAAGGCCTGAGTGGCACCGTCAGTTTGGGCGCCTCGGACACCATCGTGCACACTTGGCTCTCTGACCTTTTGAAGCAACTAAGCCAGGAATATCCCGAGATCACTCTGGATGTCGTGGTAGACAGCACCGCAAACATGACCACGGGACTCGCAGATTGCACCCTCGACGTGGCCTTGCTGATGGGCCCGGTGAACATCGGTAATGCAGAGAATCTTCCTCTGTGCAGCTACCCGATGAGCTGGATCAAATCGCCCAAGCTAGAACTGGGCAATAAGCCGCTGACGCTCGAAGAGATCGCAGCCCACCCCGTGATCACGTACGCGAGGAACACACGCCCGTACTGGCAGCTCAAAGACATGTTTGATCGCAAAGGGCTTCACAAGGTACGGCTTTTCTCGAACTCCTCGTTGTCCTCGATCGTACGCATGACGATGGATGGGATTGGTATAGCTGCCATTCCCGAGCACGCCGTGTTCGATGAGCTGGCCAGCGGCAAGCTCCACACCGTCTCCTCCACGCATGAAATGCCAGTGATGTCGTTCACTGCAAGCTTCATCGAGCGCGCAGACATGCCGCTAAACCGGATGGTTGCGCAGCTTGCCCAGAAAGTCGCAGCCGAGTATTGGCGGGTATAAAAAAACGGAGCCGAGGCTCCGTTTTTTGTATTGTCAGGCTGCTGGGTTTCGCCCCAGTCGCTCATAGACTTCGGGGCGCATGGCCTTGAAGTATTGAGCCAGCCCCATACCGGCAATCAGCACACCGATCAAGCAGAGCAGCATCCAGGTACGCTCACCAGGCTCACCACCTACCAGCAGGTCGAAGTGGTAGGCAACCAGGGTAACCAAGGCGACGAAGAAAACGCCCGAAATGAACGGAGCCAGGAAGGCTTTTGCAAAGCTGACCTCACCGTGACGCCCTTTGCGTACATACCAAGTCAGAGCAGAGAGGTTCACCACAGCCATCAGGATGATCACACCCGAAGTACCTACGCCGGAGAGCTGGCCGTACAGAAGCTCGGGCTTTGCACCAATGACGATAAACGGCATAAGCACACAGAGCACCATCGTGGACACACTCATCGAAGCAGCGAATGGGGACGAGTGCTTCATATGAATGCGGCTAAGGAATTTCGGCAGCGCGCGGTCAGTACCCAGGTTGAAGAGGTAACGCGAAAGGACGTTGTGAGTAGAGAGGGCCGATGCGAAGGCCGAAGTGAGCACAAGGATCGTAACGATCACTTGGAAGCGACCATCGATGTATTTGCTGAACGCAAGGGAGAACATGGTAGCAGGGGAATCAGTGGCAATCTGCTGCACATTCTCACCGTAAGCGGTGACCAATGCATAAGCACATACGGTGTACATCGCGCCGATGAAGATAATCGACCCATACGTAGCGCGACGGATAGTCTTGTCAGGGTCTCGCACTTCATCACGGTACAGCGCGGTAGCTTCGAAGCCCATGAAGAACGATACGGCGAACAGCATCGCGAAAGGAATATTCACACCTTCCTTGGAAAGCTCACCCGGCGAGAAGGGGGCGGACGCCGCCATACCCGTATCACCACCGATGCTCAACACCCCGAAGGCGAAGCCCAGGCACACCACGATCTCCGACAACATGACCCACAGCAGTACCTTTGCCGAGAGCTCAACGTGAAGGTAACCAAGAATACCCACGATGACCCAGCAAGTCAGAGAGTAGAAATACCAAGGGAAAGCTGAGCCTGTGAGCCCTCGGTGGAAATCAGAACACGCAACACCGAAGTAGGAAGTGATACCTGCAAGAAGAACGAAATAGGAAACTGCAGCTGTCAGCCCTGCTCCAAGACCCGCTGATTTCCCTAAGCCATAAGTAATGAACGAGTAGAAGTCGCCGGATCGACGAACCATGTTATTGAGCGTGATATAACCAATACCAAACAGCAGCATGACCGAGGCGACTACAACGAATAGGAGCGGCGTCGCTACGCCTCCGAACATTAAAGAGACCGGAATGTATCCTGCAACTGTAGTAAGCGGTGCAGAAAAGGCCAGCACCGTCATAGCCAAGCTCAGTGCACCCATATTACCCGACAATTTCTTCTGACTGACTGCGGCGTCTCCGACGCTTTCGGAAGCCTCAATACTCATAGCCATTTATTCCTTTCTCCTCGACTCGTAAGCGCAACTTTAGTAAACGGCAGTAGTCATTACTCAAGTGAAGCGCCACAATTTTTGTTATGATGGATACTCGGCTTAGTGCACACAGATGCTAATGATTCACTCGGAGTCAATCGAGCGTTCCATCCAACATTTCAACATCGTGTTGAGCGTGCTCATCGCGCTGTGGATCATCCTCGCGCCGCCCTTCGATAACGTCAAATTTTCATTAGCTATTGTCTGTGATAATGGCCGGTTATCAGTGAGCGGTGTGCGCCCTATCACAACACTGCAAGAACTTAACACTTAAGCCATTAGTTCAGACTCACCCGTGGTCACCCTCCTGCTCCAGGGCCACCTGTGAAACCAGTTAGGCCACTCCCAAGGTGGCCGAGCCCGCATTGGTCAGATGCCACCTATGGATGACCATGGGAGGTGGAGCAGTCACTGGCAGCATCTCAAGCTCGCCACTGGCCAGATGTTCTTGTACCAGGACGGCAGGCAGAACACCGATACCAATGCCATTTCGAATCAGCGTGATCAGCGCCGATATCGAAGGTGAGCTGGACAGCTGAATGGTCGTGGGGTTGACGCCATATTTGAAGGCCAGCTTCTGCACCGTCCGAGCAGCATCATCGGACGGCGTGGTGTTGCTCAGGGGCGTGAGTATTTGGTGCGAGAAAATGAAAGACTCATCAGCCAGGTTATCGACCAACCCGGGCTTGCCAATCCACTTGGTCGAGAGCGTGAGCAGCTTTTCAGAGACGGCATAAGGGCTCTGAGGTTGCTTGTCGAGCGACAATACCAAGTCAAGCTCCCCCTTATTCAGCTGTTCAACAAGATCCGCAGTCAACCCCACAACCCAGGTCACGCTAACGTTTGGCAGCTCAGTTTTGGTGCGTTTCACCAGCTCAGGAAGCAGCGTGTAGACAGCCGTTTCAATCAGGCCAATCCGTACAACGCCAACAATGCCTCCAAAGGCCATGGACTGCGGTATCCCGGGTCGAGGTGGTGTAGGTGCAGTAACCGCAGCTGACTATCTTGTGATTTCCAACATTTCAAACTGGGGCGCCACCGGAATCGTGGCGGCACTCTCGGCTCTGCATCGCTCACGGCGGGGTAGATGGCATGTTCATGGGGCCAGAACCTGCTCACGACGGCATCGCAATGCGCGAATACGAAGGCATGGTCAGAGCACTGCGAGGGAGCGTGATGCGCGCGATGGGCCATTCGATCAACTGGAAAGGCGACCAAGGCGACTGGAGACAAATCAAGTGAGTTATAAAACCTTCACCGAAGCCCTGCGTGAATTCAACCTGGAGCTGCCTCCAGTCGACCCTCCACGCGGTAGCTACGTACCCGCCATCAAAGCAGGGGGCTTTCTCTTCATTGCCGGACAGGCGCCGCGTCTTAATGGTGAACTGAAATACTCGGGGCGAGTGGGCCGCGATTTGTCCATCGAAGAGGGTCGTGAAGCCGCCAAACTATGCGCGCTCAACATCCTTAGCCATTTAGCGAATGCCACCGGTGATGACCCTTTAAAGGTAGTGACTGCGGTGCGCTTGGCAGGTGTCGTAAACTGCGTAGAAGACTTCACTGCTCACTCACAGGTGCTGGATGCAGCATCTGACCTGATCGCCAAAGTGCTCGGTGTTGCGGGGCAACATGCGCGAATCGCAACAGGCGCATCCTCTCTGCCTTCAGGGATGGCGGTCGAAATCGAGGCAGCATTTCTCCTGAAGCATTAACAGCTGTGGGGCGGTTCTACCCGCCTCAATTTTCACAACCAGTAGTCTGGCTGCTGGTAGATGTGCCTCAAGTAGTCGATGAAGTGACGCACCTTGGCAGGCAGAAAACGCTGCTGAGGATACACCGCCTGAATGTCGTAATCTGGCAGTGCGAACTCGTCCAGCACCGTCACCAATTCTCCACTCGCCAATTCACGATGGATCTCCCAAGTCGAACGCCAACCAATGCCTAGCCCCTGCCTCATCCAGGAGAAGAGCAGCTCACCATCGTTGCAAGCCATACTTCCGCTCACCCTCATGGCCACCTGCTTGCCCTCTCGCTGGAATGTCCACCCCCGTGGCTGGCCCCCCTGCGATGTGAAGGCCAGACAGTTGTGATTGGCGAGTTGCTCCAGACTGGTTGGCTTCCCATGCTTCTCGAAGTATTCCTGCGTACCACAGACCACCCTGCGATTGGAGCAAAGCTTCACCGCCACGTAGTTCGGGTCGGTCACCCAGCCAATGCGAATGCTCAGGTCGTACCCCTCACTCACAAGGTCGACGAGGCTATCGGTCAGGTTGAAGGACAACTTCAAATTCGGAAATTTCTGATGGAACCCAAGCGCATGTGGCGCGACATGTAACCGGCCAAATGCAGCCGGGGCCGAGACCATCAGGTTCCCCGTCACCAGCTTGGCGCTGTTGCTGATGCTCGCTTCCATTTCATCAAATTCACGAACGAGATCCTTGGCGCGCTCCAATAGCTGCTCACCCAGCTCTGTCAGGTGTAAACCGCGGGTAGAACGGTGCATCAGCTTTACACCCAACCGCTTCTCCAACGAGTCCAACCGCCTACCCAACATGGCTGGCGTGACACCCTCACTCAAGGCGGCAGCCGCAAAGCTCCCTTTCTGTGCGATTTGGATGAAACTCTGCAGTTCAGTGAAACGTGCCATTCGATACCTTTTATATCGACAGAAACTCATTTTGGGATCTTCAAGCCACTATCCCGCTCGTCCAGACTGGAGGCCACTACAAAAAGATATCGATTTCCTGGAGGAAAGAGTATGTCCAAAATGAGAGCAATCGATGCCGCCGTCCTGGTGATGCGTCGCGAAGGAGTCGATACGGCTTTCGGTATTCCGGGTGCCGCCATCAACCCACTTTACTCCGCCCTGCAGAAAGTCGGTGGTATCGATCACGTCCTCGCTCGTCACGTCGAAGGCGCCTCGCATATGGCCGAGGGCTACACGCGGGCCAACCCAGGTAACATCGGCGTATGCATTGGCACCTCCGGCCCTGCCGGGACTGACATGGTCACGGGCCTGTACAGTGCCTCCGCTGACTCTATTCCAATTCTTTGCATCACCGGCCAAGCTCCACGTGCCCGCCTGCACAAGGAAGACTTCCAGGCTATCGATATCACCAACATCGTCAAGCCTGTGACCAAGTGGGCCACCACAGTTCTGGAGCCGGGTCAGGTTCCTTACGCATTCCAGAAAGCCTTCTATGAAATGCGTACTGGACGCCCAGGCCCCGTCCTGATCGACCTGCCATTCGATGTGCAAATGGCCGAAATCGAATTCGACATTGACGCGTACGAGCCGCTGCCAGTACACAAGCCAAGCGCGACACGTATCCAGGCTGAAAAGGCACTTGCACTGCTCAACGACGCCGAGCGCCCACTGATCGTCTCCGGTGGCGGCGTTATCAACGCTAATGCGAGCGACCTGCTTGTCGAGTTCGCTGAGCTTACCGGCGTACCGGTTATCCCTACGCTGATGGGCTGGGGCACCATCCCGGACGACCACGCACAAATGGTCGGCATGGTCGGTCTCCAGACATCGCACCGTTATGGTAATGCCACGCTGCTCGAGTCTGACCTCGTATTCGGCATCGGTAACCGCTGGGCAAACCGCCACACCGGTTCGGTGGACGTTTACACCAAGGGCCGCAAGTTCGTTCACGTCGACATCGAACCGACCCAGATTGGCCGCGTTTTCACCCCGGACTTGGGCATCGTTTCCGACGCTGGAAAAGCACTGGAAGCGTTCCTTGAAGTCGCCCGCGAATGGAAAGCCGCTGGTAAATTGAAATGCCGACAAGCGTGGCTTGAGAGCTGTCAGCAACGCAAAGCCACTCTGCAGCGCAAGACCCACTTCGACAACGTACCGGTCAAGCCTCAGCGCGTTTATGAAGAAATGAACCAAGTATTCGGTAAGGACACTTGCTACATCTCTACCATCGGCCTGTCACAGATTGCCGGCGCTCAGTTCTTGCACGTGTACAAACCACGTCACTGGATCAACTGTGGCCAGGCGGGCCCTCTGGGCTGGACGATCCCAGCTGCACTGGGTGTAGTCAAAGCTGACCCAAGCCGTCAGGTCGTTGCGTTGTCCGGCGACTACGATTTCCAGTTCATGATCGAAGAGCTGGCTGTCGGTGCTCAGTTCAACCTGCCGTACGTTCACGTCCTGGTGAACAACTCCTATCTGGGTCTTATTCGTCAGGCCCAGCGCGGTTTCGAGATGGACTATTGCGTCCAGCTGGCCTTCGAAAACATCAACGCCCCAGAGCTCAATGGTTACGGCGTGGATCACGTCGCGGTTGTCGAGGGTCTGGGCTGTAAAGCGATTCGCGTGTTCGAGCCATTTGAGATTGCCCCTGCTCTCAGGGAAGCCCAGCGAATGGCTCAAGAGTACCAGGTACCAGTGGTCGTTGAGGTGATTTTGGAGCGAGTGACCAACATCTCCATGGGTACCGAAATCGACGCAATTAAAGAGTTCGAAGAGCTGGCAGTATTCGCCAGCGATGCGCCGACCTCGATTGTGCCGTTGAGCAATTCTTGAGACTTGTGAGGACAGCCAGATGCCACGTTTAGCAGCCAACCTTTCGATGTTGTTCACCGAACACGACTTCCTCGCGCGCTTCAGTGCTGCCGCCAATGCCGGGTTCACAGGCGTCGAGTACCTGTTCCCGTACGACTTTAGCGCTGCCGACATCAAGCAGCAGCTGGAAGCCAACGGCCTGACCCAGGTGCTGTTCAACCTGCCTGCCGGCGACTGGGCCAAAGGTGAGCGCGGTATCACCTGCCACCCCGACCGTGTCGAAGAATTCCGTGCCGGTGTCGACAAGGCCATCGAATACGCCAAGGTGCTGGGCAACACCCAGGTCAACGCCCTGGCCGGCATTCGCCCACAAGGCCCGGACTGCTCCACCGTGCGCAAGACCTTCGTCGAAAACCTGCGCTACGCCGCCGACAAGCTCAAGGCCGCCGGTATTCGCCTGGTCATGGAAATGATCAACACCCGCGACATCCCGGGCTTCTACCTGAACACCACCCAGCAGGCCCTGGAAATCCAGGCCGAAGTGGGCAGTGACAACCTGTTCCTGCAGTACGACATCTACCACATGCAGATCATGGAAGGTGACCTGGCGCGCACCATGGAAACCAATCTGCAGCTAATCAACCACATCCAGCTCGCGGACAACCCTGGCCGTAACGAGCCAGGCACCGGCGAAATCAACTATCGCGTCCTGTTCGAGCACCTGGATCGGATCGGTTACCAAGGTTGGGTGGGAGCAGAGTACAAGCCTCTGACCACGACAGAAGCGGGTCTTGGCTGGATCAAAACCCACAATGTGATCTAAGCAAGCTAGTGCAGGTGCGATCCCTCAGGGATCGCACAGCTTATTGCGGCAAGACCGCAATCCGTAAGGAGTGAATCATGGCAAAAGTTGGCTTCATTGGCACAGGCATCATGGGTCGCCCCATGGCCTTGAACCTGCAAAAAGCGGGTAACCAAGTCTACGTTTCGACTCACCATAGCTCAGCACCAGATGATCTGGTAAACGCAGGTGCGATCAGCCTGGCTAACCCTAAAGAGGTTGCCCAGGAAGCTGAAGTCATCATTGTGATGGTGCCGGACACCCCTCAAGTAGAGAGCGTTCTGTTTGGGGAAAACGGCGTTGCAGAAGGCATCGGCCCAAACAAGATCGTCATCGATATGAGCTCGATCTCGCCAACTGCCACCAAAGCGTTTGCTGAGAAGATCAATGCCACAGGTGCGAGCTACCTGGATGCGCCTGTGTCTGGTGGTGAAGTAGGCGCTAAAGCGGGCACCCTCAGCATCATGGTGGGCGGCTCTCAAGCTGCATTCGACCGTGCTTACCCGCTGTTCGAAGTGATGGGTAAAAACATCAATCGCGTTGGCGCCAATGGCGACGGTCAAACCGCCAAGGTTGCCAACCAGATCATCGTTGCTCTCAACATCCAGGCTGTCAGTGAAGCACTGTTGTTCGCGTCCAAGAACGGAGCTGACCCGGCCAAGGTTCGCGAGGCGCTCATGGGCGGCTTCGCATCCTCGAAGATTCTTGAGGTTCATGCTGAGCGCATGATTAAAGGAACCTTCGACCCCGGCTTCCGCATCAACCTGCACCAAAAAGACCTGAACCTAGCTCTGCAGGGCGCTAAGGAACTTGGGCTGAACCTTCCAAATACATCGAACGCACAGCAGGTGTTTAGCACTTGTGTCGCCCTGGGTGGCGGTGAATGGGATCATTCTGCGTTGATCAAAGGCTTGGAGCATATGGCGAATTTCTCGATTCGCGATAAGCTCTAAGGGGCAGTTAGGCTGGGTAGTAGTCCGCGCTACTGCCTAGCCTAACGACCTAAAATTTCTCTTCCCCTCTCCTCACTACTTCGACGCCACATCAAGATACCTTACGGCCCATCCTTCAGTGCCATCCCTCAAGTCGCATCGTAGCTCGTACCAATCTCTGCTCTTCATCCTCGATATCTCGAAGATTGTCTCGAATACCATTAATGTGGTCGCGCGCAGCTCGCTGAGCCTGTTCGGGAAGTTGCTCCATCACCGCGTGATAAAGCCGCGAATGCTGCCTATCAATCTGACGCTTTTGGGCAGGACGACAGTAGAGATTGTTGACGGACGCGAAGACCGTACTCAGGGTTAGCTCGCTTAAGCCTTGTAGCGTGTGAACAAGGACGGGGTTGTGAGAGGCTTCACTTATTGATCGATGGAAAGCGTGATCGAGCCTAGCCTGCTCCTTAGCATCATGATGCTGAGGATCTGAATGCGCGGAGAGCATTTCTTCGTAACGCTTATGGATCAGCAACCGATCGACATCGGTGGCCCTTAGCGCAGCGAGCCTTGCTGACTCACCTTCGAGCAGTGCTCTCACCTCGAGCAAATCGTAGAGGGTTCTACGCTGAGAGCTAAAGAGATACATCATTGGCTGCGTTGCTTCGGTATTCGAAAGATCGGCCACGTACGAGCCACGTCCATGCTCAGTGTCGATGATTCCCCTGCCACGGAGAACCCGGAGTCCTTCGCGAAGCGCTGAACGTGAGCAGCCCATCTTGGTCATCAGACGTCGCTCAGAGGGTAGCGCTTGGCCAACCTTGATCACCCCATCAACGATCAACCGTTCAATGCGTTCGGCTACCTGGTCAGCGACTTGGGTTTTTTCTTGTTTGCCCGAGTGCGAATTTTCCATCAAGACTCCTGAGGACTGGTACGACCAGCCGTGAATTGCAGGACGACGCGGCTCATTTTATCCCCCGCGTGACCTGAGCCATAGGAACTTCGTTGTCAAGGCCCTAAAAACTGGTCGTACCAGAGCGCTTGGTCGTCGACATGATGGAAGCACCCGCTCAGTGTTGGATTCGCCCCTAGCTCCTGCCAGACGCAACCCATTTGAGACAGGGGCAAAGCACACAAGAATAAAAGCCTAACGCGAGAGCGCGATGAACATTCTCCATGATGAGCGTGTCGATGGTGCATTGCCCAACGTCGACAAAGACCACGTGTTAAATCAACTATCAACAGCGATACCTGATCTTGAAATTCTGTTTTCGCCAGAAGAGCTCAGACCTTACGAATGCGACGGCCTGTCAGCCTATCGCGTCATGCCCCTGCTGGTCGTAATCCCCACCAGAATCGATCAGGTGCAAACCATCCTGAGAACCTGCTTTGAGCTCCGTGTCCCTGTAGTGGCTCGCGGAGCCGGAACAGGACTGTCGGGCGGCGCCTTGCCGCACGAGCGAGGCATTCTTCTCGTGATGGCAAGATTCAACCAGATCATTGAGGTGAATCCGCATGGTCGGTTTGCCAAGGTTCAGCCAGGTGTTCGCAACCTAGCTATCTCCCAAGCTGCGGCACCTTTTGACCTGTACTACGCGCCAGACCCCTCTTCACAAATTGCGTGCTCCATCGGCGGGAACGTGGCTGAAAACGCGGGCGGTGTGCATTGCCTGAAATATGGGCTGACCGTTAACAACATCCTGAAGGTCAACATCCTCACTATCGAGGGAGAGGCACTTACGCTGGGTAGCGATGCGCTAGATAGCCCTGGTCTTGACCTGCTAGCTCTCTTCACAGGGTCGGAAGGAATGCTCGGCGTAATCACGGAAGTGACGGTCAAGCTGCTTCCGAAACCCCAGGTCGCACGAGTGCTGCTTGCAAGCTTCGACTCAGTAAAAAAAGCAGGGGCAGCAGTCGCTGACATCATCGCCGCCGGCATCATTCCCGGTGGACTGGAGATGATGGACAACCTCTCTATCCGGGCCAGCGAGGACTTCATCCATGCTGGCTATCCAGTTGAAGCGGCAGCCATGCTGCTGTGCGAGTTGGACGGCGTTGAAGCAGATGTTCAGGAAGATTGCGACCGAGTCAAAACCATTCTGGAATTAGCCGGCGCAACCGAAGTCCGGATCGCTCGCGATGAAGCAGAACGTACTCGTTTCTGGGCTGGTAGGAAGAATGCCTTCCCTGCCGTGGGCAGGATCTCTCCTGACTACTACTGCATGGATGGAACCATTCCACGTCGACAGCTTCCTCGTGTTCTCAATGGAATCGAGGAGCTTTCCAATGAATACGGCTTGCGGGTAGCGAACGTATTCCACGCGGGCGACGGAAATATGCACCCCCTGATCCTCTTCGATGCCAACCAAGAAGGCGAACTGGGACGCGCTGAAGCGCTCGGAGGAAAAATCCTTGAGCTGTGTGTTGAAGTGGGTGGGAGCATCACAGGCGAGCACGGCGTAGGGCGAGAAAAAATCAACCAAATGTGCGCTCAGTTCAACGGTGACGAGATCACCCTGATGCATGCAGTGAAAAACGCCTTTGACCAACACAATTTGCTCAACCCAGGAAAGAACATTCCAACGCTGAATCGATGTGCTGAGTTCGGCTCAATGCATATCCACCACGGCAATCTGCCCTTTCCTGAGCTGGAGCGCTTCTGATGCAATACGATCACGACAACAGCGCTGATCTCCTCGAACAGGTCAATTACGCCCTCAACGAAGACATCCCCCTTCGCATCCAAGGCAGCAACAGCAAGCACATGCTTGGAGGCCACGTCTCTGGCGAAGTGCTGGACACGCGCATTCATCGCGGCATTGTCAATTACGATCCAACCGAGCTTGTAATCACCGCTCGTGCCGGTACGTCGCTGTGGGAGATCGAAGCTGCATTGGATCATGCCGGTCAGATGCTTCCCTTCGAGCCGCCACATTTCGGGCCAGATGCAACCGTCGGCGGGATGGTTGCCTCCGGGCTGTCTGGCCCACGCCGTCCTTGGGCGGGAGCAGTGAGGGACTATGTACTCGGTGTCCAAGTGATCATCGGGAACGGCAAGCTACTACGCTTCGGCGGTGAGGTGATGAAGAACGTTGCAGGTTACGACCTCTCACGCCTGATGGCGGGAAGTTTTGGCACCCTCGGCGTCATCACTGAAGTCTCCCTAAAAGTGCTGCCTAAACCTCGTGCTTCTGCGAGCTTGTCCCTCAATATGGATCCCGCTCAGGCTCTAGCCAACCTTGCTCGCTGGGGGCAGCAGCCAATTCCTATCAGCGCCGCATGTCATGACGGCTCGCTGCTCCACTTGCGTATCGAGGGCGGGGATGGTTCTGTCAAATCTGCGTTGAGCATTCTCGGAGGTGAACCTCTCGATAACGGCTTCTGGAGAGATTTGCGCGAACACGAGACAGACTTTTTCAAAAGCTCGGAACCTTTGTGGCGCCTTTCGCTGCCAAGCGATGTCTCCCCGTACATTCTTCCAGGGAAGCAGATCCTGGACTGGGGAGGATCCCAACGATGGCTGAAAACGAATGAAAGCGCCGATGCAATCCGTGAGGTTGTGGAGCATCTAGGGGGGCACGCGACGCTCTATGCCCAAGGTGACTCATCACTGCACCCGATCTTCAAGGCGCTGATGAAATACCAGAAAAACCTAAAGAATCAGTTCGACCCTCAGAACATTTTTAACCCTGGCCGCGTCGGTTCGGAGGCGTAGGACATCACATGCAGACCGTACTTAGTCAAGAAGCCAAAAATCTGCCAAGAGCAGAAGAAGCTGAAAAAATCCTCCGTTCCTGTGTGCACTGCGGCTTTTGCACAGCAACATGCCCAACCTACCAGTTATTAGGTGACGAGCTCGATGGGCCGCGAGGCCGCATCTATCTCATCAAACAGGTACTTGAAGGCAACGAAGTAACTGCTAAAACTCAGAAACACCTAGATCGATGCCTGTCATGCCGAAACTGTGAAACAACCTGCCCTTCAGGTGTGCAATATCATAACCTCCTGGATATCGGTCGTAGCGTTGTCGAGGCAGAAGTGCCAAGACCACTCCTCGAGAGGGCATTACGTGCTGGCATCCGAACAGTCATTCCACGCCGTGCACTGTTCAAGACCTTATGCTCAACAGGGATGGTTCTCAGGCCGTTACTACCAAAAAGCTTGAAACGTAAATTGCCATCCTTGCCCACCGCACCGAAGCCAAGACCTCGTGTACATCACGATCGCAAGGTCTTGATGCTAGAAGGTTGTGTTCAACCAACCTTATCACCGAACACGAATGCGGCTGCCGCCAGAGTGCTTGATAGACTAGGCATTTCGGTGATAAATGCACCAGAAGCCGGATGCTGCGGGGCAGTTGATTACCACCTGAACGCACAAGCCAGGGGTTTGGAGCGAGCCAAAAGAAACATTGATGCATGGTGGCCAGCAATACAGAAAGGGGTCGAGGCAATTGTCCAAACAGCAAGCGGGTGCGGCGCATTCGCTCGTGATTACGGCCATTTGCTGGAAGAAGACGCACTCTATGCAGAAAAAGCACGGGTCGTCAGCTCTCTAGCTAAGGATCTTGCTGAAGTAATTCGAGTTGAGCCAATCGAAAACTTGAAAATTACCGCAAACAAACGCATCGCCTTCCACTGCCCTTGCACCCTTCAACACGCACAAAAGTTAGGGGGGGCGGTCGAAAACATTCTCAGCCGCTTTGGCTTCACAATGACAAATGTTCCAGACGACCACTTGTGCTGCGGCTCAGCAGGCACTTACTCAATTACCCAGCCTGAATTATCAGCCCAATTACGCGACAACAAGCTTAAGGCGTTAGACAGTGGAAATCCAGACCAAATCGTCACGGCCAATATTGGTTGCCAAACCCACTTAAGTGGTGCCAGAAAACGACCAGTAAAGCATTGGATTGAAATAGTAGAAGAAGGACTGCACCCAGCAACCACCGCACAAGAACTTAAACCAGAAGAAATGCTCCCGCCGTTTAGCTAAAAAATTGGCAGGTAATGCAAGCCAGGAGTTCGAAACCCCCATTTGCAGTACTACTCTTGGCTTGCGTCAGAAACTTCGCAAACGAATGATAAAATAAAATTATCAGCCGTGAACACCAATGAGTTTCAGCGCAACGTCTCGCTCCCCTTCAAGAGCCTGCGCCTATATGTTAACTTGCGCCCGAGTCGAGGTCACAGGCACAAAATACACAAAAGCCTTGAACACGCTTATCTTGTTATAGCCAGCTTTGAGCGCTGGGCGCACCGAGCGCCTAAAAAACCGTACTCGTAGAGTTCTGCCTCTACTGTGCGGTTTTGCTCGTTACCTTGTGAGGTGTGTGCTTTGTCGATCTTCAGAAATCAAAAGGCCCTTGTAGAGCTCGCCCTGATTCTTGGCGTGTTTTCGCTATGTACTGGCGAATTTGCGGTAATGGGATTGCTCTCTAACCTGTCCGCCGCCTTTGCTAGGCCAGAAACAACCGTTGCACACCTAATCAGCGCTTACGCGCTGGGCGTAGTCATCGGCGCACCTATTATGGTGTTTGTTGGCGTCTACCTGAAAAAACGGAATCTGATCCTGTTCCTACTCGGGATCTACACCGTTTCTAACGCCCTCAGCCTGCTCGCACCGAACTATGAAACACTTTTGCTCTCACGCCTGATAGCAGGTTTCCCTCACGCGGCATACTTTGGCGTTGCCGCGACGATTGCTGCTTCGATGGCACCGTTTAACAAACGGGGAAAAGCGGTGAGTCGTATTTTGCTTGGCGTCACTGCAGCCATTTTGCTTGGAGCACCTGGGGCTACGTATCTTGGCCAGGCGCTCGGCTGGCGTTGGGTATTTGGCAGCATCACCATATTGAGCGTTCTGAGCCTGATCTTGCTCTACCGCCACGCCCCTAACGTGGAGAATGAAGCTCGGATGGATTTCAAGGCGGAGATCGCATCGTTCAAGAGCACCCAGGTATGGCTGGCTCTGGCTATTGGGGCCATCGGCTTCTCGGGCATGTTCGGGGTCTACAGCTACCTTGCACCAACCGTACTGCATGTCACCGGACTCGGCGAAAACTGGATTGCGCCGATGCTTGCGGTCTTTGGTATCGGAACCATGATCGGCAACCTTTCCGGTGGCTGGCTATATGATAAATACAAATTCCTCGCTGTAAACCAAGTGATGATCTTCAGTGTTGTCGCACTGTTTGCATTCCCTTTGCTATCGAAGTCGATGGCAGGGATCACGTTTGGCGCGCTAATGTTGGGCTGCATGGTGGCACTCACTCCCGCCCTTCAAATGAGGCTCATGGATGTCAGCAAACACGGCCAATCGTTGGTTGCTGCTTCGAACCATGCCGCCCTCAATTTTGCAAACGCGCTTGGCCCATGGATCTGTGGGCTCGCCATCAACGCCGGCTGGGGTTGGACTTCGACAGGCTACGTTGGTGCAGCAATGGCACTTGCAGGATGTCTGATTTACGGGGTCGCCAGGATACTTGAGAAAGGATCAACGATCGTGTCCCGGGAAGTGGTGTAACTGAACCAGCCGAAGGCGCCCTGCGGGCGAAAGAGGATGGTCATCGTGGTTCTTGGCTAACGTTGAGTTTGCGAAGACCAAACACTCACCAGAGAAACCACGATGACCAAGCCCACTATCGCATTGACCGAGTTGGTTGAGAAAGGGGCAGACGCTGATCTGCTCAAGCAAATGATCCAGTTCGTTGCCCAGCGCATGATGGAGTTCGATGTCGAAGGCCTGTGCGGCGCGGGCTTCGATGTCAAAAGCCCAGACCGGACAAATAGCCGTAATGGCTACCGTGATCGCCTTTGGCAAACCCGCGCCGGCGACGTTGACCTGAAGATCCCGAAGCTGCGCCAAGGCAGCTACTTTCCTGGCTTCCTCGAACCCCGACGTACCGCCGAGAAGGCCATGGCGGCGGTGATCCAGGAAGCCTACATCCAAGGCGTTTCAACGCGTTCGGTGGACGAGCTGGTCAAGGCCATGGGCATGACCGGTATCTCCAAAAGCCAGGTTTCACGGCTAGCTGGTGAGATCGATGAGCGCGTTCACGCTTTCCTTGATCGCCCGCTTGAAGGCGACTGGCCCTATCTCTGGATCGATGCCACCTACGTCAAGGTGCGGGAGGCCGGGCGCATCGTCTCGGTCGCCGTAATAATCGCCGTGGCCGTGAACACCGACGGTGGCCGCGAAGTCCTGGGCATGCGGGTTGGGCCGTCAGAGGCTGAGCCGTTCTGGACAGACTTCCTGCGCAGCCTCATGCGACGTGGCTTGCGGGGCGTGAAGCTTGTCATCTCCGACGCCCACGAAGGGCTCAAGGCGGCTGTTTCCAAGGTATTCAACGCGACCTGGCAGCGCTGCCGTGTGCATTTCATGCGCAATGCCATGGCCCACGTCGGCAAAGGTCAGCGCACCATGGTAGCGGCGCTGCTGCGCACGGTCTTCGCCCAGGACAGCCGTGCCGAATGCCATCAGCAATGGCGGTTGGTCGCCGATCAACTGCGCGAAAAGTACCCGAAGATCGCGACGCTCATGGACGGCTGTGAGGATGAAGTGCTGGCTCACATGGCGTTTCCCAAGGCACACCGGCAGCAGTTACACAGCACCAACCCGCTTGAACGGCTCAACGCTGAAATCAAACGCCGCACCGATGTCGTGGGGATTTTCCCCAACGATCCGGCCATCACACGGCTGGTAGGCGCGATGCTGCTGGAGCAGAACGACGAGTGGTGCCTGCAAAGACGTTACATGCAGTTGGAGGCCTTCGAAGCGGTCAGCGATAATCCACAAGCCAAGCTGTCAGCTGTGATCAACTAAACGGCGAACTCAATGGCCAGAGCCATGATGAGTTACACCACTTCCTGGGACACGATCGGATCAACTGAAGCGGGGAAATAACCTGAGGATCGCGAGTCATGATCTGAGGTGCAAGTCGACCAAGGCCGAGATCTCATCGGCCTTGCTGCATCCCAAATCATGATCACCCCCAGGCAGGATATGCAGCTCTGACATAGGTATTAATGAGGCGAGCTTGCGTCCAACTGCCACCGGGCTGTAAGGGTCTTGGTCACCCCAGAGCAGTAAGGCTCGAGCGCGAAGGCGACTAATTTCCTCACTGAGGTCAGATGAGAAACGCGTAAACCAGTCAGGGAAAAAATACTGCCCCGCGAAGTCAGCTCGCCAGTCTCGAGCACTAAAAGCACTTATGTCAAGCCCCCCCGATGTCACTGCTAGTACCAAGTGAGAGACCTGGTCTGGCCGTGCATTGCCGGCTTGTACTGCCACCACACCACCCATGGATTGAGCTATCAGTGCAGTGGGTTTATCGATCAGTGATATAACCCTTTCGACGACATCAGAGAGCCCCTGAATTCCTGGGGGCATCGGGCACGCCTCAAATCCCGGATACCCGACAAAATCTCCTCTCCGGGACACTCCAACGCGTCAGCCAAAGGCTGCCAGAACTCAACTCGCCCCGATGCACCAGGCAAAAAATCAGCTGCTCAATTCGAGGTATTTTCATCTTTCCACCACTCCATGTTGTGGGCCTCCTGCCCACACGCTAGACGCATGGAGCGAACAACAAATATTGAATGCCCTATCGTAGCCTAAAATATCGGATCACATAAAAGAAACCAGGGATTGGAATTTCCGCCCCCTGGCAAAATGTGAGTAAAGCGCAGTGTCTGCCTCACGCATGGCCATAACATCCGTGATCCAGTGCATAAAGCAAATTAAGAGTAAACGAACAAACTCAGAGCGAATGTATCAATTTGAACCGATTATCAAAAACCAAGCAGGCCCTAACCGGACAACCAAGCACTACTTGAAACAACGCTCTCGGCAATCACAACAAATAAAAAAGCATAGCAATCCTCCGCCGACCAATTAACAGAGAGCTTGCCATGCAAAGAGGGTGAACATATAAGCAGAGGCTTACTACACTCCAAGTTGACGATGAAAATCATGCCAACCTCCACCTATCTAATTCTATTTGGGCTTCAATATACCTAACCCCCCAGCAAAACACATTGACGAAAACATGAGGCACTGCGCTCAAACTCAGGACGACAACTCATTATGCGCGCCTTTTGAGTTCCGATCTGTCCCAACATCGGCGAGACTCAAACATATTGAGGGCAAAGGAAATATGATAAACATGGGAATTCCATGCCTTTGACTTACCAGAAGTGAACATCAGCTCTAGGAACCAAGACTTATGTTACGTCAGACCTAGTAATGAAAGTCGCCTCCACGAAGGCGCGATGAGCTAACAACGCGCCTCCTCCAGAGAATCAGCTGACAACGTCGGGAAGCTGCTCGCCGGTCAGGGCACGACGAGCCCGGTCAATTGCGCCATCTTGAAGCGCACCGATCGAGGTAGTGGATCGCCAAGCGATGTGCGGAGTGATGATAAGGTTCGGTGCGCCACGCAGAGGGTTATCTTGTGGCAGCGGTTCTTTCGCAAACACATCCAACGCGGCACCAGCGATCTCACCTGTGCGCAGAGCATGGGCCAAAGCTGCCTCATCAATCAGACCGCCGCGCGACACGTTCACGATCACGGCGTTGTTACGCATACGTTTCAACACATCAGCGTTGATCATGTCGCGCGTGTCAGCATTCAGGGGCAAATGCAGCGAGACAACATCAGACTGTTCAAGAATGTCCTGCAGCGATGCCTGAGGGTAATCGTCGAACTTAGCGAAAGGATCGTAGGCTTTGACTTTTACGCCCAAGGCGGCCCACCATTTGGCAGTCAGGCGCCCGATCCGACCCATACCGACAATACCCACTTCCAGGTTGGCGAACTTTGGGGTGTCGTAAGCAATCGTTCCTGCCCAGCCGTTGTTCTCGATCGAAGCCTGGCCATGTGGCAAGCGGCGAGCCAAAGCTACACCCATTGCCAGCGCATGGGCTGCAACCTCTTCTGAAGAAGCGTCAGGGACGATTGAGACTGGCACACCAACCTTTGCAGCAGCTTTGACATCGATGTTGTCGTACCCGATGCCATATCGAACGACGGCTTTGCAGCGCGTCATCTGTGCGAACTCAGCCTCGGTCACCTTGCCGTAAGGTGTGACCATGACGACTTCAGCGTCCGCCATTCCAGCAGTAAAAGCTTGTTGATCAGCAGCAGCCACAAGCTTCATGCCAAACTCTTCAGCAAGTTTGTGCTCACGCTCAAGATGAGGAAATTGGTGAGGAGCGATCAAAAGAGTGCCGCGGGCAGACATAATATGCACCTGTTATCAGAGGAAAAATAAGGTAAATCTCCCTGAGCCAATTCTCAGGGAGCTGGAAATTTTAATCAGTCGACTCGACGACCAATTCGCTCGTAGATGGGAGAACCACGAACTTTAAGCACAAAAGCAAGGACAATACCCAAACCGATTGCGGCATAGGTCATCGCAACCAGCGACCAAAGAACCGCAGGGGGAGCATCAATCAGAAGCTCAATATTACGAGTGGCTGTTACGAGGACAGCACCAATGCCAATGGCGGCGACCAGGGGAGCAACAAAGGTCTTCCAGAAGCCGCCCGCCTGATCCTTCCTTCGGAAAAAGATCAACACTGCCACAGAGGTCAAGAAAAGCAGCTGGAGCATTCCATAAAACGCAATACCGCCAGCAGCCCCGTAAAGCGCAGTTTCCTTGGTTCCTGTAAGTACCAAAATAAGAATCGCGGCCAGGATCACAGCACCGACAACCACCGCGGATACATACGGCGAACCATGCTTTGAATGCACTGTTGCTAGGGCCCGTGGGAATATTCCGTCTACACTCAAGGAGTGTGTATATCGTGACAAAATATTCTGGAGAGAAAGAGAACCCGCAAACATGCTGGTCAGCAAAAGCACACTCACAATCTGGTTAGCCATCGCGCCAAAATACTTAAGTATCGCATCTGGCATCATGCCAGCGGGGTTAGCTTGAGCATTCGCGACTGCGTTTGAGGCTCCTGCGGAAATGATCAGGGTGTATGAGGAAATTGCATAGAATATACCGAGGAACAAAATAGCGAGATACGTTGCTCGCGGAATGGTATTGACCGGGTCACGCACTTCATCTCTATAGATCGCGGTAGCTTCAAAGCCATTGAACAAGCCTACACAGAACAACAGCAGCAACCCAACTTTTGGTTCAATTAAGCTCGTTGGCGTCCAAGGTACAAAAGTATGCCCTTCGGGGCCACCATTAAACAACACAACCGTGTCAAATATAATGATTGCAATGATTTCTAGCACCAGCAGCCGAGAAAGAATTTTTGCTGAGAATTCGACATTGAAGTAACTCATGATCCATACGGCCGTGAGCATCAAGATCGACCACACCCACCATGGGGTTCCGCTATCAATGGAGAAGCTTGCAAGAAAATTATTTACTGCCAACCCAGCCAGTACAATAGCTGAAACGATATTGAAGCTATAGGTAATAAGTGCAAGGAACGAGGCGCCCAACCCGATTTTCTTGCCAAGACCTTCTGTGATGTAAGTATAGAATGCACCTGGGCGTGGCACTCGACGCGTCATATTAGTAAAGCCGAGTGCGAATAGCATCATAAGCACGGTAGCGCCGAGAAACGCAATCGGCACGCCAATACCGAAGCTAATATTATACGACAGAAAACCGAACACCACTCCCAATGGGGCGCTGAATGCCAGCACCGTAAAGAGCAAATCAAAAGTGCCCATATTACCCTTGAGCTTGAAATCAGTTTGAGGTGCATCCGTCACCAGTTCAGACAACTCCCCTGTCTGTTGTGAATGGTTCAGCACTGAGCTCATCTTCATTTACCTGTGAGAGTTTTTGTCACTTCGCCTTCAGACGAAGCATTTTTTGGCAGGAAAACTATTCAGGGAGGCCTATCTCGCACGCAGGCCTATGACTTATTATTGTTTCATCCTGAAGGCCTCACGAGAGCGGCATTCTCGCCAGCCTTGAAACTCTCTCGATCGCAACAAAGAGAGAGTGAGCTAGTTTCAGCCCGGGTGGAAGCCCTCCTTTCACCCGGGGTTGTGGTTACTCGCCGAGCAGCGACTCCAGCGCCGCTACGGTTTTACGGCTTTGCTGACGAGCAAACTGCTGGACATACCACTTGCCGAGGGCCTGCCTGCCAGTGGAACCACTCGCTTTCCAGCCACCGAAGGCTTGTGGGCCCGGCCACCAGCCGGTGGTCGCGTGACCAGGAACGTTCACGTTCACACAGCCAGCTTCGATCTCACGCAAGAAGGTGCGTGCTTCTTCGATGTCGCCGGTGTAGATACCAGCAGTCAGGCCCATCGAGGTTGCGTTCGCAGCAGCCAATGCGGACACAAAGTCTGGAACCACGCTGATCGATACCAGCGGCAGGAAGTACTCGGTGACAGCGAGCTCATGATCGACTGGAACGCCCGATATCACCGTAGCGTCAACGAAATAACCATCGAGATTCAGAACGTCACCGCCGTCAACGCGGAAACCACCCTTCCTCGCCTGCGCCACGACGTTCTCGAAACGCTGCACGGCCCGGCGCTCAACAACGGGGCCACCGAAGCTACCCTCTACGACAGGGTCAGCAATCTTCAGCTTCGCGCGACGTTCTGCTACCAACTCAACCAGTCGGTCGTAGGCTTTCGGAGTAGCGATTACGCGAGACAAAGCACTGCACTTCTGACCTACCAGATCGAACGCTGAGAACACGATACCGTCAGCCGCCATTTCAAGGTCTGCAGTGTCAGTCACGATGACCGGGTTCTTACCCCCCATCTCAGCAATGACAGGACGCGGGTAAGCACCGTTGCTGAACTGACGAATGATTTCCTGACCAACCGACACCGAACCAGTGAAGGACATGCCATCAACGTTGCTCGCTACCAACGCGCGACCAGGCTCATCTGCACCATGGATGATGTTTACCAGCCCGACAGGAAGATCCATCGCTGCGCACATTTCGTAGACAGCATGGCAAGACCAAGGGCCATGGTGACTGGATTTGATCACCATGCCATTGCCGGCAATGATCGCAGCAATCGTTGGGCCTGCAGCTTGCACGATGGGATAGTTGAACGGAGTGATGAAACCGAACACACCATAGGGGCGAAGCATCGATGCGTTAACCAGACCGGATGGATCTTCCTCGCGCTCATCCTCGAAAGCGCCTGGCTGGCTCGCGTACTGAACGTAGTACTTGAGCATTTCCAGGACTTCCAAGGGCTCTGCACGTGCACCGGACTGCGTCTTGCCGATTTCAACTGCTACTCGGACAGTCCAGTCGTCAACCTTGCTTTTAACGTAGTCGTAGGCCTTGGCTACACGAGCAAGACGTTCGTGCAAAGGAACTTTGACCCATTCGCGCTGAGCTTCACGGCTCTTTTGAACAGCGAGGTTTACAAGATCGGCTGGAGCATCGTGGCAACCAGACACGATGATCGAAGGCTGGGCTGGATCTTCCCGCTGAATGAGATCGCCATGGTAGTACTCTTTACCAGCAATCACGTGCGGCACGATTACCGGCCGGCGTTGACGTTGAGCCAATACGGCTTCAGCAAAATCTTTATGGTTAGCAGTAGACATCATATTCCTCGTACCAGTCAGGTGACACTCGGTCGAGTGCTCGCTTCGTGGACTAGGCTAACCTCGGACACTTATTGCAACTGTGCCAACCTGATACACGCCCTCAAGTCCTTGTTATTGCTTAGGCATTTCAGCTCAACCCTCTCTAGCACGCAGAAAAAGAAGCGCCCTTCCTCGCTCCCAGCATCTAACTAGAAAGTGATGCCACGCCCTCTCCTCTCTTGTCCCAAGTCGGCACAGTTTGCCCTCCAATCCCAGGGATAGGCTAAGCCCACGATGTCGACCCAACAGGTCATTCTTCCCGGAGACAGGCGCAACATGGCGATCGAAAACAAAAGCGACCAAGCTCGCAAAGTGAATGAGGATCCAAACATCCGTCGGGGTGCGAAGGGCCTTCCTCTCCTTCCTGGTGGCTTTGGCCGATCCACCTACTACACTGGCGCTCCCACGCCTTACGCCGTGCGCGGCGAAGGCTACAAGGTATGGGATGACCGGGGTCGTGAGTTGATCGACGCCAACAATAACTTCACCACCTTGATCCACGGTAATGCACACCCGCAGCTGGTTGAAGCGGCCACCCGTGCGATCAAATCCGGTAGTTGCTGGGGCATTCCGAACACCCACGAATGGGATCACGCGGAGCTGCTGCTCGCCCGCCTGCCTGGCCTTGATCAAGTACGCTACAGCAACTCTGGTACCGAAGCAGTCATGACCGCTGTGCGTGTTGCTCGTGGCGCCACTGGGCGTGACGGCGTGATCATGATGAAGAATGGCTACCACGGGTCTTCCGACCTGGCGCTCAGCACCGGTGGCCCACAATACCGTCGCGGTATTCCTGAAGGCGTTACCAAAGATGTAACCCTCATCGATTTGAACGATCTGGTGGCCCTTGAGGAAGCTGTATCCTCGAAACCTAGCTACTACGCAGCCATCATCATTGATGTCCTGCCGAACCGCGCAGGCCTGATCCCCGCTGAGCAGCAGTTCGTTCGCGGTGCTCGCGACCTTGCGACGCGTTATGGCATCGCTCTGATCATCGACGAAGTCATCAGCTTCCGCTTGGGTTACAACGGTGCATGCGCCGAGTATGGCGTGGTTCCAGACCTGCTAACCACCGGTAAATTGATTGGTGGTGGCTTCCCGGTTGGTGCGTTCGCTGGCCGCGAAGAACTGATGCGCCACCTTGACCCCCTGGGGCCGAACCCGTTGCCTCAGGCAGGCACCTTCTCGGGTAACCCGGTCAGCATGGCAGCAGGTGCGGAATCTCTGCGCCTACTCACTCCTGAAGTCATCAGCACAATGAACAACTTGGGCAACAACGCTCGCTTATCGATTGCTGAGCGCGTTGCATCCGTCGGCTGGGAAGTACGAGGAAAAGGTTCGCTTCTGCGTCCATTCCCAAAAGCCGCCGGCGCATACACCACCGAGATGCAACACAAACTTTGGTGGGCCGCATATGAGCGAGGCGTATTGCTCTCCCCGGCCAACTTGGTAGCCCTTTCGTCGCCAATGACGACGCAGGTTGTAGCTGATATGGCCGAACGACTGACCGACGCAATTATCGCCGTCGCCAGCGTCGATTAATAACATTCGTACACCCCGGCCTTTCACTGGGCTGAATACGGCGGGGTGCAATTTCACTGCATCGCCAAGTTGCATTGCAACCCGCCGCTTTTAAATCACAAATACAACTTTGTTGGAGGTTCTAATGGATATCGGTATGTTTTTGGTGCCATTCCGTCTGCCACAAACCAGCCTGAAAGATGGCTATGACTGGGATATGCAAGTTATCCGCTGGGCTGATGAATTTGGTCTTTCGGAAGTTTGGGTCGCAGAACACAGCACCATGCGTTGGGAGCCTGTGTGCAGCCCTGAGCTCTATCTGGCCGCCGCACTCGCCCAAACCAAGCAGATCAAGCTGTGCACCGGCGCTAACGTCCCGGCGCACCACAACCCGGTCGCTCTGGCTCACCGCCTGATGCAGCTCGATCACATGTGCCAAGGCCGCCTGATCGTTGGCCTGGGTGCCGGCGCCTATCCGTCCGACCATAAAATTCACGGGAACTCCAATCCACCTGAAAAGATGGCTGAAGCCGTGGACATCATGCGTAAGATTTGGGAAACCAAGGGCCCCTTCAAGTACGAAGGCAAGTACTGGCAGTTTGAAATCCCTGAGTACGACCCAGTACAACAGGGCCCGTTCTTCGAACCGTTCCAACAGCCTGGCCCACCCCTGGCCATGGCGGGTCTCAGCCCAGCATCCCGCACCCTCACTGAGGCCGGTCGCAACGGCTACCTGCCAATGAGCTTCAACGTGGGTCGTGAATACCTGGCCGGTCACTGGTACCGCTACATGCAGGGCGCCGAAGCCGCAGGCCATCAGGCCGACCGCAACCAATGGCGCGTAGCGCACAACATTCTGGTTGCCGACACCGATGAAGAAGCAATCGATCTGGCCGTCAATGGCGCCATGGGCCAAACCTACCGCGAGTGGCTGCTGCCAGGCTACGAGCGAGGCGGCTTCCTGCCAGTGATGGTGCCTGAGCTGGGCAAAGTCACCGCTGCTGATATCGACATCGAGTACCTTGCTCGTGAGAAGTGGCTGGTCGGCTCCCCTGACACCGTGATCAAGAAGCTGCAACGCGATCTCGACGCATCGGGCGGCTTCGGCACTCTGATCCACTTCGCGTTTGACTACCTGGATCAACGTGAACAGTACCGCCGTCACTTCGAACTGCTGGGTACTGAAGTCATCCCACGCATCAAAGGTCTTAAGCACAAGACCGAGACCTTGGCTGAGCTCAAGCGCCCTGCCGACGTTAAAGACTAAGCACTAAGGCTAACCGGATGATTGGGATCGATCATCCGGAAAGGCTTTATCCGTGGCTAAACCATCTCGCGGGCGCTGCGTTGAAACCGATACCGATCCAGACCAGCACTCTCGAGAACGTGGACGTGTGATTTAGGCCACCACCGCAATCTATTCGATAGGCAGAACAATGAAACTCGTCAGCTACGAAAATCAAGGCAAGCTCCAGCCTGGTCTCCTCATCAACGATCAGGTATTTGATACCGCCAAACTGCTTTCTGCCATTGGCGAGAAAGACGTCACCGATCTGACCAACCGCAAGCTTCTGGAAAGCTGGCAGGGCAAACTTGCGAACCTTGAAGACTCGCTGATCAGCGCTGCGAAAGCTCGTCCTGATACCTCGGTTGGCACCCTTGCGCAGGTGCGCCTGGGCCCACCGCTGCATGATTCCCACAAAGTACTGTGCGTCGGCCTCAACTACCGTGATCACGTTGCAGAAACTGGTCGTAAACTGCCGACCGCACCCGACATCTTCTGCAAGTTCAACACCTCGCTCATTGGCCCTGCAGACGACATTGCCTGCTCGAAGCTGACCCCTAACCTGGACTTCGAAGGCGAACTGGCTATCGTCATTGGCAAATCATGCCGCAACGTGTCGGCTGAGGATGCCCTGAACTACGTCGCTGGCCTGACCGTTTTCAACGACACCTCCGCTCGTGACCTGCAACTGCGAGGTACTCAGTGGACGCCAGGTAAAGCCATCGATGGCTCAACCCCATGCGGCCCAGCCTTGGTGACTCTGAACGAAATCAGCAACCCGCAGAATCTGGACATTCAGACTCGCGTCAATGGCAACGTGATGCAGTCGTCGAACACCAGCTATCAGATCTTCACCATCGCTGATGTCGTAGCCTTCGTCTCGACATTCCTTGAGCTATCCCCTGGCGACATCATCGCCACCGGCACTCCAGAAGGCATCGGCAGCAAGCGCACGCCTCCGGTTTGGCTGCAACCTGGTGATGTGGTCGAGATCGAGATCAGTGAAGTTGGCAAACTGCGCAACGTCGTTCGCTAACTCACTTACGCTCGATGAGAGCCCAAGCTTAAGCTTGGGCTTTTTGCTTTGAAAGCGGAAAAGTTGACAGGTGTAGATAGCAAAAATTTGGAGGCATATGCCCCCAAACTTTTTCAACTCGCGCTGGCCATTGTTCACCCGTACAGCCACGCCGCTCATTTTTTGAGGTAGCTATACACACTGCGCGCGATGTTAGAAAAGTGCGAACTTTTCTCTAACAACTCCATAAAGAACGTCTGATCAAAGGGCTCCTCAGGATAGAGTGCCACCCGTGGATCCTCGTACTCACGTACGTACCCTACACTGGCCCCACCCATTTCATATCCAATCAAACGCTGTAAGTCTGCAGGGAATGTCTTTGCCACCTCCAGTGGAATGGAGAGATATTGGTTTTCCTCCTGCCGCACCCAGCCCACACAATAATCGATATTGAGTGCACGACGGCTGGCTCGCGACTTGTTCTCACCGCCACCATGAATCGTTTTGCCCGTATACACCAAAACAGATCCTTTTTTCATTTCTGCTGCAAGGGTGTCGGCCTGGGTGAAACCAAGAGGAAGCAAATTGTGTTTGTGACTACCAGGAATAACACGGGTGGCGCCGTTTTCTTCCGTGAAATCATCCAAAGCCCAGATGGTGCTAACTTCAATATGGAAATTCACCGGAAAGTGATCGTACCAATCCCAAGCGCCTTCGTCTCTATGAAGGAATTGGGCTTTTTGCCCAGGGTCAATGCAAATCACCTGCGTCAGATTCAACTGCACTGCTGAAGCGTTCCTACCTAGGAATTGCCTTGTCGCCCCGAGCACGGTTGGATGCATCACCATGGCGTGAGACGCCCAGGCGCGGGCAGGCACAGCGCCGCAACGGCGAGTGAGCGTGCCAACCGCATTGTTCTCGCCTTCCGGGGTGCGCTCCAGATAGGGCTGAATTTGGTCATTTACAGCATCAATAACCTCATCACTAACTGCATTATCAATGATGCAGTATCCATCTGAGTCAAGGCATGCAATGACCTCTTCGATGGAACAGTTGCTTGGGAGATGGATCAAGGACATATACCCTCCAAAAAAAACCAAAGACACTGACTTTCACATTGAAAGCTCTCAGGCACGCTATCGAATTATGAAACCAGGCACATCAACCTTAAGGATGAGCACTTAACAATCGCTTCGAAAACAGTGGCATGCATTGTGCTAAGGGCTTGGAGAGTGCTTGACTGCTCACTCAGCAGCTTGATCTGCACCATAAAATGGCGAGAGTAAAAACCACGCTATATTTTTGTTCACCGAAACACGAGGCGTTATTATGTATACCACAGAGTTAAGCAGCAAATGTCATGACTATGCGAGGAACACTACCGCCTTCCTGAAAAACACGACCGGTTGTTCGGCAGTGGTGTTCACCTGGTATCAAGGCGACTCAAGCCAGCCACCGCATTTCCAACTGGGTGCAGATGAGCGCATGATTACCGAGTATTATGATACCTACTACGAAGCCGACCCGCTCCGCGCCGACCGCCTTATTCAGAGCGAGACTTATTACGAGACGCTGTCTAATGCGAGAGAGAGACATGATGAGAACTTACTAGAGAGATACTACCCCTTTCTTCGAAAATACAAAATCCAGGAGGAACTCGACTTGTTGTTTTGTGCGGGCGGAACTCCGGTTGCGTCAGCTGCATTACTTATGCAAGACGAAAAAACTGAAAGTCTACGAAATGGTGACCTACAGGAAGCGCACAGATACCTGCAGTATACTTTCTCAATACTGCCAGCGGTTAGGCTAATTGAGCTCAACACCGAATTGGAAAGCCGTTACAAACTTACCCCAAAAGAGCGTGCAGTCGCTGAACTCTTACTCGCAGGCGAGTCAAACAAGTCCATTGCGGCGCTACTGGGTATGGAGCTACCAACGACCAAAACCCATGTGCTACACATTTTCGAAAAACTTCAAGTAGAAAGCAGGGCAAAAGTGATATCCCTTTTGGCCGGCATCCGCTAGATGCTACGCGCCCAAACGCCCCTTGATGAGCCCTAGCAGGAGCCTTTACCCCAGACCCCTCTAATACCTTTGGTTGATGCCAACCGGTGACAGATCAGAGATAGTCGTGAAACGGCATGATGAGGCGCTAAAAAAACATTATAAGTAAGCGACCCACTTCACATGCAGAAACTGCCGCCCAACGTCTATTACCTATGGTGATGCAATGAAAAACTTAGACGAGGCAGCAAAGCCTTCGCGCGCCTCCAGCAGTGATTGCTCTGAATTCGCTCCAGGCACACAGGCCCTGAAAGGAAAAATGAGCGGATGGGAGCTTCTTTTCTCAGTACTTGCATTTGCAGCCCCCGTCACCTCAGTAAGCAGCTTAATACCCTTCGTGATTCAAGGCGGGGGGATTGGAGCGCCACTGTTGATCTTGGCAGCCACCGTTTTGATGCTAGCCTTCAGCATCGGCTTCGTTGCCATGTCAAAACACGTAACGAAACCCGGGGCATTTTATGCCTATGTCGTTGAAGCGTGCGGCGTTAGGATTGGACAAGGAACAGCATTCGTTGCTGTCTTCGCTTATTTCACGCTTGGTTTTTGTACTATCGCATTAGTCGGCCCTGTTATTTCTAACTTCCTATCTGATGTTTTCAAGCTCACTAATGTACCTTGGTACGTAGGGAGCTTTATTGCTTTTGGCATAACCGGCACGCTAGCCTACCTGCGCATCGACCTCTCCGCTAAAGTACTGACCCTCGTCATGTTTACGGAGATAGGCGTCGTGCTCCTATTTAATTTTATAGTACCTATATCGACTGACAGCCAGCACCTATCCTTCGCACCGCTTTCGCCCACGCATTTTCTTGACGGCAACTTCACCGTAGCGTTCCTGTACAGCATCATAATATTCATCGGTTTCGAATCCACGGCTGTCTATCGAGACGAAGTAAAGAACCCCGAAAGATCGATACCTATCATTACTTACTGCGCCGTGCTCTTCATTGGAATTTTCTACGCCTTCAGCGCCTGGATGACAATCACAGCTTACGGTATCGACGATGTCATGGCTGCTGCTGACAAGGACGCTGCCAGCCTATTCATGAACGCCATGGCTAACTATTTGGGCAAAACCAGCGTAGTCATCACGCGAGGCATCCTGATTATTTCCGCCATCGCTTGCCTGCTTTCAGCGCACAATGCTCTCGCACGGTACATACATTCGCTCAGTCGCAACGGTGCGATTCCACCGACATTCTCTAAAATCCATCCAAAACATAAATCACCGTACATTGCCAGCTTTACGTGCACCCTTGGGTGGGCCGTGGCCACTTTAGCCTTCATCAATTCAGATCCTCATGTACTCTATGCCAGAGTTGGCGGCGTGGGCACCTATGCAATGCTTATCTTAATGTCACTGACCGCCATTGCAGTATTGTATTTCTTTCTTCGACGAAAACAGTTTGGTTTCAAGATCACGGCTTGCCCTCTTGTCGCCGTGGCTGGGATTTTGAGCTTCACAGTGCTTACCACAATAAATTTCCACTACCTCACGGGTGGCGAACCCGGCTCTGGAGTATGGCTACAGATGATTATCGTCGTCATGTTTGCCTATGGTTACCTTTCAGCATCGCTGAAGCCACAGCCAGCCCTGATGATGACATCTGACTAACAGACAAATTCATCTTACTCGTTAATTGAGAACGAACGCCTCGACTGCCCATGACAAGCGCTTGAGGCGTTACTATTCAGCGTGCCTACTCCACCCAATTACGCAACCCCATCTCGCCCATACCCCCTTGGGAATAGACCGGGCGATTGATCTTGTGTCTAATCCTCCGAAAGCAACCCAATAAAAAAGGCCACCCTACTGGGCAGCCTTATAGGTACATGAGTCTACATTCAGCATTTTACGCCGATATCGAAGCCTCGGCTGGTATAAGAGTCAATCTTCCTATAGAGAGTCGACCGACCAATCCGAAGGATCTCAGCTGCCCGTAGGCGGTTGCCCCCAGCCTCGACCAAGGCTTCACGGATCTGATCCAGCTCAGCTTTCTGCAGGCGACTCAGTCGACTTCTCGCCAAGGCGCGGCGGTGCAGTTCAGTCAAATCTTCAACTTTGACCTCTCCTCCAGTAGCCTTAAGAGCCGCAGACTCCACTACTTCTTTCAGCTGACGGACATTTCCTGGCCATTCTGCCCCAACCAAGAGCTCCATCAGTCTTGCGCCGGCACGACGTTTTTGCGGCAGCTGGTTCAGGAAATGCTCCACGAGAAGGGGAATATCCTCACGGCGAGTCCTCAACGGCGGCATTTGGATTTCAATGCCCTGCATGCTTGATATTAGCGGCAGCAATTCATCTGTCACCTTCTTAGCCGTCATCACAATGCGAGGCTGAGCCTTGGAAGAGATCAGATCAGCCAATTGATCACGGAAAATCGCTGGCAAGTTCTCCACATCATGCAGTATCAGTGCTGAGCCCTGACTCAGCTCATCGTCGACCTTCTGGAGATCCAACGGGTTATCCAGACTTACCGCACTGCACTCGTAGGTCGAGATATCACTGGACAATTGGCCTGCCACTGCCTCCGCCAGCAATCGCTTGCCGGTTCCGGCCTCTCCAACGATGTAGGCAGGGATTTCGCGGCTAGCAGCGGTTGCAGCGCCTTCAACAGAACGCTTGAAAGTGGAGCTCTTACCAACGATATGCTCGAAGTGTTCCTTGCTAGCGGACGCCCTTGGCACTACTACGCGCGTACGAGATTCAACTTTGCGCAGCCGAATGACCGAGCCCGCTTCACTGTCGCCGGCGGATACAGGACGCACTTGAAGATGAAGCGTTCTGTCCGGGCCACAACAGATTTCGCGCTCCATAGGACGGTCTGTGGCCTGAACTTCCTGCGCGTACCCTGCCAGAACGGCATAGTCGCTCTGATCAAGCAACTGCATGGCGCCTCGACTGGCAATCGTTGTACGACCATCCATCGCCACAACAGCTTCAGATCCCCGTTTGCGTACTTCGCGAAGGTACTCAGCAAGGAGGGACTGTTCTTTGGCTGCCAGTCGAGCAGCTAGCGCACTGGTAATTTCAGAAGCAGCGCCTTGTAGAATCAGCATGATCGAGCGAGGATCCATGCCGACGACTAGGCGCTCTGGGAAAGCAAGGCTCAGCACACCTCTGATTGAACGTCGCAACGGGTCTCGGATTGGCACCGAGGTGCAATACATGTCCTGCAGTGCATCGTTAAAATGCTCAGCCCCCCAGACCTGTACAGCACCACCTTCCTCGATCGCAGTGCCTTCAGAATTGGTGCCGACCTGGTCTTCCGACATACAGCCCCCCAAGATGGGGAAGCATTTTTCTGCACGCCGAACCATCTGGGGATCGCCACGGAAATCTGCGATTGTTCCTATTGAGTCGGAAAGTGTAACGATGCCCTGAGAGTCTATGCACAGACGCTCAAGCTCAGTAAGGATGGGGCTAGCGGAACGTAAAATTTGCTCGTCGATCTGAGGCTTGGCAATGAGCTCCATCGCTTTTTGTGCCGGACTCACCTGGCAGAGAACACTGCGTTGCCATGAGCGGGCAATCACGGGTCTCAATGCGGACAGATCGGTATTGCGAGGGTCATCGAGAAAGTGTTCTCGGAGTGAGATGATGGCAGATTTGCTTAGTGAACCTGCAGCAATTTCATGCTGTCTAGTTGTATTCGTTTGGTTCATGTCGATCCTCCTCCCGGACAGGGTAGTAAGGCATAGCGGGCACATCGCACGCATGATCTGGCGCTGACAGCGAGCAAAGCTACGCAGCAGAGCGACAGTGACGGAATATCCGGTCTGCGACTTTACGTCAATCAGCAGAGCGTGCAGTCCGTCCGACGCGCCTCCACGCTAGGAGGCTCATCAAGGTTTGGAGCGTTAACCTTTAGCCGACGCGAGCCCTGAAAGGCTCGCGCAATAAGCTGTTTGCAAATTACTGAGCGGTGTAACCACCATCGATGTAGAGCTCGGTGCCGGTGACATAGCTGGACTCGTCACAGGCCAGGAACAGTACGCCGTAGCTGACTTCTTCAGAACGAGCAGCACGTTTCATAGGCGTAGCGGCCACAAACGCTTTGACCGACTCTTCGCCTTCTTCTTCGGCCATAGGCGTGAGTACTTGGCCAGGGCAGACGGCGTTCACACGGATGTTGTCCACGACATACTCCATGGCTGCGGCCTTCGTCATCATGCGCACCGCCCCCTTGGAAGCCTGGTAGGAGAACGCGCCCGGGCCCGCGACGGCAGCATTGATAGAGCTGATGTTCACAATCGAGCCTCCGCCTGCACGGCGCATCGCGGGGACGGTGTGTTTAATGCCAAGGAAGACACCTTGCTGATTGATGGAAATCAGCTTGTTCCAGGCACTCAAATCCTCTTGGTCAGCGGGCTTCATGGTGCCGACAATGCCTGCGTTGTTGACCAGAATATCGACTCGTCCCCAGCGACGCTCAGCTTCCGCAACTGCAGTGACCCAATCGGCTTCAGAGGTGACATCCATATGTACGTAGTGGACATCATGGCCGGCATCACGCAGTTGTTGAGCTACCGCCGTACCAGCGGCATCAAGAACGTCAGTCATGAGGACTTTTGCACCTTCCGCTGCGAACAGACGGGTATGGGCTTCACCCTGACCACGTGCTGCACCAGTGATGATGGTGACTTTACCCAATACTCGATTCATTGCTTAACCTCTTCATTTTTATTGGCTGGTGCCGTTTGAACCTACGGGGCCACATTAGCGTTGTGCAGCTCGCTTTACTGTGCCATTTAGGCACAGCACTGACCTGGTGCGAAATCCCACCGACACGCACCAAAACAATACCGCTCAGCCCAGCCCAAAACGGCAAAAATATCACTTTATTCATCAATTTCAGAAGGTTACGAATCGCCTTCGATGTCAGACCCTAAAGTGATCCATGAGCCGCATCTGCTCCACAGTGAGTGCGTTCAACTGTCCTGTCATTTGAGCCGATTGAGTAGCTTGGTTGGTCAGCGATTCGGTCACCGTCCTGATATTGGCTACGTTGCGGTTCACCTCCTCCGCCACGGCGCCCTGCTCCTCCGCAGCGCTTGCGATCTGCAAATTCATGCTCGTGATGACCGAAACCGCCTGCCCAATACGATCCAACGCCTTGAGTGCATCCTGAATGCTACGCGCATTGTCCTGCGCCTTACCCTGACTGTTGTGCATCAACGTAACGACGCTACGCGTGTGGGTTTGGATCTGCTCTACAACGTGGCGGATCTCCTCGACGGAATCTTGAGTCCTGCGCGCCAGAGCCCTGACTTCGTCTGCAACAACAGCAAATCCTCGGCCACTTTCTCCTGCTCTGGCAGCTTCGATGGCAGCATTCAATGCCAGAAGATTGGTTTGCTCTGCGATACCCCGTATAACATCGAGAACCGATCCGATCTGCTCGCTGCTGACGGCAAGCTCCTCAACCTGGATTACGGCTCGACTGACTTCCTCGCACAGATTGGCGATCTCTTCAGTACTCTGCTGAATGATCGTCATACCGTCCTGTGCAGCCTCTTCAGCACCTTGGGCAGCCGTAGCGGCACTTGAAGCGTTGCTTGCGACATCCTGAGCTGTCGCACTCATTTCATTCGAAGCAGTGGCAACCTGGTCGATCTCTCGAAACTGGATTTGCATTCCCTCACTGGTGTCGCGAGCAATTGTCGATGATCGATCAGCCGTCTCCCGTGTCTCGATAATGCTCTGCTTGATATGAGCAACAGTAGGTTGAAGCCTGTCCAAGAATCGGTTGAACCATCCCGCTAGCTCACCTAGTTCATCATGCTTCGAATAGCCCAACCTACGTGTCAGATCACCATCCCCGGTGGCGATATCCTTGAGCATCTCCGCCACTGCATTGATCGGGCGAATCACGCCTGATGCAGTCAGCCATATCAACACCAAGCCAACGAGCGCAGCGCCAAATCCAACAATGAGCGTGTCCCTAACACCTTTTGATTGGGCCTCGTCTAACTGACGCTGCATCGCCAAGGAGTCTTCCAGAAGCGCTTGGCGGGGCACACCCAAAATGACATACCAAGGCTCTGTAGCGTCGGTCAGGCGGACTGGGAAGATGGCTTGCACCTCGTTCCCGATCTCCTCAACACTTGGCGAACTCCGCGTGGCGCTGCCGTGCGCTTTATCTGCTCGCTCTAACCCAATGGAGGAAGGGTTCGCACTATTGGCTGCCACGACCCCGTCATTGGAAGTGATGACGATATAGCTCCGGCCATTGAAAAGCTCAGATGCACTTTTTTGAACGCCAGCCTGCAACGCGACCAAGGACAGATCCACCCCCACCACCGCAACGACAGCACCATTGACCACGACCGGCATAGATATGGATGTCAACAACGCCGTTTCTCCGTTCACGGTGTCTTTGAACGGAGGCTGAAGGCATACGGATCGGGTTGTCTTGGGGCACAGATACCAATTGTTGTACGGAACACCACTGGCATTTAGGTCTCCCCGCCCAAAGTCGGCCTCAGAAATCACTGAGTTGACCGAAGCTCCTCCGTACCGACTCCACTGAGAGGTGAAGCGCCCCTTGTCGTTTCCGCCGTGCTTCAGATCATTCCGGAAGGACGCATCTTGCCCATCCAGGCCATTGGGCTCAAAAACAATCCAGAGCCCCTGTAAACCTATGGATGCATTACGCTCATACAGCTTTTTCAAGGTTTGGTTGAGAAGCTCACGTTGTGCAGCTGCGTCACCACCGTGCTGTTCCCATCCCTCTCGTTGGGCCGTCACCTGATCCGCGATAGAAGTGAGCAACATCAAGCTCTGCCCAAAGTATCCATCCAGAGACACAGCCTGCTCGCTGGCCTCAGACAGGAGCAAGCTCTTTGCACTCGCGATCATCATCTGCTCGCTTGACTGCGCAATCAGTAAGTTATTTCTCCCTGACATGTGGATATTCATGGATACCACAGCACCGACGATACCCAATAGGCAGAGACCGGCAAGGGCAACAATTTTTACGCGAATGGAAACAGTTTTAATGGACATATCAGACCTAGTGACAACAAGCGAAATTAACGATTCAATCACAGCCGCGCCATAATCAAATAGGCCAGAGCCTTGCAAGAACGTCTTTCAGTGCAAAAACGGAAGACTTCAACTTCGAAATTTCAAGAGCCGTACTTGCTGCCTCCAAACCTCTTAAAAAGAACGCCTCAGCATCAAGGGGACGATGATTACTGCCAGAGCGATTCGTCGACTCAAAGATCAACGGAACCATTAATACTTCGGTATCTACACTTACTCTCGCTAGACCCTCAAAAATACTTTTCACAAGGTGCTCCTGGTGCCAAGCCACCTGTTCATTAACCAGAGCACAAGTAACAATGGCTTCATAGCTACCTGTTTTTGCAAGCATCATTGCGACATGAGGAATCGTAAATACATCCGAGATTACAAAGGAATCGACATGGTCTCTCGGAATCATTTCACAAAAGCCCTCATAGGACTCTTGTGTCAACTCCTTATTAGCTCCGGCCCTTAAAAAGGCATATCCGCGATTTCTCACCAGTCCAGCTCCTATTTATTCTTATGTGGGAATTCAAGTAGCCGGAAGCCCCAAGTGATTCGCTTTACGGCAATCCTGTTCACCACTCGCATTCCATAACCAAATGTCTACGACAGGGGGCAGTCTTGCTCACGCGTACAGCGCCGAACTGTCCCAGCTTGGGTCACTTTTCCGCGCGGTAGACACTCGGGGGAGCTACTGAGGGCGTCGCACCTACTAACGGAGCGTTCCCGCTCTCCTTCACATCGCTCAAACCCACTGATCACCGGCCTTTCTATGGGTTGGCTCAACTTGGGACAGTTCTCATGCACGCTAGTGAGAGAACCTGAGATCAGAGACAAGCCGCTCTCAAGCGCAGCTATCTCAGATTGACGAATGCTTCGGCGGGACATTGCTCCCTTCACCGAGCCGGTTAACTGCCATAGGGCAGCAAGAAAACTCAAAGAAGAATGTGATTTCAGGCGGATTGATCGCGCTACGGCTGCGGAGCAAATCAAACCAGCCAAGTCTGCGGAGGTGAAAAATGTCTGTTGTAGAAAAAATTACCCAAGTGAGTGACGTGGTCGACAAGAATCTGTTCTTGCAAGCAATGTCGATCCTCCCCGGTGCCGTTTCCTTGGTCACCACGGGCCAAGGTGAGAAGCGAATGGGGCTCACCGTTTCGGCACTCTGCAGCCTGTCTGCAGAACCGCCTTCGCTCATCGTCTGCGTAAACAAGAACGCAAGCGCACATGACGAGCTGATCGCTCAAGGAGCCTTTGGTGTCAACGTGCTCAAGCCAAACCAGACTGAGTTTGCCGCGCTGTTCACCCAACGCGGTGTAGACCGCTTCGCGAGTTCCGACTGGGTGGAGCGCGTCACCGGCGCTCCATTGCTGAGCAGCGCCCTTATCGCCTTTGATTGCAAACTGGAACGCGCCATTGACGGTTTCTCCCACACGATCCTGATCGGCACGATCGCCGACATCGTGATGACTCCGGAAGATCCGTCAGAGTGCCTCGTTTGGCATCAACGTCGTTACCGCACCTGCGCTGAAATCGCCTGATTGCTTTAAGCCCTTAACGCCCCTCCTCCAATGCCAATCAAAACGAGCACTGGAGGAGGACAGGGCTAAACGCTGACGGGACTTCATGAAAGGAGCCTCCACCAGCAACTGAATGTACAAGCCCTCGGCAACCCTTAACCGAGGAGATAAACAAGAATTGATGAGGTAGACAAAAATGGCCGCCAATCGTTACGCATTCATCAAAGCTGGCTGGCACAGCGATATCGTTGATCGCGCATTGGAAGGTTTTTGCGAGGTGATCTCCGCCGAGCACGTAGATGTCGTGGATGTTCCAGGAGCTTTTGAACTTCCGCTCATGGCGCAGGAGCTCGCTCTGACTGGTCGATACGCAGCAATTGCGGCTGCAGCATTGGTTGTCGACGGAGGCATCTACCGCCATGACTTCGTAGCACGAGCTGTAGTGGACGGCTTGATGAGAGTCGGGTTGGATACTCAGGTACCAGTGCTCTCCGTATCTCTGACTCCTCACCACTTCCAAGAGACGGATCACCACCGTGAGATCTTCAGCAATCACTTCGTTGAGAAAGGACGCGAGGCGGCTCGCGCTGCTGTGAAAATCACTTCAACACGAGCTAAAGCGCTCGGTAAACCACAGCGCAAATTGCAATCTGCCAGCTGAATGCCTTCTAGGCCGCATGAAAACACTCGTGCGGCCTAGAATTAATAATTTAATTTGTAAAACTACTAAATCTCGATAATACGTTGAGACAACCTCAAGCTGTATGCAATCGCCTGATTCAAATTTTCCTCGCTGCCATCCCAAGACCACCACGAATTGATGCAGTCAATAAGCTTTCGCAAAGCTCTAGCCTCTAACATTGTGCATGAGGCTCCTAAATCTTGAGCGATTGAGAAATACATGTAGTCGCAAAAGTCTTCCCAATCCTCGACCTCCCTTCGCAAGTCCTCAGGCAAAGTTTTCGCGATACGATCTGTTGCAACGAGAGCATCCCAAATATCATTTTCAGGGCATTGCAATTGCTGACTAACGTGAAAGCTAATTAGAGTCGACCAGTAGCTATCAGGAGTGCAACACTCTGCGAGAGCAGTTTTGAGCGCGTGCGCAAAACTGTTGTAATGCCAACGCATCGCGGCAGCGACAATTTCCTCACGCCCATCAGGGAAGTGAAAATACATAGTCGGGGGTTTCACGCCGGCCGCAGCGGCTAGGCTACGCATCGAAACATTGGCGATCCCCTCTCGAGTCGCTACAATCAAAAACGACTCTAAAATCACCTGCTTGCCACGAGTCAAACCACTCCAATCAAAAGTATCTAAATACTGTTCAAGGCGCACCAACATTGCCGTAGCATTTTCGGATCCAGGCATACTCTCGCGCCCCCATCTAGAGCTCAAAATACGATTTATCTAGCATATCACCCAGACGCAGTTCAACACTAAATTTTCTTGCAAAAAAAATGGGTGGGCAATACCCACCCAACGCCGAGCGCTGAGATCAGCTATGACTTCTACCTAGCTTCTCAAAAACATGCGGCTTAGCCACCCGATAGTAGCAGGCTAACCCCATGCCCACTATTTGCACGACAGCAAGACTGTATAGCATCCAGGTTCTCTGCCCTGGTTCCCCGCCCACAAGTAATTCGAAATTCTTGGCAACCAGCACTACAAGGACAATGAAGAATACGGAAGAAACAGCTGGAGCTAATAACGATTTAGTCCAACTCGCCCCATCAAACCTTCCCTTGGTAAAGTACCAAGCCAAGGCGGAGAAGTTGACAAAAGTCAGCAGAAATATGACGCCTGATGTACCTACACCTGAAAGCTGACCATAAAGTAGTTCAGGCTGAACGCCCAGCAAAATAAAAGGCATAAGCACAGCAAGAACCAAAATCGAGACGGTAATGGATGCTTTGTAAGGAGATGCGTGTCTCGGATGTACCTGCCTAAGAAGCTCTGGCAGCGCTCCATCAGTTCCCAGATTGTAGAGATAGCGGGAAAGCACGTTGTGAATCGAAAGAATACATGCAAATGCAGAAACCAGAATAAGACCTGATACCAAAATCCGATAACGACCGCCTACGAATTTCTCGAAAGCAGATGAAAACATAGTTGCTGGATTAGCAGAGGCAACATCTTGAGCACTCGAACCATAGGACATGATTAACGCATAAGCGCAGACAGTATAAATCAGACCTATAAATACAATGGCTCCGTAAGTGGCCATTGGAATGGTTCGATCTGGCAGCCTAACCTCATCCCGAAACAACGCCGTGGCTTCAAAGCCCATGAAGAACGACACAACGAAAAGCATTGCAAATGGTAAATTTACATTCGGCTTCGATAGTTCGCCAGGGGTGAACGGAACACCAGCACCCAAAGAGGATCCTCCTCCACCGTCAAAAACACCAAACACAAAAACCAGACAAACTAATATTTCAGCAACCATTACCCAAGTCAGGACTTTTGCTGAAAGTTCGACATTTAAATAACCAAGAACACCTACCGCCAGCCAGCAGCCCAATGAGTACCAGTACCAAGGTAAAGCGTGCCCAGAGATTTCCTTATGGAAATCAGCACATGAAACTCCAAAATAGGCCGCTACGCCAGTCAAAATAACGAAGTAGGACACTGCCGCCATCAAGCCCGACCCTAAGCCAGCCTCCTTCCCGAGCCCATAGCTGATAAAAGAGTAAAAATCACCCGGACGTTTGACAGCAGCATTTAGAGTCACATAGCCAACCCCAAAAATCAGGATCATTACGGTGACAAGTATAAAGGCCAGCGGACTAGAAACTCCACCGAAGGACAAAGCCACTGGAATATAACCAGAGACCGTAGTAAGAGGTGCTGAGAATGCGAGCACGGTAAGTGCCAGACTGAATGCCCCCATTTGACCAGTTAGCTTTGCATGCCCCGAGGACGAAGCGTGCCCCAAGACCTTGGCCTCCGCAGTAATCGCCATGCTGATTCTCCTATTGAGAATTTTGGTTAACATAATTTGGCAGAGATTATTACTAGGGATTATTATTTATTAGCGCAGATTTGAGTAGATTTCATTCAGCAAGATTAGAAATGCCTGCTGTAAATACTCTGCGATGAGAGCCCTTCCCTGACGCAACGTGCTTGACAGATTATTCATATCGCCATCTATCATCCAATCAAACACCACGAATCGCTACCCAGAACGACCTCTACGAGCAAGAAATGAACCAACATCGCAGTAAAATTTTTGCTACTTCTTGAAAATCAAGGGAAGTGTTAGATAGTTTCGAATTCGATCATCATGCAGCGTGACCGGGTCTTCAGCTAATTCAATACTGGTGAAACTTTCGGCAATGACATTCAGAGACGCTTCAATCTCTGCTCTACTGATAACCTGGCCTGCGCACGCATGGACGCCGATACCGAACGACACATGCTGGCTGGCCTCTTGAGGACGCTTGTGATCGAATTGGTTAGGCCGTTTGAACACCGCCTCATCACGATTGACTGCGGCAGTCATAAATCGGATGCAAGAGCCAGCAGGAATCTTTACTCCCCGAATTTCCACTTCTTCGGTAGGGTAACGCGTGAATGACTGCTCTGGCGGGTTTAATCTAATGAACTCGTTAATCATCGCCTGCCGAGATTCTGGTTCATTCCGATAGAGGGCGAACAAATGCGGCTCTCTTGCAAAGTGCTCCAGAATCGATGCTAGGACATATGCCGGATTTGGCGCACCCGAGAAATAGAATAACACTAGGGTTTGAATTACCTCTTCCGGAGTCATATCTCCTGAGGCTTCGAGAGCCAACATCGCATCCAACAAACCATCCCCTGGACTCTTTCTCTTCTCTTCAATCATGCTTTTGCATTTAGAGAACAACCAATCAAACCCTTCACGCGCTCGATCTTTATCCGCTTGGGTGGCAGCCGGAGTCTGCATCCCTACAATCTTCAAGGAGTTGAGAGTTGCGATCTCGATATCATCTTCAGCAATCCCCAAAACTCGGCACATCGTGATATGGGTCGGCACAACACAAATATGGTGGTGTGCTTCGATGTATCCATCAGCCTCAATAAAATTTAGGGCCTCTCGAGTCACATCAGTAGTATGTTTAATCCATTCCCTCACCAGCTTGGGTGTAAACCACTTATTTGTATGCCTACGCAGGGCGGTATGTTTAGGCGGATCGTAAAAAAGCACAGTATCCAAGAACACATGCCAATGATGAGGTTTAACCCAATCAGGCTCTACCATGCTCATGGCAGGATGTTTCACATACTCGATGTAATCTTCGTATCGCGAGACAATATAAGTGTGCTCATTTTCTTTGTAAATTGGATATTCGCGCTGCAATCGTGCGTACCAAGGGTAAGGGTTCCGGCGAAAATCAGGGTTTGCCCAAGGCAGCACTTCATGAGTAATGTTCATGTTTCTTCCCAACCACTATCAGTTAAAGACTTTGTCGACCCAGCCTTGCGCTACGGATGTGACCGATTTTCCAGTCGCCGCGTCATGTCGCCCCGTCTCACCTACTTGACTGGCTCCTAGGTCGATTAGCTTTGCAGCCACGATATCGATCGCATTATTAAACTTGGAGTAGGTGCTATCACCCAAACCAAAAGCATAGAACGCAACATCGCTCAAATCAGGCTGAGCCTCTACTAGATCTGCATAAAAAGGTGCTGTAGTTTCAGGAAGTTCTCCTTCACCGTAGGTGGAGGTCACAACTACCAATTGTCCCACTGCGAGCAGATCATCCGCAGAAATGTCCTCCATGGATTTAACAACTGCTATCGCACCACGCGAATTCAGAGACGACGCAATATCATCCGCTGCCATTTCGGCATTTCCACTTTCAGTACCGAAAGCAATTAAAATATTCGACATATCTTTACCTCTCAGGATCCAACCGAATCAGTCAACCAACTTTTCTGACACAGCGATGACTTTAATGTCATCACCGCTCTGGGCAATTTTTAGCATTGCTCTAATCTCGGTGACTTTCTCGCGACACCGTGTTGGCTTGGCATAGGCCCGCTCATGCCGATCTATACGAAGCCATCCTTGATGATTTACCACACCGATAGGTAATTCATGAACAATAGAAATCAACCCAAGTTTTCTAGCTTGCACAATGCCAGCCTCATAATCAGAAACAATCTGATCTGATACTGCTTTAGCATCTTTGCGATTTTCTGCCACGGTACCTTTAGGGCCTCGTCTAAGCCAACCCACACGATAAACTCCGTCGTATGCTTGGTCTTCAAATGGGACAGTAGACTTACGTGCACACCCATTATTAAATCCAATGGCTGTCACCACTGTGTCAAACATCATTTCGGCTCGAAGTCCGGTCAGTCGATCGACAAGCGAGACTTTTGCTAAACCACGTTCCTCATTGACTTCCACAGGAATCGCATTGAACATGAAGTTTATAGACAAACGAGAGGCGCCTCGGCCTACTTCCTTCTCAGAAGCCAACTTAAGTAGTTGTGCGATCGGGCCATGATCATCCTCACTAATTCCCTGAGCACGAATGGCAACCCCAGGCAAGCTGAGCAATTCGGCCATCATTGATTCATCACATTTAGCGTCGGAAGCACTCGACCTGCTGATGAGTGTTAAGCAGTTAACTTCTTCCGTACCCAGAGCATTCCTAATTTCATCGGCGATATCTGACCCCACGAGATCGACATCCGATTTTGCGACCATCCGAAGAACATCAATTGCAACATTCCCACTTCCAATAACTGCGACATTTCTTCCAAGCTTCCGAATGGTGCCGTCGACTACCTTAGGTAGGCTGGCTCTTGGATGCCCGTTTAGAGCCTTAAGCAAGCTTCCCGCACCTACAACTGCCGCTTGGGGATGCACTGGAATATCCAAGGCTGCATCATTATTCAGGCCGGTTGCCAAGACGACGATATCGAATGACTCGGTCAGCTTCGCATAGGAAATGTCCCGCCCGATGCTCACATTTCCCCTGAACTCGACACCACCCTTCTCGAACATGCGCTCGAACTGCTGAATGACCGCTTTAGATCCCTGATGATCGGCAGCCACCCCATAGCGAATGAGTCCGTAAGGAACTGGTAAGGCCTCAAAAATAGTGATCTGTGCTCCTGCCCATTTTTTTTGAAGAAATTGGGCCACGTAGCAACCTGAGGGCCCACTTCCTACGATGGCTACGGTTGGGAAACACGCTGTCATCTAACTTCTCCCCTTGAACCTCGAGCCTCGATAGGGCCCCCGATGTCGTTGAACCTGACCTGCCGAAACCGCACGAACATTCGTTCGGTTTTCTTGGGTAAAGCAAGGTATATGCCAAGCTGCATTCACTGCATAGGAGGTTACATTTTCATAGGGAAGATGACGCTTACTGCCCTCATTCCGAGCGTAGGGCTTTATCCATGTGAGCTTTTGGTGCATCACAGGCAATCAGAATGGACGGATTTATTGCGCCTCGCTCAGAGCGAGGAAAGGGCAGGCACCACTCGTCGTTCTGCTCCAGCAGCATCGCGCCTACCAGCCGTGTGATGGCCGGATCGTTGGGGAAAATCCCCACGACATCGGTGCGGCGTTTGATTTCAGCGTTGAGCCGTTCAAGCGG
>NZ_CALSFR010000015.1:0-4968 GCF_943737035.1 Pseudomonas sp. Marseille-Q5299
CGCTGGTCATGGGCCAGGTCTACGGCGGCCACAAACCCGCCTGGCACTCCAGCGGCCTGATGAGCGGCTACAAGAGCAAGGAAGTCGGCGGTGGCGGCTTCAACCAGTGGGTCATGGACGACTCCACCGGCCAGGTCCGCACACAGATCCACAGCAGCCACGGCCATACCCAGCTCAACCTCGGCTACCTGATCGACCAGCGCGGCAACAACCGCGGCGGCCTGCGCGGCACCGGCTTCGAGCTGCGCACCGACGCCTACGGCGCCCTGCGCGCCCAGCAAGGCCTGTACCTGAGCACCTGGAAGCGCAGCAACGCCGAAGGCGCCCAGCTCGACGTCAGCGAGGCCCAGCAACAGCTGCAGAACAGCGAGCAACGCCTCAAAACCCTCTCCGAGACGGCCCAGCAGCACAACGCCGACGCCCTGCAGGGCGGCCTCGACAGCCTGACTCAGCTCAACGCCGACACCGACGTGACCTACGGCAACGACAGCAGCAGCCCGAGCCAGGGGCCGAGCGAACAGCAGCGCAACGGCGGCGACACCGCCTGGGCGATTCGCAACGGTGGCCGCGGTAAGACCCCGGGTTACCAGAAGCCGCTGCTGATCGCCTCCTCCCCAGCCGACATCGCCACGGCCACGCCGCAGAACACACACCTGCACAGCGGCAAGCACCTGACCATCAGTACCGGGAAAGACGTCAACATCGCCAGCGGCAAATCGCTGCTGGCCAGCGTGGTGCACAGCATCAGCCTGTTTGCGCAGAACGCCGGCGCCAAGCTGTTTGCGGCCAAAGGCAAGGTGGAGCTACAAGCGCAGAACGACGAGATGCTGCTGACTTCACTGCAGAACATGAAGCTCAGCTCTACGGCGGCCGGTATCGAAATCGCCGCCAAGGACGGCATTCTGCTCACCAGTGGTGGCGGCTACATCCGCATAAAGGGCGGCAATATCGAAATCCACGCGCCGGGGACCATTGATGTCAAAGGGGCGAAAAAGGTCTTCAGTGGCGGCACCAGCCTGTCGCATACCTTTAACGAGATGCCCAAGACCGACTTTGCCGACCCTTATGTGATCAAGAAGCTCAGTACTGGTGAGCCTGCGTCGGGAGTGAAGGTTGAAGTTACCAGGGCTGATGGCAGCGTGATGCAGTATGTGTCGGATGCGGCGGGGAAGATTCCGGTGCAGCAGAGTCAGATTGCTGAGTTTGTGAAAATCAAAGTATTGGGAGATGCATGATGAGCCGTTTCGCTAAGCCTCATGAATCGACAGCTGAAAAAAGGGATCTCGCCATGGGAACTAAGACATCGACCCCCAATGATTCTGCGCTTCACCTGCCTCAAGAATATGATGAGGATGGGATGCTGGCGGCCCATACAACACTCTCCTCCTCGGCTAATCTGATAGAGAAATCCTTGCCTTACAAAGGCGATAAGGTCATACCGATTGTCTTCATACCAGGGATCATGGGCACCAACCTCATGAATATGAAGACCAAGAAGCGCGTCTGGGTAGCACCCAACATGGATGGTATTTTCCCGGTTGTCAAAACGCTGGGGCTCCTCTTTGGCAGCTGGTTCAAGTCGTCCAAGCAACGGCAAGCCGAGCTGGACTCGACCCCCGGCGCGGTAGGGGTCTACGAAGGTGGCGAGCTGGACGCTGCTGGCAGCGGGCTTTCGAAAGACGATATGCGAACCCGTAAGTGGGGGGCAATAATGCGCTCTGCCTATCATCCGATTATGGGTGAAATGCAACGCCAGATGAATGACATCATGCTCAATGGCAACCTCCAAGGTGCATGGAGAGAGCGTGTCGATCAAGCGCCTGCAGACTGGGGGGACTGGGAGGATAATCCCAGCCTCACTGCGATGGGCGATGCAAGTGGGTTGAAGATCGCAGCAGACACACAGTATGAAGTTTGGGCGGCCGGCTATAACTGGCTGCAGTCGAACCGCGACTCAGCTAAAGACATTATTGACTACATCAATGATACGGTACTTCCGCATTACAACGGGAAAGCCGAAAAAGTTATTATCGTAACCCACTCAATGGGTGGCTTGGTGGCGAGAGCCATGATCGCTTGCCACGGGTTCGATAAAGTATACGGGATTATCCATGGCGCGATGCCAGCAACTGGAGCACCCGCAAGTTACAAGCGAGTTCGGGCAGGGTTTGAAGCGTTGGCTGAAAAGAAAATTCTGGGGCGCGATGCCGCAGATGGTATAGCGGTGATGGCATTTGCAAACGGCCCGCTGGAACTGTTACCTTCTCACGACTATAATGACGGCGAACCTTGGCTGTTTGCAAAAGACAAATCCAGCCTTGAGAGAGTACTACGCCTTCCCGAGCGATGCCCTTATGAAGAAATCTATAAATCAGAAAAATGGTGGGGATTGATCCCTGAACAAAATAATAAATTATTTGACCCCGCAGGTATTGTTTCTGCCAGCCAGTCAAAACCGAAAAAATTGAGGAAAATTGAGTCAGCGCCGCCGTCTTTACGACAAGAATTTTGTGATATCATTGACGAAGTAAAAGTTTTCCACGCTGACATTGAAAAAAAATACCATACGAACACCTTCGTGCATTATGCTGCCGAGTCGAAATCACCCAAACTTTATACTTGGGGAACAATTGAGTGGGCAGCCAATAGCCTCCAAGGTCTCGATATTAAAACAGCCAATCTGAGCAGCGACAATCTGGACGCAGAGATCACGCTAAACGGCGTTTATACCCTTAGCATTGGGCCGGGTTACTACCCTGGCGACGGCACGGTTCCGGCATTTTCATCTACTGCACCCCGAGGTAAACGAGGCGTGCACGGCGCATTTGCTCACGGACAAAATGGCGGAATACTTAACCGTTACTGCAAAGAAGGAGCGTTCAATAACTCGGCGGGTTACGGCCACCAGGATGCTTACACTGACAAGGCCGGCCGAACGCAATTCGCTACTTTATACAGCCTGATAAGAATCTCTAACAGCATTTGATATTTCAATAGCAAAATGGATCTGAGATGAATTTAGTCCACCGGACTTTAATAGCTGTAGCTTTAATATGCGCATCATGCTCACTTTTCGCAGCCACCAGCAAACCAAGAGAGGCCGTCATGCCTGAAAACAACTGGAACACGCACTACTTCGGCCGCTTTCAATTATCGCTCCCACGAGGCTCGGAAATCGCTGCTGACTACAAGATTTTTGATGAAAAACTTGAATTGGTGAGCAAAAACGGTAAATCTCAATTGCCAGCCATTACTTCACGCCTCATTGAAGACCTTGAAAAAGGAGTCGCTCGCGGGACCAGCAGCAAATACGAGAAAACAATTCAGCTCGACAATGGAAGCGTGCTTTTACTTTCACGCCTCAGCACACTCTACACCTTCAATGCATACTTGCTCACAAGTAAAAACACGTTGTATCACATGATGATCAAACGTGTCACACCAAACGGTGTAACTGAAGCAGTAGAGAACATGCGAAAACTAAGCAATGCCATTTACTTCAGACACCCTGATGCGGAGCCCCCGCACGGAGCCTTCGCATTGGAGGCTGGTTATTCAACGCTCCCCAATAATCAATTTTTCGAATCTGTCTATATGGGCGCGCAAATTAGTGGCCACACAGGAAACTATGTAAGCCTTCTTACAAAGAGCATTATCGAGAAAGAACCCAGCCTTATCGAGCGATTCGAGCAAAAGGAATACGATCCCGTAGTGGGTGAGCTGTCAAATAGTGGCCGCTTACAGACTCTTCGAAAGAACAAGCGAACTGTAGGCGGCATCGACGGGGAAGAGGTGGCAGTTAGTACGATAATAGATGGCAAAAATTTTTATGCCTTCCAATTCGAATATGATGGGACATTAGAATCCAATACACGCCCCTATATTGCGATTGAGTTAGGCACTCATGAAAGTGGAAGCAACTTCAAATCGAATGAGGAAGCGTTGGCGTTTTGGGATGAGCTGTTGCACGGTTTCAAACCTCTTCCGGAGTAAATGGATGAAGGCGAAGGCGAAGGAGTTATACATTTCGCCATACAGCCGCCTGCTGCAGCTGACCACTCCACTGGGTGCCGACCGGCTCCAGGCCCTGCGCGCCCACGGCGTCGAGCGCATCTGGCAGGACAAGGCCCTGCCCGCGATCCTCGAAGCCGTGTTCGTCCAGTACCCACAGGCCAAAGGCAACTACCGCCTCGAGCTGCGCCGCGAGTATGCACCGCTGTCCTACGTCACCCAGTTCAACGAAACCGACGCCAACTTCGTGCAACGCTGGTGCGAGCTCGAAGGCATCTTCTGGTACGTCGAGCACAAGCCCGACAGCCACTGCATCGTCTTCACCGACAGCGTCGACACCCTGCCCGCCCTCACCCCGCAGAGCGTGCCGTTCCACACCCAGAGCGTCACCGAAAAACAGGACGGCATCACCCAGTGGAGCACCGGCTCGCAGCTGCTCAGCGGCAAGCTCAACTGGCGCAGCGTCGACTACCTGGCCCACAGCCAGCCACGCGAAAGCGTGATGCCGGCGCTTGAAGCCGCTTCCGCCCCCGCTGCTCTGGAACGCTACGAATACCAGGGCCAGTACAACTGGCAGAAGCAGGAGCGCGGCGACTGGCTGAGCCGCGTGCAGATCGAACAGCGTGAATCCCAGGCCCGCCGCGTGCACGGCCAGGGTGGCGTGCGCCAGTTGCAGGCCGGGCGCTGGTTCGAGCTGACCCAGCACCCGCTGTACGAACGCAAGGCCGCCGAAGCCCGGCAGTTCCTGCTGATCGAGGTGCAGTTCTTTGCCGAGAGCAACCTGCCCATGGCCCAGCAGCGCCGTGATGCGCCCGGCAGCCTGGCAACGTTGTTCAAATCGGTACGCCCGGCGCCGGACGATGCCCTGCTCGGCTCGAAGCTCAGCGAAGCCTCCTACGGCTTCTTCCTCAGCACCTTCGAAGGCCAGCTGCACAGCGCGCCCTACCGCAGCCCGTT